>JAXMGQ010000016.1:0-94276 GCA_046347195.1 Steroidobacteraceae bacterium
GAGGTCGAGGAGCTGGTGAACTACGTCGGGCTCGAGCTGCGCTCCTTCGAGGGCCGCTGGAAGAACCGCATCGGCTATGCCTACACGCACACCGATCGCAGGGACTTCAACCCGGATTCGAGCGTGGCCGAGACCTTCAACGCCATGGGGCGCAATCGACGGCTGGAGTGGCAGAGCACGCTGTCGCTGTCGAGCCGCTACCAGGCCATCCTCGGCCTCGAGTCCGAGCGCTCGGATTTCCGCACGGCCGCGCCGTCCGAGTTCGATCCCGCTCCCGTGCCGCTGCGCGCCGATACGCGCATCGACAGCGCCTATGCCGAACTGCAGGCAACGCCCGTTTCGCCCCTCGCGCTGACACTGGGCGTACGGCACGATGATCACGCCACCTTCGGAGGCCACACCTCCCCACGCGCGGCGCTGGCCTGGACCTTGTCCTCCGCGACCTGGCTGCGGGCGAGCTTCGGCGATGGCTTCAAGTCGCCCACCCTCTACCAGCTCTACAGTCCCTACGGCAATCTCGCACTCCGGCCGGAGGAAGCGCGTGGCTGGGACGTGGGCCTGGAGCACAAGCTGGGCGGTGATCGTGTCGACCTCATGCTCACCTGGTTCCATCGCAACACGCGCAACATGATCGACTTCGTTTCCTGCTTCGGCGCCACCGATCCGCGTTGCGCCGCGCAGCCCTTCGGGTTCTATGACAACGTGCAGCGCACTTCCGCGCATGGCGTGGAGTTCGGTGCGGCGGTGCGTGCCGGCGACCGCTCACGCCTCACGTTGAACTACACGCGCACCGATGCGCGCAACGATACGCAGGGCAGCCCGAACTTCGGACATGAACTGGCCCGCCGCGCGCGCGACACCGCGTATCTCGGCCTGTCGCGCGACTGGGGAGGCGGCCTGAGCACCGCGGTGGCGGCGCAGTTCGTGGGGCGCACCTTCGATGATGCGGCGAATCTCACCACGCTGGGCTCCTACACGCTGCTGGACCTGCGCGCCAGCTACGCCTGGTCCGCGCGCACCAGCCTGTATGCGCGCCTGGAGAACGCCCTGGACAAGCAGTACGAGACCACCGGCGGCTACGGCTCCATGGGCCGCGCGTTTGCGGCCGGGATCCGCACCAGCTTCTGATCCTCAGCCCCGGACGTTCATGGGCGGCGCGCCGCCGGCGACTCGCGATCGAGCAATTCGCGCTTGCGCGCGAGGCCCCAGCGGTAGCCGGAGGGCAGGCCATCGGCGCGCACCACCCGATGGCAGGGGATGAGCACCGCGAGCGGGTTGGCGGCACAGGCGCCGGCCACCGCCCGCACGGCGCGAGGCTTTCGCATCTGGCGCGCGATCTGCGCGTAAGTCATCGTCCGGCCGGCGGGAATGCGCTGCAGTGCGCGCCAGACCCGCTGCTGGAAGGCCGTGCCGTGCACATCCAGCGGCAACGGGGCGCGGCGCGAATCCGGCGATTCGATGCGCGCCACGACCTGTGCCACCTTGCGCTGGAAGCGGGCATCATCACCCACGAGCTCGGCACGCGGGAAGCGATCCTGAAATTCCCGCAGCAGTTTCGCCGGATCATCGCCCAGGGACACCGCGCACACGCCACGCTCGCTCATGCCCACCAGGATCGCGCCCAGCGAGCACTGCCCCAGCGCGAAGCGGATGCGCGCCCGGTCGCCGCCGCCGCGATACTGCCGCGGCGTCATGCCCAGGATCGCATCCGCCTTTTCGTAGAAGCGTCCCTGTGAGCCATAGCCGGCCTCGTAGATGGCCTCGGTGATCGACCCGCCGGACTCCAGACGCCGGCGCAACCGGTCCCTCGCGTGCGGCGAGCGCGTAGGCGCGTGGCGTGAGGCCGGTGATGCGTTTGAACTGGCGGTGGAAATGGAAGGCGCTCAGATGCGCCGTCCGGGCGAGCCGTGCAAGGGTGGGGATCGTGGCCGACTGCTCGATGAGCCGGCACGCGGCAGCGATGCGGCGCGCCATCGCCGCATCGGGCGCATCCGCCTCGGGCCGGCAGCGCTTGCAGGCACGAAAGCCGGCGGCCCGCGCCGCCTTCGCATCCTCGTGGAACTCCACGTTCTCCGGTCGCGGCGCGCGCGAGGCGCAACTCGGCCGGCAGAACACGCCCGTGCTGGCCACCGAGAAGACGAACTTGCCGTCAGCTGCGGCATCGCGCCGCCGCACGGCGTCCCAGCGCGGATCCGCGAGGATGATCCGGGTCCGCTCTTCGCGGGAAAGACGGCCGTTCGATGCGATGATCATGGTTTGCGCTCCAGCCCCATTCCAATGATGACAGTCTGGTCCCTGGAACCTGACCGCGCACCGGCGGATCTTGCTGTCCAATTGCGCCGCCTGTCCGCGTCCGCGTCGCCGCCTGCCGTGTCCGACTTCACTGATCCGGGAAATCCCGGTATGTCCCGCCCGCCCGCCGGTGATAGATTGCCTCCCTCACGCATGATCGCCATCGTCGAAGCCTACCGGGCCCGCCTGCTCACGCGGGAATACCTGCCCGCCAACCTGGTCGCGGGCCTGATCGTGGGCATCGTCGCCCTGCCGCTGGCCATGGCCTTCGCCATCGCCTCGGGCGTGAAGCCCGAGCAGGGCATCTACAGCGCCATCGTCGCGGGCCTCGTGGTCTCCCTGTTCGGCGGCAGCCGCATCCAGGTCGCCGGCCCCACGGGCGCCTTCATCGTCATCCTGGCCGGCATCACCGCCCGGCACGGCGTCGATGGCCTGCTGGTGGCCACGCTCATGGCCGGCGTGATCCTGATCCTGCTGGGAGCCGCGAAGTTCGGCGGCGTCATCCGCTTCATCCCGGACCCCGTGATCGTCGGCTTCACCGCCGGCATCGGCGTGATCATCTGGGTGGGCCAGTGGCGCGACTTCTTCGGCCTGCCGCGGCCCGCCGGGGAGCAATTCTACGCAAAGCTGTATCACCTGCTGGTCTCCCTGCCCCAGCTCCACCTCGCGACCACCGGGCTGGCCGCGATGCCCCTCGCCCTGGCGATCCTCTCGCCACGGATCCCGTTGGTGAGGAAGGCGCCCGGTCCGCTGGTGGCGATGGTGGCCGCCACGGCCCTGCAGAGCGCCTTCGCGTTTCCCGGTGTCGCCACCATCGGCAGCGCCTTCGGCGGCATTCCCGTGGGCCTGCCGGGCCTGTCGCTGCCGCTGATCAGCTTCGACCGCATGATGGAACTGCTGCCCTCGGCCTTCACCATCGCCATGCTGGGGGCGATCGAATCGCTCCTGTCGGCGGTGGTGGCGGATGGCATGGCCGGCACGCACCATGACTCCAACCAGGAGCTGATCGGACAGGGTGTCGCCAACGTGATCGCCCCGTTGTTCGGCGGCATCGCGGTCACCGGCGCGATCGCGCGCACGGCGACCAACTTCCGCAACGGCGCCAACTCACCCGTGGCCGGCGTCGTGCACGCGCTGACGCTCGCGCTGGTGCTGCTCGTGGCCTCGCCGCTGGCCGCGCGCATCCCGCTGTGCTCGCTGGCCGCCATCCTGTTCTTCGTCGCCTGGAACATGAGCGATCTGAAGCGCTTCGCCCGCATGGTGCGCACCGCGCCGCGCGCCGACGTGATCATCCTCCTGATCACCTTCACGCTCACCATCGTCACCGACCTCGTGGTGGCGGTGAACATCGGGGTGATCCTCGCCATGCTGCACTTCCTGCGGCGCATGTCCTCCTCGGTGGACGTGGTGACGCAGTCGGAGGAACACCTGCGCGGCGAACTCGGCCACGGCGCATCGGCGCGACTGCCCAAGGGCGTGCTGGTCTACGCCGTCGAGGGTCCGCTGTTCTTCGGCGCCGTCGACAACTTCGAGCGTGCGCTCAAGCAGACCCACACCGACCCGAAGTTCGTGATCATCCGGCTCGGGCGGGTCCCGTTCATGGACATCACCGGCATCCAGGCGCTCGAACTCGCGATCCAGAACCTGACGCGGCGTGGCGTGCGCGTGCTGATCTGCGAGGCCAGCGAACGCGTGCACGGCAAGCTCACGCGCGCCGAGATCCTTCCCGAGACCGACGCCGGTCCCGGGACAGGCAACCGGTATTTCGCCGAGCTGGACCAGGCGGTGGCCTGGTGCCGCACCCAGTCCTGAACCCGTTTCGCGCACGGCGCGGGGCCGCGACGGTCCCGGGATCCTAAAGGTCCCAGGGCCACAGGTCGCAGCGCCCGCAGCTTCAGGTGAGGCTGCCGAGCCCGCCCGCCTGGGCCGCACGGGAGGAACGGCGCAGCGCCCGCCGCACGCCGGTGGAGGCGGACTCGAGGCTCTCAGGGGATATCTTCACGAGGTCGCGGCCGTTGCTCTTGGCCTCGTAGAGCGCGACGTCCGCCTGCGCGATGATCTCATCCAGGGTGTTCACGCCCGAGTCGTTGCTCGCAAGGCCGGCACTGAAGCTCACCCGCATCGGCTCCGCGCCCTCGGGCAGCGGGATCTGCAGCGCCGCCGTGCGCATGCGCTCGATGCTGAGCATCGCCACGTCGAGGGTCATGTCCGGCAGCACCAGGATGAACTCCTCGCCGCCCCAGCGGCCGAGGAAGTCGCTGCCGCGCAACGTCTCCCGGCCGATGCGCGCGAACTCGCGCAGCACCGCATCGCCCACCGCGTGGCCGTGGCGATCGTTGATCATCTTGAAGTAGTCGAGGTCGATGAGCCCGATGGTGAGCGGCCGGTGGCCGGATGCCGCCGCCGACAGCGCCTGGGTGGCCACCTCGACGCTGCGCCGCCGGTTGGGAAGTCCCGTGAGCCCGTCGTGGCTCGCGAGATCCACCAGCTGCCGGCGATGGCGCTGGCCGGCGATGAGGATGTAGGTGAGCAGCGCGATGACGCAGGCGCCGGCGAGGATGGCGGCGATGGTCCATCGAAGCTGTTCGTTCTGGCGCGACACGCGCTCCTTCTCGAGCGCGAGCTGGTTCTTGAGCGTGGCATTGCGCTCCACTTCCCGGTCCGTGTCGAAGCGTGCGCGCAGCGCGGCGCTCTGGCGGATGCGCTCGGCATCAGCCTCGCGCGCATTGCGATGCGCATATTCGTTCAGGTCCACGAAGGCTTCCTGGTAGCGCCCGAGTGCCGCCAGCGTCCGGGCGCGCAGCTCGAACAGCGCGGCGGCACGGCGCGGCGGCACGTCATCGCCGTTGTTGCTCAGCACCTCGTCCAGCACCGGCAGCGCGCGCGCCGCGTGGCCCTGCGCCAGATCGATGCGGGCGAGATTGGCCTGCACTTCCTTCAGCATGTCGTGCGCCTGCGTCGCCACGAACACCGGCTGTGCGCGGTTGCAGTTGGTGCGCGCCGCGCTCCAGCGCTTCAGGTCGATCTGCGCCTGGCAGGTGCGAAGGTCGGAGAACGCCACGCCCTGGCCGTCCTCGATCCGGCGGCTGATGCGACGCGCCGCCTCGTACTCGGTGATGGAGCGCTCGGGCCGTCCCATGCCACGCAGGATCTCGCCGCGCATGTACAGGCCCACGGACAGGTCGATGTCCTGGTGGTGGCCTTCCGCCCAGTCGATGACCTCCTGGTTCAGCGACAGCGCCTGATCGAATTCGCCCGAATTCCGGAACACGTGCGAAAGCCCTTCCGCGGCCAGCACCCGCTGCCGCTGCCAGCCCTGGCGCGTGCTCACCCGGTAGGCATTGGTGAGGTGCTGCATGGCCAGATCGTCCTGGTCCTGCCGGTACAGCAGGCTCCCCGCGGTGATCTGCAGGCAGACATCGACCCGTGAATCCGCCGTCACGGCGTTGCGTGCCGAGTTGATCATGCCGGTGGCTTCCTTCAGCCCGGCGACGTCGTAGACATTCAGCGCCAGCGCGGACAACAGGTTCACGCGCACCCCTTCCGGGGCGCGCGGGGCATGCTTCAGGCCTTCGGCGGCGGCAGCGCGCGCATCCCGGTCGAGTTCCAGCGCCTCGTTGGCATCGGCCAGGACCGAATACAACCCCGCAAGCCGCACCTCGTCGGCGGGCAGGTGTTCCCGCAGGCCCTCGAGGGTGGCCCCGACGAGCCTCACGGCCTTGGCCGGTTCGGAGCGCGCCAGGATCTCCATGGGCGCAAGCCCGGGGTCGCCGGAGTCGAGGCAGGAGGCCAGTGCCACAGGCCCGCACGATACCCAGCCGGCCAGCAGGACGCAGGCCAGCCGAGGCAGTCGCCGGGCAGAGTTGCACATCATGCCTTCGAGCATAATGTGCCGGGCCGCCAGAGGGCCCCCATCATGTTCACGTTTTACGAACCCGGCCGGACCGCTGCCTCCCGCGGCTGCCGGGCCCCTGCGGCCACTGCGCGGCGGGCGATCGTCCCGACCGGGTGAAATGAAACGTGAACCGGTGCATGCTACGCGGCGCCACAGGGCCGGTTGCGGCGGGGAACAGCGATCGTCAGAGGCAGCAAAACCAGCGTCGGCCGGCTTGCGTCGGCCGGGTCCCGGCGGCGTTCCCTGGCCGAGAGCCGCACGGCCATCACCGAGCAGGCGCGGCTGCTCGAACTGTTCGGCCCCGGCCAGCCCATCGAGGCCCTGCTCACCTCCATCGCCCGGTTCGTCGAACGCACCGAGCCCAGCCTGCTGTGCTCCATCCTGTTGGCGGACCTGCCGGCCGGCGTGCTGCGGGCGGGGGCCGCGCCGAGCCTGCCGGCGGCCTACAGCGAAGCGATCGCGATCCTCCCCATCCAGGAGGGCCGCTGCTCCTGTGGCACGGCCGCGGCACGCCGCCGGACGGTGATCGTCAGCGACATCGCAACCTCGCCCCTGTGGAAGTCTCGCCGCACGCTGGCGTTGTCCCACGGGCTCGCCGCCTTCTGGTCGGTGCCGTTGCTCGGCGATGACGGTGAGTTGCTGGGTACGGCAGCCATGTACCACCGCGCGGCGCGCTCGCCCACGCGAGCGGAGATGGGCCTCATCCGGATCGCCGCCGCGCTCGCCGGGCTCGCCATCCAGCGGTTTCGCGACCAGCAACGCCTGCGCGCCAGCGAAGCGCGCCATCGCGAACTCATCGACGGCTGCCCGGACGGCATCATCGCGCACGTCGACGGCCGGATCCTGCACGTCAACACCGCGGCACGCGAACTGCTTCGGGTGCCCGCCCGCGAGCCGATGGAGGACTGGGACCTGTCGCGGCTGAAGATGCGCGGGGCGCGCAACGACCTGCTGACGCTGCGCGCCGGCGTGCTCGTCACCACGCTGCGCCGCGCGGATGGCACCGACGTCGCGGTCGAGGCGGCGGCCAGTTCGACGCGCATCGATGCACGGCCTGCGACGCTCCTGGCGCTGCGGGACATCTCCACCCGCAACTCGCTGCAGAACCAGCTCCTCGATGCCGCCAATCGCGAGCAGCAGCACCTGGCCTTCGACCTGCACGATGGGCTGGGACAGCAGCTCACCGGCATCTCGCTGATGCTCTCGAGCATCCGCTCACGGCTCGCGGCCATTCCGCAGGACCTGAAGGCGGATCTCGACCTGGTCGGTGAACTGGTGTCGAAGTCCATCAACGACACGCGGCTCCTGGCCTCGGGCATGTCGCCCGTCACGGTGGAACGGGCCGGCGTGACCGGTGCGCTGCAGACCCTGCGCGAGAAGGCCGAGACCATCTACCGTCTCGAGGCATCGCTGTGCATCGAGCACTGGCCGGAGGATCTCATCGACCCCTACGTCGCCAACCACATCTATCGCATCGTGCAGGAAGCGGTGGGCAACGTCGCGAGGCACGCCAAGGCCCGCCACGTCGCCATCGATGCGCGCGCCGAGAGCTCGCACCTGTGCATCACCGTGAGCGATGACGGCACCGGCATGCCCGAACTCGCCGAGCAGGTCGTGGGCCTCGGTCTTCGCAGCATGCGCTATCGCGCCGAGCGCATCGGCGGCAGCGTGCAGTTCGAGCCGCTGTCGCCGCGTGGCACGCGCATGCGCCTCACCTGCCCGCTGCCGCGGACGATGAAGCCCGCCTGATCGCCCCGCCCAGGCGCCGCTCAGGCGCGATTCGCGCCCTCGAGCCACTGCGCACGGAGCCGCTCGCTCGTGGTCCCCTGCCCGTCGGCCTGCCAGCCCGGTGGCCCGAGCAGAAACTGCCACGCCTCGCGCCAGCAGCGCGCGCGCGACAGGTCCCGTCCGATCGCCAGCCACTCGTGCAGCGCGATGACCAGAGGATTGAAGCTGTGGATGTCCCTGACGATGCCATAGCGCGGCTTCTCCGCCGCGACCTCCGGCTCGAAGCTGCCGAACAGGCGGTCCCAGAGGATGAGGATCCCGCCGTAGTTGCGGTCGAGGTAGCGGGGATTGGCGGCGTGGTGCACGCGATGGTGCGAGGGCGTGTTGAACACCGCCTCCACCCAGCGCGGCAGGCGGCCCACCGACTCGGTGTGGATCCAGAACTGGTAGAACAGGCTCACCCCCTGCTGCGTGAGGATCATCCACGGCGAGAAGCCCAGCAGCGCCAGCGGCACCCAGGGAAGCCAGGTGCCCACCAGCAGGCCGGTCCAGGACTGCCGCACCGCCGTTGAAAAATTGTAATGCTGCGAGGAGTGGTGGTTGACGTGCGAAGCCCACCACAGGCGATGCTCGTGGCTCGCCCGGTGGAACCAGTAGTACACGAAGTCATCGAGCACGAACAACAGCAGCCAGCTCGCCGGCGAGTCCGCCGGAAGGGTCCACGCCCGCAGCCGGTAGGCGGCGCCGAGACCCGCCCCGACGATGCCGGCCATGAGCAGGCCCATGAAAAAATTACCCCACCCCATGGCGATGGAGGCCAGCGAATCGCGCCACTCGTAGCGCGCGCGGAGGATGCGCGCGCGACCGAGCAGCGACTCGATGCCGATGGCGAGGGCATACAGGCCCGGCAGGACGAGGGTGGGCGACGGAGCGGCGGTCATGCGGTGCTATATTACGCGCACCTCCTCCACTCCCGTGCCTCGACGGGAAGGACGCTCCATGCGCACGCTCATCCTGCTCGCGATGGTCCTGCCGATGATGGCCGCCTGCACCCGTGACAGCAGTCCCGGCGGAACATCACGGGTCAACGGCTCGGTGCACGTGGTCGCCGGCCAGACCAATGGCGATGTGGCCACCGTGAACGGCGCCATCAGCATCGACGACAAGGCGAACTTCGGCACCGCCGACACCGTGAACGGCGACATCTGGGTCGGCGCGGGCGCCACGGGCCGCTCTGCCAAGACGGTCAACGGCGGCATCACGCTCGACCGCGACGCCCACCTCTCCGCCGATGTCGGCTCGGTGAACGGGAGCCTCACGCTCAACGCCGGGGCGACGGCGACGGGGGCCGTGTCGAACGTGAACGGCACCATCACCCTCAACGATGCCACCGTGAACGGCGGCATCGCCACGGTGAACGGCGACATCAACGTCAATGGCCACTCGCACATCAGCAACGGCATCCTCGTGCACAAGCTGTCCATGAGCATCCTGCAGGCCGCGCACGATGAGCCGCGCATCATCATCGGGCCGGGCGCCAGCGTCGAAGGCACGCTGCGGTTCGAACGCAAGGTCCGGCTGTACGTGAGCGACCACGCCACCATCGGTCCGGTCGATGGCGCGACCCCGGTGAGCTTCAGCGGCGACAAACCGGCGCTGTGAGCCGCCGCCCCGCGCGCACGGGCCTGCGTTGCGCCCTCTCGCTGCTGGTGGCGCTGGCCGGCAGCGCGGCCCATGCGCAGGTCCGCATCATCACGGGCCCCACGCCCATCCTGCGCGGCAATGCGCGCGCGGCCGGTGACATCACCGTCGTGAACGAACACCTGGCCTTCGCCATCGCCGTGGAATCGGCCATGCCCTACGGCGTGCCGCGAGGCGGCATCGTGGATGTCGCGCCGGTCGTGGACGGCCGCATCGGCGAGGACCGGGTGGTGTTCGCCGATTTCATCCCCAACGACTGGACGGCGTGGCCGAATACCTGGCAGCGCGTGCAGGTGCTGCATCAGGACGCACGCGAGGTGCGCATCCGCTCGGAGCGCGACTGGGGACAGGTGCGCATCAGTACCGAGTACGTCCTGGCGCAGGGCGCCGATGCGGTGCAGATCACCACCTCGATGACCAACGAGGGCGGGCAGACGCTCACCGGACTGCAGTCGGGGCTGACCCTGTGGCCCAGCGCGGGATACTTCTTCGAGGTGCCCGGCGTCGCACCGGTGCAGAAGGGAGCGGCCGATCATGCGCTGGCGGACCGGGTCACCGCCTACGATGCCGGCTGGAGCATCACCCTGCACGCGCCGTACATGGACCACATCGATTCCTCCGGCCGGGACATGCTCCTCCTGCACACGCTGCAGCCGAAGGAGACCCGGCGGTTCGAGGCGCAACTCCAGGTCGGCGCGCGCGGCGATCTCGCGCCGGTGATGGCGGCGGAGATCGAGCGCAAGGGACTCCCCTGGGGCACGGTCAGCGGCGAGGTGCGCACGCGGGACGGCCGGCCGGTCGCAATCCCGGTGGTGGTGGTGGAGCACGGCGAGATCCCGCTGGGCTGGATCGTCGGCGCCGGGGGCCGGTTCGAGGCGAAGCTCCCGGTGGGACAGTATCGGCTGTACGCCACCGCGGCCGATCACGCGCAGGGCCGGACGCGCGAGCTGGCCGTGACCGCGGGTTCGCGCACGCGGCTCGACTTCGACGACCTGCTGCGGCCGGGCCGGCTCGAGCTGAGCGTCGGCAAGGCAGGCAGTGCCCAGCCGCTCGATGCGCGCGTCTCGATCCAGTCCGGGCAGAAGAACGTGGTCCAGTATCTCGGCCGGCAGGTGTTCTTCACCGGCCTGGATGCCCGCGGCCAGCTGCGCACGGCGATGGCGCCGGGCGATTACGAGCTGCGGGTCAGCGCGGGCGGCGGATTCTTGAGGGATGCGCGCGAGATCCACGTGCGGGTCACGCCGGGCCGGACGACGATCGCCCGCGCCACGCTGGAGGGCGGATTCGATCCGCGTGCCCGTGGCTGGTTCGCGGCAGACCTGCATCATCATGCCGACCAGGCCGAGGCGGTGACGCCCGCGCCCTGGCTGGCGCGATCGCAGCTCGCCGCCGGTCTCGACCTGCTGTTCGTCGGCGACCATGACTCCACCGTCAATCACGCGCCACTCGCCGCCATCGCCGCGCGCCGCGGCGTGCCGTTCATCCCTTCGGTGGAGCTCTCGCCCTCGTGGGGGCACTTCAACGCCTGGCCGCTGCGCGCCGGTGAGCCGCTGGGCATCGACACCGGCACCGCCGAGGTGGGCGCCGTGTTCGCCGAGGCGCGACGCCTGGGCGCCACGATACTGCAGGTGAATCATCCCTTCATCACCTACGGATACCTGACGAGCGTGGCGGCGGGCACCGTGCCCGGCCGCTTCGATGCGGGCTTCGACCTGCTCGAGATCAACGCCTCGGAAAGCGGTGACGATCTCATCGCCGCCCAGCTCCAGCGCTACTGGAGCGCCGGCCACCGCATCTACTTCACCGCCGGCACGGACACCCACGACGTCTGGCGGGACGAGTCGGGACGCGTTCGCCTGTTTGCGCAGGTCGAGGGGCCGCTGAGCGCGCAAGGCTACGCGCGAGCGGTGAAGGACGGACACGCCTACGTGAGCTACGGACCCCTGCTGTATCCCTCGATCGTCTTCGGCGACACGCTGCGCCTGAATCCCGGCACGCAACGGACCTGGGACATCGGCCTGCAATCCGTGGCGGGCCTTGCCACGGCCCGCCTGCTCGGCGAGTCCGGGGTGCTCGAGGAACGGCGTTTCGACGCGCACCCGCGGAACGGGCACGCGGAGTTCACGCTGCAGGCCGGCGTCTCGCGCTGGTACGCGATCATCGTCGAGGATGCGGCCGGCCATCGCGCCTGGTCGGATCCGCTGTGGATCGACACGCTGGCGCCCTGACCGCCCGCTTCCCCGCTAACCCGAAAGATCCATCGTTTCCGCATAGCGCTCGAGATGCGTGGCAGCGGAGCCGAAGCGGATCTGCGTGGCCACCAGGCGCTTGAAGTAGTGGCTGATCGGCGACTCGTCGGCGACGCCCATGCCGCCATGGAGCTGCACCGCCTCCTCGCCGACGAATCTCGCTGCATCGTCGATGAGCACCTTGGCGGCGGCGACCGCCGCGCTGCGCGCGCCCGCATCGGCCGAGCCCAGCCGCGAGGCCGCCAGGAACACGAGTGAACGCGCCTGTTCGATGCGCATCAGCATCTCCACCAGGCGATGCTGCAGCACCTGGAAGCGCGCGATCGGTCCCCCGAACTGCTGGCGCGTGCGCGTGTACTCGACGGTGATGGCGAGCGCGCGATCGAGCACGCCGAGGGTCTCGGCACACAGGGCCACCCGGCCGGCCTCGCGCACGCGCTCCAGCGGCCCGGTGGCATCGCCTCCCAGCCGCGCCGTCTCATGGACCTCGAGGTCCAGCTCCACGTCGGCCACCGCCTGGGCATCGACACTGGCATAGGGCACGAGACGCACGCCTGCCGTGGCGCGATCCACCACGAACAGCGCATTCGTGACATCCGCCTCGCCGGTGCGCGCGGACACGAGCAGATGATCCGCCAGCGGCGCGTGGTACACGACCTCGATCCGGCCCGAGAGCCGGAACCCGGACGGCGTGCGGGTGGCCAGCACCGGCGCGAGTCGCGCGGCATCTCCTGTGCAGGCGGCGTCCGCCAGCACGGCGATGCGCTCACCCGACAGCATCGGCGGCAGGAGCCGCTGCACCTGCGAGGGACTGCCGAGATCCAGCAGGGCCTGGGTGGCGATGATCGCACTGGACAGGAAGGGCTCCACCACCAGGTGTTCGCCCATCACGCCGGCAACCCGCAGCGTCTCGATGGGGCCGCCGCCGAGGCCACCCTGGCCATCGGGCGCGATCAGCCCCAGCAACCCGAGGTCCGCGAAGCCCTGCCAGACCGCCGCCGAACTGCCGGAAGGAGAGGCGATGATGCGGCGGCGCTGCTCCAGCGCGTAGTGATCGGTCAGGAAGTGTCGCACGCTGTCGGCCAGGAGTTCCTGCTCGTCGGTGAAGGAGAAGTCCATGGCGCGATTACATCCCCACCAGCGACTGCGCGATGATGTTCTTCTGGATCTCGTTGGACCCACCGAAGATGCTGAGCTTGCGCAGGTTGAGATACGCGGCGGTGAGTCCGGGTTCCTCTTCCTCGAGCGGCAGCGCCATCATCTCTCCGCCCGGGCCACGGCCGGCGAACCGCAGTGCCGCCGCGCCCCGCGCCTCGACCAGCAGTTCCGACAGGTTCTGCCGGATCTGCGAACCCCGGATCTTGAGAATGGAGGCCTGCGTGCCCGCCGAGGCCGCCTCCGGCGCGCTGAGCACGCGCAGGTTGGTGTACTCGAGCGCGAGCAGGTCGATCTCGACCCGCGACAGCCGGCGGCGGAAGTCCCCGCTCTGCAGCAGCGGCCGGCAGTTGCGCATCGTGGCCGCCGCGAGCCGCTTAAGCCGCCTGAGCTCCACGCGCGAGGCGCCCACGCCTGCGATGCTGGCCCGCTCGTGACCGAGCAGGTACTTGGCATAAGTCCAGCCCTGGTTCTCCTCGCCCACGCGGTTCGCCACCGGCACGCGCACCTGGTCGAACCAGATCTCGTTCACCTCCGGCGTCCCGTCCAGCAGCACCGTGGGCCGCCGCGTGATGCCGGGACTCTTCATGTCGATGAGCAGCATCGAGATGCCGCGCTGCGGCTTCACGCCCGTGTCGGTCCTGACCAAGCAGAAGATCCAGTCGGCGAACTGACCCAGGGTGTTCCAGCATTTCTGCCCGCTCACCAGGTAGTCATCGCCCTGGCGCACGGCCTGGGTGCGGAGCGAGGCCAGGTCGGAACCAGCGCCCGGCTCGGAATAGCCCTGACACCACCAATCCTCGCCGCTGAGGATGCGAGGCAGGAAGTGCTGCTGCTGCGCGGCGCTGCCGAACTTCATCAGCACCGGTGCCAGCATTCGCAGTCCGAAGGCGAGCTGAACCGGCGCGCCCGCCTCGGCGCACTCCAGCTCGAACAGGTACTGCTCGATGGGCGTGGCGCCCCGGCCGCCGAAATCCACCGGCCAGTGCACCGCGCCCCAGCCCTGTGAGTGCAGGATCCGCTGCCAGCGCCGGACATCGTCGACCTCGATGCGGGCCCGCAGCGTGCGCCGGCGCATGTCCGGCGGCAGGTGGGCATCGAGCATCGCGCGGACCTGCCCGCGGAAAGCCTGCTCGGTCGATGTCAGGTTGAGATCCATCCGCATTTCCTCGCAAACGTGACCGGCAATGCGCACCGGCGAAACCGGCAGGATAGACAATTCGGGCGCATCGCGAAACGCACCGGCCCAGCCCGACGCGGCGCGACTACGCTATGATGAGGCTCTCTTCAGGTGAGCCACGATCATGAGCCGGGAAAGAATCCGCGAGTTGCTGGGACAGTTGCACGAGGAGGTGGGCAGCACCGAGCTCGACCCTTCCACCCGTTCGTTGATGCGGGAACTGGAGCACTCGCTGGCCGCCCCCGCCACGCCACCGGCAGCGGAAGGCGCAACGCTCGGTGACCGCGTGCGGGCGCTCGAGGCGCGTTTCGCCGCGCGGCACGAAGGCGCCGAGAACATCCTGCGCCAGATGGTGGACCTGCTGGGCAAGATCGGGGTCTGAAGACCTTCAGGTGCTGATGGCCCGGGAACGCGCACCGGCGCGGCCGGGCTCAGCTACCCGCGCCGCAACCCCCGCGCCACCATATACACCTCGCGCGAGCGGCTCCTCGATGCGGCGGGCTTGCGCACCGCGACCTTGGTGAAGTGCCGGCGCACCTCCTTGAGGAACGCCTCCGATCCCGCGCCCTGGAACACCTTGGCGAGGAAGTCCCCGCCGGGCCGCAGCACGCGCTGCGCGAAGTCCAGCGCCAGTTCCACGAGGTACATCGAGGCGGCCTGGTCCGCATCGTCCACGCCGCTGATGTTCGGCGCCATGTCGCTCATGACGAGATCAGCAAGCTCACCGCCGAGCAGCTCCAGGAGCCGCTGGAACACGGCCTCGTCGGTGAAATCGCCCTGCACGAACTGCACGTTGCGCAGCGCATCCATGGGCAGGATGTCGGTGGCGAGCACGCGGCCCTTTGCGCCCACGATGAGCGCAGCCACCTGCGACCAGCCACCGGGCGCCGACCCTAAGTCCACCACGCGCATGCCGGGACGCAACAGCCGGTCCTTCTCGTCGAGCTGGATGAGCTTGTACGCCGAGCGCGAGCGAAACCCTTCCTTCTGCGCCTGGCGGACGAAGGGATCGGTGACGTGTTCCTGCAGCCAGCGGCTGCTGCTCCGGGAGCGGGCCATGGGATGATCGATGCGGGTTATACTGGATCGGCGCCCATTGTATCGCGCCCGCCCCTTCCTCTGCCGTCCATCCGGCCAGGACACGCCCTTGATCCGCATCACCGATCTCACCCTGCCGCTGGATCACCCCGAGGCCGCCTTGCGCCAAGCCATCCTCCAGCGGCTCGGCATCGCGGCGCACGAGCTCGACGGATTCACGGTGTTCAAGCGCAGCCACGACGCGCGCCGCCGCCACGGCGGCATCAGTTTCGTGTACGTGATCGACGTGAGCGCGCGCCACGAGTCGGCCATCCTCGCGCGCCTCGCCAGTGACCGGCAGGTGCGGCCCGCACCGGACACGCGCTACCACCCGGTGGGACATGCGCCGCCGGGCCTTTCGCATCGGCCGGTGATCGTGGGGCTGGGTCCCTGCGGCCTGTTCGCGGCGCTCATCCTGGCGCAGACCGGGTTCAGGCCCATCGTGCTCGAGCGCGGACGCGAGGTGCGCCGTCGCACGCAGGACACCTGGGGACTGTGGCGGCGCGGCGTGCTCGATCCGGAATCCAACGTGCAGTTCGGCGAGGGCGGGGCCGGCCTGTTCTCGGACGGCAAGCTGTACAGCCAGATCAAGGATCCGCAGTTCCTCGGCCGCAAGGTGATGCAGGAATTCGTGCGCGCCGGCGCGCCGCCCGAGATCCTCTACCTGAGCAAGCCCCACATCGGCACCTTCCGGCTCACCGGGGTCGTCGCGCGCATGCGCGAGGAGATCATCGCGCTCGGCGGCGAGGTGCGTTTCGAGAGCAAGGTCAGCGGATTTCTCATCGAGTCGGGCCAGATGCACGGCGTGCGGCTCGCCGACGGCACGGTGCTGCACAGCCGGCACGTCATCCTGGCACCCGGACACAGCGCGCGCGACGTGTTCCGCCAGCTCGCGGCGCAGGGCGTGCACCTCGAACCCAAGCCCTTCTCCATCGGTTTTCGCATCGAGCATCCGCAGTCGCAGATCGACCGCGCGCGCCTCGGCGCGCAGGCCGGCCACCCCGCGCTCGGGGCCGCCGACTACCGCCTGGTACATCACGCGCGCAACGGCCGGGACGTGTACAGCTTCTGCATGTGCCCCGGGGGCACGGTGGTCGCGGCTGCATCGGAAGCAGGACATCTCGTGACCAACGGCATGAGTCAGTACTCGCGCAACGAGCGCAATGCCAATTCGGCCATCGTCGTCGGCGTGAGCCCCGAGCGCGACTTCCCGGGCGGAGCGCTCGCCGGCATCGAGCTGCAGGAGCGCCTGGAAGCGCAGGCCTTCGAGCTCGGCGGCGCGAACTTCCACGCACCGGCGCAACGGGTGGACGATTTCCTGCGCGGCATGCCCTCCACCGCGCTCGGCGAGGTGCAGCCTTCCTACACGCCGGGCGTGAAGCTCACCGATTTGTCAAACAGCCTGCCGAAGGAGGCCATCGATGCCATCCGCGAGGCGCTGCCGGCCTTTGCACGGCAGGTCCGCGGCTTCGATCGGCCCGACGCGGTGCTCACGGCGGTGGAGACCCGCACCTCCTCGCCGGTGCGCATCAGCCGCGATCCGCACACGCTGCAGAGCCTGAACGTTCACGGCCTGTATCCTGGCGGTGACGGCGCAGGCTACGCCGGCGGCATCCTGTCGGCGGGCGTGGACGGCATCCGCCTGGCCGAGGCCGTCACCCGCGAACTGCTGGCCGGATCCGAGCTTGCGAGCGCGGCGAACGAATGAAGCTCGAGGACATCCGCAAGCTACACCAGCGCAAGGGCCGCGAGGCGCTGGGCCGGTTCCTGGTCGAGGGCGAGCACCCGGTGCTCGAGCTGCAGAAGGCGGCGGCGCGCAATCCGCTGCTGCTCGGCGCGGAGCTGTTCGTGACGCGCGAGCAGGCCGGCTGGCGCAGTCCCTTCACCACGCATGTCATCTCCTCGCTCCAGATGGCGCGCATCGCCGACACCCAGTCGCCGCAGGGCATCATCGCCGTCGCGCCGCTCCTGCGCGCCGTGCCGCCCACGGCCGGGGAGCGCGCCTTCTACCTGCAGGAGGTTTCCGATCCCGGCAATCTCGGCACGATACTGCGGACCCTGGGATGGTTCGGCGGACTGCGCGTGCTGCTCGGGCCGGGCAGCGTGGATCCGTACAATCCCAAGGTCGTGCGCGCGAGCATGGGGGCCATCTTCCACGTGCCCTTCGAGGTGGATGTCGAGCCCGCCGCGCTGCGCGCCCGCTTCAAGCGCATCGCGGCGCTGGACATGCGCGGCTCGCCGCTCCCGGCGGAGGATTTCAGCCGGCACGATGCCTATCTGTTCGGCAACGAGGCACGCGGCCTGCCGCCCGGGCTCCTGCAGGAGCTGGGGGCACATGCCTTCACCATCCCGGGACGCGGCGCCATCGACTCGCTCAACCTCGCCACGGTGGTGAACCTGTGTGCCTACGAGCTGAACCGATGAAGCGTCGCGCATCGCTGCGTGCGCCGGGACTGGGCGTGGAGGGCCTGCACGGGTCACGACCCGGCGCCGATTGAGTCGCGCAGCACGCCCGCGTAAGCTGCGGTGCGGCTTTCCGACACGAGTGAATGACATGCGCCTGCCCCGCCGATCCTTCCTCTTGCAATCATCACTGGCCGTGGCCGGCATGGCCCGGCTCACCACCGCCGATGGCGCGGCCGCCGCGCGTGCGCCGGGTGCCGCCAATGCGCCGGCCACCACGGTCGATCATCACGGACCCGTGCTTCGCTGGGTGCCCAGGCACGAGGAACTCGCGTACACCTTCGGCGGCGCGCCCGCCCGACAGCGCATCGCGCCGGGCACGCGCATCATCACCTGGACCGAGGATTGCTTCGACGGGGCCGTGAAGTCCGCCTCCGACGTGCCCTCGAAGCTCGTGCCGGCAGGACACGACAACCCCCAGACCGGCCCCTTCCACATCGAGGGTGCGGAAGCCGGGGACACTCTCGCCATCCGCCTGCTCGCGGTGGAGCCGGCGCGCGACTATGCGGTGTCCTCCTGCCTGCCGGGCTTCGGCGCGCTGGTCGGCACCGCTCAGACCGCGATGCTCGGCACCTTCCTGCCGGAGACGACCTGGCGGTACGACGTCGATGCACGCCGGGGCATGGCCCGCACCGTCTCCGGCGATGGCCGTCATGCCTGGGAGGTGCCGATCACGCCCTTCCTGGGTTGCCTGGGCGTCGCGCCCGCCGGCGGCGAGGTGCGCTCCACCATCGTGCCCGGCAACTTCGGCGGCAACATGGACTGCTCCGAGGTACGGGCCGGCAACACGGTGTACCTCGGCGTCAACATGCCCGGCGCCCTGCTGTCCTTCGGCGATGGCCACTATGCGATGGGCGATGGCGAGATCATGGGCGCGGCCGTCGAGGGTGCGATGAACGTCGATCTGATCGTCGAGCTGGTCAAGAACGTGGCGACGCCCGTGCCGCGCATCGAGAACGCCCACGAGGTCATGTTCGTGGGGTCCGGACGGCCGCTGGAGGATGCGGCCCGCGTCGCCTACAAGTCGATGGTCGACTGGGTGCGCGAGACCTCGGGACTCTCCGAGCTCGACGCGTACCAGTTCGTCGCGCAGACCGTGCGCGCCCCGATCATCCAGCTCGTGGATCCCGAGTACACCGTGCTGGTGAGGCTCGAGAAGAGCCGCGTGCCGACGAAGACCTGAGGCGCTCGAGCCATGAGCACCGAGGCCATGCGCACACCGGCGACCCCGCAGGTCTCGATCAACCGGCTCGCGCTGCTCGGGCTCGCCGGCGCCAGCATCGAGTGGTACGACTTCTTCCTGTACGGGCTGGGCGCGGCGCTGGTGTTCCCGACGCTGTTCTTCCCCGCCTCGCTCCCGCACGGCATCGCGCTGATGGCCTCGTTCAGCACCTTTGCGGTGGGCTTCATCGCGCGGCCCATCGGCGCGCTGGGCTTCGGCCACATGGGGGATCGCATCGGCCGCAAGAGCGCACTGGCGGTGGCGATGGTGATGATGGGCCTCGCCACCACGCTGATCGCTTGCCTGCCCTCCTATGCCACGCTCGGGGTGGCCGCCCCCGTCATCCTCGTGCTGCTGCGGTTCGTGCAGGGCCTCGCCATCGGCGGACAGGGGGGCGGCGCCATGCTGCTGCTGGTGGAGAGCGCGCCGGGCCACCGGCGCGGCTTCTACGGCAGCATCGCGCAGGCCGGCGTGCCGGTGGGCGTAGTCACGGCGAATCTTGCGTTCCTCGCGGTGAACGCGCTCACCTCGCAGGCGGAGTTCATCGCCTGGGGTTGGCGCATCCCCTTCCTGCTCAGCGTCCTGCTCGTCGGCCTGGGTTACTTCCTGCACCGGCGCGTGGAAGACACGCCCGTGTTCCGCGACGCCATGCGCGCGCGCGCGGAGGGTGGCGCACAGCGAGGCTCGCCGGTGCTGCAGGCGCTGCGCGAACATCCGCGCGAGATCGCCCAGGGTGTCGGTGCGCACCTCGCCGTCAACCTGTGCTTCTACATCTGCATCACCTTCACCATCTCCTATGGCACGGATCCTGCCGGGCTTCACCTGCCGCGCGCGCTGATGCTCAGCGCGGTGTTCATCGCCAGCGGACTGATGGCACCGTTGCTGCTGGTCGGCGGCTCGCTGTCCGACCACATCGGGCGCCGCCGCGTGTACATGGCAGGCGCAGCGCTTTCGGCCGTCAGCGCTTTCGTGATCTTCCCGCTGATCGACACCGGCTCGTTTGCCGGCATCACCGCCGGCATCGCGCTGCAGCTGGGCGCCACCTCCTTCATGTACGGACCGCAGGCCGCGCTGTTCGGCGAGTTGTTCCGCACCCATGTGCGCTATTCCGGCGCCTCGGTCGCCTACCAGACCGGCTCCATCCTCGGCGGTGGCTTCGCGCCCCTCATCGCCACCGAACTCACTGCGCGCATGCACTCCACGCTCGGTGTCTCCCTCTACATGGCCACGGCCTGCGTGATCGCCTTCATCGCCGCATTCACCATGCGCGAGACCTCGTCCTCGGAGCTTTGAATGAACCGATGCCCGACGTCGCGCCAGGTGGCGCTGGCCAGCCTGTTGCTGATCACCTGCGCCGCTGCCGTGGCCCGTGCGCCGGCGTCAATGCCAGCGCCAGCGCTCACCTCGCCCTCCCCGCCCTCCCTCCCGCCCGCCTCGGCCATCATCGCCCGGGCACTCTCGCCATCGCCGCTGGCCGCGGACCTCGAGCGGCTCACCGACGGGATCGGTGGCCGGGTATCCGGTACGCCCGCCATGGAGCGCGCCGTGGACTGGGCGCTGGCAGCATTCGAATCCGCGGGCGTTGCCGCGCATGCGGAGACCTACACGCTGTCATTGACCTGGTCGGAAGGGTCCACCCGGCTGGAGGTGCTGGGCCCGCAAGCATTTCCCGTGACGGTGGTGGCGGAAGGCTGGTCCGCGGCGACACCGCCCGGTGGCATCGAGGCGCCCCTGCTCGCCATCGGCGGTGGCACCGAGGCGGACTTCGCGCGGCTCGGGTCGCGGGCGCGCGGCGCGATCCTGCTGGTGGACTCGCCGGTGGTCGAGACCTGGGCCGACCTGACCAATGAATACGATCGCGCCCTGCCCATCAAGCAGCGGGCCGTGCAGGCCGGCGCCGCCGCGATGCTGTGGACGGGTGCGCGGGCACGACGGCTCCTGTACCGGCACACCGACACGGTGACGGGCGAGCTGTCGGCGATCCCCATGGCGACGCTCGCCCGGGAAGATGGCCAGCGCCTCGCTCGCCTCGCCGCGATGCAGCCCGCCTTGCGCGTGCGCCTCGACATGCCCAACCGGGTCGGCCCTCCGGCGCCCGAGCGCAATGTGGTCGCGGAGATCCGCGGCCGCGAACGCCCCGACGAGGTGGGGTGGTGCTCGGCGCTCACCTGGACTCCTGGGACCTCGGCACCGGCGCGCTGGACAACGGCTGCAACTCGGCGCTGGTGATCGCCGCGGCGCGCGCCATCCACGAGTCGGGCCTGGCACCGAGGCGCACGATTCGGTTCGTGCTGTTCAGCGGCGAGGAGCAAGGCTACCAGGGTTCCCATGCCTATGTGCTCGCGCATCGCGCCGAGATGGATCGGACGCGGGCGGCGCTCATCATCGACAGTGGTGTGGGACGCATCAAGGGATTCTCGATCGCGGGCCGGGGACGATGCCGTGCCGGCGCTGGAAGTGGCGCTCCGGCCGCTGCAGCCCTTCGACGCGCAACACCTGAGCCTCGATGGCGAACTCGGCACCGACAACTTCGACTTCCTGCTCGAAGGCGTGCCGACGCTGGTGGCCGACCAGGAGCCGGCGAATTACCTCGAGAACTACCACGCCGCCTCCGACACCTTCGACAAGGTGGACCTGCGCCAGCTCGCGCAGCGCGTGGCCATCATGGCCAGCGCCGCGTTCGCCATCGCCGATCACCCGGCACCCATCGCCCCGCGCCTGTCGCGCGAGCAGATCGAGGCCCAGTTGCGTCGCACGGGGCTGGACTCGGAGATGAAGATCTCGGGGTACTGGCCGGACTGGGTGGCCGGCCGGCGCGGCCGGGCGATGACGCGGTAACGCGACCCGCGCCGCGCGTCAGTGGGTGCTGCGCGCCCGGAACATGCGCGGCGCTCGGCCAGCAGCACGCAGGCGAACGCGAACAGGCCGCAGCCCAGCGCACCCAGCGGCAGGAAGGCCACGGAGCCTGACCACTGCTGGCCGATCAGGGCCGCGATCAGCGCCGCACCGACGGTGGAGATCACGCCCTGCACCGAGGCGGCGCTGCCCGCGATCGCGCCCATCGGCTGCATGGCGATGGTGCCGAAGTTGGACACCGACAGCCCGCAACCGAACATGGTGAGGGACTGCAGGACCGCGAAAGTCGCGAGCCCTTCGTGGGTGAAGGATGCCAGCAGCGCGTGCAGCGCCAGTGACCGACACGAAGCCGACCAGCGCCAGGTGCGACACGCGATGCATGCCCACCCGTTCGACGATGCGCGTGTTGCAGAACGAGGCCACGCCCATGCCGCCCGCGCACAGCGCGAACACCAGCGACATGAGATCGGGACGATGGAACGACTCCGTGAAGATCTGCGGCACGGTGCTCACGAAGGCGATGATGGATCCGAACATCGCGGTGACGGCCAGCGTGTACAGGATGGAGGATGGCTCGGTCAGCACGAATCGCGCGGCGTTGAACAGGTGCGCCGAATTCAGCGGACGCCGCCGCTCGGGTGGCAGCGTCTCGGGCAGGCGCAGCAGCATCCAGGCCATCACGCCCAGGCTGCACAGCGCGAGGAAGGCGAAGATCCGCGCCAGTTCACGACCAGCAGCAGCGCCTGGCCCACCGCGGGGGCCACCATGGGAACGAGCAGGAAGATGATGAAGATGCTCGACATCACGCGCGCCATGGTGGAACCCGAGGAACCGGTCGCGCACGATGGAGCGCGGCACGATGCCGCAGCCCGCCGCGATGAACCCCTGCACCACGCGGGTGCCCAGCAGCATGGGCAACGAGGTGGCCGCGGTCGCGGCCAGCGACAAGGCGCCGAACAAGGTGACGCTGCCCAGCACCACCGGCCGCCGTCCGTACCGGTCGGCCAGCGGACCGAACAGCAGCTGCCCCAGTCCATTGCCGATCAGGAAGGAGGTGATCACCCATTGCAGGCGGTTGGCGTCGTTAACTCGCGAAATCACGACCGATGTCGGCCAGCGCCGGCAGCATCCCGTCGATCGCGAACGCCTGCAGGGCCATGCACGCGGCCATCATCGAGACGAATTCGGCAAATGAGGGTGGCGCGCGGCCTGCCGGAGCTCCGCGCTGCGGAATTGAAGCGTCATGTCTGGGCTTCGTTGCGACGGCGCGAATGCGAACCGGCCGGCCGCGACATGATAGATTATGTGCCTGGCGGCGGCAGCGTTTTCGCTCCGGGCCCGCCGAATTGCCGGTCCCGAACACGTTCCCCTGGGAGTTTCCATGATCAGCCTCAACATCAATGGCAAGACCGTGACCGTGGACGTGCCGCCCGACACGCCGCTCCTGTGGGTGCTGCGCGACGCCCTCGGGCTCACCGGCACCAAGTACGGCTGCGGCCTGGCCCTGGTACGGGCCTGCACCGTGCACATCAACGGTGCGGCGACGCGATCCTGCGTGATGCCGGTCAGCGCCGTGCAGGGCAGCCAGGTCACGACCATCGAGGGACTCTCGGCGCACGCGGACCATCCCGTGCAGCGCGCCTGGGTGAAGCACGACGTCCCGCAGTGCGGCTACCGCCAGTCGGGCCAGATCATGAGCGCGGCCTCGCTGCTCGCGCAGAACCACGCGCCCACCGACGCCGAAATCGACGCCGCCATGTCGGGCAACCTCTGCCGCTGCGGCACCTACAACGACATCCGCGCCGCCATCCACACGGCGGCGGGCCTCATGCGCAAGGGAGCCTGAGATGCCGCGCTCCGCACACTCTGCCTCGCGACGCGAGTTCCTGCAGTCCGCCACGCTGGCCGGCGGGAGCCTGCTGCTCGGCTTCACGCTTCCCTCGATGCTGCGTTCCTCGGGCCGATGCCGCCGCGGCCGACGCGGTGTTCAAGCCGAATGCCTTCATCCGCATCGGCGCGGATGACCAGGTCACGCTGGTGGTCAGCATGGCCGAGATGGGCCAGGGAGTGCTCACCTCCCTCGCGCAACTGCTCGCCGATGACCTCGAGGTGGACTGGCGCAAGATCCGCGTCGAACAGGCGCCGGTGGATCCGGCCTACATCAATTCTGCATTAGGCCTGCAGGGCACGGGCGGATCCTCCTCGGTGCGCGCCTTCTGGGACCCGCTGCGCAAGGCCGGCGCCACGGCCCGCGAGATGCTGATCAGCGCGGCGGCCGAGACCTGGGGCGTGCCGCGCGCCACCTGCCGGGCGCGGGAAGGCTTCGTGCACGCCGGCAAGCGGCGCCTGTCGTACGGGGCGCTGGCGGCCCGTGCCGCCGGCATCGCACCTCCGGCCGATGCGCCGCTGAAGGATGCTCGCGAGTTCCGGTTCATCGGCAAGGCGGTGCCGCGGGTGGACACGCCCGACAAGGTCTGCGGACGGGCGCGTTTCGGACTCGACGTGCAGGCCGTGGGCTTGCTGACGGCGCTGGTCGCGTTCCCCCCGGTGATCGGCGCGAAGATGGTGAGCTTCGATGCCACCCGCGCCAAGGCCATCGCGGGGGTGCGTCACGTCGTGGCGCTGGACGCAGGCGTCGCCGTCATCGCCACCGGCTTCTGGGCCGCCAGGCTCGGCCGCGATGCGCTCGAGGTCAAGTGGGACACGGACGCAAAGCCGGAGCTTTCCAGCGATGCGCTGAAGTCGGCGATGCAGGCGAAGCTCGACACCACGGGTGTCATCGCCCGTCACGAGGGCGAGGTTCGCGACTCAGCGGCTGCGACCCCGCTGGAATCCCTGTACGAGGTGCCCTACCTCGCGCACGCCTGCATGGAGCCCATGAATTGCACGGCCTCCGTCCGCGCCGATGGCATCGACATCTGGGCGCCGACCCAGGCCTCCGGCGTGAACCGCGTCGTCATCGCGCAGATCACCGGTGTCGCACCCGAGCGCGTCCAGGTCACGACCACGCTGCTGGGCGGTGGCTTCGGCCGCCGCTTCGCGCAGGACTTCGTCATCGCCGCGGTACAGGCCTCGAAGGCCGCCGCCGCGCCGGTGAAGCTCGTGTACACGCGCGAGGATGACATGCATGGGCAGTTCTACCGCCCCGCCTCGGTGGTGCGGCTGCGCGCGGGTCTGGATGCCAGCGGCGCACCGGCTTCGTTCGATGCTCGCGTCGTGTGTTCCTCGGTGAGCAAGGCCGGCGGCTTTCCGCTGAAGGATGGACTGGACGGGACTGCGGTCGAGGGCATCAAGGAGTGGCCGTATC
The DNA here is from genome assembly GCA_046347195.1 of Steroidobacteraceae bacterium. GTDB lineage: Bacteria > Pseudomonadota > Gammaproteobacteria > Steroidobacterales > Steroidobacteraceae > TMP-86. The sequence continues at coordinate 25,126 of JAXMGQ010000016.1, forward strand.
ACACACCGGCCATCCACGTGGAATGGATCCCCTTCGAGCCCGGCATCGGCGTGTGGTTCTGGCGTTCCGTCGGACACTCGCAGAATGGTTTCTTCGCGGAGAGCTTCATCGACGAGCTCGCGCACGCCGCCCGCCAGGATCCGTTCGAGTACCGGCGAAACCTGCTGGCGCCGGGCGACCGACGCCGCGCGGTGCTGGAACTCGCGGCGCAGAAGGCGGGCTGGAAGACACCGCTCCCCAAGGGACACGCTCGCGGCATCGCCGTCTGCGAGAGCTTCGGCAGCTACGTGGCCGAGGTGGTCGAAGCCTCCCTCGATGCCAATGGGTCCCCGAAGGTGCATCGTGTCGTCTGCGCCGTGGACTGCGGCCGCATCGTCAACCCCGGCATCATCCGCCGGCAGGTGCAGAGCGCCGTCATCTTCGGCCTCTCGGCCGCGCTGCATGGCGCCATCACGCTGAAGGACGGGCGCGTCGAGCAGAAGAACTTCGACGACTACGCGGTGGCGCGCATGAAGGATGCGCCCGCGGTCGAGGTGCACATCCTGCCGAGCTCGGAGCCGCCCGGCGGCGTGGGCGAGCCGGGCACGCCTCCGCTGGCTCCTGCGCTCGCGAATGCGCTGTTCGCGCTCACCGGCAGGCGCGTGCGGCGGTTGCCGATCAACATCGAGGACCTGCGCGCCTGAACGAACGCCTGCACATCCCCGCCAACGAGCTGCTCGAGGATTCCTGGCGCCTGGGCCTCAAGGTGCTGGAGTCGGGTTGCAGGCCCACGCACATCGCCGGGATCTGGCGCGGCGGGACACCCGTGGGCATCGCGGTGCAGGAACTGCTCGAGTACTGCGGCGTTCCCACCGACCACATCGCCATCCGCACCTCCGCCTACAGCGGCATCGATTCGCCCGCCGAACAGGTTCGCGTGCACGGCCTTGGCTACCTGGTCAGGAACCTGGATGCCGAGGACACCCTGCTGATCGTGGATGATGTCTACGACTCCGGGCGCAGCATCCGGCAGGTGATCGAGGAGCTGCGCCAGCGCTGCCGCCGCAACACGCCCGGCATCCACATCGCCACGGTCTATCGCAAGCCCGCCAATGCCGCACCGCCCGGCGTGCCGCACCACTTCCTGCACGACACGGACCGCTGGCTGGTGTTCCCGCACGAGCTGGCGGGACTGGCGCTGGAGGAGCTGCTGGCGAACAAGCCGGGCTTCGCGGCCATCGGCCCGCGAATCGCACGCCGGCGGGAAAGCAGCGGCGCGCGTTGACAACGCTCGGCGTCCGCGCCGATAATTTAGAAAGCTGATTCTAATTCTGGACGCGCTCCCGCCGGGCGCCGATCCGCATCGTCACTGACGCCCGCCCAGGAGTGCCCGACCGATGACCGTGCCGCTGAACCGACGCGAGCTGCTGTCCGCCGGCCTCGGCGCCCTGGCGGCATCGATGCTGCAGGCCGCTGCCAGTCCCGGCGCCTGGGCGAAGCTGGCCGGCGATGGGCGCCGCCCCTTCGTCGATCGCATCTGCGACCTCGTGATCCCGGCCACCGACACGCCAGGCGCCTCGCAGGTGCAGGCGGCGGACTTCGTGCTCCTGGCCTGCGATCACGGCATGGCGGGCCTCACGGCGCAATCGCCCGCGCGGCTCGAGGCTGCGCTCGAGGCGCTCGCCAATCCGAAGCACGGCGCGCCGGGCGGCTTCCTGCGCGCGCCGGCGGCCGAACAGCAGGCCCTGCTCGCGCGCTACGACGCCGACAGCTTCGCAAGACCTCACCCTGCCGATTCCACCGCGGCCGAGTGGCCCACCTTCAAGTCCGCCATCGTCGCCGCCTACTACACGAGCCAGGCCGGCGCGAGCCAGGAGCTGGTCTACGACGCGGTGCCGGGCAGCCACGATGACTTCGAACCCGGGCCCGGCTTTCGCATGTTCTCGAACCAGGGCTTCGGAGGTTCGCTGTGAGCGGTGATTTCGACGCCATCGTCTGCGGATCCGGCATCACCGGCGGGTGGGCTGCGAAGGAACTCACCGAGCGGGGACTGAAGGTGCTGATGGTGGAGCGCGGCCCGCATCTCGAGCACCGCGTGGACTACAAGACCGAGTTCACGCTGCCGTGGGAGCTGCCCTTCCGCGGCCTGACCGACCCGAAGATCCTCGCCACCACCAAGCGCATCCAGAAGGCGGCGCGCATGGACGAGTGGACGAAGGACATGTTCGTCGATGACGAGGTGGACATCTACGAATCACCCCCGGAGAGCAACTTCCAGTGGCTGCGCGGCTATCACCTCGGCGGCCGCTCGCTGATGTGGGGCCGGCAGTGCTACCGCATGGGCGAACACAACTTCCAGGCGAACGCGAAGGATGGCCATGGCGTGGCCTGGCCGGTGAAGTACGCGGACATCGCGCCCTGGTACGACCACGTCGAACGCTTCATCGGCGTGAATGGCACCATCGAGAACTTCCCGAGCCTGCCCGACGGTCAGTTCCAGCCCTCCATGGGGTTCAATGCCGGCGAACAGCGCTTCGCCGAGGTGGTGAAGGCGAGGTATTCCCATCGCCGCGTCTTCCCCGGACGCACCGCCAACCTCACCCAGGCCATCGGTGATCGCGTGCCCTGCCAGTTCCGCGACCAATGCGCGCGCGGCTGTTCCTTCGGCGCCTACTTCAGCACGCAGAGCTCGACCCTGCCGGCCGCACGCGCCACCGGACGCCTCACGCTGCTCACCGACACCATCGTCGAGTCGCTGGAGTTCGATCCGGCCACGAAGCGCGCCAGCGGCGTGAGGCTCCTGCAGGCGAAGACCGGCGCGCGATCGCTGCAGAAGGCGCGCATCGTGTTCCTGTGCACCGGCTCGATCAACAGCGTGAGCGTGCTGCTGCGCTCGGTCTCGCCGGCGATGCCCCGGGGCCTGGGCAACTCCTGCGGCCTGCTCGGCCGCTACGTCATGGACCACGTGTTCGGCGGCCTCGCCTTCAGCACCATCCCCGGGCTCGAGGGCCACATGTACCGGGGCCGCAAGAACAACGGCCTCATCATCCCACGCTGGGTCAACGTCGCGGCACAGGAAACGGATTTCCTGCGGGGCTATTCCTTCCAGGGGCTCTCGATGCGCGGCAACTGGAGCACAGCGGGCCATGCGCCGGGCATCGGCGCCGGGTTCAAGAACGCACAGCGCAAGCCAGGGCCCTGGATCATCGGCTTCGGCGTATCGGCGGAATGCCTGCCCCGCCGCGAGAACCAGGTCAGCATCAACTTCGCCCGCAAGGATCGTTACGGCCTGCCGCTGACCCGCATCGACGTGCGCTTCGGCGACAACGAGCACAAGGCCGTGGCCCACAGCCGCGGGGAGATCTCGCAGATGCTCGGGCTCCTGGGGGGGCAGGTGGACCTGCGCGCGTACGGAACCGCACCGCCGGGCACGGCCATCCATGAAATGGGGGGCGCCTCGATGGGTGCGGATCCGCGCCAGTCCGTCACCAATGCCTTCAACCAGCTCCACGATGCGCCGAACGTGTTCGTCACGGACGGCGCCTTCATGAATTCCAGCGGCGATCGCAACCCCTCGCTCACCTACATGGCGTTCACGGCCCGCGCCGCCGACCGCGCCGCCGCGCTGTGGCGCGAGGCGAAGCTCTAGCGACCTGAATCAGCGACGCCGCCAGCGCAACAGCAGCGCCGCGGCGGCCAGGACGAGACAGCCGCCACCGAGCACCGCCACCGTCTGCAGGAAGCTCAGGCGCCCGTGCGCGACCAGCGTGAGCACAGGCGGGCTGAGGAACTGGCCCAGGAAGAAGCACCCGCCCCAGATGCCCATGCCGCGGCCGCGATGTTCGAAGTCGTACTGCGACAGCGCCCACGCGATCAGCGTCGGCAGCACGAATCCACCGCCGAACTGCCCGATGGCATCGAAGGGCAGCCCCACCCGGTAGTCCGGTGACAGGCCGATGCCGAGGTAGGACACGCCGTAGGCCAGGAAGGAGACCGCCAGCAGCGTGCTCACGGGCGTCGGTGGCAGCCGCTTGAACACCATGCCGCCGATGATCGTGCCGCCACTGGCCAGCGTGACGATCAGGCCGATGCGCGAAGGCACCTCGACGCCGAGGTCGGAAAAGATGCGGCCGTGCTGCACGGCCTGCACGAAGTAGATGATGGACACGAGCAGCGTGACGGCGCAGATCTGGCCGGTGACGCGCCAGGGGAAATGGCGGCCGGCATCACCGCTGGCATCCCCGCCCACCCGCACGGCCGCGCCACCGTCCGCGTGCCGCGCCTCGATGCCCGCCTCACCGCCGGGGCGCCGTGCCGGCTCGGGCAGGTAGCGGATCGCCGCCGCCAGCACCAGCAGCCCCACGAGGTACAGGAGGAACGGTCCGCGCCAGTTCCACGAGCCCAGCACCCCGCCCGCCACGATGTACATCGAGGAGAAGAAGGCGCCGGTCGACATCTGCAGGCCCAGCCACCGCCGGCGCTGGGCCCCTTGGAAATAATCGCCCATCAGCGCGTTGCCCACGGTCAGCAGCGTCGCCTCCGCGACGCCCACCACCACCCGGCTGGCGATGATGGCGTGCAGGTCGTCGAAGGCCATGGGCAGGAGTCCCGCGACCGAGAACGCCGCCAGCGCCACCAGCAGCAGGCGGCGCCGGCCCCAGCGGTCCGCGGCCACGCCGATCGGCGAGGAGAACAGCGCCACGCACAACGAGGGCACGGTGAGCACCATGGGCACGAGCAGTTCCCGGTCCGGCACCGAACTGAAGTGCGCGAACAGCGAGGGCAGCACCGGCACGAGCGAGGCGATGGCCATGACCGGCAGCGTGCTCAGCGCGAGCAGCGTCCACGCCTGCGCGGCACCGTAGTCCTGCGCGCCGCGCGCGGTTGCGATGGCATCGCGCATCGCCGGGCTCATTCCATCGCCTCCTGCCGCACGATGTGCCGGCCCGCATGTCCGTGGTCCCATTGCACGAAGCCCACGGCCACCAGCGCGAGCGCCGCGGCCAAGAGGTACGGTGCGCCGGGAAACACCGGTACACCCCTGCCCTGCGAGAACAGACTGAACAGCCAGGGCATGAGCAGCGGCGTCAGCACCGCCGCCCCGCCATTGGCGCTGGCGATGACCCCCTGCAAGGTGCCCTGCAGGTCCGCCGCGACGCGCACCGACAGCATGCTCACCAGCGCAGGTCCCGCCATGAATCCCATGGTCGTGAGCGGAATGCAGAGCAGCGCCACCCGCTCACCGTGCCCGAAGGCGAACCCCAGGAAACCCAGGGCGAGCATGGTCAGGCCCAGCGAGGCGGCACGCCGCGTGCCGATGTGCGCGTCGATCCAGCGCAGGAACCCGGCCTGCATGAAGACGGTGGCGATGCCATAGGCCGCCAGCGAGTAACCCACCTGCCGCGAGGTCCAGCCATACACCTGCATGGTGAAGTAGGGCCAGGTCGCCGGCAACGTGGTCGTGGCGATGCGCTGGAACAGCACCGCAGCCATCATCAGGTTCACCGGGGCGCGACGATGCAGCAGGAGCGAGGCGCCGAGCGGGTTGGCGCGACGCCAGGAGAACGGCCGGCGGGCCGAGGCCGGCAGCGACTCGCGCAGCACCAGCGCGCCGTAGATGACGTTCAGCAGGCTCAACGCCGCGGCGACGAAGAACGGCGTGCGCGTGCCATAGCCCGCGAGCAGCCCGCCTGCGGCCGGGCCGAGGATGAGACCCACGCCGAAGGCCGCCGCGATCGACCCGAAATTGCGCGTCCGGTGCGCCGCCGGCGTGACATCGGCGATGCAGGCGCCGGCGGTCGCGGCCGTGGCGCCGAACAGTCCGGTGAAGACCTGCGCGACGAACACCCAGGCGAGGCTCGGTGCGATGCCCATCAGCAGGTAGCTGCCGCCGAAGGCGGCCAGCGACGACAGCAGCACCGGCCGGCGGCCGGCATGATCGCTCAGCGAGCCGAGCAGCGGGCCGGCGAGGAACTGCACGGCGGCGAACACCGCGGTGAGCCAGCCGCCATAGATGGCCGCGCGCGCCAGCCCCTCGCCGCTCAGTTCCGTCAGGAGCCTGGGCATCACCGGCACCAGCAGGCCCATGCCCATGGAATCGAGCGTCACCGTCAACAGGACGAACAGCAGCGCCCGCCGGTCCGGATGCTTCAATGCGCCCCCCTGTTTTCCTTCCGCTTCGCACGGAAATTTTATAGAATCACCATTCTGTTTTTGAGCGTACGGCGGCACGCCCCTGGAAGTCAATCCAGACGATACCGGTGCCAACCCGCACAATGGTCTAGAATCTGCATTCTATTACGGAACCGCGCCCGCCGGCACCGGTCATGGAGAACCTCGACGTGAAATTCGGAATCGCCAATGCCATCCGCAACCACCCCGGCCACGCCTACCCGCTGCAGCGCGTGTACGAGGACTATGTCGGTGATGCCGTACTGGCCGAGGAACTGGGATTCGACTTCTCCTGGTACGGCGAGCACCGCATGACCCCGTGCCAGTGGACGCCCTCGCCGCTGGCGGTCTGTGCCTGGGTGGCCGCCAGGACCACGCGCCTGCGCGTCGGACCGCAGGTGCTGTGCCTGCCCTTCCATCACCCCTTGCGCGTGGCCGAGGACGTTGCGGTCATCGACAACCTCTCGGGCGGGCGCTTCGACTTCGGCGTGGGCGTGGGCTCGCAGTTCGAGGAATTCCAGACCTTCCGGCTCGACCCGAAGGAACGCATCGGGCGCACCTGGGAGGCGATGGAACTGATCGAGCGCTGCTTCCGCGAGGCCGGCACCTTCAGTTTCAAGGGCAGGTACTTCGACTTGCCCGAGATCACCTTCACGACCAAGCCCGTCCAGCCGCAGATGCCCATCTGGTGGGGCGGCGCGGGACCGAAGAACCTGCAGAAGGCCGCCGAGCGCGGTTACCACCTGATGGCGGGCGGGGACCTCGCGACCTCGCAGGCCTACGATGCCGCGCTCACCGCGGCCGGCCGCAACCCGGCCGAGCATTTCATCGGACCCATGACCTTCACCTGCATCGCGGACACCGAGGAACAGGCCTGGGAGGCCAGCCTCGAGGGCATCCACTACTTCATCAATTTCTACATGCTGAGGCGCAACCTGGAAGGCCAGCTGCCGGGTCCCCAGGCCGAGTTCACCCGCGAGGCGATCCGGCGGTCCAACCTGAAGCTCGAGGGCGGCTGGGCCATCGCGGTGGGCACGCGCGACCAGGTCGCGCGCTATTTCGAGAAGGTGCGCGATGGCGCGCGGGGCCGCATCACCCACCTCGTGTGCGCACCGCGACACGCGGGCATGAGCACCGAAGCGGCGCATCGCACCTTGCGCTGCTTCGCCAGCGATATCATGCCGCTGTTCCGCTGAAGCCCGCGAACGGCGCGATGGCCCCGCCGGGCCACGGTGCCCGGTGCGCCACGGCGCCCGGCGGTGGCGATCGCTACAGGCTGTCGGCCACCACGGATTCGCACAACTCCTGCAAGCCTGATCGGGGCTTCGGATCCAGCGATGCCCGCAGCGCCTCCTCCGACAGGGACTCGAGCGTCATCTTTCCCGACAGGATGCGCTGGCCCAGTTCGCCCTGCCAGCCGGCGTAACGCTGCTGGCGCAGGTTCGACAGCCGCTTCGATTCGTGGAGGCGCGCGGCCGCGAGCAGCGCGCGCGCGAGGGTGTCCATGCCGGCGATGTGCGCGCGGTACAGGTCCGCCGCATCCACCGATTGACGGCGGATCTTCGCATCGAAATTGAATCCGCCGCTGGTGAAGCCACCCGCCTCGATCAGGCTCAGCATCGCGGGCACGAGATCCTGGGCATTGTTGGGAAACTGGTCCGTGTCCCAGCCGTTGCGCGGATCGCCGCGGTTCATGTCGATGGAACCGAAGATGCCCTGGGCGATGGCGCTGGCCACCTCGTGCTCGAAGTCGAGCCCCGCGAGCGTCGCGTGGTTCACCTCGATGTTCACCGCCACCTCGCGTGTCAGGCCATAGCGCTGCAGGAAGGCGTACACCGTGGCGACATCGCGATCGTACTGGTGCTTGGTGGGTTCGAAGGGCTTGGGCTCGATCAGGATGGCGCCCTTGAAGCCGATGCGGTGCTTGTGCTCCACCACCATCGACAGGAACCGCCCGTACTGGTCCATCTCGCGACGCAGGTCGGTGTTGAGCAGCGTGTCGTAGCCTTCACGGCCACCCCAGAGCACGTAGTTCTCACCGCCGAGGCGATGCGTGGTCTCCAGGCACCAGCGCACCTGCGAGGCCGCCCAGGCGAAGACCTCGGGGTCCGGATTCGTGGCCGCGCCCGCGGCGTAGCGCGGATGGCTGAACAGGTTCGCCGTGCCCCACAGCAGGCGCACGCCCGTGGCGGCCATGCGCCGGGCCATCGGCTCCTCGATCGAGCGCAGGTTGCGCTGGTGCGCCGCGAGCGTCGTGGCGGTGGCCATCGCATCGACGTCATGGAAGGTGAACCAGCCGACGCCCAGGCGCTGGAAGAAATCGAAGGCAGCCTCGAGCTTGTCCTCCGCCATGTCCTGCGTGATGGCGGCGCCCAGCCAGGGGCGCGGCAGCGTGCCGGCGCCGAAGATGTCGGCGCCCGGCCAGTTGAACGAATGCCAGTAGCACACCGCGCAGCGCAGCCAGTCGGCCATGCGCCGGCCGAGCACGAGGCGCCCGGCATCGTAGGCGCGGAAGGCGAATTCGTCCTGGGCGCCGGTGCCGGCAAAGCGGATCGCGGGGGTCGATGAGAACAGGCTCATGGCGGGAGCTCTCCAAACAGGGGTATGAGTGATTGATACAGGCGGGTGAACAGCGGACGGCGCGAGCCGAACCAGCCGGTCCACCCAGGGTCGGGTTCGAAGATGCGATCCACCGGCGGTGCGGGGAACCGTGCGGCGTCGATCCGGCGCGTGAGGGCGGCCTGCGCGAGTCGCGCCGCCCCGAGCGCCGCGCCGACCTCGCCTCCGAGGCGGCGCGTCAGCGGCCGCCGCAGGGCCGAGGCCAGCAGCATGGCCCAGTGATCCCGGCGCGAGCCGCCGCCGCACAGCGAGATCTCACCGACCGCCGCACCGGCCTCGAGCAGCACCTCGAGTCCGTCGGCGAATGCGAGTGCCACGCCGCAGAGCACCGCGTCCACGAGATCGGCAGGCCCGGTGGCCGCATCCAGTCCGAAGAAAACGCCCCGCGCGGCCGGGTCGTTGTGCGGCGTGCGCTCTCCTGAAAGGTAGGGCAGGAACAGCGGCGCCGCGCGCGGCGGTCCGTCCTGCCGCGCGGCCTCCACCGCTGCGGGCACATCGGCAAAACCGGCCAGTGCCGCGACCCATTGCAGCGATTCGCCCGCGCTCAGGATGACCGCCATCTGGTGCCAGGTTCCCGGCAGGCAGTGGCAGAAGGCATGCGCGGCGCGCTTGGGGTTAGGCATGAAGCGATCGTTCACGACGAACAGCACGCCCGAGGTGCCCAGCGACAGGAAGGCATCGCCGGGCGCCACGACGCCGATGCCGGCGGCGCTGGCCGCATTGTCGCCCCCGCCGCCGGCCACCACCACGCGCGGCAGGCCCAGCAGCTCCGGCGGCCTGCGGCGTGAGCGTGCCCGCGGGATCCGTGCCCTCCGCCAGCCGCGGCATCATGCCGATGTCCAGGCCCGAGGCAGCGAGCATGGCCGCCGACCAGTCGCGACGCGCGACGTCCAGCCACAGCGTGCCGGCCGCATCCGGACATCGCCCACCCTCGCCCGTGAGTCGCAGCCGCACGGAAGTCCTTGGGCAGCAACACCGTGGCCAGCCGCGCGAACACCTCGGGTTCGTGCTCGGCCACCCACAGCAGCTTCGGGGCCGTGAAGCCCGGCATCGCGAGATTGCCCGTGATCGCGCGGCTGCGCGGCTCGACGCTCAAGCTCCCCGCATTGCGCGGCGCTGCGGCCATCGTTCCACAGGATCGCCGGGCGCAGCGGCCGATCGGCACGATCGAGCAGGGTTGCCCCATGCATCTGGCCCGAGAGCCCCACGGCGCGAACGGCACGCCGATCCGCTGCCGGCATGCTCGCGCACGGCGGCCACCGGCCTGCCACCAGGATTCCGGATCCTGCTCGGACCAGCCCGGATGCGGGCGATCGACGCACAGCGGCGCGCTGGCCTGCGCCCTCACCTGCCCGGATTCCTCCAGCAGCAGCGCCTTGACGCCCGGGTGCCGATGTCGATGCCGAGAACATGCCGTGCGCTTCGCTACAGCCGGCCGGCCTTGAACTCTCGGGCGGCGAAGTTCGCCGCGCGCGCGGTCAATGCCATGTAGGTGAGCGACGGATTCACGCACGAAGAGGAGGACATGCAGGCGCCGTCGGTGAGGAACAGGTTCGGCACCTCGTGGGCGCGATTGTGGGCATCGAGCACCGCGCGAGCAGGATCCTCTCCCATGCGCGCGCCGCCCATTTCGTGGATGGCGGTGCCCGGCACGTCGGGCTTGTCGAGCGACAGCGCCACCTTGCCGCCCATGGCCTCGATCATGCGCCTCGCCTCGGCGGCCGCATCGGACATGGCGGCCATCTCGTTGTCGCCATGGCGCAGCCGGATCTTCAACTGCTGCAAGCCGAGCGCATCGCGCGCCGCCGACAGCGTGATGCGGTTCTCCTCGCGCGGCAGGCACTCGACGAAGGCGACGAGCGCGAACTGCCAGGGGCCCGGGGCGCGAAGCCGCGACTTGAGTTCCGCTCCGAAACCGGGGGAATCCTTGCCACGCGTGAAGCTGCGCTGGAAGGCGCCGCCCTGGTAGCTGTAGCCGCGCACGAATCGTGGATCGGAGGTCTCGACGTTGCGGAACCGCGGCACGAGGATCCCCGTGGGCCGGTTGCCGAAGGTGGTGCGCTGCTCGAAGCCGCTCACCGGCCCCACCGCCGCCAGCGCATTGGCATGATCCATGATGTAGCGGCCGAGCACGCCCGAGCCATTCGCCAGTCCGTGCGGAAACTGCTCGCTCGCCGAACGCAGCAGCACCCCGACGCTGTTGAAGGAGCCTGCGCACAGGAACACCAGGCGCGCGGTGTAGTGGGAGCCACGACGCGTGCGCGAGTCGATGGCCACGATGCCCGTGGCACGTCGCGTCCGCGGGTCGTGCACGATCCGCTCCACCGTCTGGTCGGTGAGCAGGGTGAGATTCCCGGTGGCGCGCGCCGCCGGGAGCGTCGAGCTCTGCGTGCTGAAGTAGGCGCCATAGGAACAGCCGCGGCCGCAGATGCTGCGGTTCTGGCACACGCCACGGCCCTCCTTCGGCTCGGTGAGGTTGGCGACGCGGCCGATGATCAGCCGGCGCCCGGGGAACGCCGTCTCGATGGACTTCCGGGCATGCCGCTCGACGATGTTCAGCGCCATGCCCTTCTGGAAGCGTCCGTCCGGGAGCTGCGGCAGCCCATCGGCTTCGCCGGACACGCCGATGAAGCGCTCGACATGGTCGTACCAGGGCGCAAGGTCAGCGTAGCGGATGGGCCAGTCGAGCCCATGGCCATCGCGCCGGTTCGCGCCGAAATCCAGGTCGCTCCAGCGATAGCTCTGCCGGCCCCACCCCAGCGACCGGCCGCCGAGCTGGTAGGCGCGGATCCAGCGGAACGGGGCGTCGGCATCCGTCTCGTACGGATGATCGCTGTCCTTGACGAAGTGATCGGCGGTCCACTCGTCGAACCCGCGCGCATGCATCTGCACGGAATAGTCACGCTTCAGCGCCGCCGTATCGCCGATGCCGTGGAAAGGCATCTGCCACGGCGCCTGGGTTTCATGGACATAGTCACGGATGTGCTCGATGCTGCGGCCCCGCTCGATCATCAGCACCTTCAGCCCCTGCCCGGTCAGCTCCTTGGCCGCCCAGCCCCCGGTGATACCCGAGCCGATGACGATGGCATCGAACTGCGCGGCCATCAGAAGGATTGCCCCACCCAGTCGCTGGACCAGGCGCGTTCGCCCGGCCTCACCGGCAGGTCGGGATCGTACCGGCCCGGCACGAGCGAATACTGCAGCTCCTGCGCCGCGCCGATCTCGGAGGTGTAGTAGCCGAGGATCACGAGGTACTTGAGCTTCGCCCAGGAAGACCCGCGCTGTGCATAGGCGTGCGCGTCCACCTCGGCCAGCACCGCGGCCTGCCGGGAGGCCTCGAGGGCGAGGAACGGTCCTGTCGAGGCCGCCTCCAGCGCCAGCCTCACCTGCTCGAGGTCCGCCGGCGATGTGTCGGTGAGTCCATGCGACAGCGCGAGGAGCAGGAAATCCGGCACGCCGGCCCGCCGCGCGCCCGGCGTGTCGGTATCCGGGATGATGAGATCACACAGGCGTTCGAGCAGCGATCGTTGCCCCGCATCCGCCGGGATTCGCGATGCCGGAGGTGCAGCATCCGGGGACGCCGCCCACAGTTGCCGCGCGGCCAGGATGGCGGGAGCCGCCGCGAGCAGGTCGCGACGCCGCCAGCTCACACGCTCTCCCACACGGCGCCGCGCTGCGAGCTGCGCACCGAGGCCGCGACGAAGCGCATGCCCTGCAGGCCATCGCGCGCGCAAGGGTAGTCACGCAACGGCGCCTCGCCCCGCTGCACGCGGCGCACGTCCTCGATGAACCGCCGGTAGAGGACGGCGAAGGCTTCCAGGTACCCTTCCGGATGTCCCGCGGGCGTGCGGCTGGCGAGGCTGGCGGCCTCGCTCAGGTAGGGTTTGGCGGTGCGAAGCTGCTGCCAGGGACCCCCGGCCGGCTTGAACAACAGCGTGTTGGGTTCCTGCTGCGCCCACTCGAGGCCCGCGCGCGACCCGTACAGCCGGATGCGCAGCGCGATTCTCCTCGCCGCAGGCCACCTGCGAGCACACCAGCGAGCCCTTGGCACCGCCCTCGAGCCGCACCAGCATGTTGGCATCGTCCTCGAGCTGGCGGCCCGGCACGAAGGCGGTGAGATCCGCGCACACCGACTGGATGCGCCGGCCGCTGATGAACTCCAGCAGGTTCGCCGCGTGCGTGCCGATGTCCCCCACGCAGCCGCTGATGCCCGCGCGCTTCGGATCCGTGCGCCATTGCGCCTGCTTGTTGCCCTCGCGCTCCAGCGGGCTCATCAGCCAGTCCTGGTTGTACTCCACCAGCACCTTGCGCAGCTCGCCCAGCGACCCCTCGCGCACCAGCTCGCGCGCATGCCGCACCAGGGGATAGCCCGTGTAGTTGTGGGTCAGCGCGAACAGCGTGCTGCCCTTCTCGACGAGCTGCACGAAGCCTTCCGCCTCCTGCAGCGAGAAGGCCAGCGGCTTGTCGCAGATGACGGGGATGCCCGCCTCGAGGAAGGCCTTCGCCGCCGGATAGTGCAGATGGTTGGGCGTGGCGATGATGACGAAGTCAATGCCATCCGCGCGGCCGCGCTCGGCCTGCGCCATCGACTCGAAGGAGTCGTACGAGCGATCGAGATTCCAGTCCTCGGCGCTCGCCCGCGCGTTCGCCGGGTCGGCGGACATGGCGCCCGCGACCACCCGCGCCGCGCCGTCGAGTTCGGCCGCGATGCGGTGCACGGCGCCGATGAAGGCGCCGCGGCCGCCGCCGACGATGCCCGCGCGAAGCTTGCGATTGGCAGTGCTCATGATCGATACGCCTCCCGGCCGGTGCCCTGGACGGGGATGCCCTGCGAGGCCAGGACCTCGGACTGCAGGGCGTGCATGGCCGCGGCCGCCTGGTCGATGGCGCGGATGAAGGCGAGCGACCCCTGCAGGATGGGCGCCAGCCGCGCCTTGTCCTGGATCCGCGCCTTGGGATACTCGTGTTCGATGATGAGGAAGGTCTCGGCCGGGTCGATGTCGAGCAGTTCGCGCGCGGCAAGCTGATGGTCCAGCCAGTCCACCGTCCGGTTCTGCAGGTACGCCAGCGGATCGTGCCTGGCGGTGCCCGGCAGTTCGTGCTCGCAGAGCACCACCTGCTTCTTCCAGGCGTTCACCTGGTCGGCCGGATTGGGGCTCGGGCGGCCACCGATCCAGTCGCCGCGCTCCATGGTCTGGCCGCCGTAACCCCAGGCCGAGACACCACGCGCGTCGATGACCTGCCCCTTCACGTGGAAGCCCGAGATGAGGAATCCATACCCCTGGTCCTTCAGGTACTGGAAGATCGAGCGGCTGTCCTGGCCCATGAGGATGGCGTGCGAGGGGTCGTAGTGGATGCGGAACTGCCCGCCCACGCCGTGCCGCTCGCAGATGCGATGCAGGGCGATCCACGGTCCCGGTGCGTAGGCGATGTTGTTGTGCCAGCGATCCAGGGTGGTCCAGCCGGGCATCGGGCATTGCTCCACGCGGTAGGTCAGGCCGCGGGCCTTGGCCTCGCGCAGGAGTGGTACGAACTCGGCCTCGAACATCGCGAGGTTCTCGTCCATCTCGAGAGTGGGGTTGCGCCCGACGAAGCCGCACACCGCGTCGATGCCCAGCGCCACCGCCGCATCGAAGACCCGCAGCATGAAGTCGTGCTTGCGCCGGCGCAGGCCCTCATCGCCGATGAGCATGTTGTCGAAATAGGCGATGTCGGAGATGCCGACGCCCATCGCCCGCATCGCCGCCCTCACCCGCTGCGCGCGCGGGCGATCGAAGGGCTTGCGCAGGTCCAGGGTGTTGGCGACGGGATCCAGCATGGCCTCCGCCGGGACATCGGCCAGGCTCGGGTGAACGGCGGCCGACAACTGCATGTACGGGCAATCGAGCTGCCGCGAGAACGCCAGCCACTCCTCGATGGCAAGGTCGGGATCCGGGTCCCGCCGCTCCCGCGGCGTCAGCTCCTGCAGTGCCGCGGTGAGCACGCTGAGCTTCATGGGACGGGGAAGGAAAGGCTTGGGCGACATCATCGACTCTCCGGTGCATCAGCGCGACGGGCGCCAGCGGCCCCACCGGGCCGGCCGGCACCGGACCTCGCGGGGACGCCGCTGCGAACGCGGTCAGTTCATGGTGGCGCCGGCGTTCACATCCCGAATGATACGGCGGCAGAGCGCGTGATGCTGCTGAACCGCCTCGAAGCCGCTGTCGCGCGAGTAGATGTGTCCTTCCCACTCGCTCGACATGAAGCCATCGTAACCACCCTTGATGAACACCGGCAGGAGCTGCTCGTACGGGATGCTGGTCTCGTGTCCCGAGGCGTCCAGGTCGTAGAACTTGCCGTGCACGTGCACGACCTGCGGCATGATCTCGAGCCAGGCTTCAGGCTTCTGCGGACTCAGCATGCTGAACATGACCGACAGCGAACTCGCCGCCGACGCATCCGCCTTCGCTTCGCTGGCGCGACGATTGAACTCCTCGCGCTTCCACTGTGGCTCGCCGGGCCCCGTCCAGATGGACAGCGCCAGGCTCAACAGCCCCTCCGGAACGTGGCGACTGCGCAGCATCTGCAGGTAGGAGGCCGGCAGCGAATTGGCGGAGGAACCGAAGTCGGGCACGAAGCCCAGGAATGGCGAGCGCAGCCGCGCGTACAGCTCTCGGTACTTCATCACCGGCACCGAATTCACGCCCAGCGGCGCATGGATCTCCGGGCCGATCTTGATCTCGAGCTTCTCCACCAGCGGCACCAGCCGTTCCATGACTTCGGCGGGCGCCGAGAACTGCGAGCGCACCACCGGGAAGCCCAGTTTCGCCGCGGCCCGGATCTGCGGTTCGAGATACGCCACGGCTTCCTCCGTCGACATCAGGCGGCCACGGCGGATGGCCGCATCGGCATTGATGGACAGCGCGGAGGGGATGAGCCGATGGCGGTCCATGAGTTCCTTGAACCGGTCCGCGAACTCATCCGAGACCTGCGGAAAGCCGCGGATGCTCTGGAATCCGATGATCTCCAGGCCCGGACCGATGCCCAGCTCCGCCACTTTGGCGATGAGCTGCTCGAAGCTGAGCTCGCGGGAGTGGTAGGGATTGATGAAGCTGTACAGCGTGGAACCGAGCTTCAGTCCCCGGGGTGCGGCAGCGGCGCTCATACGCTCACCGGCGTGGGCGAAAGCGTCCGCGTCGCGCGCGTCACCCAGGTCAGTCCCGGGATGTACGGCGGATACAGATTGAGCTGCAGCCCCACCTCGTGTGCCTTGGCCGGATCGGCGCCGGTCTTCACGCGGATGAACGCCGTGTCGAGCACGAACCAGGACTCCCCGACCAGATCCGGCAAGGCCGAGAGCGGGAACGTCCTGCCGTTGAGCGTCCAGGTCATGTCCTCGGGCGGCACCGGCCTGCCATCGACGCGCAGTTCCGCCACTTCGACCACCGACAGGGGCAATGCCCGGTACCACGGGATGCGGACACCCACCTCGATGTGACCGGGGAGCAGGCGGGATTCGGCCTCGCTCACCAGGCTGTGACTGAAATTGTTCTCCAAGAGACCCCCGTATAAAAAGAATCTACATTCTAGTTTGCAAGTATGGGGCCGGGAGGGATGGCTCGTCAAACATTGGAAAACCTGCCTATGGTTGACCTCCTGCGAGCGGCGGAGTTACGCTTCTGATCAGAACATAAATTCTGTTTTCACGGGGCGTGAAGCATGGGCATCGACATCGGACGGATCGCGGCGGGCATCTGCGCGGGGTTGCTGGCCCCCATTCTTGCGAATGCCGCGGGCACGGCAGCGCCGGCCGGAGCTTCGCCGGCCAGCCTCGAGGCGCGTATCGTCCGGCTCGAGGCCGCCGTGGCCCAGGCCACGCACAAGGCCGACATCGCGCTCGACCGGCAGGAAGTGCAGAACCTCGTCTCCAACTACATGCTGCTGCACAACGCCTTCCAGGACGAGAAGATCAAGCCGCTATGGGCCCGTCGCGGAACCCCGGGCATGAGCGCCCAGTACAGCAACCTCGGCGTGTACACGCGGTACGAGAGCATCATGGCCTACCACAGTGGCCGCCCCAATCCCGTGGGCAAGCTCATCTTCCACTACGTGGCCAACCCCTCCATCCAGGTCGCCGGCGACCGCAAGACCGCGAAGGGTGTGTGGATCGCGGCCGGCGTCGAGTCAGGATTGAGTTCGCCGCAGCAGGCGGCCGGCGCCCCGCCCTTCCTCTTCGAGAAGGCCGAGCAGGAGGGCAACGAAGTCCACGGCAGGAAGGTCTGGGCCCACTGGGTGCAGATGAAGTACGGCATCGACTTCATCCGCCAGGACGGCGAATGGAAGATCTGGCATTTCCGCTGCTTCGAGGTCAGCCGCGCGCGATTCGACAAGAACTGGATCGCGCTGGCCGCGGAGGTGCAGGACAACGCGCGCAACGACAGATTCAACGCCGACCTCATGTACCTGGGGGATGACGGCAAGCCGGTCTATATGCCCCCTGTCGACGGGCCGCCCAAGTCACTTGCCTGGCCCTACCGTCCGGATCATCCGATGGGCATGGATCCCCCGCTGCCGGTGCCGTATGCGACCTTCCAGGACACCTTCGAGTACTGATCACCTTCCCGCCCTGTGGAATGAGACCATTCACCGTCGAGGAATCGAACGATGCGCTTCCAGAGCCTGATGACCGATCTCGGCACGCCGGCGCCGGCATTCGACCTGCCCGATGGCGGTGGCCGCCGGCATCGATCCAGCGAGGTCGATGCGCCGCGAGGATTGCTGGTGGCCTTCATCTGCAACCACTGTCCCTTCGTCCTGCACCTGCTGGATGAATTCGTCAGGGTGGCGGCCGAGTATCGATCGCGGGGCATCGCGACGGTGGCGATCAGCTCGAACGATGTGGCGGCCCACCCCGAGGATGGCCCGGCGCAGATGCTCGAGCTCGCGTGGGACCGGCACTTCGGCTTTCCCTATCTCTACGACGAAAGCCAGTCGGTGGCCCAGGCCTATGGCGCCGTCTGCACGCCGGATTTCTTCCTCTACGATGGAAACCGCCGCCTGTACTACCGCGGCCAGTTCGACTCCACGCGGCCCGTGACGCCGCACACCTCGGGCCGCCCGGACGCCGGTGCGCGCGCGAATGGCGCCGACCTGAGGGCTGCGCTGGACGCCCTCGCGCGCGGACAGCCAGCGCCGACGGTGCAACGGCCGAGCATGGGCTGCAGCATGAAGTGGAAGCCGGGAAACGACCCGGACGAGCGCTGAGGCGCGGCTACTTCGCGTTCTTCGCCGGCGCGGTGGCCAGCTTCAGGTCCACCACGAGGAAGGCCAGGGCCATGAGCCCGAGATCATCGATCAACTGGTTCCAGTCGCCTTCCATCGCCGCCGGTGCGCCGAGGCCGAGGTAGCGGGCGATGCAGCCGTAGACGACGTTGAAGCAGGTCTCCGCCGCGTGCTCGGGCTGCGGATGCAGGAACTCGGCGTGACGGTCGAGCAGGATGAGCCTGAAGTCCAGCGCATTCTGCAGGAAGGACTTGCGTCCCACCGTCCTCAGCACCTCATCCTGCACCGACTGCTGCATGAAGGCACGCAGGAGCGGCGAGTGCCGCCGCAGGTACAAGGCGAGCTCGCGCACCATGGTGGGCACGAGCGAGCGCAGCGGCAGCGCCTTGCGGCGGACGCGGTTCACCAGCATCGCGAACTCACGGTCCATCTCGGCCAGCTCGCGCGCCTGCACGGCGCGCAGCAGGTCTTCCTTGCTGTCCACCCGGCAGTAGATGGAACCGATGGACACGCGTGACTGGCGGCTGACCGCCGTGAGCGTGAGCCCATTGATGCCCTTCTCCGCCAGGATCTGGGTCGCGGCATCCAGCACCCGGTTGAACGACTGCTTGCTGCGGGCCTGCTTGGGTGCGTGTGCGTGCTCCAACGAATGCTCCTCGGAATGATCAGCGCCGACTTTTCGCGCCGCATTCTAATTTTATCAGAACCTTCGTCCTGATCCGCGACGGGACCGATGCGTCACTTGCCGTTGCGAGCGAATCGCGATGTCCGGTCCGCCGGGATCCTCACGCTGCGGCGCCCAGCCGTCGAAGCAAGGGCAACCGGCCGATGACCAGCGCCCCGACCAGGCTCGCAAGGCCGAACAGCGCGAACCCGGGCCGGATGCCACCCACGGGCGCAGACAGGATGGTGAACACCAGCGGGCTCAGGAATATGCCCGCCACGAGGCAAGTGCTCCACACCCCCATGCCCCGGCCGCGATGCTCCACCGGCAGGCAGTACAGCGCCCAGGTGACCAAGGCCGCGCCGGCGACGCCGTTGCCGACCTGCTCGATGAATCCGAACACCGTGGCGGTGAGCGGATTCGTGCTCATGCCGATGCCCAGGCACCCTGCCCCCACGAAAGCCAGCGCGATGCCGATCAGCAGGGGGCCGGGCAGGCGCGCCGCGCGGGTGAAGGCCAGCGCACCCAATGGTGTGCCGATGCTCGCGATGGCGGTGTACGCGCCGATCTGTCCCGAGGATGCCAGGCCCAGCTCGCGCAGGGCGCCGGCGATGTTCACGGGATAGGCAAAATACATGAGACTGGTGAACAGGGTGACGATGGCGATCACCGCGCCCGTGCGCCATGGAAAGGCGGTGCGGGCCGGGCCGCGCACCGACCGTGCCAGAGCGACGCCAACCGGTTCCCACACCTTCCAGGCGACGGCCAGGAACAACGGGATCGAGATCAGGTACAAGAGGAACGGCGCGCGCCACCCGCCCTGCGCCAGCGCGCCGCCCAGGAACCAGGTGAGCGAACCCAGGCAGGCATCGATGATCCCCTGCACGCCCACCCATTGCTGCCGCCGCGGCCCGTCGTAGTAATCCCCGATGAGCGACTTGCCCACCGTCATCAGCATGCCCTCGGCCGCTCCCACGCCGACGCGGCTGGCGAGGATGGCCCTGAGGTCATCGAGCAGAAGCGGCGCCAGGCCGCAGAGGCCATAGAGGATCAGCGCGCCGAGCAGGAGGCGGCGCCGGCCGAACCGGTCGCTCAAGGCACCCGCGATGGGTGAGAGGATCGCGATGAACACGGCGGGCAGGGTCACCAGCATCGGCACCAGCGCCTGCGCGCCGGGAACCGCCGCGAAATGCTCGTGGAACAGCGGGATGCAGGGCGCGAGCGACACCGTCGCCATGATGGGCAGGAAAGTGACCAGCGACAGGACGATGCCCTCCGTCAGTCCCGCCTCACGTCTCACGGCCATCCAACCCCCTCGTCGATCTCACCCGCCGCCACGCCGACGCTGCGGCGCGCAGATCGCCGGTAGCCATCCTTGACGGCCGGACCCGGCTTCGATACCTTCAGGATTAGAATCCCTGTTTTGATTTCACTTTATGCCAAAGAATCCGGCGGCGTGCAAATGCTGACCACGGGCGGCGGCTCCCTCGCATCGCAGCGGCTGGGCGTGCAGGCGCACTGCCTGCGTTTCGAGATCCAGCGAGGTCTCGAACCCGCCCTCGAGGAGGTCCGCCGTCTCGGGCTCGCCGCGATCGAACTCGTCTACCTGCCCGGCTGCCGCGGCAACTGGTGGGGCGACTTCGGCGCCACCGCCGACCGATCGCCGCGCGACATCGCACAGGCCATCGCGGCGGCGGGCCTGGAATGCCCGAGCGTCATGGCCTCGCCGCAGGATCTGTGCGATGAACGGATCGCAGGCACGCTCGATTGGGTGGCCGGGACCGGTGCGCCGGTGCTGTCACTGGCCTCGTTCGCGAAGCCCGCGCCCGGCACGAGCCGGAACTGGAGTGCCGAGTTCGACAGCCTGGACCGGCTCGCCGACCGGGTCGCTTCCGCAGGGTTGTCCTTCGCCCTCCACACCTCGCCGGAACTGTGGGCGCCAGTCGAGGGCCGGCGGCCCTGCGATGACCTGCTGCGCCGACTCGACCCGCGTCGTTGCCGCGTGGTGTTCGATCCTGCCGGCGCCATCATCCACGGCGAGGATCCCGCCCGCTTCCTGCAACTACGGCCCGATGCCTTCTTCGCCCTGCACCTGCGCGATGGCTATCAGCCTCCCGAGCCCGTGTTCTACCTGGCATCCGAAGCCGTGGGCGCGGGCGAGATCGACTGGGACGCGCTCATCGTCGCGGCCGCAGCAACCTCGCTCCAGTGGTATTTCCTCGAGATGGAAGTCCCCCGCCCCGACGAGACCCTGGCCGCCTTGCGCCAGAGCATCGACTACCTGCACACGCGACGGCTGCTGCAGCCCGATGCCGGGGCCGGCTCCCGCGCCACGACGACCGGCCTGCCTACATCACGCTCGAGGGCCTGAAGATGATGACCCCTGCGCTCCCTCGTTCACGTTCCGTCCGCCGATTGACCGCGGCGCTCGTCGTGCTGGCCGTCGCTGTTGTCGCCCGCGCGGCCGAGGCACCGTCCAATCCGCTGGGCCTCGTGGCGCATCACGTCACGGCGCTGGTGCTCGACGTCGATCGCACCTCGAAGTGGTACCAGCAGGTGCTGGGCTTCCGCCTCGTCAGGACCGCAACCCACCTGGGCGGCAGCGTGCGCGTCGCGGAACTGGAGATCCCAGGCTTCGGCGTCGCGCTGGTGCAGGGGCCGGAGCAGCCGGCGAAGGTGCCGGCGAACGGCGTGGTGAAACCCGCGTGGCTGCACATGGTCTTTGCGGTCGCGGATCCGGCCGCGACGTTCGAGAGCCTTCGCAGCAAGGACGTGAAGGTGTGGGTGCGCGACGGCACGCCACCGGGCCCGGTGACCACGTTCCTGCTGAATGACATCGAGGGCAACGAGATCGAGATCGTCGGCGCGGACGGTGCGTCCGACCAGGCGAGAATGACCGCGCGCAACCGCGCCATCGTCGAGCGCTTCGTCGAGCTGTTCTACCGACAGCGCAACGTGCGTCTCGCCTTCGAGACCTACGTGAGGCCCGACTACATCCAGCACAATCCCGATATTGCCGATGGCCGGGAAGCCGCCATCGTCGCGCTCACCCCGCTGTTCACCAATCCGGCGGCGCGCTTCGACATCCAGCGCGTGATCGTCGATGGCGATCTCGCCGCCGTGCACCTGCGCGGCGCACCGAGCGCGAGCGAGCCCGGCGCCGCGGTGGTGGACCTGTTCCGGTTGCAGGACGGCAGGATCGTCGAGCACTGGGATGTGCTGCAGCCGGTGCCGGTGAAATCGGCGAATCCCCATCCTTTGTTCTAATGAGACCCGACATGGCACATGACATCAAGCGAGGCGTCAGCCTCTACAGCTTCCAGAACGAGACGTTCCTGGGAAAGATGAACCTCGAGGACTGCATCCGCACCTGCGCGCAGATGGGCGCCAGGGGCATCGAGATCGTCGGCGAGCAGACCTTCTGGGGATGGCCCGAGGTCGGCGTGGCGGAGGAGGACATCCGGCACTGGCATGCCCTGATGAAGAAATACGGCACGAATCCCGTGAGCCACGACTTCATGCTCGACTACAAGCGCTACAAGGGCCGCCCCATGCCCTTCGAGGAACAGGTGGCCAGCGTCAGGAAGGACATCGATTTCGGCGCGCGGCTGGGCATGCCCTTCATCCGGGGGCTAGTGAGCCTGGATCCGGAGGTGGTCGTCGCGGCGGCGCCTCATGCCGAGGAGAAGGGCCTGAAGATCCTGATCGAGGTGCATGCGCCGTTGCATTTCGACCATCCCTGGATCCTGCGATATGCGGAAAGCTTCGAGAAGAGCGGCTCCAAGGCGCTCGGGTTCCTGCCCGACATGGGCATGTTCCTCGACCGCGTTCCGCGCGTGTGGATCGAGCGCTTCGTGCGCAACGGCTGCCCGCGCGAGGCGGCGGATTTCATCGACAAGTCCTATGCCGATCGCCGGCTCTCCGAGTACATCATCAACGACGTGCTGGAGAAATGGGGACCCGGCCCGCAGGTGGGCCTTGCGGAGACCACGCGGCACAACGCGGCGTTCGATCCGCGCCGCATGCGCGACCACATGCCGCGCATCCACAACATCCACGGCAAGTTCTACGAGATGACCGATGACATGGTCGAGTATTCCATTCCCTACGATCGCATCGTCGATGTGCTGAAGCAGGGCGGCTATCGAGGTCACATCTGCTCAGAGTACGAAGGCAACCGCTGGATCGAGGACGCGCAGGAAGTGGATTCGGTGGAGCAGGTGCGCCGCCAACAGCTCATGCTCTGCCGCCTGCTCGGTGAACCCGTCCCCACCGCGCTGGCCGCCTGAAGGAGAACGCCATGTTCGACAAGCACATGATCTGCACGGACGGCTTCCGCAATGTCGTGCGCGATGGCCGGCCCATCGGGTACAGCCTGCAGGCCCGCCTGCCCTACTACCGGGGCCTCGGCCTGTCGATGGTGGAGGACATCGCCATCACCCTGGACGGCGAGAAGGTTCCGCGCGGCGACATCCGCTTCTCCGTGCGCGGGCGCACGTGGTCGCTGGATGAGATGGAGAGCGTGTACGATGACCGGTGGAACTTCGGCGAGAAGGCGACGATCACGGTGCTGAAACCGGGCGGGTTGAAGCCGGGAAGGCATCGCATCGAACTGGCGGAGCGGTTGCGCATCTCCTACCTGCCCTTCGTCCCCACCACCAAGGACACCAAGGAACTCGAACTCGCCGGCTGAGCGCCGGGGTCCGGCCGCATCGGCGCATGCCTACGCGGGATTGCGACCGGCGGGACGGGACAGCGGCACGACACGGCCGGTAACGTGCAGCCTCATCGAAACGGAGGCTGACATGAACGAACCGGTGATCCTGCATGAGTCCGCGCTGCGGCGCCTCGCGGAGCTGGCCCACGCGCGCGAGTCCGCCCAGCGTTCCACCGAAGCGCGCAACACTCCCCCGCGCGCGACACCGGATTTCGAGCAGGACGAGGAACGCGTCACCGGACGGATGAGCAACGAGTAGGCATCACCGCCCGCACCGGCAGGACCCTGCCCGTGCGGGGCCGGCGCCATCATCGATCCAGCACCAGCCGCGCAGTGGCCGGCCGGCCGATGCACAGGAGCGCCGCGCCATCGCCCGTGTCGGCGGAGGTCGACCCTTCGAGCACCACCGTCCTGCAACTCAAGCAGCTCCCGGCGCGGCAATCGTGATCGGCCTCGATGCCCTGGCGCTCGGCCAGTTCCAGGAGCGTCAGGTCTTCATCGCCCGACCATCGGCACTCGCGCCCCGAGCGCTTGAACAACACCGTCGCCGAGGACACGGCGTCCGCCGACTCGGCGCGCGGCTGGAACAGCTCGAAGAAGATCCGGTCCGGGTTTGCGCCGCGCGCGACGAACCCTGCCTTCAACCCGCGGCAGAAATCCGCCGGACCGCACAGGTAGAGATCGCTCTCGTGCCAGGGCAGTTCCACGCGATGCCCGCCGAGTTCCACGGCGAGCCCCGCCAGCGCATCGATGACCGTGCCGGCGCAGATGCGCGACGGCGGCCGGCCACCCACGGATTCGCGGCTGTAGAGGTAGTGCAGGCGAAGGAGCGGTGAGGTGGCCGCCAGCGCATCGAGTTCGTCACGAAAGGCGGCATCCGCGGCGGTCCGAACCCCATAGAGCAGCCGCACCGATGCAGCCTGCGGCCGCGCCAGGTGCGCCCGCAGCATCGCGATCAGCGGCGTGATGCCGATGCCCGCCGCCACCAGCGTCACGGGGCGGAAGCTCCCCAGGTCGAGCGAGAAGTCGCCGGCCGGGGCGCGCAGGAGTACGGCATCGCCGGCCTTCGCCCGATGGATCCAGTTCGATCCTGCACCGGCCTGGCGCTTCACCGAGATGCGATATTCCCGGGCCTCGGGATCGAACGCCGACACGCTCCAGGTGCGCGTGATGCTCGCGCCCTCCTCCCCCGCCATGCGCACGGTGACGAACTGGCCAGGACGTGGCGCGCACACCGGGGCGCCGTCGCTGGCATGCAGGAAGACGGAGCGCACATCTCGGGTCTCCTGCGCGATGCCGGTGATCCTGAACTCCCGCCATCCGGCCCAGCGCCCTTCCGCGGCAGCCACGGCACGCTCGGCGAAATGACGCTTGGCACCCAGCAGCAGTCGCAAGGTGGGACTGAGGCGCGGGTGCGCGAGCAGGCGCTGCAGCGGCTCGAGCGGTGGTGGACGGTGATCCGCCACGTACTGGCAGATGTCCGCGATGCTCGGCATGTCCAGGTCGCGGGAGATCCTGCGCAGCCCGTCGCCTCGCCTGATCTCCCCGGGCACGAGCACGTCGAAGTAGGCGCCCGACCGGCGCGACAGGGCAAAGACCTTCTGGAAGGATCGCGGCTGGCCCAGCCGCCAAGCGAGCTTCAGGCACGGGGTCCTTGCGCCGGACACGACCAACTGCACGGTGTCGCCGACGGCGAAGACATCGCCGACCCTCAAGTCATTCTCGTCGAGATCATCGACGGTGAGGTTCTCGCCGAAGAAGCCATCCGACCAGGTTCGCGGATCCACGGCGAGATGCCGGCCCCAGTAGTCATAGGCCGACCTTGCAAAGACGTAGATCTTGTCAGGATGCACTGCCCGCTGATCACCCTGGGCGCCATGCTCGGTGATGACCCAAGGCTCGGCCACCGGCGCCTTGATGTGTGCCGTGCGGATCGGCTCGCCGCTGATCTGGACGGTCTGCACCTGGCCGATGCTGAAGTTCAACAGACGCATGTCGCCACCGCATTCATCGCGAGCGCGCCATCGCCGTGCCGGACCCAGAGATTGAAGGCCTTGTATGCCTCGGCTACCGCGCCGCATAGCGTGAAGGGTGTGATGTCGAAGGTGGGCTTCGCGAGCCGGAACGTGAACTCCCGAGCCCGCGCTTCCGGCCGATGCGCGCGCAGCGGCGCCGCGCCGGCGAAGTCCTCGATCGTCTCGGCGGAGCCGATCCACTGTCGCAGGTGCGATAGGTCGATGTCCACGCACACATCATATTGGGAATCGTTCTCTCTGCAATCGGCTGCTTGGAATTCGAAGCAAGACTCGTTCCTGTTCAACTGCGAACGCGGCGCGCCGCGCGCACCGTGGTTTCTCATCCCGATCCCGCTGATGACTTGACATAGGAAAGTGTGCAGGGGATAAGAAACCCGGCCGCTCAGGCCGTGTGCTCGACAAGCAAGAGGATCGCGCGATGCAGTATCGGTTTCAGGTCGTTTACTTCGAAGCGACTCGCAGGTGCAACCTGCGCTGCCCCATGTGCATGACCGGCAGCAATGATCTGAAGAAAGTGCGCGAGAGCGCTCGCAGCGAACTGACCCTGGAGGAGATCCGGGATCGCATCATGATCCCCGCACGCCGCCTCGGGATCAACACGATGGCCTGGAGCGGAGGCGAATTCCTGGTGCGCAAGGACGCCATGGACTTGCTGCGCCTGACCGTGGAAATGGATTTCCGCTGCTCCGTCCTGAGCAACTGCAAGGTGCTTTCCCGGAAGCGTCTGGAGAAGATCCGGGATGTCACGCAGGGGCGGGCCCGGATCGTGGTCGGGCTGAACGCCGTCGACGACGAGAACCGCTGGAGCCGGGATAGCGAGTCAGGCCGGACGATCCAGGTGCTGCGCGACTGCGTCGAACTGGGGCTCGGCCAGCACGTGGTGATCACGATCGGCAAGTACAACACCGAGAGCTTCGAGAAGACCGTCGAATTCTGTGTCAAGCACGGTATCGCGTACAACCGCTCACCACTGGTGCCGCGCGGGTCGGGATCCGGCTGCTTTACCGGCATGGCCTTTGACAGGAATGACCTCGAACAGCACTTCCACCCCGCGCTGCGCAAACATCCACACGGGTACGTGAGTTACACGCCTTATTTCCTCTCGCCCGAGCTGCACGAGCAGGTATCGGGAGGCATTCGCAACAATACCGTCCCGCAGAACCCTTCCATCGGCTGCTGGGTCGGATCCTGGCTCACCATCAATGCCGAGGGAGATGTTTCCCTATGCCCTGTGTTGTTGGACGCGCTGAGCGCCGGCAATGTGCGGGACAAGCCCATCGACGAGCTGGTCGCATCCAGCCCACTCATCGCGCAGATCACCGACCGCTCCCAGCTCAAGGGCCGCTGCGGCCGCTGCCGCTATCAGTACACCTGCGGGGGATGCCGGGCCATGGCGCTCTATCACAGCGGGGATTACATGGGAGAGGATCCCACCTGCTTCTTCGATCCGGTGGATCGATCCACCGTCAGCGAACATGAGGCGGAAACGAACCGGGTCTTCAAGCAGTACCTGTTGGTCGCGCGGGCGGCAGGGGCTTACAAGCCGCCGGCAGGCGGGTTCGGAAAACCGCCGTCAGCAGTCACGCCAACACCGGTCACGGCAGCATCGGTCACGCCAACACCAGCCACGGCAGCATCGGTCACACCGACACCGGTCACGGCGGACGAGGACTGATCCGGTCGGGCACGCGGCACGCCGTCGAAGACGGCCGCGCCGCGGCCACCATCATTGCGGGCGCCCGTAGTCCGCGAACTGCGCCTGAACCCGCTGCATCTCGGCAGCGTCGAGTACCACGGGTTCGAGGCGGGCGGCGAGCAGGAGCAGGTACTGGCGCGCCAGGTTCTCGATCTCGGCAGCGATGGCCAGCGCTTCGGCAAGATCCGCGCCGAGGGCCACGACACCGTGATTCGCCAGAAGCGCGGCCTTGCGCCCCTCGAGCGCGCGCAGCGCGAGCGTCGCGAGCTGTTCCGAGCCGAAAGTGGCGTAGTCTGAGCACCGCACGTCCGGACCGCCCGCCACCGCGATCATGTAATGAAAGGCCGGCAGGCCACGCCGCGCGCACGACAGCGCCGTGGCGTGCGGACTGTGCGTGTGCACGACCGCGCGCACCTCCGGACGCGCCGCATAGATCGCACGATGCAGCGGCAGCTCGGTGGAGGGCCGGTGTTGCCCGGGCCGCCAGCGGCCTGCAGCGTCGACCCCGACGATATCCTCCGGCCGCATCGCCGGATACGGCACACCTGAGGGCGTGATGAGAAGGCCCTCATCCAGCCGAACCGAGACGTTTCCCGATTTGCCGGGTGCGAGTCCCGCAGCGTGCAGCGAATTTGCGCCCGCGCAGATCGCGGCCCGCAGATTGTCCTGCTCCGTCGTGCTCACCCCCCTGCTCCACGCGCTGCATCGTGTTCCGGGTAAAGCGCCGCAAGGCCGGCGCGCTCGGCGCGCGCAACGCCCCGTTCAGTGATGATGCCGGTCAGCAGAGCGGCCGGCGTGACGTCGAAGGCGGGATTCTCGGCGGCCGCATCGGCCGGTGCAATCCCGACCTCGATCCTGCGACCGCGTTCATCGAAGCCGGTGACGTGCGTGACTTCACGCGCGCTGCGGTCCTCGATCGGGATCTCCTTCCCGTCCTCCATGCTCCAGTCGATGGTCGAGAAAGGCAGCGCGGCATAAAACGGAACGCCGTTGTCACGCGCGGCCAGGGCCTTCAGGTAGGTGCCGACCTTGTTCGCCACATCGCCGCACGCCGTGGTCCGGTCGCTCCCGACGAGGCATGCATCGATCCGCCCGCGCTGCATCAGGTGTCCTCCGGCGTTGTCGGCGATCAGCGTATATGGCACGCCGTGGGCGCCGAGTTCGAAGGCCGTGAGCGCCGCTCCCTGGTTGCGCGGTCTCGTCTCATCCACGTACACATGCACCGCCAGGCCCGCATCGTGAGCCGCATAGATCGGTGCGAGCGCGGTGCCCCAGTCCACGCAGGCGAGTCAGCCCGCGTTGCAGTGGGTGAGCACGTTCAGGCTGCGCCCCGGCCTGCGCGCGGCAGGCTCGCGCAACAGCGCAAGCCGTGCTGGCGATCGCTTCGCGGTGACCTCTTCCTCGGCAATGGCCTGCGCCTCGGCGTATGCACACCGGACGCGGGCCTGCCGGGGCCAGCGGCCGCAGCGCGCCGGCCATGCGCGCCAGTGCCCAGTGCAGATTGACGGCCGTGGGCCGCGTGGCGCCGAGCATCCCCACCGCCCAGGTCGGTGCTGCGTCCCCCGGGTCGGCACGCATCGCGAGCGCCACTCCATAGGCAGCCGTCACCCCGATCAGCGGCGCGCCGCGTACGATCATTGCGCTGATGGCCTGTGCGGCGGCCTCAAGGTCTGCAGGCGCCGCAGCTCGAATTCGAAGGCAGTCGCGTCTGGTCGATGACCTCGACCGACCAGCCGTCGATGGCAAAGCGAGATGCTGCGGTGATGCCGACCCGCGACCCGCATGGTCGTATCAGTGGCCGCCGAAGTCGATCAGCGTGCGTACCGGCACGCCCATGTCGCAGGCGCTGCGCGCCGAGGGCCGGCGAGATCGGTGATGCGGCAGGCGGCGAGCACCTCGACGATGCTGCGCAACAGCTTCACGGCCGCCTCGGCGGTGCCGCCCGTGGCCACGAGATCGTCGATCAAGGATCACGCGTTCGCCGGCCTGCCCGGCACGTCACTGTGCATTTCGTTCCGTCGAGACCGTATGGCGCCGGTGATGCTGCACGCCTGGTGCTGGAGTACCGCCTTCACCGAGATGGGTCGAAGCCTGCCGGCGGTGGCCTGTACTGCCGGAGATGATGCGCGGCTTCGTGCCGGCATCGCCGATCTCGGCGGCCTGGTGCCGTTCGCCGCGCGCGAGGGCTGCATCGCGGGCGTGGACGATATCGCGGAACGGACGCCGGCTTCGGTGGTCGAGATCGTGCAGACCAGCGTCACCCGGAGCAGATCATTCGCCTCATCACCGCCGACGAGAACTGCCGGCATCGAGCGCGAGCGCAGATCCGCGCCTATGGCGCAAGTACGTGTTCGCGGTACCAGGCGCGATGATCCACGGCGGACAAGGCTCGTCTCCGCAGAAGATCGCTCGCGAGCAACGACGACCTCGTGCGAACACCGTTGCTGCTCAACGACGCGCGATATCGTCGCCACGTCAACTTCACCATGGTCGAGGACAGCAGCAGATCGTGGTCGGCATCTACCTGCGTGGCCATTCTACCTCGCCGACGGCCAACCTCGACCAGGCCATGTCGGCGGCCATCGAAGCCACTGCGCCTTGCAGAAGGTCGACTCGGCGAACGTCGAGAACTGCGGTCACCCATGCACACGCCTGAGTGCCGCCGAGGGTGCGCGGGATGCCCTCGGCCGCGCAAGCGCGATCCGTTGCTGGAGACGCGGACCGACAGGGTGTGCAAAGTGCCGCAGCCGTGCACGAAGAGCGAACCTCGCGCTTGAAGGTGCGGTCGATGAAGTCGTTGACGAGCACGAAGCTCCCGGGCGGCAGCTCCTCGCGATACGAGCCGCAGGCGGTCAGCGAGATGAGATCCGTGACACCGGCGCGCTTGAGCGCGTCGATGTTCGCTCGATAATTCACGCCGGAGGGCGAGCGGCTGTGTCCCGGGCCATGCCGCGAGAGAAACACGATGTCGGTCGCGCCGATGCGACCGAGACGCAAGCAGTCCGATGGCTCGCCCCAGGGCGTCGATACCCGCTGCTCGCGCAGGCATTCGAGGCCTGGCAGGTCATAGACGCCAGACCCTCCGAGGATCCCGAGAACCGCCTGGGTCATGCAACTGATACCATGATGCGCCACAGTATAGACGCGCGGTGGCGCTCGAGAAACTCCATGATGCAAGGCACGCTTTCCGCGATGGCTGTGTACGGTCCGAAGACAGTCAGATGAGCGCGTGGCTGCAACGGGTGCGCGCACCGCTGAAGACCATGTCGCCGAGCTATTTCAGCATGGTCATGGCGACCGGTATCGTGTCGCTGGCGGCGCATCTGCTGGGAGTGCCGGTGGTGCCACGCGCCCTGTTCGCGCTCAACTGGGTGCTGTTCACGATCATCTCGACGCTCGCCTGTCTTCGCTTCCTCTGGTACCCGCGCGAAGTGTTCGGCGATCTGTTCAAACACCTGCAGGCGCCGGGCTTCTTCACCTTCGTCGCGGCCTGCTCGATCCTCGGCAGCCAGAGCCTGCTGCTCGGCGGGAGCCTGCGCATCGCCGTCGCGCTCGGCATGCTGGGGCTGCTGGGCTGGTTCCTGCTGACCTACACCATTTTCACCGTACTCACGGTCAAGCAGAACAAGCCGAGTCTGGATCGCGGCATCAATGGCGGCTGGCTGCTCGCGGTCGTCGCCACGCAGTCGATGGCGGTGCTGGCGGCGCTGGTGTCGCAGGAATTCCCCCAGCCGCTGCGGCTGGAGTTGAACTTCTTCGCCCTGTCGATGTGGCTGTGGGGCGGCATGCTCTACATCTGGATGATGTCGTTGATCTTCTATCGCTACACCTTCTTCGAATTCTCGCCGGCCGACCTGTCGCCACCGTACTGGATCAATATGGGCGCAATGGCGATTTCGACGCTCGCCGGCTCACTGCTGATCATCAATACCCCGCATGCACCGTTTCTGAACTCGATGCTGCCCTTCCTCAAGGGCTTCACCGTGTTCTACTGGGCCACCGGCACCTGGTGGATTCCCATGCTGGTGGTATTGGCGATATGGCGACATGGCATCAAGCGTTTTCCGTTCACCTACGATCCGATGTACTGGGGAGCGGTATTTCCGCTGGGCATGTACGCGGTGGCGACCCTGCGCATGATGGCCGCGATGAATCTCGACTTTCTGGGCAAGCTGCCACACACCGTGTTCGCTGTCGGACTGACGGTGTGGCTGATCGTCTTCTTCGGCCAGTTGCGTGCCCTGGGCCGGATTTGGGGCGCGCCTGCCACGACCTAGGATCGATGGCGCTGCATCGCCATTCCGCTCAACAGACTTCGAACAATCCCGCCGCGCCCATGCCCCCGCCGATGCACATGGTGACCACCACGCGCTTCGCGCCGCGCTTCTTGCCCGCGATGAGCGCATGGCCGGTGAGCCGCTGGCCGCTCATGCCGTAGGGGTGACCGACGGCGATCGCGCCACCATCGACATTGAGCCTGTCCTCCGGGATGCCGAGCTGGTCGCGGCAGTACAGCACCTGCACCGCGAAGGCTTCGTTCAGTTCCCACAGGTCGATGTCGGAGACCTTGAGCCCCGCGCGCTTCAGGAGCTTGGGCACCGCGAACACCGGGCCGATGCCCATCTCCTTCGGGTCGCAGCCCGCGATGGCAACCGATTTCGCAAATCCGGCAAATCCGGTTCCGCGCTGCAATGACCGCCGTGAGGCCATGTTGATACAGCGCATTGACAGCCACGACTTCGTCAAAGCTCTGTTTGAGCTGTTTGTACACCGACACACAGGTACTTATACCCAACAAAGTGTCGTGCTCCGTCCACCCCTTGCTCCCGATGTAAAGACTCTCGAATATCGGTTGATCGCGATAGGAGACACCGGTGACACGGAAGACGTTGAGTTGCCGGACTCCGACACCGTAGGTCCCCGGAAACTCACCGAACGGCCCCCGTGAATGCGCTTCCCATTGATCATCTCCGCCTCGATCACCATCTCCGCATTCGCGAGGATGTCCATTCCGTTGCCGGATGTAGTCAATTGAAGTGGTGACCCCATCATCCTCGCCGCGTACGCGAATTCCGACTCGTCGTAGTCGAGCGGTGTTGCGGCGAACATCGCCATTGCCGGGTGATTGCCGATCATGACTGCGATCTTGAGCGGCAGATTGTGTTTTTCGGCCATTCGTATTTGACGGCCCATGTCGTGCGACGGCACGGCATCCAGACTGAGAAGATCTGGCCCATGCACCTGAATGCGGTAGATTCCTACATTCTGCTTGTTGAAATTGGCCGGTTCACATGGATCACGGCTGACGACATTTGCCTTGTCGATATAGAAGCCCCCGTCATACTCGTTGATACAGCCGAGGAAGCAACTCATAAAGATTGATGCCCTGATCGACACGATTGCCGTGCACCGGAGCATCCTGCGGTGAGATTCGCTCGATCAGCGGCTCCTCGCCTGCCCACCGATTGGCGACTTCGAAAAACAACTCCTTCGTGCTCGCACCCTTGGGCATACCCAGCAGCAATGCGAGATTCGCGGGAAACTCCCGTACGCCGATCACGATCCTCTTGCGGATAGCCACGAATGTTTTCAATCATCACGGCGGGTCCGTCTTGCGAATCCCGTCCTGCCGCCACTGAAATGTTCGGATATCAGGTTCCGGCATCACCGGATCCGTCCACCGCACCAGTTGGCCGTTGCTTTCCAGCAACGCAAGGAAATCCCGCAGACCCTTGATACGCTGCCCTACGACACGGGCAGCGTCGGAAAGCACTGGTTCGGACCCCTTACCCACTATCTGTCATCCCCCCTGCTGAAGAGTCTGAACATCCATCTACGCCCTAACCCAGAAACCGGAAGGTCTGCACGTCCGGATCTGTGCGCCGAACACATAGAACCTCCAGAAGCTCGGCGCACTCCGGACAATAGAATTCGCGCAGCGAAAATTCCTCCGGCCTCACGGCAAATCTCGGCGGCTGCCCTCGGCTCAGCGGTGCGTCCACGCGAGCCGCGTAGACCTTCCAGTCGCTCGTTGCCTCACCCAAAACGTGGTTGCAGCTCATGCACTTCCAATACCTTGACGTGCCGTTCTGCCCCACCAGTTGCAATACACCTCCCCAATCAAGAATCTCATCGTCATTATCCGTCACAACCGCTGCTCGCTTCACCAACGGTACTGCGGCCTTGAGTCGTTCCGATCGAATGTCAGACCGGCGCTTCGCCGTGGCGCTGCCGTCCGTCTTCATGGTCTTCGGATCCACAACAACTCCGTAAGTTCGCGCAGCCTCGTCAACCGAGATGTACTCGTTCCGGATGTCTGCCTCGATCTTCCCTGGATCGCGGCTGAGCGGATCCCCAAAACCTCCACCCCCGCCGAAGTAGACCGTATAGACGTCTCCCCGGTTGAACGGAAACGTTGTATTGCAACCGTACTCCGTCCTTTTCCCGGATATCTCCTCGCCTTCCGCCGGCATTTCACCTGCCTCAAAAAGCGCCTCGATGTTGGACTCCCGGATGATGTACTGTTTGACGTTGGGAGCCGGATACCCTCCCGCAAGGCCATTTGACAGACGAATGACGTCGCCCATCCCGTTATCATGAGCTTCGAGCTTGTCCGAGCTCCACGGGATGAATGCGTTGTAACATGCAGTTCCGCCGCGATGTCTTCCCGGGCCTCCGGTGTCGATCGCCTCCTTGCGCCACAGATACAGCCAGGGGAACAGCTGCTCCGAACGCTCCAGATTGGCCACCTGCGGCTTTGTCGTCCACATGTTTGAACATGTGTCATCGCCATCACGGTGGATCATTGCACCTGCGCCGCAAATCAGATTCTCCATCATCATCGTGATGAAGTACTTGCCATTCTTGTCACGGCCGTACAACATCGGATTGTTGAAGGCATTACTGCCGCAGGCAAAGGCCTCTTGCTTCTCGTCGGAGCACAGATAAAGCTGACTGATGCAATCGAGAACACACCCAATCGTCACGTACCCAGCACCTGCTGGAGTGTTTATGGATACCGGTGCCGTGTCCGTCGGATTCACCACGGTGCCGAGCGGGACGACCCAGTTGATGACACCCCATAATCCGTAATTCCAGGGGATGTCGTGCGCAAGCATCATCAGGAACGGACATTCCGCATTACTCTTCGCCCCCGGCAGGGCGACATTTTGCGCCCCGGCGGATTGGGGTGAGGATCCGGTGAAATCCAGCGTCAGCGTCGTACCCTTCTTGATCAGCTTGCACTGAACAGCGAGCGGTCCCTCTCCCTCGACGATGGACTCGAAGTAATGGCGCGCGGTGAACTCCCCATCCGGGAGCTTTCCCAGACGCTGGCGAATTCTCTGTTCCGAGTAGCGTGGTAACTCTTCAAAGATCGCCTTGACCTTATCGATTCCGAACTCCTGTATCGTCCCGAGCAAGCGCCGCTCCGCGGCATTGTTGGCCGCCATACGTGCTCTCAACTCGAGCACGAGCAGTTCCGGCTGGCGCGTCATGTTCTTGATGGTCGTCTCGATATCCTTCCGCACGACACCGCGCTCGCACAGCTTGATGCCCCACATGCTCAGGCCCTCCTGAACCCGCTCCCGGGCATCGAGGTGAGCCCCACCGATATTGATGCCACCGACGTCCATATTGTGACCGGCGGTGTTTACCCAGGCGATCCGTTCGCCGTTCCAGAATACAGGCTTGAGCACCTGAATATCCATCAAGTGCACGGCTGCGATCTCGGTGCAATTCAATACGAACTGATCACCTTCGAGGATTCCCGGATTCTCTTCATACTCTTTCGAGATATACCGGCCCGCCTCCTCGAGACATTGCGTCCATTCCACGATACCGCCGCCTACCATGATGGTTTCACCGTTGGCGTTGAGTATCGCCTCTTCATGATCGCCTGCTTCGGTGATGACGGCGTTTCCGGATACTCGCGCCATCGTGTAATAGGCTTCGTTGACGATCTCCTCCAGGCGGTGTCGAAGAATCTCGAACGTCACTGGATCCAGCTTCGTAGCCATCTTAGTTCCCCTCTACACGTTCGATCTCGACATTCTTGAAGCCATCAAGTGTGGCCCGGTATCCAGGAGGTACGACCATGGTGGTTTCGTCCGACTCGATGACCGCAGGTCCGGCCACCCTGTTGCCTGGCTTCAGACCCGCGAAGTCGAACACCGCGGTTGAAACGTAGCCGTGCCCCTTGAAGTGCGCCTGCCGGCTCCCCTTGACGGCGGCACGAGAATCGAGCCCTGAAAGCGGGGCCGGCCGCGCCACGAAATCGTAAATCGTGCCTTCCCCTTTGATCATGTATGAGACCAGCACCCGCCCGGCCTCGGGGTGTCCGGCACCTGACCCGTAAAGGCGTGCATACGCTTCATCGAAGAGAGGGCCGAGCTTCTCGGCATCCTCGTCCGTATAAGCCGACTTGTACGGCAGCTCCATGTTCACGGTGTTTATCTGCATGGCATATTTCATCTCCACCGAGATGCGGATCTTCATCTGCTCCGGCGTCAGTCCCCCGGCACGAAGTTCCTTGACCACCTTGTCATACAGTTCTCCGACGTTGCGGTTCAGCGATTCCGCACTCACCGGCAACACCTGATAGTCATACTTCATGAACGTGTGGCCAATTGGCGACACCGCGAGACCGAGCGCCGAATACACGGAAGATGACATCGGCACGATGGCCTTCCGCGCACCAAGCGTGGCACCCATATACGCCACGTGCACGGGACCTGCACCGCCAAAACTGAAAATGACATAGTCTCCGATATTGATGCCGCGGCGTACGGTCATGCCCATGATCAGGTCGGACATGTGCGAATTGATGATTTCATAAGCGCCCTGAGCAACACCGACCACGCTCATGTCCAGATCTCTGGCCAACTTTTCGAACACTTCGAACGAGCGCTTTGGCTGCAGCTTCATTCGACCACCATTGAAGTAATCCGGGTTCACGTAGCCCAGAATGACGGCCGCGTCGGTGATCGTCGCAAATTGCCCCCCGAAGCCATAACACGCCGGGCCTGGATTGGATCCGGCGCTCTGCGGGCCGACATGAATCGTCTTGAGCACGGGATCCGCTTCCACGATGGTGCCTCCGCCCGCCCCGATCGAAACGATATCGAGGGTTGGATACAGAGTACTGAACTTCTCTATTCGTGGCTCCCGATTGAATGTCTCCTTGCCGTTGGTAATGACACTGACATCAAATGTGGTACCGCCAACGTCCGTCGAGATGATGTTGTCGTAGCCCAGCAGCTGTCCGAATATCTGGGTCGCTTTGACTCCTCCCGCTGGTCCCGAATGTACGGTCGCGACCGGCTGAACCGAGTCTGAATAGGCGATCGTGCCATCCGCTTTCATCAGCAACAATCGCGGCACCAGACCGCGACCTCGAAGAAACGTCGATATCGACTCCATGTAACTCTTGGTCATCGGGCCCACATACGAATCCAGGACGGTGGTGATGAACCGCTCGTACTCGCCTTCGAGGGGAATGACTTCATGGGATGTCCCGACATACATGTCCGGGTACATTTCCCTCACCAGATCGCGGGCTGCCGTCTCGTGTTTGTCGTTCTTGAACGACCAGAGAAAACATATCGCAATCGCATCCACGCCTTCTGCGGCAAGCTCCCTTATTCCCTGCCGGACGTCCACTTCGCTCAGGGCCACCACCTCGCGGCCGC
Organism: Steroidobacteraceae bacterium; assembly: GCA_046347195.1. Classification (GTDB taxonomy): domain Bacteria; phylum Pseudomonadota; class Gammaproteobacteria; order Steroidobacterales; family Steroidobacteraceae; genus TMP-86. Next base: position 61,958 of record JAXMGQ010000016.1, read on the forward strand.
TGAAATCGACGCGTTCCCGGATTTCCCTGATCCGATTCTTTGGCACCAGTGGCGCTGGCTTCACTGTCGTCGCCATGTGCTTGGTCTCGGCCTCGGACAGTCCTGTCCAGCGCGACAAGCCTCGAGCGATGTGAATCGTGTCGCGAGCTCCCTTGGTCGTCAGCATTCCAACCGTCGCGCCTGTTCGTGTTGCGATCGCATTCGTGCCGATGGTGGTGCCGTAGGCAAACGCGACGCAGCCACCGAGCAGCTCCTCGACGGTGCATGACAGTTTCTCGGCCGCGACAGCCAGTGCATTGCCGACGCCTTCGGAGAAGTCATGGTATGTGGTCAGATGCTTGCCAGTGGTGATCCTTCCGTCTTCGCCAAGTACGACACAGTCAGTGAAGGTTCCACCGGTATCCACACCGATCTTGTATTTCATGCTCTTCTCCCGATAGTCGCTGGGTCAGTACCAGCACAATCACGCTCGCTCCATTCTTGCGTTCTCATGGTAATTGATCCTTCGATCAAAAGAAATACGTTTGACCTATATTGTTCACAGCCGATCGACTTGATCAGGATTGAATATGCTGCGAAAAACCAGGCTGACCTCGTCCGCTCACTGCGACCAGCGGTCTCGGTGAGGTCCAACAGTCTTAATCGGCGCTGGTCGCCCTCTCTGGGAGAGGACTTCTCACGCCGTCCAGGGAGCCTCCTCCCTATGACCGAAGCCCAGCTTGTTGTCGATCAATCGCACCCACGTCGGTCGCAATTGCCAGAATTCACTTCCGGCCAGCGGCCCAACCAGTTCGGCTGGCGCCGCCCCTTGCTCCTTCAGCCAGTCCGCGACAAATGGAAACTTGGCCGCATAAATCCCCGCCACCACATGGATATCTGGCTCGGGCACTCGACTGCCGATCACCCGCATCTGCACGCCGGTGATCTCCCGCCATTCCTGCCTGTCTGCATACACGCTTATCGCTGCCCGTGCACTACGCTCGAGAGCCTGGACATGCAGGCTGGCGTTGCCGGACAGAAAAAAGCAATTCAAATTCTCATCGTGCGCGAACAGCACCGGTGCGATCCAAGGCCCCAGGGCTTCAGTTTCCGTCGCCAGTGCCAGCGTCGTGTGCAAACCAAGAAAGGCATCGATGCGGGCTCGTAGGGCCTCTTTCACGACGTTCAGGGAGCGCTACTTGAAGGCATATGACACGCGAACCCCGTAGGTTCGCGGTGTTGCATGATATGAGACCGCAGCGCCGGACACCGTGGCGTAATTGCCGACGGTCTGCAGATAATAGCGCTTGTTTCCCAGATTTCGCCCCCAAATCGCGAACTCCCAGCTCTTGCTGCCGCTCGTCCAGGGGATCGTCGCGTCGATCAATCCATACCCTGCGATCTCGTCGAGGCCCGGTCGGTGCGCATCATGAGTCCACACATGAGTCTTGTAGGAGAGATTTACGAGAGGTGCCAGCACACCGCCAAACATCGGGATCGAGTACTGGATCGCCGCATCCGCGGAAAATTTCGGGGAGTTGATGAATTCTTCACCAGTGTAATCGGTTCCTGCTGGAAGAATGTACTTGTCGTACTTGGTATTGAGCAGCCCAACGCCAAGGGAGGCGTACCAGCGTTCCGTGGGCTGTGCGCGCAGCTCGAACTCCGCGCCCTTCGAAGTACCATTTGCCGCATTCCGGACGTAGAAAAATGCAATCCCGCCCTGGACCACGGTATCCAGGACCTGCAGGTTGCGAATCTTGTTCAGGAACAGGGCGGCATTCGCGCTGAGCTTGCCATCGAGCCAGGTCGTTTTCGCGCCCAGCTCGAAGGTATTGCCGCGCTCCTGATCGTACGGGCCGAGTTCGCTGACGTCGTTCATCGCCATTCCATTGTAGCCGCCGCTCTTGAAGCCATGGCTCCAGCTCAGATACGTCATCACATCCGTACCTGGCTTCCACTCTACAGCGACTCGTCCGGTAGGCGCCGACCAGGTATTCGTAATGTACGAGTTGGGCTGTCCCGGCCCACCGATAGTCTGGAACCAACCAGTATCGAACCCTGGGAAATTCGCGAATGCCATGCCGTGAATACTCTTGGTCTCCCGCGTATAGCGCGCTCCCAGGTCAAGCGTCCAACCGTCCAGAAATGCGTAGCGAACGTCGCCGAACACCGCCTGGTTATGTGAGGTCTGCTTCGGAGTGTTGTATTGATCTGCCGCATATGCCGCGAACGGCCCGCCGACGAACGCCGGATCAAGAAACGCCGTTGCACGCAGTGTTTGTCGCAGAGAATCGGTGAAGTAATAGACGCCGCCCACCCAATCGAAAGACCCATGCTTGCCGGCGATCCGCAGCTCCTGGCTGACTTCTTCGTGTATCCTTTGTCGTCATCGTCGCTATCGACAGCGGCCCCCGGCGTCATCCTCGGCTTCACTGTAATTGACTCGTTCGTATCCCGTGATCGAGGTGACAGTCAGTTCCCCGACGTTGATCGTGCCGGTCAATGAACCACCTCTGGCATTGAGCACCTCGAACACTGGGTTACTGGAGGCCGCTTCGTTCCATTTGCATGATGGCTGATATCCTGTATAGATGTTCGGTTGACACGTGCCGTCTTGTCCCAGATCAGTATGAATCACCGGGGTGACCGTATCGTTGCCGTTGCCACAGCAGGTTCAACGTCCAGGTCATTGACGTCGTCGGCTTCCACTGAGCCACCAATCGCGCCGCCCAATTGTCAATATTGTTCATTCGTCGGCCCAGGAATCCCGGTGTCGGATTGGTGTTGAACACCCACCCGTCACGCATCCGGTAAATGCCCGCGACGCGCACCGCAAAGGTGTCAGACATCGGTACCGTCAAGGCGCCGCTCAGATTCCTCTCGTTCCACCGCCCATACTCCACTTCCGCGTTCGCTTCGAAGTGATCGCCCGGTTTCCGCGCAATGAAATTGATGGCGCCCGCCGTAGTGTTGCGCCCGAACAGTGTTCCTTGCGGTCCACGCAACACCTCCACTCTTTCGAGATCGAACATCTGCGCCAACTGGCCTGAGCGCGAACCTATGAATACATCGTCATTATAGACACCGACCGGGGACTGCTCGAAATTGGTAAACAGCCCTCCAATGCCTATGCCGCGAATGGACAGACTGGGTTTGCCGGCTGCATAAAACGATACGAACGACAAGTTCGGCGCGACGCGCGCAATATCCTCCATGGTATTCAGTCCCAGCGCCTCCATATCCTTGCCGCCGTATGCTTCCATCGATATCGCAACGTCCTGCACCGACTGCGATCGCCTTTGAGCGGAGACTACGATCTCCTCCAGTGTGTCCTGCTCTTGCCGTTGCGCAGCTGGTTGGCTCGTCTCCGAGCCCATGGCGTAGATGGCGTGATTTCCCGCTGCTCCCAGCAAGGTCAATCCAAGACCGCTCACCATGTGCCTCGGCACCAAATCGATTAGTCGCCACATGAATTGATACCCCTGATGATGCTGGTGAGCTACTGTGCCGGTCTCCGCCGTTCGACCCAAAGGAAACGCGGAGACCCACTCATTCGATTCGTTCTGCGTGAATACGCTAACCGATCATCAACGCTGATGCAATACGGACGACCTATTTCTATCTAAGTCCTTCAATACAATAGACCTATTCTCCGGAGAACACTTCTCGATGCCGGCGAAGATGGGACGATTCATGCCTTGGGAGGCGCTGTCGGCGGGAATCCAGCCTGGTATCCGATCGGCTGCGGCACAACGGTGGCCGGCTTCCGGCTGCGCCGGAGCGGCTGCCGCGGAATCACTTTCCGCAGCCGTGCTTCAACCTGACGCCATGCCGCCCGCTGGGCAGCTGCAAGCGCGCTCCAATCTCTTCTCAGATGGCTCGAACGATCTTTTCCGAAAGAGCCTGCCCGCGACTCGCAGTTGCCCGCATGAGCTCCGTCGAAATCCCGAGATCCGGAAGATTGACAACCCCTCGGGCCTCGACTTCCCCTCTGCAAATGCGCAGCACCAACTCGACCGGCACCCCCGCGACGGTCCCGTAGACGGCGTGAGATGCCCAGGGCAAATGGCTCGTCGCGGTTTCAAGAGTAGACGTGTAGTAGCAGGTATGATGAATCCGCTCGCCGTTCACGACGCCACGTCCCTCAACACTGAAACTGAGTGCCGCGTCCCGGATCAATCCGCGGTCCACATACTCCTTGAACCGGATGGGCGAAATGAACGAGTCGGCGAAGGTCTTCATCATGTCGAAATTTTCGATACCGGCGTGTTTTGGGGTCTGCATGCTGATTGCCTTCAGCCAGACCTGCTGCATGTTCAACCGGCCCAGGACGATCCCGCCCTTCTCTTCAATCCGACGGATCGGTCTGCCAAGAAACCTGTTGATCAGCGCCAGATCCGCGTGCGCCGTGACCGTGAAGACCTCGCGATCACCAACGGGCGACGGAAATTGAAAGGTTTCCGCACTATCGATCAGATCGACCGCTTCGACTCTGCCATCGACCATGGCGACTGGATGAGGAGGCCCAAACCATTCATGGAAAATGACGATAGGCGATATCGGCGCAATCATGACATCCGTATCCACCCAATCCGCCCAACGTATGATCACCTCATGCAGGGAATCCATGCCTTTGACCATGTGTTCCACCGCCAGGCTGGTCCAGCCGGGTGACATTCCGACGCTCGGCACCGCAATGATGTCACTCGCCTTGAATGCGCCATCAAGCGCGAATTGCGCACCCACAGTTTCCGCCGGGTCGACTCCCGGTCCTTCAAAAGGCAGCCCGAATAGATCGAGGTAGTGCGCGCGTGCGGCAAGGCAGGCACGCATGATCGGCAAATTGAACTTCGGGATCGTGCCATTGAAGACCAGGTCTGCTCCGCTGATGACGCGCGCAAGCTCAGCAGAGTTTCCCGCGTCCACTTTCGCTTCGACGATGCTCCTGACTCTTGATCTGGATCCCAAGGACTCGATGAAATGCCGCGCCATCGACACCACGTTCGAGTCCTGATCGGCCAGCACGAGTTCCTCGACGTCCGGCTCCATTGCGAGCAACCCGCCGAGCCCGGTCCCCTGACCACCGCATCCAACTATGGCAACTCTCATGGCTGACAACTTCCCCGCGGTTGATTGATACTGCAGTTTATCCTATAGTCGCGCGGTGGCAATACGTTTGACCTATGCCAGACATCTTTCCCCTTGGTGGCGTTTGATGAACCTCGATGGCCATGATTCCGGAGAACGCCGGGTTCTTGTTGCCAGCATCTGCGCCTACAACATTGCTTCATTCAGCTGGTGGGCGCAGCCAGTAATCGTCAACACCCTGCTCGCATCGCCTGGTGAGATGTCCAGACATGCTGGCGGCCTCGTTTCCATTGAATTGACGGCGGTCGCCGTGGTTGCCTTCATGCTGGCGCCCCTTGTCTCGAGAATGCCGGTCGTATTTGCTTGCTTCCTTGCGGGGATGATCGCTGTAGCGGCCAACGCCATCTCCGGATTCGTGGACAGCTACCAGATCCTGTTCGGATGCCGCGCTGTAGCCGGTATTGCGGAGGGTGTGCTGCTCGCTCTGGGAAATGCCATGCCCGCCAACATGAGCAAACCAGGTCATGCGTATGCATTGCTGACGACATGGAACGTCGCAGCGGGTGTCGCCCTGCTGGTGGTGCTCACTGCGTTGGGGGACCATTTCGGCGCTACGGGAGTGTTTCTGGCCATCGCCGCTGCGTGTCTGTCGATGATCCCGTATCTTGGATCGTTGCCGCGCCGCATGCTCGCCGAAGCAACCGCCATGCCGCCTGGAGGCCTGCCTTCGGTGCTTGGCCTGGCGGTAATGGCAACATGGGGAACCGCATCTGCCATGTTATGGGCATACATGATACCGATCGGTCTCGCGTCTGGCGTGAAGGAAACCGTTGCCAGCCTGGTGGCAGCAGTGGCAGCCGGCGGCGGACTCGTCGGGGGTGCAGTGGCCGCATACATCGCCACGAAGACGGGCCGCCTCGTGCCGATGATCGTCGCGTTATTCCTGGAAACGGTGATCTTCCTGCTGCTTACCCATGGCGTCCCTGCGTGGATGTTCATCGCATTGGCCCCAACCGCGATCGCGTTAGTCTACTTTCTGCTGCCCATGTTGCTTGCAATGGCAGCTGATTTCGATCGCAGCGGCAGCCTTGCGGCAGCGATGGCCGCGATGTTCGTACTGAACGGAGGGCTCGGGCCCCTGATCGGCGGCTATATTGTCAGCCGTTTTGGTCTTGGCGGTATAGGCTGGGCAATGCTCTTCTGCGCAACGTTCGCGACCGCCTGTGTCACGATCCTGCACCTGCATCAACCTCGCCAGCGTCATACTTGAGGTGACTGACCCTCCCCGCATTCAGGTTGCGGGAGGCGGGATATTGTGAGGAAACAGGCTCAACGTAGTATCGGCGATATTTGCCCATGACGGCCGCAGACCGTGCTCGATGACCCGCTCATGCTCCGTATCCCGCCACGAAAATGAACAAGCCGAGCAGTGACGAACTGTCCAGATCAATCGGCCAGCTTCGTATCCATTGCATTCTATCCGCAACAGATCGCCACTCGCAGTGCATCGCGGGCATTCTGTTATTTCCATACTCGCACTCCCGACGAAGAACTGACGTGGAAGTGTATCTCAAGTCAGCCCTTGACGGACAGCCAGGCACCGCTTCGTAATCTATTAGGTCAATCGTATTGGCTGTTGATGCCGAATGTGGTAACGTAAGCTCGAATACCGACTCCCAATGTTGAACTTCCTCGATCGACGGAGGATGACTTGAAGGACATCGCCTACGCTGCACCGCGAACTCTCGACGATGCAGTGATGCTCCTCCACCAACACCGGTCTCACGCCGCCATACTGGCTGGTGGCACCGATCTGATCGTTGCAATGCGCGCGAATACCCTGCGCCCTGACATCGTCGTCGATGTGAAACGGATCCCGGAGTTGCTGCGGATCGAACACTGCTCCGACTCCGTGTCAATTGGGGCCGCTGTCAGTTGCCGCAATTTATATCGCGACGTCGACTTGATGCGCGACTACCCGATTCTAGGCGACGCCACTCGCCTGATAGGCAGCGTTCAAATCCAGGGGCGCGCCAGCATTGGAGGCAACCTCTGTAATGCAGCACCCAGTGGCGATGCCATTCCAGGTCTGTTCGTTCTGGCGGCACAGTGCGAGGTCAGGGGCCCGCGGGGAAATCGAACAGTCCGCGTCGAAGACTTCTGCACCGGACCACGCAAGTCGGTATTGGGCGAGGATGAGTTGCTCGTCAGACTGCGAATCCCGAAACCGGCCGATCGTTCCGGCGCCAGCTTCGTTCGATTCATTCCGCGGAACGAGATGGACATTGCCATTGCCAATGCCGCCGCTGCCGTCATTCTCACTGACTCTGGCGATTCGATCTTGTCTGCAAGGATCGCGATTGGATCAGTTGCACCCACCGTGCTCCTGGCAAAAGCGGCTGGCGAATATCTTGCCGGAAAGCCGACAACTGTCGCTCATATCGATGCCGCCGCACAGATCTCCGCCGACTGTGCACGACCGATTGACGATATGCGGGGCACTGTCGAGCAGCGCAGGATTCTGACCAGGGTACTGGTGCAGCGGGCGCTGCAAAACGCCATTGTTCGAGCCAAGGGGCAAACCGCCAATGAATGAGAAGGGCGCCATCGTACTCAAGGTCAATGGCCAGACCAGGAGCGCACTCTGCGAGGCACGCCAGAGCTTGCTCGAATTGCTGCGAGACGTGCTGCAATTGACCGGCACCAAGGAGGGCTGCAATGACGGCAACTGCGGAGCTTGCAGCGTCGAATTGGATGGAACTCTGGTGAATTCCTGCTGTGTATTGGCTGTCGAGGCGAATGGCTGCGCAGTCGAAACCGTGGAAGGCATGGCGCAACACGGTCACCTCGATCCGTTGCAACAGGCTTTCATCGACGAAAATGCGCTGCAATGCGGCTTCTGCACCCCCGGTCTGTTGATCGCCGCTCGCGCATTGTTGCGTGAGAACAAGGATCCGACCGAGCAACAGGTGCGCGAGTGGCTGGCTGGCAATCTTTGTCGCTGCACTGGTTACGACAAGATCGTTCGCGCGGTGCTGCGAGTGGCCCATGACGGAGCGATGCGATATGGCGCCATCTGACCCGAAACGCAGATTTCGAGTCTTGGGATCGACGCCGAACCGTCCTGACGCCGTGGATAAGGTCACTGGACGGGCACGATTTGCGGCCGATCACTTCGAGCCCGGAATGCTGTTTGGCGCGACCGTACGCAGCCCCCATGCACATGCCATCGTACGGTCGATCGGTTTTTCCAGAGCCCTCGCCATGCCAGGTGTTCACGCCGTCATCACCGGAGATGACTTTCCCGTACCCGAGACGAAAATCATCGAACTCGGCGAGGCCGGTTACGTCGATATGCAGGACATCTCCGATAACTGCATCGCCAAGGGCAAGGTCTTCTACGACGGCCACGTCGTTGCAGCACTGGCCGCTGAGACCCCGCATATTGCCATCGAGGCTGCACGCCTGATTGACGTTGAATATCAGCTGCTCCCACCGGTGATGACCGTGAAAGAAGCGATGGCGGAAAATGCGACGGTCATCCACGAGACCTTTACGCCAGGTGCATTCCTGGCTCGCACTCGGAAAGTGCTGCCCAATGCTGGCGGATTGACCCTGGCCATCGGCGATGTGGTCAAGGGTTTCAAGGAGTGCGATGTCATCATCGACCGTGTGTTCAAGCACCGAGACGGTTCACCAGGGTTACATTGAATCCCACGTTACAACCGTAACCTGGAACGCCGAGGGTCTGATTGAGATATACACGAGCACGCAAGGCCACTCGCGATTCGCGATCAGGTCGCTGGCATTCTCAATATTCCCATTGGAAAGATTCGCGTCATTCCCCTGGAAATAGGTGGTGGCTTCGGCGGCAAGGACGCAGCCTACCTGGACCCCTTGGCAGCGGTATTATCCAAGCGGACGGGACGCCCTGTCAGGATGAGCATGCGTCGAGATGAAGTTCTCCGAGCCACCGGGCCCAGTTCCGGCACGCAGATCCGGGTCAAGATCGGCGCAACCAAAGATGGCAGGCTGGTCGCCGCCGACCTTGAGTGTGCCTACGAGGCAGGCGCCTTTCCAGGTGGTCCGGTCGGCCCTGCAATCATGGTAGCCACGAACCGGTATCGAATTCCGCACCAAAAAATTGTCGGCTACGACGTGCTGGTCAACAAGCCAAAGATCAAACCTTACCGGGCACCCGGGGCCATTCCGGTGAACTTTGCGGTCGAAACGGTAATGGATGAGCTGGCCCGCGAACTTGGGCTCGACCCGCTGGAATTCCGGATGATGAATGCGATGGCAACCGGAGACCGAATGGTTTCGGGTCTGCCCTGTGGAAAATTCGATGGCAAGGGGCTGTTGGAGGCGATGCGGAAGCATCCGCATTACACCGCGCCGAAGGCTGCGGGCACGGTTGGTCGCGGTGCTGCCTACGCCTTCTATATGCACATTGGCATGCAGTCAGATGCAAGAGTCATGGTGAATACGGATGGCACCGTTCAACTCTGCACCGGCAGTTGTGATCTCAGCGGCACCCGCCTCAGTCTTGCGATGCAGCTGGCCGAAGTATTCGGCATTGACGTCGATCGCATCTCCGCTTCTGTTGGCGCAACTGACGCCATCGGATACACGTTCACCTCCTGCGGGAGCCGAACGACATTTGCCACCGGGCTTGCCGTGATCAAGGCGGGCGAAATGGTGCTGGCGGCGATGCGATCACGTGCGGCGCTGCTGTGGAAGGTCGATCCAGCGACCATCGCCTTCACCGATGGCAGGTTCCACCACAATGAGAACGAGCAATTGACCATGTCGTTTCAGGAACTTTGCTCCAAGCTATCGGAGACGGGCGGCACCATCTCGATGTCAGCGACCGTATCTCCAAGCGACATCGGCATCCAGGTTGCCGGTCATATCGTTGATGTGTCGGTGGACACCGCAACCGGCAAGGTCCAGCTGCTGAGACATACGGCATTTCAGGATGTCGGCAAGGCAGTACATCGGGGCTGGTCAGCGGCCAGATGCAAGGCGCCACCGCACAAGGTCTCGGGTGGGCGTTGAGTGAAGAATACTTCTATGACCACACCGGGAAGCTCCGCAATGCGACTCTTCTCGACTACCGGATGCCCACTGCGCTGGATCTGCCGATGATCGAAGCAGTCATTCTCGAGACTCCGAATCCTGCGCATCCTTTCGGCGTGCGGGGTGCCGGCGAGATATCCATAGTCCCACCCGTCGCAGCGGTGGCGAATGCCATCTACGACGCGGTCGGAGTGCGGCCCCGCTCGCTGCCGATGAAGCCGAGCCGACTCCTCGATCTCATGAGGTCACGAGACAGGCACTGAAGGCACATGGTCAGAGTGATCCTGTCGAGTGCCCTGCAATCTCCCTGTGGAGTTCATCAAGAACCCCTCCTGACTGGAGAGACCGTCGGCGATCTGGTGGACGCCTTGGCCGCGCAATATCCCGACAGTCGTGCCGTCCTTATGCTTGGCAATAGACTCCGTCCGGGCATTCTCGTCGCGTTGGACGGAAGATTCAGCTCCCTCGGGTTGCACCAACCGGTAACCGATGCCAGGGAAGTGGTCTTTCTCTGCGGGGTTTTTGGCGGATAGCATTCAACGGTCGAGCCATCCAGGCCGATCGATCAGGAAATCGGCGCCTTCGCCAGGGCAAGCGCCCGCATCCCGAGAATGCGATCCAACCCGCGGCGTTTCACCAAGCTGCGATCTTGTGTCATGCACGAAAAGACCGACCCCACGATCATGGCGTGTATGACGGTTGCACGGTTCAGCCGTTCCGCCGCATCGATCTCGGGATTCAGCTGCTCGATTGCACGCGCGACGATCACGCATCGCTCATGGAACAACTGCTCCATGCAATATTCAACATGGTCATCGTGGGTAGCCACCGCCCACCCCTGCAAATGAAGACCACGAGTATCGGGCCGATTGACCGATGCCAGGAGAAACTTGATGAGCCGCTCGAACCGGACCTCGGCGCCGCCGCTCAACTGATCGAAGTAGTCACCACATTCCCTGATCGCGCGATCGCGGGCATATTGCAGCACTTGGCGTTCCAGGTCTTCCTTGGCCGGAAAGTAATATTGAAGATTGCCAATACTGATGCCTACACTTTGCGCTACCCGGCGGAGCGTCAGATTCTTGTAGCCTTCTTCGACGAGAATTCTCCGCGCCACCTCCAATATTTCCCGAGAACGCATTCCACCCTTGGTCATTCTTGCAGCATCCGCCCGCCCACTGTCCCGCTGGTGCTTTGCTGGTTCTGGCGTAACTTTACGAGTCATAGACGGTTTGGCGAGGCCGGCTCTCCGCATCAGCCTGCCCGAGTTGCGATCATATATGCCTGCTCGCGGATTATGGCTTTGACGCGAGCCCGCAGTACAAGATGTCGCCCACGCTTCACTTGGGACATCTGCGCGCCCTCGATCAGCGATTGGATTGCCGCAGCCGAGTCTTCACATTCCGCTTCACTGAATCCACTCATGAAGTCCCGAAGAATCCGTGCGACCGCACTTCGGTATCGGGCAAACGATCGTTCCATGCTCCGTTCAGCAAAATGCTCCGTCTGCGCAAGCGCCCATGCCTGCGAAAAGAACCCTCGCCGAATCGGTTTTGACATGTCCTCCAGGTAGAAGTCGATCATTCCAAGAAACCGATCTTCCGCCGAATCGTAGGATTTTGCATTCACCCGGGCGTACTGTTCCTCGTACAGTTCGGTCACATACAGCAGCAACTCCTCCAACAGGATTTCGCGCGACTTGAAATGATATTGAACGGCACCCACGCTGACCTTTGCCGCCTTTGCGACGTTGCGTATCGAGAACATGGGATATCCCTCGAATGCCAGCAGATGTTGTGCCGCTTTCAGGATCTTGAGTGCCTGCGGTTTCCGAAGAGGCTGGGTTTCTTGTTCGATTCTCGGCACGACGCCAGGTCCTGATTGCATTACCGATGATAATGATAGCCTATGGTTACATGATGACCACCTCATCTGTTCGGAAGAACCCTTGTGTGCTTTCGGGCACATAGGCCCTTGAAGTCAACCTGCCAGCTGAACCAGTTGCTTTCCCTTGTTCTGGCCCTTCAGCAGCCCAAGGAATGCTGCCGGCGCTGATTCGAGACCCATTGCCACCGTCTCCCAGTGTTTCAATTGGCCGGTTCCCACCAGCTGCGCGAGTTCCCGCAATGCTTCGCTCCACACATCCATGTGCTCGGTGATGATGAAACCTTCGATGCGCAGGCGGCTGCGGAGGATCAGCGCGGGCGCAGCCATCGGGATGGGCTTGCCGCGCCACTCGCTGCGCTGACGACGTATTCGCCCACCTCGAAGCCGGCCGCCTTGCTGGCGATGATCTCCCCGGCGGTCCCGCCGACCATTCCGGAACGCTCAATAGACTTCGAACAACCCCGCCGCACCCATGCCCCCACCGATGCACATGGTGACCACCACGCGCTTCGCGCCGCGCTTCTTTCCTGCGATGAGCGCATGGCCCGTGAGCCGCTGGCCGCTCATGCCGTAGGGGTGACCGATGGCGATCGCGCCGCCATCGACATTGAGCCTGCCCTCCGGGATGCCGAGTTGGTCGCGGCAGTACAGCACCTGCACCGCGAAGGCTTCGTTCAGTTCCCACAGGTCGATGTCGGAGACCTTGAGCCCCGCGCGCTTCAGGAGCTTGGGCACGGCGAACACCGGGCCGATGCCCATCTCCTTCGGGTCGCAGCCCGCGATGGCAAAGCCTGCGAACTTCCCCAACGGCTTCAGGTTCCGGCGCTTGGCCTCCTCGGCGCTCATCACCACGCAGGCCCCCGCCCCGTCGGAGAACTGGCTGGCATTGCCCGCCGAGATCAGCCCACCGGGCAGTGCGGATTTGAGGTTCTTGATCGAGTCATACGTGGTGCCGGCCCGCAGGCCCTCATCCACCGAGGAAGTCACCTCCTTCGTGAACAGCCGGCCCGTGTCCTTGTCCATGCCGGCCATCGTGACGGTGATCGGGGCGATCTCCTCGGTGAAGCCGCCGGCTTCCTGCGCTGCGCAGGCCAGTTGCTGGCTGCGGGCGCCGTACTCATCCATGCGCTGGCGGGAGATGTTGTAGCGCTTGGCCACCTCTTCGGCCGTCTCGAGCATCGACCAGTAGATGCCGGGCTTGTGCTCGCTGATCCAGGGGTCCTTGTACAGGTGCTGGTTGAGCTCGTTCTGCACCAACGAGATGGACTCCACCCCGCCGGCCACGTAGATCTCCCCTTCCCCGGCGATGATGCGCTGCGCTGCAAGCGCAATGGTCTGAAGGCCGGAGGAGCAGAACCGGCCCACCGTGACCCCGGCCACCGAGTCCGGGCACCCGGCGCGCACGGCGATCTGCCGTCCGATGTTGCCCCCCGTGGCCCCTTCGGGCAGGGCGCAGCCCATCATCACATCCTCGACGTCCTTCGGGTCGACCTTCGCCCGCTCCAGGGCGCTCTTGACGACATGACCTCCCAGGGTCGCCCCGTGGGTCATGTTGAAGGCCCCGCGCCAGGACTTGGCCAGCGGGGTGCGGGCGGTGGAGACGATGACAGCTTCGCGGCTCATGGCGTGGCTCCGGACTGGTTGAACGAGCCACCTTCGGCGGCCAGGCGCTGGATCAGGGGGGCGGGGGTCCAGAAGGCCGGATCCCCTTGCGGGTTGCGGGCCAGCTCACGCATGTGCTGAGCCACCCCGTAGACCCCTATCTCATCCGCATAACACATGGGCCCTCCCCGCCAGACCGGGAAGCCATAGCCCGTGAGGTACACCACATCGATGTCCGAAGCGCGCTGCGCGATGCCCTCTTCCAGGATCTTCGCCGCCTCGTTCACCAGGGCATACACCAGCCGGTCGATGATCTCGCGCGCCTCGAGCTTGCGAGGGGCCAGGTTCAAGGTCTTGCGGTGGGTGGCGATCAGCTCATCGACCACTGTCGAGGGGTACGCGGTTCGATCGCCCGGGCGATAGTCATACCATCCCCCATTGGTCTTCTGGCCGAAGCGGCCCAGTTCGCACAGCTTGTCGGCGATCTTCGAGTAGATGACATCGGGCTGCTCGATGGCCCGTCGCTTGCGGATGTGCCAGCCGATGTCGTTCCCGGCGAGGTCGCTCATCCGAAACGGGCCCATGGCAAAGCCGAACTTCTCGATCGCCGCATCGATCTGCGCCGGGCTCGCGCCCTCATCCACCATGAACAGCGCCTGGCGCAGGTACTGCTCGAGCATGCGGTTGCCGATGAACCCATCGCACACGCCCGAGACCACGGCCGTCTTGCGCAAGGATTTCGCCAGCTTCATGGTCGTGGCCAGCACCTCCTTCGAGGTGGCCTTGCCGCGCACCACTTCCAAGAGCTTCATGATGTTCGCGGGGCTGAAGAAATGCGTGCCGATGACATCGGCAGGGCGCTTCGTGACCGCAGCGATGCGATCCACATCCAGGGTCGAGGTGTTGCTGGCGAGGATGGCGCCGGGCTTCATCACCGAATCGAGGGTCTTGAACACTTTCTCCTTCACGCCCATGTCCTCGAACACCGCTTCGATGACGATATCGGCCGAGGCGATGTCCTCGTACTTGAGGGTGGGCTTCAGGAGCGCTGCCTTGGCTTCGGCGTCCGCGGGCTTGAGCCTGCCCTTCTTCACCTGCCCGGCATAGGTGTCGCGGATCCGGGCGATGCCCTTATCCAGGGCCTCCTGGCCCACCTCGAGCAGGAACACCGGGATCCCGGCGTTGAGGAAATTGAGGGCGATGCCGGTGCCCATGGTGCCGGCACCGATGACCGCTGCGCTCTTGATTTCCCGGGTCGGGGTGGACTCGGGCACATCGCGCACCTTGGCCGCGGCGCGTTCGGCGAAGAAGGCGTGCCGCAGCGCCCGCGACACCGGGGTCATCATCAGCTCGGCGAACAACTGCCGCTCGGTGGCCAGGCCCGCCTCGAAGGGCTGGGTCGCGGCCGCCTCGATCGCGGCCAGGCACTTCAGCGGTGCGGGAAAGTTCGGGTACATCGCCCCGATCGTGGTGCGCGCAAAGCCGATGATCGCCTCGATGTTGGCGCCCACGACCTGGCGGTCGCGCACCTTGGGAAGCTTGGTCCCTGCGGCCACGGCAGCGCCCTTCTCGACCGCCAGCTTCACGGCTTCGGGGATCGGATCACCGGCGACGCAAGCATCGAGGAGCGATGAGCCCTTGAACAGCTTGGCCGGCACCGGCTCCCCACCGACGATGACGTTGATCGCGTTCTCCACCCCGACGAGCCGCGGCAGCCGCTGAGTGCCGCCCGCCCCGGGCAGCAGGCCGAGCTTGACCTCCGGCAGTCCCAGCTTCGCCGACTCACTGGCCACCCGGTAATGACAGCCCAGCGCCACCTCCAGCCCACCGCCCAGGCAAGTGCCTTCGATCGCCGCCACCACCGGCTTGGGGCAGGACTCCAGCGCCGTGATCACATTGTGCAGGTTCGGGGCCGCCAGCATCACCGGGGTGCCAAACTCCTTGATGTCCGCGCCGGCCGAGAACAGGCCATTGTGGCCGGCGATCACGATGGCCACCACGGCCGCATCCGCCACCGCCGCGTCGATCCCCGCCACCAGCGCCTTGCGCGTCGCGTGCCCAAAACTGTTCACCGGCGCTTCGCCGAAGTGGATGACCGCGACATTGCCTTGATTCTGCCTGTCTACACTCGCCACGACATTCACCTCCTGTCACCGAACCCCCAACATACCCTGTCTCGGCGATCAAAATCAGCAATCTTGCATGGCCAGGCCATCGGCCTGCCGCAAATGGCTACGCTGACGCCCTTTACGGCCAGGGCAACTCGCCTCATTGCCTGACAATTTCAACTCGACGGGGGTGCTGCGCTAGGATTCGCCATTCCAAGTTCACGATCGGACCTACACCCCATGCCCATACTCGACCGTTTCAGGCTGGATGATCGCGTTGCCATCGTTACCGGCGCCTCGAGCGGCATCGGCGTCGCCTTCGCAATCGCGCTGGCCGAAGCCGGCGCGGACGTGGTGCTGGCCGCCCGGCGGGCCGACAAGCTCGCGGACACCCAGAAGCGGGTCGAAGCGGCGGGTCGTCGCGCCCTTTCCGTGAAGACCGACGTGACCCGCCCGGAAGAATGCACGGCCCTCGTGGATGCGGCGATGCGTACGTTCGGGCGCGTCGATGTTCTCGTGAACAACGCCGGTGTCGGCACCGCGGTGCCGGCTCTCAAGGAGACACCCGAGCAGTTTCGGTCCGTCATCGACCTGAACCTCAATGCCTGCTATTGGATGGCCCAGGCCTGCGGTCGGGTCATGAAGCCCGGCAGTTCGATCATCAACATCAGCAGCGTGCTCGGCCTGACCACGGCCGGCCTGCCGCAGGCAGCATACGCATCCTCCAAGGCAGGGTTGATCGGGCTCACCCGCGACCTGGCGCAGCAGTGGGCGTCGCGCCGCGGGATACGCGTCAATGCCATCGCGCCCGGGTTCTTCGCCACCGAGATGACCGAGCAATATGACCGAGCCTACGTCGAGCGCACCATGAACCGCGTGCTGATGGGCCGATATGGCGAACCCGAGGAGATCTCCGCGGCGCTGATCTTCCTCGCCAGCGATGCGGGATCGTATGTCACCGGCATCACGCTGCCCGTGGAAGGTGGCGTGCTGGCGACCTGAGGAAAACTTGCGTCAGACGCCTTTGTCTTCTTCCCGGATGTTGAACGTGATGCCGTAAGGGTCGCGGATAAGGCACTGTCGCCTCAGCCGACCCAGGCTCTCACGAGTCCCCCGACTTCCGCGAGCATCGCCGCCCGCTTGCTCTCAGGTCCAAGGCATTGGGTGATGTACGCGGACACCACGACCGCTGCCCTGCCGGGAGGCGAAAGCAAGGCCACATCGTTGCTGGTATGCCGCCCATTTGCACCAGTCTTGTCCGCCGTGCGCCAGGCTGTCGGCAGCCTTGCGCGCAGCCGGTCGAGACCGGTTTCGCTCGATTCCATCCATCGCAACAGTTGTGTGCGGGACTGCACGGAAAGCACGTGGCCGAGCAGTACGGACCGAAGGTCATCCGCCATCGCCGATGGCGTCGTCGTATCGCGGATATCTCCCTCGAGGGATTCGTTCAGGGACAACTCCATCCGGTCCAGGCGAGTCACTTCATCTCCGAGGGAGCGGCAGAATCCTGTGATGCCCGGCGGGCCACCCATCATCTCAAGGAGCAGGTTGGCTGCGGTGTTATCGCTCCGAGTCAGGATGGCGTGACAAAGAGCCTCAACGGACATCGTGCCGCCGGCGTTCGGCTCGGTGAGCGGCGAATTGAACAAGAGAGGCTTCGACGGGATCGCGACGACACGAGTGAGCGCCTCCTGCCGCCTGTCCACGCGCTGAAGCACGGCAGCCGCAAGCAAGAACTTGAACGTGCTGCACATCGGAAACCGTTCATGTCCCCGATGCTCGACGCGCTCGCCGTTCCCGCTATCGACGACAGCAACGCCCAGTCGCCCTCCGTTGATCTTCTCAAGCCTCGCAATGCTCGATATCAGTCGCTGGGATCGAGTCGGATTCGCCTGGAGAATGCCGGGCAAGGAAAATGCGGACGCAATGATGAAGTGCCGGCGATTGAGCATGGGGCGTATCATATTTGACTGGATGCCGGCGTGCATGGTGGCAATGTACGGGCGCTTTCCCCTGACGCCGAATTTCGCGCACTGCGCCGCAGGATGGTTCCGAGAGTGCAGGCAGCGGGTATCAACACTGACGACGATATATTCGACGTCCTGCAACGGAAGTGAGGGTCGCGCTCGACCCTTCGGTCCTCGTCGCGGCTCATATCAGCCGAGCTGGCGTTTGCGCCGAGATGCTGGAAGACCCGCTGTTGCATCATGAATTGGTGACGTCCAACTTCATTCTCGACGAAGTGGCACGGAAGCTGTTCGAGAAGTTCGATTTTCCGAAGCGGGACTCCAAGGCCGTTGCTGGTTTTCTTCGCGGTGCCTCAATCGTCATCGTCCCCGCTCAACTGCCTGTTGATGTTTGCCGAGTTGCTGACGACATCCCTGTGTTGGGAACCGCCAAGTCGAGCGAGTGCAAATTGTTGCTCAGCGTTGATCGTGACCTGCTCGATATGCAGCAGTTCGAGGGGATCCCTATCGTCCGCCCGGGCGAGTATTGGCGCCGCGCTACGGAACCCCGATAAGGAAGGTCTTGACCCGAAGCCGCCACGCCCAGCGTCCGCTAACGGGCAGCGAGACGAGAGCCTACGACGCCAATGCTTTCAGCACAGCTTTTGGGTCTGATTTGATCGCCCGCAACAGCGCCTTTGCAGGTCCCGTCGGCTCGCGACGCCCCTGTTCCCAGTTGCGCAAAGTACCGACGTCCACGTGCAGCAGACGAGCAAATCTAGGCTGGCTGAGGCCGGTCATCGCGCGGATTTCTTTGACCTTGGAGGCATCTATGAAATATTCGCGCGACGGCTCGCGCATGCCACGGACAATTTCGTCCATCTGCCCCATGCTATCCACCAATCGTTTGAAAAGCTTCTTATCCATCATCGCCACTCCGCATTGATGCCTCGCAACATCTTCTTCTCAGCGGGCGTCAGATCGTCCTTTATTCCTTTTTGATAGATCAAAATCATCCGAATTTCGGAGCGGGCCGACACATGGAAGTAGATCACCCTGGTACCGCCTCGTTTCCCTCTTCCTGCCGCCTTCCAGCGAATTTTACGCAAACCACCCGTGCCAACGATCAAATCTCCCGCGTCAGGGTGCGCGACGAGGTGCCATTGCAATGATGAATACTCCTCGTCGCTGAGCAGTCGGCGTACATCCTCGGTGAAAATCGGCGTCTCGACGAAAACGATGAAGGATACTAAGTCAATGACGTAGTATAAGTCAATGGCGTACCATCTGAGCGCATGGCGTTGATCTCAGCGTCAAGATCAGTCGGAGTGTCCGCTATTCGGCAAGCCACTTCGCACAGCTAATGATGGCTCTTGGCCGAACGCTACCGTAGCTCACAGTCTTGAATCCCGGTTCCCGGCGCCGCTATTGAAGGAGGCCAAAGTCGCGAGCGCCCACAGTTCGGGAGGAAAGATAGTGTGGTCAATCGGCCTACCGCGCCCAGGCATTGCAGCCCGGCACATCCGGCGTTCTCGCATGCGCCTCGCAACGAGCGATATGCATCTTGCGCTTCCATCGCGCCACGATCGACCGACGCCGCCAGCCAGGAGAGCCGTCTGACCAGCCGTGCATCCTGCGAGGGCACAATCGTATTGATCCGTGCATTGCAATTACCGCAGCATCATTTCGCGCGATCCCTGGCAACTGCGAAAATGTCCGCGTGCAGGGTTCCTAGTCAGTCGTCGCCGGCACTTCGAAGGATTCCGGCGGCAGCCCGGCGCACCATCGCCGCCACATGCGACGCAGCGCTTCGTCGAGGCTTGCGGCGAGCACCGCCGGATCGCGTCCGGGTGAGGACTCCCAGCGCCTGCGCATGCCGGCACGCAACCGGGCCAGCTCCCCGACATGCGCCGCCCAATGGCAGCCCTTGGCAACGAAATCGGCCGCGTCGGTGGCCACGAAGTCCGTGAGTCCCAGCTGCCCCATGATGGCGGCGCCCTGCATCGCGGCCGGCGTGGCGCCCGCAACGGTCAGGGTCGGCACACCCATCCACAGCGCATGGAAGGTGGTCGTGCCACCCGAATAGGGCATGGTGTCCAGGCAGATGTCGATGCGGTGATGATGGGCGAGGTAGGCATCGAGGCGATCGCGCAGCAGGAACGACAGGCGCTGCGCGGCGATGCCGAAAGCCTCGAACTTCGCGGTGAGTGCGGACTCCTGGTCGCGCTGCAGCCCGCCGAGGACCATCCGCGACCCGGGCAGCGCCCGCAGCAGCCCTGACCACAACTCGATCGAGGCCGCGTTGAGCTTGCCCAGGCGGTTGAAGCTGCCGAAGGTCAGGTGGCCGGATGCCAGCGCCGGCAACGCGTTCACCTCGGGCGAGGACTCGTGCGGCTTGAAGGGAACATTGGCCGGCAGGTACACCAGCTTCTCCGTGAACTGCGCATCGAAGCGCCCCGGTGGCAGGAAGAACCGGTCCGCCAGGTAGTAGTCCATGGCATCAAGGCCGGTGGTTCCGGGATAGCCGATCCAGCTGGCCTGCACCGGCGCGGGCTTTCGAGCCAGTGCCTGCAGCCGGTTCATGGAGGTGTGCCCCGACAGGTCGATGAGCACGTCGATGCCATCATCCATGATCTTCTTCGCAAACTGCACCGTCGATAGCGGGGCACTCGGGTGCCATTCGTCGAAGTACCCGCGCAGGCGCTGGCTGACCGCATCCTCGAGTGGGTTGTTGTAATAGGCGCAGAGCTGCAGCAGCGGACGCCGCCGCAATTCGGCGAGCACCGGCTCGATGAAATGCGCCACGGCGTGATTGCACAGATCGCCCGACACGAAGGCGACGCGCAGCCTGCGCCCGGGATCCGGATCGTTGCGATGGCGCGGCCGGGCACTGCGATATCCCGCCTCGAAACGCTCCCCGACTCGGCGGTGTTGGGCGAACAGTTCCGCGGTGCTCACGCCCGGGTCGTGGCTGCGCAGGAACAGCAGGCTCGAATAGCGCATGTCCTGGCCCGAGGCATCGGGTTCTGGCCTGAGCGACAGCGACTTGAGGGAACAGCTCTGCGCCTCGGCATACAGGCCCTGCAACTGGTAGAGGTTCGCGAGGTCGGAATACACGGCCACCGAATCGGGTTCGATCGCCAGTGCTTCACGCAGGTAGCGTTCGGCTTCGGCGAAACGCTCCAGCTTGATCAGCGTCACGCCGAGGTTGCGGCGCGTCTCGGCATCCTCGGGAGAAAGCCGGGCGGCGGTCTGCATGGCCTGCAGGGCGTCGTTTTCCTGCCCTCTCGACCACAGCATCGCGCCGAGCACCTTCCATCCTAGGCCCCGGTCCGGGTGGCGCACGGTGAGCAGTCGGGCGCCATCGAGTGCATCGGCGAAACGGCCCTGCCTGACGGCGCCGAGCAACGCATCCTCCAGGGCCTTGGTGCTGCGTTCCTGCCGGCGCCTCTCGGCGCGCGCCGGCGGCGCGGCGGCAGTGGCAGTGGCAATGGCAGTGGCGGCGGCGGCGGCGTTGGCTGATGCGAGCCGCGCGGCGAACTTCTCGACTTCCTGTCCGTCCAGTCCGTGCTCGCGCGCCAGCGCGAGGGTGTCCCTGGCTTCATCGACCCGGCCCGACAGCAGCAAGGCGTCCAGGTAGCCGAACCAATAGGACGGCTCCCGCGGATCGTTCTCCAGGGCGGCGAGCAGCAGGCTGATCGCCTCGGCGGGACGCCTGAGCTGCACGTACAGCATGCCCAGGCAATGATTGGCGGCGGCGTGCCGCGGCTCTTCGTGCAGGATACGTCGATAGGTCCCTTCCGCGGCGGCCAGGTCACCCCCGATCTGCAGTGTCATCGCCTGGTTCAGCAGGCCGTCCAACGCTCCGTGCACGCACCAGAAACTACCGGGACCGTGCCTCGCGCTCAAGCATGCCGTCAGGACGCCACGCGCCCGAGCGCCGTGGCAAGCTGGCGCCGGAGTGCGCCATGCGCGGCTTCGCTCCAGGCGGGTGCCGTGTGCCAGTCGAGCGCCCAAGGCTGGGCGGAACGCTGGTCCACGGGTTCGTCGGCGAAGCGCGGGAAGACGTGCGCGTGCAGCGCCGGCTCGAGATTGCCGTAGATGGCGTAGTTGATGCGCACCGCGCCGGTGAGCTCGAGCAGCGCATCGCCCACATGCGACATGTCGGCGACGAAGCGGCCGCGATCGGCACCCTGCAGCGCGTTCAGGTGCGCAACCACCGGGTCCGGCAGCAGCAGGCAGTACCCGCGGAGCACCTGGCGCTCGGCCATGATGACCCAGCCTGATTCCAGCCGCGCGACGAGCGAGGTGTGCACACCGCGCCGGCAATCCTCCACCATGCGATGAATGGCGGTCAGCGTGCTCATCGTCCCAGCGCCCTCGCAATCTCGTCCGGTTGCACCACGGCGGCGTGGTTGCCGAAGTGCGTGCGCAGGTGCGTCAGGAGCGCCGCGGCATCGGCATCCTTCAGCCAGCCGAAGACCGGCATGGCGGTGGGGTATCGTCCCGCGGGCATCGTGGCCGGCCGCTCGCCCTTCACCACCCAGCGCGCGAGCGGGCCTGGATCACCGTTGACGATGGCGGAACCCGCGAGCGCCGGGTAGACGCGCGGAATGCCGCGCGCATCGGGCTGGTGGCAGGTGCTGCAGTTGGCGGCGAACAGCGCCTCGCCGCGGCTCCCGGCCGAAGCAGGGGCCGGCGTTCCCGGCGCACAGGCCGACAGGGCCGCGCAGGACAGCACTCCGCAGCAGGCGAGCGCCAGGCCGGCACCCTGCCTCATGCCCGCAGCCAGCGGCCGCGATCCACGGCGATCGCCTGCGCCTTGCGGAAGAAATTGAACTCCGTGGCGCTGCACCAGGTGTAGGCGCCCATCATCGAGCCGACGAGCAGGTCCTTCGCCTCGAGCAACGGCAGCTCGAGGTTCTCGTCGATGACATCGATGCTGTCGCAGGTGGGGCCGGCGAGCACGGACGGATGCAGCGGGCCGCGCCCGTCCAGCGCGCTCACCGGGTAGCGCACGTGATCGTAGAGCTGCCCGTTGAAGCAGCCGTAGAGGCCATCGTCCAGGTAGTACCACCAGCGGCCGTCGCGGCGTGCCCGCCCCATCACGGACACCACCTCGATGGCGGCCGGGGCCACGATGAAGCGGCCGGGCTCGGCGATGACCCGCACGCCCGCGGGCAACCGCGCCAGCGCCGCGCGGATCGGCGCGCAGAAGGAGTGGATGTCGACCGGCGCCCCGCCGTAGTCCACCGGGAAACCGCCGCCGATGTCGATGAGCGTGGCGGTGTGTCCCAGCGCCTGCGCCTCCGGCAACAGCGCGCGGCAGGAGTCGATGGCCTCGACGTACGTGTCCGGGCTGCGAGCCTGCGAGCCGACGTGGAAGGAGAAGCCCTCGATGCGCAGCGACAGTCGCGCGGCAAGTCGCAGCAGTTCCCCCACCGCCAGCGGATCGCAACCGAACTTGCGCGACAGGTCGCACCGTGCGTCGGGGCTGCGGAACGACAGGCGAATCAGCAGGGATGCCCGCCGCGCATGGCGCGCGAACTTGCGCATCTCGTCGGGATTGTCGACCACGAAGCGCGTGATGCCCGCCTGCAGGGCGTTGCGGATGTCGATGTCGCGCTTGACCGGGTGCGTGTGGATGCAGCGCTCGGGCGCCACCCCCAAGCCTTGCACGAGCTGCACTTCGCCCGTGGTGGCAAGATCGAAGCTGGCGCCGGCGGCAGCGAGGGTCGCAACCACGGCCGGGTGCGGCAGTGGCTTGAGGGCATAGTGCAGGTCCACACCCGGCAGCGCTGCGGCCAGCGCGGCGTACTGTTCGCGCACGCGCTGCGCATCGATGAGGAACAGCGGCGTACCGAACCGCGCGGCGAGGGAGCGCACCGCCCCGTGCGAGAACGGATCCTGGTCGGGATCGAGGAGCGCGGCCTCGTCCCGAAGGCTGGCGTGCTGCTCAGGCCGCACTGATCTCGAGCGACTCGGAGCCGGCGATGCTGGCCCGCTGCAGCCGGTCGCGCACCGCCGCCCAGCGTTCATCGGCCGGCACGTCCTGCACCAGGATTCGTACGCAACCGGCGCGGTCCAGGCGGCGCAGGTGATTGTAGAGGTTGTGCGCGTAGGTCTCCGGCTTCTTGCCGGCATTGACCCAGGTCAGGTAGCGGCGAGTCTGCAGCGGCGGACGCATCGCGAGCACCGCGACCTTCTCGCTGCGTTCGGTGAACTCGCCGGCCCGCGCCTCCAGATCCTCGATGGGCACGATCTCCAGCGGCGTGAGCGGCGCGTAGTGCTGGGCGCGATCACCAGGGACCCGCGGCAACTGCTCATCGGCGGCCACGCCGGCCCGCGTCTCGACGGGTCCCACCACCGCGGTGAGCTGGGAGAGCGTGATGAAGCCCGGCCGCAGCAGCCGCGGCCGGTTGTCGAGGCAGGAGACGATGGTGGATTCGAGCCCGATGAGCGACTCCCCGCCGTCGAGGATCAGCGGCACTTCGTCGCCGAACTCCTCGCGCACGTGCTCCGGACGCGTCGGGCTGAGCCGGCCGTAGCGGTTGGCCGATGGCGCGGCGATGCCGCCGCCGAAGGCGGTGAGCAGTTGCTGCGCGAGCGGGTGCGAGGGGATGCGGATGCCGACGCTGTCCTGTCCGCCCGTCACCAGGTCGTTGACGTTGTCGGCGCGCGGGAAGATGAGCGTCAGCGGCCCGGGCCAGAACTCATCGGCCAGCGCCTGCGCGCAGGGCGGGATCTCCCGCACCCAGCGGTGCAGGTAGCGGGGATCGTCGAGGTGCACGATCACCGGATGGTCCGGAGGCCGGCCCTTGAGCTCGAAGATCTTGCGCACCGCGGTTGGGTCGGAGGCATTCGCACCCAGCCCGTACACGGTCTCGGTGGGAAAGGCGACGAGGTTGCCGGCGCGCAGGATCTGCACGGCCTCTTCGATCAATGTCTGGGGAGCACGTACCACGGGCGCCATGATAACAAGAGATCCGCGAGCCTACCGCTGCAGCTTGAATCGATACCGCACGCTGAGCTGCAGGAGCTTCTCGCGCGCTGCCACGGGGTCGCCGTACAGCACGCGGGGCGGGAACCGGCTGCTGACCTGTTGCCATTCGCCGACCGCTTGCCAATGGGCATCGAAGTCGTACAGGTACGCGAGCATCAACCCGTGTCCATCATCGTCGGTGAACGGGCTGTACTCACCGCTGTGCTGGTGCGTGGAAAAACGGTCGTAGCGCAGCGTGAGCCGCCCGGCGCCCCACTGCCGGCTGCCGAGCACGAACCAGGAGCGGAAGCTTTCGGCGTACTGCTCCTGGGGGACCGCATCGCCGCCGACGTAGGTCTGCCCCTGCATCGTCTGTGCGATCACCGTCCAGCGTTCATCCGGTTCCCAACGGACCCCGAGGCTGGTGAACTGCGTGCGCCAGGCGATGTCGTCGGAATTGGTGGCACCCGGGTCGGCGCGGTTGTCATAGCGCAGCGCGCGCACTTCCCATTGATCATGATGTCGCCAGGACAAGCCCGCGTAGTAGCCGGGCCGGCCGTCGATCTCGCGATAGAAGGATTCGCGTGGCCGCCCCAGACCGCCGAACAGGGTCGATTGCCGCTCACCGATCGCCCAGCCGCGGCTGGCGATCAGATCGCCGGCCGGATCGTTCCAGCCGAACACGGCGGCCTGCACGGCGACTTCACCAAAGTATCCCTGGCTCGCGCCGATCCATTTCGCCTCGAGCTCCGATCCGAGGATCCTGATCTCCTCGCCCAGCCAGGTGTTGATGGCCGAACTCGACAGCGAATACGGCGTGCTCCACCCCACCGCGCGGTTCTCGAGCGATGCGGGCAGCTGGAAGGCGCCGACGCGCAGGCGATAGCGCACCGGCCCGCGCGGAAAGGGCCGCGCATCGAACCAGGCTTCCGTCAGGTCCACCGGATGCTTGTCGGGATCGGCCCAGCTGCCGCCGACGGCGTTGAAGGTCCACACATCGCTGATCCTGTAGCGGCCCGCCAGCATCAGCCGCCCGACTCGCACGCCCTCGTGATCCGCATCGAAACGCAGGCGGCCGCTGCCGCCATAGAGGAATGAGGTGAGCCCGTCGGCGTACACGGCGCGCAGGTCGAGAAGGCCCTGCAGCTCGAGCCGGTCTCCCGCCCTCCCTGCACCCGACGCGCCGAGCAGCAACGCGAGCATCGCGATGCGCCAGTGGCGTGATCCCCGGTTCATGATCAGTAGGACTCCCAGCCGTCCGGACGAGGCCGCGGCACGGGCTGCGCCCGCAACGGCTTCAGCAGATCGAACTTCACGTCCGCCGCGGAGCTGCCATCCAGCTTCAGCTCCCGGGTGAGGCTGGCGCTGTCGTCCGCGATGGTGGGGCTCCAGAGGGTGAGGCGGTAGCGGCCCGCCGGAAGATCATCGAGGGCGAGGCGACCGGTCTCGCCGGTCCGGCCGAAGAAGGGCGTTTCGGCCACGTAGATGTAGCCGACCATGCTGTCGTGGATGTTGCATCCCAGGACCACGAGGCCGGGCTGATCGAACTGGATGGGCGAATGCACCTCGCCCTTGTACAGCGAGAGCTGGAAATGCTTCGCAGGTGAAAAGGAATGCCTCTATTGAAATCTGAGTGGGTAACCGGAGCTTTCTTCGGGGTAGATCTTGATCTTTGCTCTTCGATCTACTTTCATCGGCAAAGGCGAAGCGCGGTCTGGCGCCGCAGGCGGCAGAAGTCCGTGGCTGGTTGGGGCGCAGGCTCCTGAAGATCGAAGTGGAAGGGTCGAGATGGTCACCGAGAAGATATTCGAGTCTGCCCTGGGCATCAGCTCCCCCTGGTTCATCGCCGGGATGAGCTTCGAGCCGAGCCAGAAGAAGCTGAACATTTGCGTGGATTTCGAGGTTGGCAGCCGCTTTGGGGTCGCTGGCGCGGACGGGCAGCACCCGGTGCACGACACCGTGACCAAGACCTACCGGCACCTGAACTTCTTCCAGCACGAATGCGAGCTTTCGGTGCGGGTACCGCGAGTGAAGCTGCCCGACGGGAAGGTTGTTCAGGTGAGCCCGCCGTGGGCGGGCAAGCTGTCGGGCTTCTCGCTGCTCTTTGAGGCCTTCGTGCTGCTGTTGAGCCGGGAGATGTCCTTCACGGGTGTCGCGCGCATCACCGGGGAGTCGGTTCATCGGATCATGGCCGTGTGCCATCGCTACGTCGATGCGGCGGTTGGTGCGGCCGATCTCCGTGAGGTGCGGCGCCTGGCGATCGATGAGACCTCGCGCGCCAAGGGACACGACTACGTGACGCTCTTTGCCGATGCCGACCCGGACCCCGAGCGGCGCCGAGTGCTGTTCGTGGCCGAGGGCCGCGAAGCCGAGACCGTGCAGGCCTTCGCCGCGAACCTGCGCGCCCATGCTGGCAAGCCCACCCAGATTGCCGCCATCAGCATCGACATGTCCCCGGCGTTCATCAAAGGCGTCGAGGCAAACTTTCCCAACGCACAGATCACCTTCGACAAGTTCCACGTGATCGCTCACGCCTCGGCCGCGATCGACGCCATGCGCCGCGCCGAGCAGAAGCTCGACCCGAGCCTCAAGGGGTTGCGTTGGACGCTGCTGAAGGACCGCAGTCGGTTGGGGCGGCCGCAGCGCGCCGAGCTCGATGCCCTGCTGGCGAACATGACCAGCAGCCGCACCGCCCGTGCCTGGCAGTACCGCGAGCAGCTGCGCGAGATCATGAGCCGCAAGCAGCCCAACATCGTGCGCGCGCTGCTCAAGCAGTGGTGTACGAACGTGATGCGCTCGAAGGTCGAGCCGATGAAGGCAGTGGCCGTCATGATCCGCAAGCACTTCGAGGGGGTCCTCGCCTGGGTCGAAACACGGCAAACGAACGGCTTCTTGGAAGCCATCAACGGCCTGTTCCAGGCCGCCAAACGCAAGGCGCGCGGGTATGGGACCTTCCGCACCATCCGCATGGTGATCTTCCTTGTCGCTGGCAAGCTCGACTTCTCCAAGCTCAATCCCTACGTCGCGTAACCCACTCGAAATTCAACAGAGCCAAAGGAATACACCTGGTGACTGACCGAATCGCTGTTCGGGAACTCAACGGCCGTGCCGGCGGCCACCACCAGCACCTGCGGCACGAAGGTCTTGTTCACCTGATCCATCACCGCAGGCTTTCGCTCGCGTGAAGGCCGGATCGGGGCTCCCAGGGCGGTGACGGTGACGACGACGCCGCTCACCGGCCGGCGATCGGCCGAGGTCACCGACACCGTCAGCGTGGACGCGGCCATCGATGCCGCGGAGGCCAACAGCGACAGGCCGGCCAGCAACGCGAGCGAAAAGAAGCCCGCGGGCACGGGCGCGGTCACGGAAAGGTGACGCGCGTCACATGCCGGGCGCACCCTCCTGGGGGTCGAGCGCGCGCCGGGACCAGGTGCCGTCCGCTTGGCGCAACAATTCATAGGCGGGCCAGTAGTGTTTGTCCAGCTTCAGCGTGATCACATCCACCTGACCGTTCCAGGCGACGGTCTTCACGCGGACCGACGAGCGGTCAGCCTTGCCTCTCACCGCTGCGATGAAGGCGTCGAGATCATGCGTGGGTTGACCATCGACTTCTGTGATCCGCCGCCCAGCGTACAAACCATAACGTGTCGCGGGTGAGCCATAGTAGAAGAACGCGACGAAGACGCCGTCCAGATCGATGCCCCGCTGCGCCGCCATGGCACGATGTGGCGCCTGCAGGGTGGCGCCGGCCCACAGCAACACGCGGTCGAGGTCGTGGCCATCCAGGGCAACGGTCCGGATGGCGAAGGTGCGCTCGGCGCCGTCCCGCCACACGGTGACCTTCACCTCGGGCGCCTGCACCGCCTGCTCCACCTCGCGGAAACGGGTGACGATGCGACCGTCCACCGCCAGCAACAAGTCCCCGGACTGCAGGACCGCGGCGGCGGGTGAGCCGGCGACCGGCCGGTCGATGCCCAGCGCCTGCCGGCGGGCGGGGTCATGATCCTCGATGCGCCGTACCCAGCCATCCGGCAGCCCCAGCTTGCGCGCGCTCGCCAGGGGCTGCAGCTCGAGTTCCGCCTCGAGCGAGAACAGCGGCCGGACGCCCTCGACCACCGAGATCATCTCGGCCACGAGATCGGCCGGGACGCCGCGGCTCACCTGCTGCAGCGTGCGCTGCGATTCATAGGCGAAGCTGGACCACAGCGCCTGCACCTCGCCGCGATCGTCGGCCAGCACTCCGTCGTAGTCGGCCGGGGGGTTCACCAGGCTCACCACGTCGAGATTGCTGTCAGTGAAACGCAAGGTGCTCGACAGCGGGAAGGAAACCGCATCGACGCTCGACACCTGGGTCTTCTGCGACATGAGCTTGAGGTCGGCACGCAGGCCCACGGCCCACACATCATCGCCCGACTTCAGCTCGCGGGTGGACAGTGTGGCCGACCTGACCGGCGTATCGCCGATGGCCCGTGGGTCGTAGGCGACCATCGCCAGGTTGTGCAGCGGATGAACGAACACCACCCTGCCCGGCACCTCGAGCGTGCCACCGAAGGTGAGGTGGATGTCGCCCATGGACACGGGCACCGTGTTGCGGTCCACCACCACGAGCCCGCGCTTGGCATCCACGACGAGGCCGGTGCCGTGATAGTGCTTCTCGGTGACGCCGGAGACCGAATACGGCATGTCGAACCCGACCATCACCAGCGAGGGGGCGAGCCGGTCGGTACGCCGCTCGGAGCTCGCGGCGAAGTGCGTCGAGGCCGGTGGCGGCGGCGGCGCGGCGGGCACCTCCGGGAGCGGTTCGCAGGGCCACAGGCCGCGCGCATCATCCCGATGGCATTTGCGGGCCGGGAACCAGCGGCGGTCGATGCGCACCACCTTGAGCTGCACCGAACGCGGATCCTCGAGCGTGACGAAACGAACGGTGGCCCGCTCGCCGTCGGCCAGGTGGGAAAGCGCCGCCTCGAAATCCTCGAGACGCTCCATGGTCTTGCCGTTGAAGGCAGAGATCAGCGCCGCACGCGGAATGCCGGCGCTGCCGAACACGTAGCCGGGATTGGCGACGTACACACCCTTGATCGGCAGGTTGAAGTGCCGCGCCTGCTGGTAGGACACCGTGTGCAGGACGGCCTCGCCGAATTCCAGGAATTCATCGGCGGTGATGGCGTGCAGGTCCTGCACGGCGAGGGCGCGTGTCAGGGTCTCCCCGCCGCGCTGCACCTCGACCGTCAGCCGCCCGCCCACGTTCTCATCGAGCACGGCCTCGAGCGCGAAGAATTCCGGAACGGGCCGGCCGTTGATGCCGGTGAGGATGTCGCCGGGCGCGAGCACGCCATCGGCACCGGAGCCGGGCTGCACCTCCGACACCACCAGCATGCCGGTGAGCTTCGGATACGCCCTGCGCATGCGGGCCTCGAGTTCCGCGGACAGGCCCAGCCGGTGCAGTTCATCGTAGGGCGTGTAGTGGAACACGGTCTCGAGCGTGCCCCGCGGCACCGGCTGGCCGGCGTCGATGTAGCGCAGTGCGCGCACCACGGCCGTCAGCGGCAGGTAGAAGCTCGAGGCCGCATCGGTCGCACCGCCGGCATTCAGCGCCACCACCCGTCCCTCGACATCGAGGACGGGCGAGCCGGAGGACCCGCCGGAGGTGCCCGACGCGGCCTGGTAGTAGAACGTGTTGAAGTCGTTGTACTTGCCGTAGCCGTACTCGGGTGCCTCGCGGTCCAGCCGCGCCAGCGTGCCGGAGAGGATCGAAAGCTGCTCGCCGGCATCGTTGCCGACCACGCGGATCTCCCTCCCCACCACCGCTCCCTGCGGATACAGCGGCAATTGCGCAGGCTGGATGAAGCGCAGCTTCTTCGGGTCGTAGCGGTAGATGCCGAAATCGTGCACCGGATCGAAGTACACCGGCGAGAGCTGCACCTCCTCGCGATTCAGGAAGGTTGCCTGCGCCGTCACAGGACCCGGTGTGACCACGTGGCGATTGGTGAGGATGAGCCCGCGCGTGGAATCGATGACGAAACCGGTTGCCTGCGCCGTGGAGTTCCATTCGGTATCGAAGGCGCGGGTCGCGTCGATCTGGATGCTCACCACGCCGCTGGCGATGCTCTCCAGGGTCTGCGCCCAGGACGCCGGCGGATTGGCGACGCTCACCGCCGGCACGGGCAATGGCACCTGGGAGGTGCGCGTCTCGGCAGCGCGTGCCGGAGAGGCGGCCGGCGAGGCCAGGGACATTACCGGCGCCAACAGGGCGCCGGCCAGCAGGAAGCGGAAACGAATCGTCATGAAGTGTCCTTATCGGTCCAGGAGCACGAGAAGCCAGGTCACCCCGAGCAGCAGGAAGCTCAGCAGCACGGCCGCCGAGCCCATGTCCTTGGCCATGCCGGCCAGGGGGTGGCGTTCCAGTCCCGAGCGATCCACCACGGCTTCCACCGCGCTGTTGAGGACTTCCACCACCAGCACGAGCAGCATCGGCGCCACCAGCAGCGCACGCTCGACCCCACTGCGGCCGAGGTAGAGTCCCGCGGGAATGACAGCGAGGCCAAGCAGCAGTTCCTGGCGGAACGCGGCCTCCTCGCGAAATGCCTGCGAAAGACCCTGGAGCGAGTAGCGGAAAGCACGCAGGATGCGCACCAGGCCGCCCGGCTTGTGGCGATCCATCATCGCCGCCGGTGGCGACTCAGCCCTGGGCCGGTGGCTTCCAGCACAGATCGAGCTGCCGGGCGGCGCGCACATCGTCCAGCCGCCGCAGCGGCAGGGCATGCGGTGCTCCGGTGAGCCTGGTGGGCTCGACCTGCGCCTCGCGCAGGATCTCGCCCATGGCGGCGGCGAAACCGTCCAGGTCCTGCAGGCTCTCGGTCTCGGTCGGCTCGATCAGCAGGCATTCGGGCACCAGCAACGGGAAATACGTGGTGGGCGCATGATACCCGTAATCCAGCAGCCGCTTGGCCACATCCATTGCGCTGACCTGGAAATCCTGGTGCTGGCGCTTGAGCGTGATGATGAACTCGTGGCTGGCGCGACGGCCGCGATACGCCGGGTCGTAGCCCAGCTCGATCAGCCGGGCGAGCAGGTAGTTGGCATTCAGCGCGGCGTACTCCGCGACGCGCACCATGCCCTCGCGGCCCAGCACGCGCATGTACACATAGGCCCGCAGGTTCACGCCGGTGTTGCCCATGAAGGCGGAGAGCCGGCCGATGCTCTGCGGGCGGTCGTGTTCCTGTGCCCAGCGGTAGGCCGAGCCCTCGCGCATCACCAGCGGTATCGGCAGGAAGGGCTCGAGCCGCGGCGCCACGCCCACGGCGCCCGAGCCGGGCCCTCCGCCGCCGTGCGGTGTGGAGAAGGTCTTGTGCAGGTTCATGTGGATGACGTCGAACCCCATGTCCCCGGGGCGCACCTTGCCGAGGATGGCGTTCAGGTTGGCGCCATCGTAGTAGAGCAGGCCGCCGGCCGCGTGCACCAGGTCGCGCACTTCCTCGATGCGCCGCTCGAACACGCCGAGCGTGGAGGGGTTCGTGAGCATGATGCCCGCGGTGCGCGGACCGAGCACGGCGCGCAGCGCGTCGATGTCGACATCCCCGTTCGCATCGCAGCGGATCTCGCGCACCTGGCAACCGCACATCGTGGCGGTGGCAGGGTTGGTGCC
>JAXMGQ010000017.1:0-91022 GCA_046347195.1 Steroidobacteraceae bacterium
GGACGAGATGCGCGAGGTGGTGCTGCTCGCGCTCATCACCATGGCGCGCGTGGTGGCGCTGATCCTGCTCGCCAGCCTCGTCTGGGTGCCGATCGGCGTGTGGGTGGGCCTGCGGCCGCGGGCCGCCGCGTTCGTCCAGCCCATCGCCCAGTTCCTGGCGGCCTTTCCCGCCAATCTGCTGTTTCCGCTGGTGGTGTTCCTGATCCTGCGCGGCGGATTGAATCCGAACTGGTGGCTCAGTCCGCTGATGATCCTCGGCACCCAGTGGTACATCCTGTTCAACGTCATCGCCGGCGCCTCGCAGATGCCGGGCGAGCTGCGCGCGGTGGCGGAGAATTTCCGGGTGGGCGGCTGGTTGTGGTGGCGGCGCATCGCGCTGCCCGGCGTGTTCCCCTTCTACGTGACCGGCGCGATCACCGCCTCGGGCGGCTCCTGGAACGCCGCCATCGTCGCGGAGCTCGCGAGCTGGGGAGACACGCAGCTACGCGCGGAAGGCCTGGGCTCCTACATCGCCGAGGCCACCCAGGCCGGCGACTTCCATCGCATCGTCCTGGGCATCACCACCATGAGCCTGTTCGTGGTCGTGCTGAACCGCACCTTCTGGCGGCCGCTGTACTATTACGCCGAGCGCAAGTACCGGCTCACCTGATCCTGAAGGCCCACCAGATCCGCAAGGCCCGTCGATGAACACTCCTCCGCCACTGCTCGAAGTCCACAACGTGCGCAAGGCCTTCCCGCGCGCGGACGGGAGCGAACTGCTGGTGCTCGAGGACGTCAACCTGCAGCTCGGGTCGGGACAGATCATGGGGCTGCTCGGCCGCTCCGGTTCCGGCAAGTCCACCCTCCTGCGCCTGATCGCAGGCCTGTCGGAACCTTCCGCCGGCGAAGTGCGCTACCTGGGCCAGCGGGTCCAGGGCCCCGCGCCGGGCATCGCCATGGTGTTCCAGAGCTTCGCGCTGTACCCCTGGCTCACCGTGTTCGAGAACGTGGCGCTGGGCCTCGAGGCACTGCGCGTCCCGAAGCCCGAGATCCGCAAGCGTTCGCTCGCCGCCATCGACCTCATCGGCCTCGACGGCTTCGAGTCCGCTTATCCCCGCGAGCTGTCGGGCGGCATGCGCCAGCGCGTGGGCTTCGCGCGTGCCCTGGTGGTGCAACCCAACATCCTGCTGATGGACGAGCCGTTCTCCGCGCTCGATGTGCTCACCGCGGAGACCATGCGCACGGATTTCCTGGATCTGTGGTCGGACGGACGCATGCCCATCCAGGGGGTCGTGCTGGTGACGCACAACATCGAGGAAGCGGTGCTGATGTGCGATCGCGTGTGCGTGTTCGGCAGCAACCCGGGGCGCATCCTCTCCGAGATCGCCGTGACCCTGCCACAACCGCGCAACCGGCTCGAGCCGGCCTTCCGCGACATCGTCGAGCGGCTGTACGTGGCCATGACCGCGCGGGCGGCCGCGACCACCGCCACGCTGCCCGCGAACCGGCTGCCGGGCCTGGGGATCGGCACCGAGCTGCCGAACGTCTCCTCCAACCTGCTCGCGGGCCTCCTGGAAGCGGTGGCCGCGCCACCCTTCAACGGCACGGCCGACCTGCCGAAGATCGCCTCCGACCTGCACATGGATGCCGATGAACTCTTCCCGGTCGCCGAGACACTGCAGATGATGCGCTTCGCCGAGGTCGAGGGCGGCGATCTCAGGCTCACCGCCGAGGGCGTGGCCTTCGCCAACGCGACGGTGGATGAACGCAAGCGCATCTTCGCGCGCCACCTGCTCAACTACATCCCCCTGGCCACGCACGTGAGGCGAGTGCTCGACGAGCGCACCTCGCATGTGGCCCGCAAGAGCCGCTTCCTCGATGAGATCGAGGACTACATGACCGACGATGCGGCGGAGCGCACCTTGCGGGCCATCGTGAGCTGGGGCCGGTATGCGGAAGTTTTCGCCTACGATGACGAGGGCGAGAAGTTCAGCCTGGAGAACCCCGGCGAGTTCGAGACCTGAGGAAGTGTGCGCTGGCGCACACTTATGCGCCCGGACGTTGACCCATCGGCGCGGGATTTGACCCGATTCCGCTGCCAAAGGTTGCTGACTGTTCATACTCCCCCCGCCATGCCGATAAGGATCGGTACGGCGGAGCTGATCGAACGTGCCAGCGACACACAGATTCCCGATAACCCGGGGCAAGGGCCCCGGCGGACGGCTGCCCGCACGGTACCTGCAGATGTCAGGGTTCAGCCTGATCGAACTGATGCTGGTGGTCGCCCTCATCGCCATCGCCGCGGCATTTGCCCTGCCCACCTACACCGACTACATCGATCGCACCAAGGTCAGCCGGATCGTGGTCGATTTCGGCAACATCCAGCTCGCCGTCAACAAGTACCGGCTGAGCAACAACGATGCGCTGCCCCCGGACCTCGGGGCCATCGGCATGGGCAACCTGCGCGATCCCTGGGGTCAGGCCTATTACTACCTGCCCTACGACAATCCCGCCAACGCCAAGGACCGCCGCAAGGACCACAACCTGCACCCGCTGAACTCGGACTACGACCTGTTCAGCTCCGGCAAGGACATGGACTGGAAGCCGCCCCTCACCGCAAAACCCAGCCGCGACGACATCGTCCGCGGGCGCGACGGCCAGTTCGTCGGCCTTGCCACGGACTTCTGAACGGCACGGTGAGCCATGAAGGCTCCGATCAACAGCCGATTCGGGCGACGCGTCGTCGCGCTGTTCGTGCTCAGCGCGGTCGTGCCGCTGGTGCTCGCCAGCGTGCTGCTCACGCGCCAGTTCAACGCGCAGCACGAGCTGGACCAGGCGCGCGAAATGGACCTCGCCATCCGCGCCTATGGCACCTCGGTCATGAGCCGCTTGAACGAGGCCGATGACCTGCTCGACACGCTGAAGGCCACCGCCTCCCTGGATGATGATCACCTGGCCTCGGTCGTGGCATCGGTTCCCTGGGCGAAGTCGGTCCATCGGACATCCGTCGAGCCTACGGCGCCTTCGACGCCTCGCTCCCGCAACCCGATGCCGATCAGAAGGCCGTGCTCGAGCGTGACGACACGGCCATCGTCGTGGATTCGCGCACCTCCTCTCCGCGCGTCTACATCGTGCGGCCATTGCACCAACAGCGCCTGTACATCGAACTCGATCCCCGCTGGCTGTGGCTGGACGTCGAGGACTACTCGCCCATGTGGGCGGTGACGGTGAACGAGGATGCCCCCGGCAGGCACGCGCTGTTCCAGTGGCATTCGAGCGAGACACCCGCATCGGCGCTTTCGCCCGACCTGCCGGTGCGAAGCTGGGACATGTACCTGCGGGCCCGCTACGGCGCAGCGTCCTGGCGGATGCAGGCGCCGCTCCTGCCCTCACCCGGATTCGCGCTGCTCGCCCGGGACCGCATCGCCTTCCCCGCCATCCTCGCCGGCACGGTGGTCCTGGTGAGCCTGCTGGCCATCCGCCTCATCCGCCGCCAGCTCAAGCCGCTGGACCGGCTCTCGGGCGCCACGCGGCGCATCGCCCAGCGCAATTTCACCGAGCCCCTGGATGAGACCGGGGACGATGAATTCTCCGACATGGCGCGTTCGTTCAACTCCATGGCCGGGAGCCTGAAGCTGCAGTTCTCGGCGCTCGAATCCATCGCGCAGATCGACCGGCTGCTGCTGCGCACCCCCGAACTGGAGCAGATCCTGGACACGCTCCTGCCGCAGATGTCCACGCTGCTCGGCGCCCGCAGCATCGCCGTGGTGCTGGTCGACGCCGACGCCCGCGCCAACGCCCGGGCATTCGACTACTACGGCGCCGCCTCGGGCCGGATGCCGGTGCGTCGCGTGATGATCGACACCGAAGGCCTGCGGCGCGCCGGCGAGCAGCCCACGCCGCTGGAATTCGCCGCCGGCGCATCGCCGCCCGCCTTCCTCGCCCCGCATGCGGAGGCCGGCGCACGCCTGTTCCGCATCTTCAGCCTGCGCCACGACAGCAAGTTCTCCGGCTTCCTCTGCCTGGGGTTCACGGACGAATCCTCCCTGTCGAACGGCCTGGGGCTGGATGCGCACGACTTCGCCGACCGGCTGTCGATGATCCTGGCCAACCTCGAACGGCTGGAGCAGCTCTACCTGCAGGCGCATTTCGATCCGCTCACCCGCCTGCCCAACCGGCGCCTGTTCAACGACCGCGTCAGCATCGCCATCGCGCAGGCCAAGAGCGGCGCGACGCAGGGCGCGCTGCTGTACATCGACCTCGATCACTTCAAGCGCGTCAACGATACCGCCGGGCACCCGGCCGGCGATGACCTGCTGCGCGTCGTGGCCGAGCGGATCGGCGCCAGCGTGAAGGAAGGAGACAGCGTGGCACGGCTGTCGGGCGATGAATTCGCGGTGCTGCTGCCGCAGATCCGCGATGCCGACGCTGCACGCCAGGTGGCGGACCGGATACTGGTCTCGCTGCGCGAACCGGTGGCCATCGGCGACCGCCAGCACCACATCGGCGCCAGCATCGGCATCGCCCTGCTGCCAGATGATGGCGATACGGTGGACGAACTGCTGAAGGTCAGCGACATCGCCATGTACCGCGCCAAGGAAGCCGGCAAGGGATGCGCCATCTTCTTCGAGACCGACATGCAGGAGCGAATGCAGGCTCGCCTCTCGCTCGAGACCGGCCTGCATCGGGCCTTGGTCGAGCACCAGTTCCAGCTCGCCTACCAGCCCATCGTGGGATGCGGCGCACGCGGCACCCTCGCGGCCGAAGCGCTGGTGCGCTGGCCGACGGGGCCGGATGGCAAAATGCGCAGTCCGGCCGAGTTCATCCCGGTGGCCGAGGAATCCGGGCTGATCGTGGATCTCGGCAGCTGGATCCTGTCGACCGCCTGCGAGCAGTTCGCACGCTGGCGCGACGAACATCTCGAACTGGACTACATCTCGGTGAACGCCTCCGCACGCCAGCTCCGCGAGGCCAGCTTCCTGGCCGATGTGCTCGCAGCGCTGCGCAAGCACGGCATGGAGCCCCGCCAACTCCAGATCGAAATCACCGAATCCGTGCTGGCCGCGGGCCAGAGCATAGAGTTCACCCTGCGCCAGCTCGCCGAACTGGGCGTGCGCCTGGCGCTGGATGACTTCGGCACCGGATACTCCTCGCTGAGCTACCTGCGCGTGTTCCCGATCCACAGCGTGAAGATCGACCGCAGTTTCGTCTCCGGCATCCCCGAGGACCTGGCGTCCTGCCGTCTGGCGGAGTCGATCATCGCGATGTGCTCGGTGCTCGGCAAGGAAGTGGTGGCCGAGGGCGTCGAGACAGCCATCCAGCTGCAGTTCCTGGAAGCCGCCGGTTGCCAGTCCGTGCAGGGCTACTTCCTCGGCCGGCCGATGATGGCCGAGGACCTGAAGGGGTTCGCGCGGCGGTTGCGCTCGCGCAGCGCGCTGCCTATGCCCGCGGATTCACGCGCCGCCGCGGGCGCCTGAGCGCAGGCTCAGGCGTCGGGTTCAGGCATCGGGAGTCGTCGGCCGCATGTACGTGTCGAAGTTCGCCGCGTAATCGTCGAGATTCTCCACCAGCATGGCCCGGTACTGCTCGACGAAGTAGTCGATGGTCTGCTGCCGCGTCGCCTGCATCTCCTCGGCGCCGTGGAACCCGCAGGCGGTCACCCAGGCATTGAA
This sequence comes from Steroidobacteraceae bacterium, assembly GCA_046347195.1. Classification (GTDB taxonomy): domain Bacteria; phylum Pseudomonadota; class Gammaproteobacteria; order Steroidobacterales; family Steroidobacteraceae; genus TMP-86. Next base: position 5,652 of record JAXMGQ010000017.1, read on the forward strand.
GCGCGCGGTCGCGTACATCAGCGAGGCGCTCACCTCGCCGCGCTCGACCTCGGCAAGCTGCTCGTTGGCCAGGTGGATGATGGAATCGGCGCGCTCGTAGAACGCATCATCGGCAGTGTCATCGTTCATTCGGCGGCCTGGGTGTGGTGGGGTCGTGCAGCCACCTCAAGTCTACCCAACCGCCTGAATCGCCGAAACAGATGTTGGCATCCCAGGAGGAGATGTCCGCAAGCGAACCCGACGACTACTCAGCTCCTGCGGCCACGGCGGCGCTCTCAATGGCCCCAGCCAGCGCTCGTCGAACCAGGGCCGCTGCCGCACCGAGCTTCCAACCGTTGTTCGCCAGAGGATGTGCATCGCAGATCCAGGCCTGGGCAGCGGCATCGAGCGCCTCGGCCGTCGGCTTGCGCCCCGCCAGCATCGCTTCGGACCTGCTGGCTCGCCAGGGCGTGGTGGCAATCCCGCCCAGAAAGATGCGTACCGCATCGACCCGCCCTTTCGAGTCGACACCGACGCTGGCCGCCGCCGAGGCGATCGCGAATCCATCGGAAGTTTGCGACAACTTGCGAAAGCCTGCGCCCCGCATGCGTGCCCGAAGTGGAATGTGCAGATGGGTCACCAGCTCATCACCGGCCAGACAAGTCTCACCCGGCCCGAGATGGAAGCGCTCCGCCGCCACCCTGCGCGATTTTTCGGCACTGAGAATCTCGACGTCCGCTTCGAGGGCGCAGAGCATGGCGGCGAGATCGGACGGCGTCACGGACTGGCAGCGGCCCGCACCGACGACCGCATGGAAATAGCGATGATCGCCCAGCACCGCATAGCAGGGACGGCCCACGCCGCCACGCTTGTAGCAATCGAAACCGCTTCGCAGGAACCAGCAGCGGTTGGTCTGGCAGAGATTGCCCGCGAGTGTCGCCATCAGTCGAATCTGCGGCGTCGCGATGGCTGCGATCGTACCGGCCAGCGCGCGGTCCCCGGGGAATTTCGCACTGGCAAGCAAGGACCGTGCATCCTCCAGCTTCACCGCGGCGCCGAGGATCAACTCACCGTCGTGCTCGCTCATCTGCTGGATATCGGCGCAGTCGGTGAGGTTGGCCAGCGCCGCCGGCACCGCGAGTCCGGCAGCCCGAGCCGGCAGGAGGTCCGTGCCACCGCCCATCGGGCGCGAGCCCGGTTGCGCGGCAAGGAAGGCGGCGGCGGCGGCGGCACTGCCCGGCCGATCGATCGCACCGATCGCCGCAGCCGGCTCCCGCCTGCGAGAAGGGCCGAACCGATCCATGGCGGCGAACAATCCAAGCGGATAGGCCCGTCGTACGGCTTCCGCGTGCCAGCGATGCGGCCGTCGCAAAATGGGTTTCGGCGATGTCCGGATTCGCGGTCCGACCGCCGCACAAACCTTGTCCGGCGTCATCGGCAGGTCGCGCAGGCGCGCGCCCGTTGCATGGGCGATGGCGTTGGCGACCGCAGCGGCGATCGGCATCAATGCGATTTCCGAGATCGACTTCGCGCCGGCGGGTCCGCGCGGGTCCGGCTTGCCAACGAACACCACTTCGATCGGCGGAACGCCATCGGCGCGGGGCATGGCGTAATCGACGAAGCTGGTGACATGCGGCCGACCGTCGGACCAGAGCAACTGTTCGCCGAGCGCCGCTCCGAGCCCCATGACCACTCCGCCGACGACCTGTCCGCTGGCACCGACGGGATTGATGACCGTCCCGGCGTCATGGACGGCGACGACGCGAAGGACCCGGACTGCGCCGGTGACACGGTCGACTTCCACTTCAACTCCGTGCGCCGCAAATGCGTAGGCGGGTGACAGGTTGCCATGGCCGCTGTCAGTGTGCGTCATCGGAACAGGCGTCACCCCCACCGAGGTCTCTCGTTCGATGCGCAACGATCCGTCGACCGCGATTCGGTGCGATGCCGCGACGGCGCCGAGCGTCTCCCGCCGATTGCCGTGCCAGGCGAATCCATCGCGCAGCTCGATGTGCTCCGGCTCGCACTCGAGCATCGTGGCCGCGCGGCGCCGCAACTCCATGGCCATCTCTCGGGCAGTCCCAACGACTGCCGTTCCAGTGACCATGGTCGCGCGGCTCGAGCCCGCGCCTGGATCGAAGGGCGTGGCCAGGGTATCCATCGTCACGAGCCGGATTTGATCCGGCGCCACGCCAAGCTCGGCAGCTGCCAGTTGGACCAGGACGGCATATTCCCCGGTGCCCGGGTCGGAGCAGCCCGACCGAAGAACGATGCCGCCGTCAGGCCCGATCTCGATGGCGATACTCGCCGTTCCCGTCGGTTGACTGACGATTGCCCCGCTGATGTGCATGGCAAACGCGACGCCAACCCCCCGTCCCGAGCCACCGAGGGCGCGCGCCTCGTCCCAATTCAGCCGATGGCGCAGCTCCGCGAGACATTCCGCCGCGGCGGATGAACCGATTTCCCAACCCGTGATGGTCGTCTCGCCGGCGGCGGCGAGGTTCATCAGCCGAAGATCGATGGGATCGACCCCGAGTTCCGCCGCGATCTCATCCATCTGGCATTCGATGGCGAAGACCGCCTGTGGACCGCCGGCGCCGCGGAATGCTCCGCCAGGGCGCTTGTTGCTGTAGACGGAGCGGCCACGCACCTCCGCACCCAGGAGCGCATACTGGGACGCGAGCAGGATCGAACAGTAATTCATCTGGTTCGATCCGCCGCTGATGAAGGCGCCGTTGTCGACGGTCACGAGGGCATCGCGGCCGTAGAGGCGACCCGTCGCATCATAGTGGCTGGTCAGCTCAACCCAGGTTTCGTGCTGCCGCTTCCCGAAAGCAAACTCCTCATCGCGCGACAGACTGATCGACACCGGCCGATTCGTCATCATCGAAAGATGCGCCACGATGAGCTCGAGGTCGCCGGCCTTGACGCGCGAGCCAAAATCGCCGCCGACCCCGACGCGGTGCAGCCGGATCTGCGCCGGGTCGAGACCCAGCATGTGGGCAAGCTCCCCGGTGATGTTCCGAGGCCCCTGGGTCGGAAGCCACAGATCGAGGCGATGATTGCGCGCATCCCAACTGGCCGTCGCGGAGATCTGCTCCATGCAACAGTGGTGCTGTGGGCCGCAGCCGTAGCGGGCACTCGATCGATGGCTGGACCGGCCGCGGGCTGCCTCCAGGTCACCAAAGCGGCGCTGCGCCTGCGTCGCAATATTGTCGGGCGCCCGGTCAGGGTGAACTGCCGGGGCGCCGGGCGCCAACGCCTCTTCGACCGACGAAGCATGCGGAAGCGGCTTCCATTTCACCCGAATGTTCGCAAGCGCCGCCTCGGCGGCCGTTTCGTTCTCTGCCGCGACGGCGGCCACCTCCTGGCCAAAATAGGCCGCTCTGTCGCGGACCATCGGCCAACGGTCGTATTGCCCGTAGTCCTTGTAGTTGCGATCGGGGAGCATGGCGCCGGTCAGCACGGCAGCGACGCCGGGAGTGGCGCGCGCCGCTGCGATATCCAGCTTCATCAGGCGCGCCGCCGGATGAGGACAGCGCAGCACTTTTGCAATCAGGACGCCATCGGGAGCGATGTCGCGGCTGTAGCGCAGCTCACCGCTGGTGCGCTCAACCCACTCCGGATGCCGGATCCGGGGAAAATTCGTCATGGACCCGACGAACGGTCGGCCTGCCTCAGCGCATCGAGAATCCCGCGATAGCCGGTGCATCGGCACAGATTCCCGGACAGCGACTGTGCAAGCGCGTCCGTGCTCTTCGGTAGTCCGGCACGCAGGAGCGATACCGCGCGAACGACCATTCCGGACGTGCAATAGCCGCACTGGAAGCCGCCGCAATCCGCCATTGCCTCGCGGAATCGGCGTGACTCATCGACCAGGCCCTCGACCGTCTCTATCGGATCATCCACCAGCGCCGCCAGCGTCAGGCAAGACAGGACGGCTCGACCTCCCACGAGCACGGTGCACGCACCGCATTCGCCGCGCCGGCAGGAGTCCTTGGTGCCGGTCAGCCCAAGATCATCGCGCAGCACATCGACCAGCAAGGTCCCCAGCTCCATGCCGATCGTCCGGACGGTGCCGTTGATGGTCAGCGTCTTGAGAATGCGTTGGGGGTTGCCTTGCCGGGACATCACCGGTGCGTGCTGAATCACTTTTCCATCCGTCATGGCGTCCTCCAGGATGTCCCGGCCTGCCGCCGGCCTCCCGCTGCAACCGACATTCTCTATCGTCCGCCCCCGGCTCACCGATGCTGGTTTTGGGCGATTATGCCCAAACCTCCAGAACCCCGCGCGGGCGCTCATCGCCCAGCCCACTCTCGGGCGCGCTCTGCGCAAATCCGATAGCGACCCAGGCAGTACCACAGGGAGAGCGCAGACAAGGGCAGGACCACCAGAATGACGATGGCCATCGAATATCCCAGCTTGCGGCTGTCGGCAAAGACATAATCGGTGAGCAGCGCGACCGAGGTCGCGCCCAGTCCCAGACCCACCAGGTTCTGCACGAACAGTTGCAGAGCCGAGAGCTGCCCACGCATCTGATTCGGCACGATGCTCTGCACGGCGCCTGGAGCAACGCCGCCCTGGATGAACAGGAAGAATGTCGCCACCGCAAACAGCAGCAGCGACAGCGGCGCGGAAGACACCAGGGGCGCGAGAACTGCGAACGGCAAGGCGCACAACGAGCCAAACAGAACGACCCGCACCGGAGCGTCCCGATGACCCCGGGCCGCCGCCAGATCCGCCAGCCAACCGCCGGCGTAGCCACCCAGCGTCCCGAACACAGCGTTGATCAGTCCGAACCAGAAGCCGATGCGCGCGATGTTCCAGCCGTGGATTCGAATGAAAAGCGTGGGCACCCATGCGAGAACAGCGTAGTTCACCAGGATCACCAGCGAGAAGCCGAGAAACATCGACCCCAACGCCTGGCGGCGCTCGGCGACGAACCTGACGACCTGACGCAGCGGTACGGCCCCTGCAGCCCCCAGCGGGCCGAGGCACTCCCGGCGCGGCGGCTCCCGCACGGTGCACATGAGCAGAGCCACGAGCAATCCGGGCAGCCCGATGATCAGGAATGCAACCTGCCAACCTCGCAGGTGCCCCAACAGCGCGATGCTGGCGCCTCCCGTGGTGTTGAAATAGCCGACGATCGCTCCCCCGACCATCAAGGCAACACCGATGCCGATGGGTATTCCCAAGGTGTATACCGCGAGCGCCCGGCCGCGGCTGTGCCTGGGAAAATAGTCCGCAATCATCGAATATGCCGCCGGCGACAGCGCCGCCTCACCGACGCCGACCCCCATCCTGAAGAGGAACATGGAGCCGAAATTGCGCGCCAGGCCGCAACCCGCCGTCATCACGCTCCACAGGGCGACGCCGACGATGACGATCCTGCGGCGATCGAACGCATCGACCAGCCGGCCGATGGGCAGTCCGAGGAAGGTGTAGAAGAGCGCGAACGCCATGCCATGCAGCAGGCTCACCTGCGTGTCACTCAGGCCGAGATCGCGCTTCAATGGCTCGACCATGAGTGTCAGGCTCTGCCGGTCGACGAACGAGACGATGTAGGCGAGCAGCAGTATCGCCACCACATACCAGGAATAGGCGCCTGCCTGCGGTGCCTCGGGGAGCTCAGATGCAGAGCGGGCCTCGGTGGCCACGGCTGCTGTCACCTCGTCGTGTTGGTCTCTGGACCCCACCGTCATGTGCATCACACCTTCAGGCCGGCCGAGAACCGAACAGGCCTCGGCTGAGATCCGGCTCTTTGCCTGCGAACCACTCCTCGACGGCATCGACCAGAATGCTTGACAATATTTCCAGCGTCTCGCAGCCCTCGGCCGCCGTCGCCGCCGCCGGATCGCCGCAATAGGCCTCGGCCATTCCCATGTCCCTGAAGTTGTCGAGCTTCTGGCGGAACATCTTCTCCGGCAGGCTCAGCGGCACGGGCGGCAACTGCGCGCGCACCGGTTCCCGAACGAGCGCCGGTGCGATGTGCATGATCAGCGAGGTCTCGTACCGGTCCGCATGGGTGCTGCCGAGCTTGTATGCCGGCGTCATTCGTTGCGCGTATTCCTTGCGCGTGCGGTTCGGGAAGAGCAGCTTGACACCCAGCTCCTCGTGCACCCGGTCGAGCGTGTCGTAGATGGCCCTGACATTGCCCGGCTCGCCATGATTGTTGACGATGCAGATGCGCCGCAGACCGTGGCCGATCAGTTGACTCAGGATGTCGAACATCAAGGCGCGCTGCGTGCCTTCCGAAATGGAGATGTTTCCCGGGAAGTCCCTGGCGGCCTGCGCATGAGTGTACGCGAGCGGCGGCAGGACATATGCATCGTAGCCGCGGCGGTGAAGCTCCTGGGCCGCCGCAAGACAGGATCCAACACTGATGATCACGTCCGTCGCCAGCGGACAGTGCGGGCCATGCGCCTCGGTGGCTCCGACCGGAAGCAGCAGGACGAACCTGTCCTGCGAACGCTTCTCCGCCACCTCGCGCCAGGTGAGGTCTGCGAATAGAAACGAAGAAGGTGCCTGGTTGACCGACATCATGTTCCCCCGGATTCGCTGCCTGCCGCTGTCAGCACCAGCCGGCGCCGATCCAGCTTGCCGGTCGCCGTCGTTGGAAGCTCAGGCAGGTAGTCGATGATGCGAGGCGCCTTGTAGGGGCGAGCCGCGATCCAACAAGGTCCGTATCTCGTGCGAGGTACCCTCACCGGCCTGCACACCGGCCGCGAGGACGAGGCACGCCCGAATCTGCGTCGTGCCATCCTCCGAGGGCACTGCGACGACGGCACAGTCGCGCACCCCGGGGAAATCGAGCAGACATTCCTCGACCTCGGCTGGCGAGACCCAGTTGCCGCTGATCTTGACCAATTCGTCGTTGCGCCCGGCGAACCAGAAGTTGCCGTCGGCATCTTTCCGAAACCGGTCCCCTGAGCAGACCCACTCGCCGCGGAAGGTCTGCTGGGTCTTCGCCCTTTCGTGCCAGTACAGTTGCGCCGAGCTCGGGCCCTTCGCCATGAGCAGGCCCTCTTCGCCGTCAGGAACCATTTTGCCATCCGCGTCGACGATCTTCGCCTCATATCCTCTCAGTGGCTTGCCGACACTCCCCCTTACGACATCGCCGGGCCGGTTCGCGATGAACACGAAACCCATTTCCGTGGAGCCCAGCATGTTCAGCACCTCGCAGCCGAACGCCTCCTGCCACGCGGAACACAGCGACTCGGCAAGCGCTTCGCCTCCACTGATGCACAGGCGCAGCCGTTGAGCCGCGGACGACTTGCCTTCGGCATCGCCAGCATCTTCTTGATGGCCGTCGGAACGAGCGCCAGCACGGTGGGTTGATGCTCGTTCATCAGAGCGAACAACTGCTCGGGCGTCGAGCGCTCCGGGAAGACGATGGCGGCGGCTCCTGCACGGAATGGGTGAATGATCGATGCGGTGCGACCGTAGCCGAAGTACAGCTTCGGCACCGGCAGAATGACATCATCCGCCCTGTATCCGGCAATCTCCTGAAAGCTTGCGAAGTTGTGGATGAGGCCCGCGTGCGAGGCCGGCACGACCTTGGGGAATCCGGTCGAACCCCCTGTGAAGCTCCATCGCGCATAGTCCTCTCCGTGCGTTCGGGCAGTCTCCAACTCTGGAGCCGCTCCGGCCATCAGCTCTTCGAGATCGAGTTCCTGGGGCCCCAAATGCGAGCGCGGCAACCGATGAACGAAGGATACGCGGGGCCAGGCGGTTTCTCGAGCAGCTTCGCGCATGGCGGGAATGCTGTGTGCATCGGTGATGACGACCTTGGGTCTGAGCAGCTCGAGCAGGTATCGCTGCTCCTTGATCGGCGCGTCGACATACCCGACGATGACGCCCGCACCGATCTTCTGAACCGCATAAAAGGCCGCGACGAACTCCGGAGAGTCGCGCATCACCAGCAGTACCCGGTCCTCCAGGCCGACACCGGCAGCCTCGAGCGCGTTGCCGATCCGGTTCGTCAGCTCACACAGCCGTTGGTAACTGACGGTCTCGCCGGCGCAATGGAGCGCGGGACTGCCGCCGCGGCCCGCACGCAGATTCTCATCGAGAAAATACGTGGCGCAATTCAGGAATTCGGCTGTTTCGCCATCCTCACCTGGCATGATCCTGCCTCAGTTCGCCAGCATGACTTCTTCGAGCACCGGGTCGCCCGCCAGGGCAAGCTCATTGGTGAGCAGCAGTGCACAAGACGGGCAATAGAATTCGCGCCAGACGAACCGGTCCTGAGGAGTACGCGGCGAGAGCTGGATGTGCATGCCGGCATGCTCGAGCGGATGCTCGCTCATCACGGCGTGCTGCTTGTAGTTCTGGTCGTGACCGCAGATCACATGGCCGCAGCGGCAGGCGATCTTTCGATCGCGCTCGCCCGCCACCACTCGCAGGTAGTCGTTGATGCGGGAAACGACTTCATCTGCACGCGAGGGCGCCGATGTCCTGGGCTGCGCCCCCAACCGGCGGGTACGGATGGAACTGCGCAGACTGGCTGTCTCCGCGGAGTCGATCCGTTGTCCGTCGGCACTGACGACGACGCCGTAGAACCTTGCCGCGCCTTCCCGGCTGACCAGGTGATTCCGGCAGTCGTTCAGAACCAGCGCAGGCTCGCGCTCCAGCGGATCGCCGTAGCCGGCGCCGCCCGTCGAGACGAAGTGATAGACATCGCCGGGGCGCATGGACGTGCGGTTCTGCTCACCGAAGATCTCCAGCTCCGCTCCCTGCAGGTCGTCCAGACCGTCCGGGATCTCTCCCTGCCGGAACTTCTCCCTGACATTGCTGTTGCGGAGAATGGCGAATTGGGTGTTGGTGGAAGGATAACCCGCATACACGGTGGGCGTCGGCGGATGCGATACGCCCGTCGCACCCATGATCTTGGTCTCGATGGTGCCCTCCTCGGCCAGCGTGTACAGCGCCGTGCTGGTGACCCCGCCGCGATAAGCACCGGCGCCGCCCGAGTCGGACATCTGCTTGCGATACAGGTAGTGCACGGGTGTCAGGTACTCGTAGGTCTCCACGTTCGAAATGGCGAGTGATATGGAGCACAGGAATCCGCCCGTATCGATTCCATCGCTCGCATGACGTGCGCCAGCGCCGCCAAACATCGAATCGAGAATGCCCTCCTGATACCGCTCGCCGCGCTGATCGACACCGCTGATGTGATCGACGGCCTGGCCTCCCATCCAGCCGGCCTGAAGATACTGCACCGTCTCCTCGCTGGCCGCCAACATCTTTCCGATGCAGGCCGCCGCCACGTTCTCGGCCGCCCAGCTGCCCGCCGTGGTCGCCATGCAGCAGCCTGCCGGCCACTCCGCGTGAACGATGGTTCCCGGCCTGCTCTTCACTTCCAGCGCGCGCATGATGCCCGCCGGACACCAGCCGATATCCGAACAGAGCAGCGTCAGCACGGCGTTCAACGTCCGGCCCACCAGTCCGGGATAGGTCGTGTTCACGATGGCCGGGGCTTGTCTTCCGGACCGGCTGTAGTCGAAGATCAGACGATCACCGCGCTTGGTCATGTCGGCAATCACGGTGTAATGCGCATCCGGCGAATCGAGATAACTGCGATGCGACCAGGTGCCGTCCGGCAGGCCGCGGAGCTTTTGCCGGAACTCGATCTCGCTCACATCGACCATCTGTCCGATGCAGGTGAGCAGAACTTCGATGCCGCGGCTCTCGATCAGCTCGTGCAGGCGCTTCTCGGCAATCAGATTCGCCGCGATCTTCGCGCGCAGGTCGAGCGCATTCTTGTGCGGCATTCGGCTGCGCCGGACGTACTCGCGCTCCAGGTCCCGCCGAATCCGGCCGCCTTCGACGATCTTGACCGGCGGCATCAGCGGCTGCTCGCCGTAGATGTTGGTCGCGCCGATCTGGATCGAGGAAGGCGAAGCGCCACCCACATCGCGCACGTGCAGGCACGCGCCGGCCCACATGATCAGCTCCCCCTTCCAGAAGATCGGCGCGATGACCGTGACATCGTTCTGATGCGGCGCCCCGACGTATGGATCGTTGCAGATGAACATGTCCCCGGGCTGGATCCCGGGGTTGTCGGCGTAATTCTGGATGACGTCCTTGGTGATGAAGGACATGGTCAACGCATGCAGGGCGATGTAGGTCCCCAGGACGATGACATCGCCCTGTGCGTTCAGCAGACCACAGTTCATGTCCTTGATGTCGTTGGCGACATTGGACGCCGAGCAGCGCGACATGGTCATCGCCTGCTCGTCGTTGATCGCCCAGAGCTTGTGGCGCAGGATTTCGTAGGTGACCGGGTCGAGGCGGGAACTCAGTGTGCTCATGCCTTAAGCGCCTTCAATCGAATCGCATGACGAGGTTGAGGTATTCATCGACCGACAGCTGCTGGCCTCGGTTGACGAAGACCGTCGTATCGACCGCCTCGATGACTGCCGGGCCAGCCAGCAGGTTGCCCGGGCGCAGCTTCTCCCGGGTGTAGATGTCGACGGGCTGGTAGCCGGTCCCGTTGTCCAGATACACCTGCCGGCTTCCCTTGCGGGCTGCCGATGGATCGGATGACTCGAGCCGCCGGGCGGCGGGTTGCGGTTTGTCGAGGTGGCCGACACCCCTGACTTCGAAGGACACCAGTTCGAGCTGCGCATCGGCAAAACTGGAAGCATGGCCGTAACGGCGATCGTAGAGCCTGCGGAAGTCGCCCTCGAGCTCCTGCAGGGCCGTTTGCGTAATGGTGGAGCCCGTCAGCGGAACGGCCAATTCATGAACCTGGCCCCAGAAGCGAGCCCCCACACTGCGGGCGAGCGCCATCTGCGGCGGCGCGATGCCATTGCGCCGCAATCCGTCCATGACCGTGGCTTCGAGCTCCTGGAATATCGTCCGTACACGCCCGATGTCGAAGGGCGCGCGCATCGGCATCGAAAAGCGCTCGATCTGGACGATGTCGGAATAAGCCATGCCCAGGGCGGAGAAAACCGAGCTGTTGGCGGGGACGACGACCTCGCGGACGCCACCAATCTGGGGCGCGAAGAGGAAGCAGCACAGCGGCCCTGCTCCACCGTAGGAGTACAGCACGAACTGACCCGGGTCGTAACCCTTGTCGATCGTGACCTTGCGCACCAGATCCGCCATCTGCGCGGTGGTGATCTCGATGATGCCGAATGCCGCCTGTTCCACGGTCAACCCCATCGGTGCGGCGATCTTCTCCTGCAGAGCCGCGACCGCCTTGCGCTTGTCCAGTTGCATGCGGCCGCCGAGGAAATTCTCCGGGTCTATCCGGCCCAGTGCCAGGTTGGCGTCCGTCACGGTCGGCTGCTCGCCGCCGCGGCCGTAACAGACCGGCCCGGGCTGGGCACCCGCGCTCTTCGGCCCCACCTTGAGGAGCCCGGTCTTCTCCTCGATCCACGCGATGCTGCCGCCGCCGGCGCCGATCGACTTGATGTCGATGATCGGCGCATGCAGTCGATACTGCGAGAACACCGGGTTGTACGTATATTCGAAGCCGCCATCGACGATGAGCCCGACATCGAACGAAGTGCCGCCGACGTCGGTGGCTATCACGTTCGTGTAGCCGCGCAGCTCGGCGGACTTCTTGGCGGCCAACACGCCGCCGACCGGCCCTGACGCCAACAGATTGACCGCGTTGTTCAGCGCTTCAGCGACATCGACGGTCCCTCCGCCGTTCTGCATGATGAGCAGCGGGTGGGTCAGGCCCCGAGCCTGCAGTTTCCGATGCAGCGAGGTGAGGTAGCGCGAGGTGATGGGTGCAGGGTAGGCGTTGATCACCGCCGTCGTCATGCGCTCGTATTCTCCTATGACCGGCGCCAATTCGCTGGAACTGCACACGAAGATCCCCGGATGCCTCTCACGGACGAGGCGCCGCACTTCGCGCTCATGTGTGGGATCGAGAAATGACCACAGCAGACAGATGGCGATGGCGCCGACGCCCTCGGCCGCGAGCGCGTCGATCTGCCGGCAGGCATCGTCGTGGTTGAGCGCGACGACCTCGTGGCCCTTGGAATCGACCCTTTCCACGAGACCCTTGATCAGGTGACGCGGCACGATCGGCTCGGCCTTGTTGAGCCGATGCACCTGGATGCGCTCCGCCTCGCTCAGTCCGGCGATCTTCTGGTCGACGCGGCCCATCGCCAGGGTGTCTTCGAAGCCCTTGGTCGTCAGCAGCCCGACCTTCACGCCGCTCCGGGTCAGCAGGGCATTGATGGCCGCCGTTCCGCCATGGCAGAAGCTGTATCGCAACCTCTGCAGCAGGTCGTCCGCCGAGGTGCCCATGTCCTGGGCCACGCGCGCCACCGAATCAACGACACCGGTCGAGAAATCCTCCGGCGTCGATGGAGCCTTGCCGGTGCGGATCGATCCCGCGTCATCCATGACCACGCAGTCGGCGAACGTACCGCCGCTGTCGACGGCAATCACATATTTCTTCGTTGATTTGGGCATACGGAAACGGGATCCGCCGTATCGTTTGAACGCGCCGGACAGTCTATTTTGCGGTCCGGGGCCGCAGCGGCCGGATTTAGTCACCGCTGCCTAATCCGGGTTCATGGACATGGGGTTCGCGGACATGGAAAGCCGCAGGGGGGGGGTGGACGGCGGAACAGGGTCCGCACCCTTGACGCGCCCGGTCCGGCGGCGTGTACTTCTGCCAGCGCCGCCTTGAGGCGCAGATGACTCGATCAGAGCGACGCAACACGTGAGCAGTCGGGAAACGCAGAGGCGCATCAAGCAGGCCGCCATCGACCTGTTCAACCGGCTGGGCACCAGCGAGGTGACCATCCAGCACATTGCCGAGCGGGTCGGCGTCAGCCGCGGCAATCTTCAGTACCACTTCAAGAGCAAGGAAGAGATCATCAAGGCGATCTACGCCGACATCGTCGCCGAAATGGATCGGACCTGGCGGCACGACGAGCAGAAACCGACGATGTTTCACATGGCGGAGATGTTCTCCCGTCAGCTCGAATTGAAGTGGCGATATCGTTTCCTGTATCGCGAGATCGTCACGTTGTCCCGGCGCTACCCGTACCTGGGCGCCTTCGTCCGCAAGACCCGCGTGCAGCGCATCGAGTCGATGATGGCGTTCTTCGATGCGCTGATCAAGGCAGGCGTGCTCAAGCGCATCAGGAGCAGAAAGAGCCTGCGCTACCTGGTGCTGATGACCCTGATCTTCTGCGACAACTGGTTGAACTTCCTGGAACTGGAAGCGGACCAGGATACCGACGACATCGCACAGCTGGGATACGACTACATCATCGAGATGCTCTATCCGTTTCTTTCCGCCAAGGCGAAGAATGACATCTACCGCAGCTATGACGGCGTCACGGTGGCGATCGAGTTGGCCGACTAGCCCACCTCCGAGGACGACGCGCCCTGAGCTCTTCGTGGCTCAGCTCACCACTTGTACGAGGCTTCGATGCCGTAGCTCCTCGGCTCGCCGGGAATCTGGATCCAGCTCGCAATATCGTCCGTGGTGACGTTGGTGATGTACTTCTCGCCGAGGATGTTGCGGCCCCACAGTGCCACTTCCCACGAGCCTTTGGTGCTCGTGAGCGAGAGGCGAGCGCCGAGCAGCCCGTAGGCTTTCTGGAGTCCGCCGAGGGCGCGTTCGAATGCGGAGGCGCCGTCGCCAGCCAGGCTGTCGCGCCAGTTGTAATCGAGCTGCAGCGTGCTCTTGAGCGTCTGGCCGACCGGCAGGGTGTAGCGGCCGATCGCGTTGTAGCTCCATTTGGGCGATGAAGGCCGCTTGCGGCCCTCGAGAGGCACCAGCGAACCGTCGACTCTGCTCGTGGTGAACACGTCGGAATGGGTGATCCTGGCGTCGAGCCAGGCGCCGCTCGCCTGCAAGCTGAGCCGCTCGGTGGGCAGCCACATCAGTTCCGCTTCGACACCGTCATGCTCCGCGTCGCCCACGTTGCTGAGGCGCGTGAACACCAGGCCGTTCGGGTCCTTGACCGACCGGTAGCCCTGCGCGTCCGCGTAGTCGTAGTGGAACACGGCCGCATTGAAGCGCAGCGTGTTACGCAGCCACTGCGACTTCAGGCCGACCTCGTAGGCCATGTTGGTCTCCGGGTCATACGGATAGATGCTCGCCTCACCGCTCCCTGGGAAGCCGCCGAAGAAGCCGCCGGACTTGAAGCCGCGCGCCACACTCACGTAGACCAGCGCGCCGTCCGCAACCGACCAGTCGAGACTGACCTTTCCCGACCACATGTTCATCGACATGTCGCTCGACAGGTTCTGATAGAGCGGAATGGGCTGGCCGTTGTCGAGCACCGTCGTGTTGCCGTTCTTGTAGCTCTTCGTTTCGTCGGTGTAGCGAACACCGGCATTGAGCTTCAGCGTGTTCGTGAGTTGGTAGTTGGCCTGCGTCCACGCGGCCCAGGACTCGGTGTTCTGTTTGTAGCCGATCGCGACGGCCTGCCCGCCCAGCACGGCCGGGTTGGCCAGGATGAGCGTGTCGTCCTTGTACAGGTAGCGACGGTCCTCGATCAGATCGTCCTTGGCGTACTCGAGTCCGGCCATCCACTGAAACGGTCCGTCCTGCGCACTCGTCAGGCGCAGCTCCTGAGAGAATGCCTTGATGTCGGTCTTCGCGTCCGAGGTCGAGAACTCGCCGAAGCCGCCGTCGTAGTCGAAGATCATTCCGTAGTGGAAATCCTCGTAGCCGGTGATCGAGGTGAGCGTCGCGCTGCCCAACTCGAAGGTGAGTGCAAGCGAGCCGCCCACCGACTGGTTGTCGAGCCGGTTGATCGGGCTGGAAAGCGTCGTCGAACCGTCGGCGCTCTGCACGTCGGGGAAACGGAATTCCGGATCGAAGAACGTGGCGTAGGCTGCACAGTGACTGTTGTCGATGTGTCCCGCCAGCAGCGGCGCACAATAGTCGAAGGTCACCGGATCGTAGACCCCGATGGTCTGCGCCAGCACCGTCTCGGACTTGTCCTCGGAGCCGTGCACACGCAGCAAAGCCTCGCCGCTCGACCCGAGCGCCGTGAGGAAGCTCCCACGCACCGCCCAGCGATCCTGTTTGCCGTGATTCTGGCCGGTGATCACGTTCTTCTGCCAACCCTTGTCGCTGTAGTCCCAGCGGCCGGCGAGGCGCATGGCCGAACCCTCGCCCAGCGGGATGTTCACCGCTCCCTCGCTGGACATCCGATCCCATCGGCCGAAGCCGCCATTGACATAGCCGCTGATCTGCTTCGGATCGGGCCGCTGCGAGATCACGCGCACCGCACCACCGCTGGTATTGCGTCCGTAGAGCGCGCCCTGCGGCCCCTTCAGCACTTCGACCCGCTCGAGATCGAACAGCGATTGACCTCCCATCACGTTCGAAGTGATGTAGACATCGTCGATATAGATCGCCGCCGTCGGAGTGTTGTTGGCGTTGAAGTCCTGCAGACCGACACCCCGAATCACCCACGTGGGCTGGCCGGAACCGTATTCGTCGTAGAGCTGGACGTCGCTTACGAACTTGATGACATCCGACAGGGAATTGGCGCCGAGATCCCGCAGGTCCTCGGCGCGGAAGGCGCTGACGGAGATACCGACGCGTTGCAGGTCCTCGGTGCGCTTCTGCGCAGTGACCACGACTTCCTCGAGCGTCGTCTCCTGCGCATGCAAGGAGAACGGCAGCACCGCCGCGAACGCCATGGCGAGGATGCGGGAAGGCTTGCTGAAACGATGCATGGAATGTCTCCAGGTGTCGATGCCCGCGAATCGGGACTCGAGCGAACTGTTCCTCGTCGCGAGGCTGTTCGTCTTGTGGCCAGGCCGAATCGCGATCTTGCGAGCCCTGAGGTTAACCAGCACCATCCGACGCCACAAAGATCGGATTTAGTCGGCGGCGCCTAATATTTCCAGGCATGAGTACAGCGAGTGACGGAACCGCGTGCTTAAGATCCGCGCATCTGTCAGCAGCGACGTCAACGGAGCAGCCTCGTGCACACGAAGAATCCTTCAAGCTCGACATCGACCTGGGAATGACGGCTCCCATCTCGAGGCGCGATTTCGTGCACGGCGTCTCGTCGCTCGGGGCACTGGCGGCGCTCGGCGTGCGACCCGCGCACGCAGGTCAAGGTGTGCACGACCCGGCCGCCTATCCTCCCGCGCGCACCGGCATGCGAGGCAGCCATCCCGGCTCATTCGAAACCGCTCACGCCTACACGTGGCAGCACGGCCCGCAGATCACGGAAATCCCGGGCAAGGAGGAGTGGACCTATGACCTCGTCGTGGTCGGTGCGGGGATCAGCGGTCTGTCGGCTGCCCACTTCTTCGCCGCCCGCAATCCCGGCGCAAAGATTCTCATTCTCGACAATCATGATGACTTCGGCGGCCACGCAAAGCGCAACGAATTCGAGGTCAACGGTCGCATGTTGCTGGGCCACGGCGGCAGTCAGTCGCTCGATCATCCTGGATACTACAGCCAGGTCGCCCAGCAACTGCTGTCCGACCTGCGTGTCGACGTCGAGGCGCTGGCCGGAGGATTCGACCTCGATTTCTACACACGCAACGGCCTTGCGACCGCGGCGTACTTCGATAAGAGAACGTTCGGAGCCAGCCGGCTGGTGCCCATGCGCCTGTCGCTGTTCCAGGATGCTTCACTGTACCGGATGGCGGAGTGTCCGACAGTCGCGGATGCCATTGCGCGGTTTCCATTATCCGCAACCGGCCAGCGTCAGCTGCAGGCCCTGTATCGAGGGCAAATCAAGCCGAAACGGCAGCTGTCGGGCGCGGAGCTCGGGAAGATCTCCTATTCGAGATTTCTGACCGATGTCATGGGCGTTGACGATCCAGGGGCTCATGTCTTTCTCAACGGGTGGACCACGCCGTTGACGGTCGTGGGCATCGATGCAATTCCCGCGAACGTCGCCATCGCGATGTTCCTGCCGGGCACGGCCGGTCTTGCGGGCATGCCGGGCAGTGAGCCCTATGATCACCACTTCCCTGACGGCAACGCCTCCATCGCGCGGCTTCTCGTGCGACGGTTGATTCCGCGGGCGCTGCCAGGTGGCTCGATGAACGATATCATCACCGCACGGGCCGACTATGCGGCATTGGACACGCCCGACAACGACGTGCGCATCCGGCTGAGCAGCACGGTGGTCAAGGTCAACCACGCCGGAGATCCTCGCACCGCGGAGACGGTCTCCGTGGAGTATGTGCGCGGCGGCAAGCGATACATGGCCTCCGGGCGCAAATGCGTCCTGGCCTGCTACAACATGATGATCCCTTATCTGTGCGATGAGGTGCACGAGAACCAGGCACAAGCACTGCGGTCACTCGTGAAGCAGCCCCTGGTCTACACCAACGTGGCCCTCACCAACTGGCGGGCCTGGAAGAAGCTGCACATCGGAGCAACGTACTGCCCAGGCCATTGGCACAATTACGTCTTTCTCGACTTCCCGGTCTCCCTGGGGGATTACCACTTCGCCCGCTCGCCTGACGACCCGATCGTAGTGGACATGAACTGGACACCGCGGGCAAAGGATGGCTCGAGCAAGCGGGATCAGTCCCGCTTCGGCCGGCGGCTGTTGCTCGGCACGAGCTTCGAGGACATCGAGCGTGAGGTGCGCGGACATCTCGCCGGTCTGCTCGGCCCCGGAGGATTCGACCCAGCCGTGGATATCGCGGCGATCACGGTCAATCGCTGGGCGCACGGTTATGCTTTCGATTCTGATCCGCTGGACGATCGTGCCAGCGGGCAGCTGCCACCAAACGTGATCGGGCGTCAGCGCATCGGTCGCCGGATCGCGATCGCGAACTCGGACTCCGGCGCCATACCGTTCCTCAATTGCGCGGTGGACGAGGCGTGGAGAGCGGTTGCGGAGCTCAGCAGCTGAGCGCCTTGGCGCGGGGTCACGGCCGATCCATCGCAAGCAATTCGGCGCGAAAACGCTGCGCCTGTTCCGATGATCCCAGCGCCTCGTAGGCCGCGACCAGATCGGTACGCGCGGCCCGCAGATAACTGATCGATGGACTGGTCTGCCCGGCGAGCACTTCATATCCCGCCAACGTCTCTTGCACCGCTTCGGCAGGACGCTGCGCGCGCAGCAACGTGCGCCCAAGCTTGATCCGCGCAATGCCCGTGTTGACGTTGGTGGCCGACAGGGTTTCGGTGAAGAGGCCGATCACGTCGCGAAACAGGACTTCGGCACTCTTGTAGTCCTTCTTGAGCATGTACACGTTGGCGACGTTCGAACGCGCGATGGCCAGCAGGTAGTGATGCTGGCCGTAGACCCGCTCGTAGATGGCCGCCGTGCGCCGAAAACGCATTTCCGCCTCATCCAGGCGATCGTGCATGGCCAGCACGTTGCCCAGTTCGTTGACGGCCTCGGCAACCACCGGATGAGACGGGCCATGCACCGTTTCCTGGATGCGCAGCGCCCGCTCGAGCACCTCCACCGCCTCGTCGTATTTCTTCCCGTAGGTCAGCGCACGCCCCACTGAAGTCAGATCACCGGCGACATGCGTGCTGTCGGCGCCGTAGTAAGCTGCGTCGATCGCGAGCGCTTCACGCGCCAACTGCTCGGCACGCTCGTAGTAGCCCAGATCCTGCTGGATCGCCGCAAGGCTGCCGAGATCCGCGGCAATCACCGGATGCGCACTGCCCAGCTCGTGCCGATGCAAGCCCAGCACCTCGCGACGCAATTTCTCGCTCTCGGGATAGTGTCCCGCCGAATAATGCGCGTCGGCCAATTCGGACAACACGGCCGCCCGATCAATCGGCGCTGTTTGACGAACCGACTGCTGCCGAGCGAGTTCCGTCAACACGTTGATCGACCGATCGTTGTTGCCGCGTTCGCGCAGCACCCGGCTCATGGCGAGGGTCGCGGCGATCCGCTTGGGATGATCCGGCGCAAGATGGCGCGCCGCCATCTCGAAGCCCTGGCGTATCAGCTCCTCGGCATCGCCAAGACGCGCCTGATCGATCCGCAGCTCGCCGATCGCAACCAGCGTCTCGGCCACCTCGGCACTGTCCGTGCCGGACAACGCACGTCGCTGTTGCAACGATGTCTGGAACAGTCCATCGGCCTTGTCGTGCCGACCGAGCTGTTGGTAGATCCCGGCGAGATGGAAGAGCAGATCCGCCTGCACAACCGGATCCGCGCTCAGCGCCTGTGCCTCGCGCGCACCGCGATCCAGCACGTCGACCACACGCACGGCATCACCCGGACCCGCAAGCTCATCTCCACCCTGGAAGACGCGTGTCATCAGTTGCTGCACACGCTGCGTGCGTTGCGCTTCGGCAAGCGCCGCATCGCGCGCCCGCGTGAGCCGCAACATGAACAGCAGACTCAGTCCCGCGATCAGGATCAGGGCACAGGCCGCAACACCGGCAACCTGCCAGTGTCGCCGCAGGAATTTTCCGGCGCGATAACTCCAGCGATCCGGCCGCGCCTCGAGTGGTTCGGAGCCGAGGAAATGGTCGATGTCGCGGATCAGGGCTTCGACGGAACTGTAGCGACGCGCCGGATCGGCGTGCATCGCCGTGAGACACAAGATGTCGAGATCGGCCCATTCCGCCTTGCTGATCGAGCGCGCCGAATCTTCGCCCTGCGGCACGACCTGGCTGGGCTTCGGTGGTTCGTGCCCGCTGAGCACGGCAGCCGCCTCGGCGGCCGACAGATTGCCGAGCTCGAACGGCAACCGCCCGGTCAGCAATTCGTGGAGCATGACGCCGAGCGAGTACACGTCGGTATGGATGCCGACACTCTTGCCGAGTAATTGCTCGGGCGCCGCATAGGCGGGCGTCATGAGCCGCAACATCGTGCGTGTGCGATCGCCGCCGGACTCCAGGCCATCGAGCTGCTTGGCGATGCCGAAGTCGAGCAGCCGCACGCCACCGTCCTGCTTGACCAGCACGTTGGAAGGCTTGATGTCGCGATGAATGATCGCATGGGCATGCGCGTAGCGCACGGCCTCGCATGCCTGGCGGAACAGTTGCAGCCGTCGCCGGATGTCGCTGCGATGCGTGCGGCAGTAGTCGGTCAGCGGCAGGCCATCGACATACTCCATCGCCAGCCAGGGCGTGCCGTCCGGAAGCGTGTCGGCATCGTAAAGCCGTGCAATCCCCGGATGGTTGAGCTGCGCCAGCATGCGCTGCTCGGCGGCAAAGCGCGCGCGACGTGCCGGAGAGAGCCGAGCATCGCGCAGCACCTTCACCGCGACCAGGTTGCCCAGGTCTTCCCGCTCGGCGAGGCAGACGACGCCCATGCCGCCCTCCCCCAGCACGCCCTTCACCCGGTAGCGCCCGATCATCGTGCCCGGCGGCGGCTGCGAGCCATCGAACATGGCGCTTGCCAACCCGCCGACACCACGATCGAGCAAGGTGTCGTCCCGGCGATCCTGTTCGAGCATGGCGAGCACTTCGCTCACCAATCCGGGATCGTCCGGCTCCGAGGATTCGAGAAAGGCGCGCTGCGCGTTTGCGTCCGACCGCAGCAAGGCGGCATCGAACAGCGTCCTGATCCGTTGCCAGCGATGCTCGTCCATCGCTCGCTATCCGACGCGACGCAAGGTCGTGGCCAGCCACGCCTTGGCCGCACGCCAGTCGCGCATGACCGTGGCCTCGGACACGCCGAGGGATTCGGCGACCTCGTTGACTTCCAGCCCGCCGAAGAAGCGGTACTCGATCATCAACGCCTGGCGTGGTTCGGCCTGGTAGAGTTCATCGAGCGCGCCATCGAGCGCGAGCAACTCCTGCCCGGTCACGGCACCCTGATGAATCGACTCATCGAAGGTGACGAAGCTCGCCCCGCCATCGCCACCACGCTTCTGCGACAAACGCCGGCGCGCCGCTTCGATGAGCAGCCGGCGCATCGCGCGCGCCGCGATGCGCTTGAAATGCAGCGGTGATTCGCACACGAGGCCGGGGCTGTGCGCAAGCTTGAGCCAGGCTTCATTGACCAGCGCGGTCGGATTGAGCGTCACGGCAGACTCGCGCCGGCGCACCGCCCAGGCCAGGCGCCGCAGTTCTTCATAGGCGGCGCTGAACAGCTCATCGAGCGCCCGACGATCGGCGACGTCGGATTCGTGCATAGGCATGACAGTTATCCGTATCCGTTTGCGCAATAAGGAGCGAAGACCGGGTGCAGGCCCATGCTAGCACTCATCACAAACACAAGGGGGCATGCAAATGGCCACGCGCGGCAAGATCATGCGGGATCCGACCATGGGTCCCGGACTCGTCATGGTTCAGGGCCAGCAGTACTCATTCGCGCTCGAAGGTGTCTGGCGCTCCGAGACCTTGCCGCGGCCGGGACTGGTGGTCAACGTCGAACTCGATGCGGGCGGACGGGTCAGCACCATCACCGCGGTGCCCGAAGCGCAGCTCGCCCGTGAACAGGCCGAAGCCGCTCTCGCTCTTGCGAAGGAAAGAGGCGGCGCGCTGGCTTCCGGTCTGCTCGCCCGCTTCGGTGCGCCGCGACTGATCGCGGCAGCGCTGCTCGTCCTCGGCTGGTTCTTCCTGAGCACGGTGACCGTCAACGCCGCCTTCCTCGGGAATCTCAAGTTCACGTTCTGGCAGGTCCTCGGCTTCCTCAACGTCAGCAATCCGATGGATCTGCTCGCCGGCGGGCGCAACGGGCCCAGTTCGGGCATCTACGGTTTCGCGGCGATTCTCTGCCTCGCCGGTCCGTTCCTCGCCCACTTCTGGAAGGACGCGCGTGCACACCTGGGCGGCGCGCTGCCCTTGCTGTTCATGCTGATCGTCGCTCTGCTGGTACGCAGCAGCATCGCCAACGCCATGAGCAACAACGGCGGTTCGGACCGTGCCTACAAGGAGATGTCGGACGCCCTTTCGATCGGCGCCGGTCTCTACCTCTCGGCGCTCGCGAGCCTCTATCTCGCGGCGACGGGGCTCACGGGTTTTCTCGTCACGCGCGCCAGTGACAAGGTCAGCGCCCCATGAACACGGCATCCGGAACGACCGTATACACGCTGCTGGCCACCGCGTTGCTGGCCATCTGCTGCACGCTCCCGGCGCAGACGATCGCCGCGGTCTGCAATGGCGCATCGAACTGCAGCGAAAACGCGGACTTCATCGTCACGGTCGATGATTTCCGTACCAGCACGGCGGGACGCTTCAAGGTGGTCACGGCGACGCTGCGCTTCCAGAACACGCGCAACCGTCCGCTGATCCTCGGCTACGTGAACGGCTCCGGCGTGGTCACCGATGACCAGGGCAACCGCTACATGGCCAACGGCAATGGCGTGCGCGGCATCGGTGTAGTGGGCGGCAACAGCGTCGACACGAAGTTCACGCTTGCACCAGGCGAACGCTCCGATGCTCGCATGGAATTCCTCTGGGCACCGGGCCGCGCCATCGTCGGCACGCAGTTCGACATGGATCTCACCGTGCGGGAAATCCAGTCCGTGGGCGCCAGCCAGTACCGCCTCGGCAAGGAGCACGTGCTCCATTTCACGCGCCCCGATGCCGCGGGCGGCCCACCGGCGGCCACGACGCAGACCCCGAGTCCGACGCCGAATGCCGCGGCGGCACCGCCCATGGCCGATCCCTGCAGCAGGCTCGCGCGCTGCGCCAGCGGCGGTCCGTTCATCGCGCAGATCGTCGCCCTGACGCCGCAAGGCGGCCCGCGGGATCGCCATCATGTGCTGGCATTGAACCTGCGCTTCCGGAATCACGGCGATGCGCCGATCGTGCTGGCCTACAAGAGCAACAGCAGCAATGCCACCGACAACCTCGGCAACGGCTACATCGCCACCCGACCCGGCACGCACGATACGAGCTTCTCGGGCATCGGCACGATGACGAATACGCAGGCGGACGCGTCCTTCGTGCTGCGCCCCGGCGAAGCACGCGACGCAAGCTTCAAGGTCATCCGCTTCAACTCGCTGGGCAAACCGCTCGGCACATCGTGGGTATACGACGTCGTGATCTCCCAGCTCGAGATCCTGCCGAGCCAGCAGGTACGCGTGCAACGCGACTACAGCCTGCATTTCGGCGGGCTCACGGCAGGAAGCGCAACCATCGGCGACGCTCTGCAAAGACTCGACCATCTCCTGAACGGGAAATGACCCATGAAGACCATGCTGATCCTCACCGCCCTCACGCTGCTTGCGGCTTGCGGTTCCAGCCAACCAGCCGGCAATGCGGCATCCGCCGCGACAACGGCCCGCGCAAGCAGCGGCAACGCGAGTGCGGCGGAAGTGGCCGAAGCCGCACGCGGCAAGGTCCACTGCCCGGCGCGGATCGAGACTCCACCGCGTGCCGCCACGGCGCCGATCGACGATATCGTCGGCGTACGCCCGGGCATGAGCTGGGAGGAAGCCGCCAACGTCGTGCTGTGCAGCGATGAGCTGATGGTCGTGACCCTGGACACTTCCCGCCGCTTCAACATCAACACCTACGGCCAGACGATCCGCCAGGGCTTCAGTGCGCGCTTTGCCGAACCACACATACAGAAGGACTCGCGGCAGATCATGAAGGAGATGCAGGACGACATGCTGGCCCGTTCCGGCAACGCCGTGCGCGAGGACATGAAGCCGGGTCAGTCCAAGTGGTATGTGAGCACCATGGGAACGCCGGGTCGTGAACGCGTGATCGCCGCGGCACGCGAGGAATGGTTTGCGGAGGGCAGGAATCCGGCGATGCAGGGGCTCGAACAGGCACTGGTGAAAAAATACGGTGAGCCGACTCGCGTCGATCGCAACGGCGGCCACAGCTATCTCGTCTGGTCTCATGATCCGGGCGGACAAATGATTGCGGCAAGTTCACCGCTCTACCATCAATGCATCGGCAACTCCGATCCGGATGGCGGCACCAATTTCTCCCCGGACTGCGGCATCGTCATCGTCGCGCAGGTCTTTCCCGTGCGCGACAATCCCGGTCTGTCACGATACTTCCAGGTCGGCGTGATCGATCAAGCCGGTGGCTACGCAGCGATCACCGGTACCGAGAAACTGCTGGGCCAACTCGACGCGCAACGTCGCGCGCAGGAAGTCGCGGCGGCCACGCAGAACGCCGACACACCCAAACTGTAGTTCAACCCCGCAGGGAGACACCGATCCTGCGCCTGCCGCCAGGTCTCGTTGAGCGCAACGACGCCGGACGCGGATTCTTCCGGCGCGCGAAACCGAAGTCACACCGAGCTCTGTCCGCGGCTCGTGGTCCGGCCCTTCGTACGCCGGATCCCGGCGACACGATCCGCAGCTCCGGTCCATCGCCTCGGACAGCGGGCGTGGACGGCCGCAGGTAGAGTATGTCATATCCGGTACCGGAAGGCCGCGGCGCCCCTCCTCCCGCGATATCAGGCTTCAATTCCGCGAACCGCCGGATGTCGCATTCGCTGCCCGCACCCAAACACCTCAAAATCAGCTATGCTGTCATCGTTTACATGCGGCAAAAACATGCCAAGAAGTCCTCCCATGCCGACAGCTCCCTTTCGCCCTGCGCCCATGAAATTGAGCATCCTGACCGCCGCGCTCCAGGAGCTCACTCCCCGCGCGCGGCGCGATGCGGACCCCGATCTTGCGATCGAGGAGTGGCTGAGTTTCGCCTCAGAGATCGGTTGCCCGTATATTCAGTTGTCTGCCGCGCTGCATCCCAGCCGCGCTGACGTACCTCCGGAGGCCCTGCTCGACCCGGTGGCCAATACCCTGGACCTGCGCGAGGCATTCCACAGCTCGCGCGCCAGGCGAGTATTGGCGGCCATGCAAGCCTCGAACGTGGGGCTGTCTGATCTTGCCTACTTCGACAACATGCTGGCCGCCGACCCCACCGCCCGCAAGGCCAAATACGAGTTCATGCTGCGGGTGTTCGACGCTGCTGCCCTGCTCGGCACGAATGCCGTCTGGGCTTCGTGGGTCGAAACCTGAACCTCGAAATGGATGAGAACCTCGTCCAGTTCGAAGCGGAGTTCATCCCGCTGCTGAAGGAGGCGAAGACGCGGGTCTGACCTACCGGGTCGAGCAGTGTCCCATGCCAGGCTGGAATGCGACCGACAAGTGGCACAACAACATCGCCTATGCCCTGGCCCCTGGATCGCCTTGCACCGGATCTGCGAGCGCCATGGTGTGGGGGATCAGTTCCGCATCCACTATGACCCCTCCCATGCCATCCTGATGGGCCAGGACACACGCTCGTTGTTCCAGTACCTGAAGGATCAGGGCTACGCCTTCTTGATCGACGGTTTCCATGTCAAGGGGCAGGTCATCGATTCACGGGGCATCGCCGCGTGGGGCTACGGAGGCCAGACGATGCAGCGCGGCGACTGGAAGCACGGCGCCATATCCCCTGATCCAGCCGACTGGCGCAACGCGTGGAAGAAGCAGACCGTGTTCAGTGAACACGAGCTGCCCGGCACCGCACGCCACGATCCTCTGGCGTACCTGCAGAACCGCAGCGTCGACTGGCTGGACCATCAACTGGCGGCGCGCGAATTGCTCGACATCGACCCTGCAAGCACCTATCTCGTGGTCGAGCATGAATATCCGCCTGCCCGGATCCAGGACAGGGAGAAGCTGGCGCCCATCCTGCAGGGGTCGCTTGCCTTCGTGCGAGCCATCGATGAGGCGGCCGCCGCCCTGTACTCGCTGCAGCACGAGGTGCTGGCATCGCAGGGCATTCCGGTTCAGGGGGTGGGCCGGGAATCGTTCCGCAGTTGACGCTGGGTTGTTGCGGTCAGGTTAGCGCGCCGGCTGTGCGCGTCTGCTGCGCGCGCCTGCTACGCGCGTCTCACTCATACAGCGAAAACGCGTAGACCATGTCGCCCGCAGCAACCAGGATGAATTGCCGGCCTTCGATACCGTAGGACTCGGCGGCATTGGACACGCCATGCAGCCGCGTATGCCACAGCGATTCGCCCGTCTGCGCATCGAAGGCGATGAAGTTCTCGGTGGTGTCCGTCGAAAACAGCAATCCGCCCGCCGTGGTCAGCATTCCCGTGCTGAGTGCGCCCAGCATTCCGTCGCCAGGTCCGAAGTGCCGTTGCCACACGGCTTTTCCCGTGCGGTAGTCAATGGCCTGGATGATGCTGCCCAATGAGACCTGCCCACCGCGGGCGATGCCGCCAAGGCCCATCGCGCCTTGCGGATCCTTCTCGGTGTAATACAACAGTCCATAGCTCTCCAGGTTTCGCACGTAGAACAAGCCCGTTTGCGGACTGAAGCTCGGCGGCGGCCAGTTCGTCCATCCGTCGATCGATACCAGCGAGCCGGCCACAGAAGCATCCCGGGCGGGGTCACGCACCGGCTGGCCCTTCTTGTTGATCTCCTTCACCCACTTGCCCCACTGGGCGAACCGGGTCGTCAACAGATGCTCGCCCGTCGTGCGATCGAGCACGAAGAAGTGACCATTGCGGGTCGCCTGCAACACCAGCTTGCGCGGCTTGCCGGCAAACTCTGCGTCGACCAGCACCGGCGTCTGGGCCGAGTCCCAGTCGTGCGTATCGTGCGGGGAGGTCTGGTAGTACCACGCGAGCTTCCCGGTTTCGACGTTCACGGCGATCAACGAGCAAGTGAACAGGTTGTCCCCGTCCCGCCCGCGCGGCACGTATGCGGGTGAAGGATTGCCCGTCCCGACGATGTACAACTTCGTCTCGGGGTCGTAAGAACCGCTCGCCCAGACATTGCCGCCCCCATGACGAGCGGCGTCGAGACTGGGCCAGGTTTCGAGTCCAGCATCACCCTGCTTCATCGGAACCGTGTGCAGGGTCCATTGCAGGACACCGGTCTCCGGATCGAATGATCGCACTGCGCCTGCTGCATCGGAGTCGTTGCCGGCGCCCACCAGCACGTGATTGCCGATCACGATGGGTGCGGCTTCCGCAAAATACTGCTCGTTGAAGTTCGCGATTTCCTTGTGCCAGCGTTCCGCGCCCGTCCGCGCATCGAGCGATACCAGATAATCGTCGGCTGTCTCCATGAACAACCAGTTCTTGTGGATTCCCATGCCCTTGTTGGACGTATGGGTGCCGCCCTTCGTCTTCCAGTAGAAATGCCAGGCAACCTTCCCGGTCGCAGCGTCGATCGCCCATGCATTGTCAGGGGCCGACACGTACAGCATCCCGTCGACCTGCAGGATCGCCCCGCGGATACTGATCGGCGCTCCCGATGAAAAAAGCCCGCCCGTCACGACCGCCTTCTCTATCTCCCCGCCCACGATCGTCGGCGGCCTCGGCGGCGCGAACGGTCCGCCGCCACCGGTGTCAGCGCCCCCTTCCAGACGAGCCGCCCAGGCAAGCGTGAGGTGCTTGACGTTGGAGCGATCGATCTGCGCGAGGCTGCTGAAGCGTTGGCCGGAATAATCGCCCGAGTAGGTCGGCCAACTCTCGCCAACACCAGACTTCGCAGCCTCGGTGGCATACGCAAATTGCGCCGCGCCAACGATCAGGAGGCCGGCCGCCGCGGCTCTGAGGTTCTTGAAGTGCATCATTTCTGCTTCACCAGAAAGGCGTTCAGATCATGGATGTCGCGGTCTTCCCATTCCCGCAGCATATCCATGTGCGCCTGCATCGGATCCTTCACCTCGACGAGCGGCGCAGCGCCGTTGCGTCGGAAGCTTCGTCTTGCGCCGGCAGCGTCGATCAGCGTGACGTTGAAATCATCGATGGAGAGCAGCGTTCCGCTGATGACCTCACCATTGGACCGCGTGACCTTTGCGGCCCTCGCAGGTGCCGTCGGGCTGCGCGCACCGAGCATCGTGACCGCACCTCCCGAGACGATGTGGTCCTGAAGTGTCTTCGGATCGTACTTCGAGCCGATTCCAGCCAGGTCGCCGCCGGTCTTCAGCGAATGACATTGACCACAGCGTCCCTTGCCGAAGAAGTACTTTTCACCCGCCTTTGCATTACCGACGATGATGGCTCGCGGATCGACCTCGGCCTGCACCGAACCTGCCGGGATGCTGTGCAGGTAGGCCGCGATGTCCGACACGGCATCCGCGCCCAGGTTGAACTTGGGCATTCCTTTGTCGGGCCGCCCCACTTGCACGATGGCGAGCAGGATTTCTCCCTTCTGGTCGTTGAGGACGATGGGTGATCGCAACAGGTTCGGACCTCCCTCTCCGCCCCTCGCACCCGAACCATGGCAGAAACCACAGTTCACGCTGAACACCTGCTTACCGCGCTCGACGGCAGCCGGATCCTGCGCCGGTCGGCTGAAATCGGCCACCGTCCCGTCCGGGGTCTTCGGCGCGGGCTCCGCGCCCGATGCGGCAAGCGCCCACAGCCCTGCGACAGCTGCTGCAATTGTCCTTCGAATCATGCCATCTACTCCCCCATGAACGTACGGTGCGTTCCGCACCGATGGGCGCTACACCGCCACCCAGCGATTGCCGGTCCGCGACGACTCGAGCACCGCTTCCACGAAGCGCATGCCGCGCACGCCATCCTGAATGCCCGGAAAGGCACCCGGCTCCGCCGATTCGCCGTTCACGGCCTGCGCGACACCACGATAGATGTTTCCCATCGCGTCCATGAACCCTTCCGGATGCCCGGGAGGAAGTTTCGTCGCCTGCTGCGCCGCCGGCTGATTGAAGGCATATCCGGGCTTGATGATCCGCAACGGTTGCCCTTCCTCGAGAAACTCCAGGCGGTTCGGCTCTTCCTGCGCCCACTTGAGTGCACCGCGACGGCCGTACACCGCGATCTGCAGGTTGTTCTCCTCGGCAGTGGCGATCTGGCTTGCGCAAAGGACGCCGCGAACGCCGCCCGACAGGCGCAGCAGCGCGCTGCCATCGACGTCCAGGGTGTTTTCAGGGTGCAGTGTGTCGATGTCCGCCAGCACACGCTCCACCGTCAAGCCGGTCGTGTACTCGAGCAGGTTGAAGGCGTGCACGCCGATGTCGCCGATGCAGCAGCTCTGCCCACCGAGGCGCGGGTCGAGCCGCCACACCGATGGCCAGCGCGCGGGATCGTGGATCACCGGATTGATCCAGCCCTGGTAATACTGCGCGTCGACTTTCTGCACCTTCCCGATGGCGCCTTCGGCGATCATCGCGCGCATCTGGCGAACCATCGGATAGCCGGTGTAGGTGTGGGTGACGGCGAATACCCGACGCTGCGAGCGTACCTCGTCGGCGAGCTGTGCCGCCTCGGCCGCTGTCGTGGTGACGGGCTTTTCGCATATGACGTGGAATCCGCTTCGAACCAGCTTCATCGCCATGTCGAAATGCAGATAGTTGGGCGTGGCCACGGTCACCACCCGCATCCGCTGCGCCTCCGGCAGCGCGCTCTCTGCGGCGATCAGTTCATCCACGCCGGCATACGCCCGCGCCGGATCCAGCTCCCAATGGAGCGCCGCCTGCACGCCCTGCGCATGATCCGCATTGAACACACCACCGACCAGTTCGTAGTCATCGCGCATGTACGCAGCGATGCGGTGCACGATGCCGATCAGGGAATCCGGTCCTCCGCCCAGCAAGCCCCACTTGATCTTCGGATGTTTCATGATTTCCGGTACTGCACGGACTCGTTCCTGAACGACAAGGAGAAGATCACGAACACGACCGCCGCGAACGCGGCGGCGTACAGCCAGATCGGCTTCCAGTCATGCGTGCCGGCGGTTGCGTGCAGGTCGGTGGCCCAGCCCGCCGCCCGAAATCCGATCAACATGCCCACGCCGTAGGTGGCCAGTGTGATCATGCCCTGCGCGGCGCTCTTGATGTTCTTGCCCGCCTTGGAGTCGATGTAGATCTGCCCGGAGACGAAGAAGAAGTCATAGCAGACACCATGCAGCGCAATGCCGATCAGCAGCAGGGCGACACCGGAGCCTGCGTCGCCGAAGGCAAACAATACGTAGCGCAGGGCCCACGCCAGTATACCCACGAGCAGGGTGATCTTCATGCCGAAGCGACCCAGGAAAATCGGCAGCAGCAGCATGAACAGCACTTCGGACATCTGCCCGATGGTCTGCTTGCCCGTCGCATTGGCCACGTGCAGTTCGGTCAGGAACAGGTTGGTGTTCTGATAGTAGAACGCCAATGGAATGCAGATCAGCACGCTGGAGACGAAGAAGACCAGGAAATTACGGTCCGCCAGCAGGCGCAGCGCATCCAATCCGATGATGTCACGCAGGCCGCGGCTCTCGGCTTGCCCGGCAGGCGGCGTGGCTGGCAGGGCCAGGCTGAACACTCCCGGCAGGAGCGAAGCACCTGCACACATCAGGAACGTGTTCCCGAGTCTGCCGGCGGCGATGGCATCGGGGGCATCCCATGAAAACCCGTAGCTGATGGCCAGTCCCGCCACGATCCAGCCCACCGTTCCCCACACGCGCAGGCGGGAAAACTCCTGCGAAGGGTCCTGCAACTGCCGGAACGACACCGAGTTGACCAGCGCCAGGGTAGGCATGTACAGCATCATGTACGCAAGGAGATAGGGAAAGAAGCCATCGAAACTTGCCGACCGGGCCGCCAGGTACAGCAACACCGACCCGGCCAGGTGCAGGACAGCGAGCACGCGTTCCGCATTGAAGTACCGGTCGGCGATCAGTCCGATGATGAACGGCGCAAGAATGGCGCCCCAGGACTGGGTGGAATACGCGGCACCGATCTGCGCGCCGCTGGCGTGCAGGGTATTGGACAAATAGCTGCCCATGGTGACGAACCAGCCGCCCCAGATGAAGAACTGCAGGAACATCATCACGCTGAGCTGGACCTTGATCTTCATACGCGGCGTCCCGTCCTCATCCGATCGATCAGGCGATTTCACCCAGCAGCCGACGCAGCATGACGTGATGCCGGCGGATCATCTCCACCGACGTGAAAGGATCGATGTCCTGCACATGGCGCTGGCCTTCGTACTCGGTCGCGATCACCCCGTCGAATCCGCCGTCGATCAGCGCCGGAATGACCGGCCCAAGGTCGATGGCCGGATCCTTGTCATCCTCGGTCAATCCCCAGGTCTTGCCGTGGATGTGCCGGCACTTGGACATGATGGGGATGAGGTCGCGTGGATTCTGTGCCTTGATCATGTACACGCCATGGACGTAGCCGGTGGCGGCGGGTCCGCCATCCATCTTCGCCACTTCCGCAAGCACGGCATCCTTGGGTTTGTCATTCTCCCAGGCATTCTCGATGAATTCCGCCGCCGCCCGGGTCAGCGCGCCGTCGCGGATCATGCGATCGCGCGCATACGGATTGGGCTTGTTCTGGAAAATGCCCATGTCGGGCACGAAGCCGAAATGATCGGTCTTCTCGGCGATCTTCATCAGTCGTTCGACCAGGCGTCCACGAATGGGAATCGGGAAGTGCAGTTCCACGCCCACCCAGATGTTCTCCTTCTCCATGTGCGGAACCGTGGCTTCGAGAATGTCGACCGGCGTGCCGATCAGCGCGCGCACACGGGGTATCCCCAGCAGCTTGGCCAGGCGGATGTCGCGCAGCATGGTCTGCACGCCCTCCTCCACCGACAGGGTATGGGTCTTGGTGCGCAGCGAATCGATGAACTGGGTGTAGCACGCCGGCTGGATCCTGTACTTCTCGATCCACCCATGCCATTGGTCCACCCAGGCGGTGGGCGGATTGGGAAAGTTCGGCACCATCATCTCAGCCAGCAATTCCATGCCATTGGCGCCGATGTCCGACATCTCCCGCAGGCAGTCCTCCACCGTCATCTGCCGGACGAAGTACTCCTCCTGGAAGCTGTACATCGCCACGCCGCGCCGGATCTTGTGCCGGGGCGCCGCTGCGGAGGCGCTGACTGCCCCGACACTCGACAAGGCCAGGGCGGCGCCCGCTGCCGCAGTGGCGCCCAGGAAATCGCGACGATTCATGCTCATTGGCGAGTCCCCCTCACTGAACCAGCGTCATGCGCTTGTTGATCACCGTGGGTCCCTCGATGAAGCCAAGGTACTTGCCTTCCTTCCAAAGGCCGGGAAAATCCTCATACAGATGCTGCGGGTCCGTCGCGGGCAAGTAGGACTTGCGTATCACCATGGCCAGCCGGATGGCGTGAATGCCAGGGTTGAGTCCACCGGATCTTGCCACCAGGAGCGTGGCTGGATCACCGAATCCCCAGCGCACATCGTCAGCCTCGTACATGGCCGCAATGGTGAATGTCCTGCCGGCGAGGCTGATGCGCAGCTTCTCGGCCGGGATGCCTTCCCCATCCACGGCCAACTCCAGCGTGTGGACCGATGACAGGAAGATGCCGCGGTAATAAGGCACCCGAATGTTGAGCTGGAAACCGCTCGTGGCTCCGGCCTCCGCGATGTTCTTGAAGCCGGTGTTCATGATGACGTGACGATCCTGCATTGAACGCTCCCCGATCAAACGTGCCGGTCGATGGCCCTGCTCGAAGCACTCCTGGGTGCTGCATTTTGCAAAAGCATGGCGTAAGCTGGAAACAATGTAAAGCATTACAACGCTGCTGTCGAGCCAGATGCCCACCCCCGCCTCGGGGGCTGAAATCGGAGAACATGAAATGAAACTCAACGAAGTCGAGCCGCTTCTTCAGGCCACCCCCATGCCGCTGGAAACGGGGTACGAGCGCTTCCCGGACGGTGTACTCCATGTGGCCTGCCGTACCGATCTGCATGGATGCACAGGCGCCATGTTCGAATGGTGGTTTCGTTCTCGGCCCGGCACGCAGCAATACATCTGGTGGCACCCCATCGATCATGTCTCCAGCGATTGGATCGAGGCCCGCCCGGATACCCATGTGGGCTCCATTCACATCGTCGAGGAGTATTTCACCGGGCTGCCGGCCGCCAAGCTTTCCATCCAGTTCCGCGATGCGACGGAATTCTTCGATCCGGCGGCCTACCGGGTAGCACGCGAATCAGGCAGGGTCAGCGCCGCTGTCTGCGCCTGCCTCGGGCCTTCGCATGCGCCTGCTCGCGACGCACAAGGCCGTATCATCGGTGGCCGATTGCTGCACATTGCCCGGGACACGCCATGGGGCTGTGCCCTGCGGAGCCACTTCTATCTGGGACAGGACCTGCCCGCACTCGGGCAGTCTCCCGAGCAGGTACGAGCCGCGTTTCCCGACGAATTCGGACGCGCATTGCTGCAGCATTGCTACAACGAGTTCACCTTTCTGTCCCGGTTCCTGCCATCGCTGTACATCGCCGAGAATCGCTCGACCGTGACCATCGCCACGCCCTGGTGAGGCCCACCAGGGCAGTTCAACTCTTGTTGGCTGCCCGCGGCGGAGCCGCCGTGCTGGCCCGAATCTCGAGCTTGTGCGGCAGGGTCACGGACACCGGCTTGGCCACCTTGCCCTGCAGAATGCCCAGGAGCAATCGCACGGTCTCCCGTCCGATGTCCAGCATCGGCTGGCTGATCGTGGTCAGCGCGGGACGCACATAGCGGGCAAAGCGGATGTCGTCGAATCCGATGACAGAGAGGCTTTCCGGGACGGACCTTCCCGTTCGGTGCGCACTGGTCGAGGACGCCGATGGCCATCTCGTCGTTGAAGGCGAAAATGGCCGTGGAGGCGGACGCTCTTGCGCCAGCAGTGCCGCCACTCCGCGATGCCTGACTCGATGGAAAAATCCCCATTCACCACCTGCTTGCCTCTCGCCGCGCCGTGCGCCGCGGCGGCGTTCATCGCGCCCCTCAGGCGGTCGCGACTGAGAGGGCTTACCAAGGGTCCGGTGATGATGCCGACATGCCGGTGGCTAGCCCGTATGGTCCTGCTGGCGCATAGGCCGCCGCCGCCGCATTGTCCACGTGGCGCTGGGGCCTCCGGCGGACTGTACTCGCAGCCATTGACGATGCGGGCGTGGCCGGCACGCTTCGCTATGAACTCCTTCCTGCTGGACTTGGACATGCTGTGGCCGAGGAAAATCAAGCCGTCGACCTCGCGGCGCAACAGCATCTGGCCATAGCCTTCCTCATGCAGGTCATGGTGCCGTCCCCCGAGAACGACGGCATGCTTCGCTTTTCGCCGCCTCTTCGATACCTGAATGATCAGCGAGTAAAGGATTGGAAATGTCAGGTACGGTAACCGGAGCTTTCGAGTGGTGGGTGCGAGCTCTTCGCAGCGGCGTTGGGAAGTAGTTGAGCTCACCGATCGCTTTTCAGCACGCCGTGTCGTGACGGAGACCACTTCGGATTGCTGGTACCCGTGAAACCGTGGCGGTGGAAACTTGAAGCCCTTGGCGGCGACGTCGTGAATGGTAGTCGGCTCACGCAGGAGCCTTTATTGTACTACCGGGATCGATGTAAACGGCGTTGCTGACCTTGTTTAAATAGTCAAGCTTCTGCAGGTGACCTTCATGGGATCAAGGTGAACCGTTATTCGACATAGAAATGCCCGCACTCCGCCTTCAGGCCGCCTTGATCCTTCAGGGATGTTCCAGCACTCCCTGGCCCACCGTCATGAAATCCCCACTCGGCCGTGCTGTCCTTTACGTGAAACTGAACATATCGCCTTGGATTTAGCGCCAGCATCCTCGGCATGGGACATCCAGTACACGTCCATTTCCACATCTTGACGGTCTTCGGATCGGTATTCGCGGAAGTCAGGTCTTGCGGCGCAGCGGTAGGCCTTGCTTCATCTCGACATCGTGGTTGTGGAAGTTGAACGTCAGCCCGCCTTGGCGCGTAGCTCACCACCGAAGTTCAAGGCTTTGCGAACTGATCGCAGGTTCCCAGGTCGCCATCTGTTCCGGCCAGATTATCTGCATGACCACGTACTTCTGGCCCAGCAGCCGAGCGCGCTCGATGCCCTCTCTTCGACCGTGGCCGCCATGGCCGACGCTGGCGGTCTCCTGCCACTGCTTCACGGATTCGGCACCTCACCTTCGCGTCCGTGAAATCCCGAGAAATAGCTGGTGCAGGTTGCGGAGCCAGATACTGCGAAGGCGACTTCGAGGCCATTGCGGTCGAGGATGCTGCGGCACTTCGGGTCACGGCCGAAACTGCCGATGGTTTCGACCTCCTTGTAGCCCATCTGCGCGATCGCCTTGAGCGGTGTCGCCCTCGAAGTCCTTCTCGAGCTCCGACATCCGGTGAACAGCTGCAGCCCGGCGTGATGGGCGCCGGCACGGTGGGAGCGGATCGGCCTGCGGCCGGTGTCAGCGCAGTCGCTGCGGGATGCCTTGAGGAAATTTCGTCGTGCATGGGAGCGCCTTTCACGAAGGAGCGGCTTCATCCCCTCCAGAGGATGAGCCGCATGGCCGGCAATTCCTTCATCGAGATTTCGGCGTAGCCCAGCAAGGTCCGCCAGTGCCACCCAGAATAGGTGTACTGATGACCTGCGCCAGGAGGTGGTCGCTCCGCGGCGAAGTTGAGATAGTCCTTGTCGGCGAGGTTTCGGCCAGCAGGCTGCCAATCACCTGCCGGTGTCGCGCTTGTAAGTTCACGTAGGCATTGGCAAGCATTGTATGCACCCTGCAGGTGGTCGTCATGAATTGAATGGCTGGAAGTACTGCTTCGCGGTGTAGCGCGCTTCGATGCGGAAGTTCGAATCTTTCGCCAGCAGCCATGCGTCCTCGAACCCAGCGAGCAGAGTGTCACCTTTCCGGCGAGTTGGGCAGAACATTTCCTGAGGTCGCAATTGGTGCCGACCTGTACGCCGTTCGCATCCAGGATCGGTACGGTTTTCGTGCAACTGCCCGGTGACGCATTGCCGTTCGGCGGCGCCCATAGGCTTTCCTTGTACGTGGCGTGCAGGTACGTAAGGCCAGCATCGAAGGTGCCGAGCGTTCTCCACCAGGGCCTTGAAGTCCGCCTCGACCGCGCCGTAGATCTGCCGACTTGCCGGCGTTCGTCGTGACGCTGCCGGTTGGCCACGTAGGCTGTGAACTGCGGCGAACCTGCTGATCGCCCAGTCGCTATGAAGGCCGCGGCGTTCAGCTGGACGCGAGTCCAGATGAACCAGTTCTTCGTGCCGTTTCCCGTCGAGGTCGCAGTTCTCGGCGTCGGGCTTGCCAGGACTCGAGCCACCTCCCGGAAAAACTGTCGAGTATCCACCTTCGTACACGGAGTTCGTCGGCGTCGGCGTCGGTACAACCCACGTGCCACGTTACCTTGTTGCTGTCATGCAGGCCAACGCAATCCAGGAGGCTCGGCGGGCGCGCCGAACACCGGCAATGCAAAGGTGCCGGCCCGATCAGAGTGATCCTTGTAGCGGGCTCCAGCGTCGGCTTGTTCTGGTCGTTGAGGTGGAAGGAGCCTGACCGAATACCGCCTTGGACGTGGTGTTCGTCAACAGGTGAACTCAACCAGGTAATGGCGTTCGGAGTGTTCGGATCCACTGAGTAAGTAGACCAGCAGATGGTTCTTTTCCTTGAAGTAGTACAGACCCGCCTGCCAGGAGAGAAGAACTGGTTGGCATTGGAGGTCAGCCGGATTTCATGGTTCTGGGTCGCTTGGGCGCCTGTTCTGAAGGAACAGCCGGATCGGCAGGAACCCTGCCCGGCGAAATCAAAGAACGAGAAGGAACTCGACAGACGCACGCTCGGCCCGCCATCATCATCCGCCGGGTAAATCAACGTCGAATCGCCAGGGCAGCGAATCAGCACGAATTCACCCTGGCCACCTTGTGTCGGTGATTCTCTGGAAGGGCATGCCGTAGATATCGAAGCCCTTCGGGTCGCCGAGGTTCGACGCGATGTGCAGAATGTCGCCGTTGCCAGGAAAGGGTCCGGCGAACAACGCAAATCTCGTTGACCGGCAACCCGCCCATCTTCATGAGCTGGTGGCACCAGGCGGAGAGGTAGTAGCGATGGTCGATGGGGCTGGAACGCCAGTGACAAACGGCCCGACTGCGAATCCTCGTCGTCGCCCCTGCGGTCCTGAATCTGACAGGAGCTGGAAGGTGTTGACCCGGTAGCCATCATGCTTGCGAGGATGCCGCGCGCAACTGGAAGCGGTCGCTGATCAGGTGTTCAGCGCACGCCGGTATTGATGGCGTTGTAGTTGCCGTACTCCAGGTTGGCCGATGCTCGTCCTTCTGCGGCTTGCGGGTGATGATGTTCACCATGCCGCCGGTCGCGCTTCGGCCACGGCATGGCGTGCACAGGGCTGCACCAGCACCTCGATGCGCTCCACGTCGAACAGCGCCAGATCGAGGGCGACGGCACGGTTGCTCACGAAGCCATCGACGGCCACCGGAACCGAAGGGTTGCCGATCTCCACGTGGTATTGGAGGTCGAGATGCCGCGAAGGTCAGCACAGCCTCGCCGCCGTTGCGGTTGAACACGAGGCTGGTGTCCGCCGTCGTCGGGCTTTGCATGTCCAGGGATGCCCTTCTTGACCAGCTCCTCGGCATTGTAGAGGTTCATCGAAATCGGCGTCTTCTGTGCCGACTCCACGCGCTTCTGCGCCGTGACGACGATTTCCTCGGGCTGGTTACTCGCGGATTCCGCGAGTGCACACTCTGTGCGGCCGCAGCATCACAACGGCGTCGCTACAAACCCCACGGCGCCAAGGAATTTTGTCTCTCATCGCAAACTCTCTGAGTTGAGTGCTGAATACTTTTGCCTTCTGCTTGTAACCGTTTGTCCGTGGCGGAATATACGCTAAATTGGAGGAAACGCAAGGGAAAATGCGTTGTCGTTTCACGCATGGTTGCAGCCCCACCAGGCTGATCCTCCAGTCGGTGCAAAGCACATGCGCGGTCGATGCAAGCGCATGCGCCAACGGTCGACCAGGATCATAAGAGCCACCGGTTCGGCGTGCAAAATCATGTGCCCGTAACGCATACATGCGCCGATGCCAGCGGCCCGCAGTCTACCTGGGCAGCAGCGATGGCCTGGAATCCGCTTGGCAGGACGGATCTCCCCGGATCCCCCGACAATAGACGACGACCGTTTTCCTGGGTGATTTCCTTCAGGGCGTACACCAGCAGCGGGTCAATACCGCCCTGTCGTCCAGTGATCGCAATCGGCTTGTCCGGTTGTTCACCGCCTGCAGATAGGACCGCGAGGCCTTCTCGTCTCCATTGATGATGATCTGATGATTGGCGCCCCAGTGGTATTCGGGTGGCCGCATATCAGCCGGGCTCTTCGGCACCTTCTCGGCATCAGCCATGCCCGCGGCACAGAAGGTGCCCCGTTGCCGCGACTGCGGATCGGAAGCTCTGACCTTTGCTCACATGGTTATCCGCCAGCCCGCCAGTTCAGTCGTCCAGCACAATACCGCAAGGCCTCCTGTGCAGCAACTCACGCCCTGATCTGTGCGCGGATCCGCAGCCATTGGACGCCAAGCTGGGCGTATTCCTCGGCACACCTCGCCCGGTGGAAATGGCTCATCGGCGGAACGCTCGTAGCGCCTGATCCGGATGCGGTCCTGCTGGCGACATCACCGCCGCTGCGGCCAGTATAAAGACAGCCAACCGGATCTTATTGCGCGGCGGAAAACCGTCATCACCTGGCTGAGGATCGTAGTGCGGCGCGCTCAGGGCGCATAAACGGTAGCCGCCGCCCCGATCGCCACCACCTTATCCCAGAAGCTCACGCCAGCGAACATCGACCCTCGTTGCGATCCTGAACCTGGTTCGTTATGAATACCATCATGCGGAATGAATAAAATCCAGCGCAATTACCCTTGCCGTTCGCCAGCAGGTAATGACCGAAGGCGCGTATTGCCTTCCAGGTGCGGCATCACCAGGGCAAGCGACAATCGACAGCAGCAGGAACAGCGGCTGGAAGATCACTGCAGATGCGGTTCTTAGTCAGGCCTAGCGAGCAGGTCACCTGCAAGATCGGCACCGACAGCATCAGCGGAAGATGCAACAGATCAAGCCTTTCAGCGCGTTGTTGCGAAGAACGCGGTGACGAGACCATCACCCCAGGCGGATGGAACAGGTAGACGCGGTGAAGAAGGCCGGACAGTTGCGTGCTCGGTCGCCCGGATGTCCCCGAGGACATCACCGCCGGTCTGTCACTGCGGTGACGAGCGTTCTCGCGCCGAGAACACGAGCAGATACAGCGCGGAGATCCCGCAGGCCACGGCCGCCGCGGTGTCCTCCGCTGAGCGGTCAGTTCCGGCGGTGTTCACCAGCAGCGGCACGATGCCGCGGGTGTTGATCAGGGCCACCGCGGTCCCATCGAGCGCCAGCTACCTGTACCAGGCCTTGATGGCCGGATCTTTTCCTCGTCGGCTGCCGATGAAGGGTGGCGGCGGTACCAGCAGACCGAGCAGCGCGAGATGGGCGTAGCTTGTCCGCGACCTTGGCCTGGGCGACCAATCCAGCACGGCGAAGGTGAGGATGAACCCATGATCCAGAGGTGCCGAGACCCACAGCAGATAGGACGCGCATGTCCCCGGCAGGTGCGGTCTGTCCACCGCCGACCGCCAGGCCAGGGTGTCGAACACGGCATCAGGCTGGTGTTGGCCAGCATCAAGGAGCCGGTGCGCCACCGGCAACGGTGCTACATCGGTCTTGTCGATCAGCGGGTAGCCCATCACCATGTTCCAGGCGAAATTGGAGGAGGCGCTCCCCGCCACGCTCGCTGAGCTGCTCGATGAGACCGCAGCCGGTCCGCTGGATTTAGCCGGACGGTTGGTTGTGCCGGTCAATCCGCATCCCAGTGTTGTCGAAGCTGGCCTGTCCGGTGCAGCGTCGTCGCAATTGATTTCATGGATCATGCCGATGCTGATGAACGTGAGCTAGTGAACGCGTGAGCCTGGACACGCCCGGTGAGCAGGACGCTCGGCGGCGGCGACGTGGAAGACATCCCCAAACCAATACCACACCTGCGGGATGTTAATTACATGACCGGATCGGATGGCCATCTGGGTCACTCATCGGGGGAGTTGTGATGAAATCATCGGGTGTCATGACCTCGCGGGTCATCAGCGACAACGGGCTGAGTGCCGCTGCCGGCGGCTACCGGATCGATATACGGCTTCCCTGGTATCGCTCGCTTCCCGTCTCGACCGTCGAGGTCAGCGCCGTCGCCATCGATGGCAAGCCCGTCGATCTCGCGACCGTGAGTTTCGAACTGGAGGGGCGCGCCGCTTCACTGGCCAGCATGGCGGATCAGGTTGACCGGGTGTGGTACGTGCTCGATTCCGCCTTCCTCAATGTTCCAGCCACCAACGCCATCAAGGGCGGAAGCCACGAGGTCAGCGTCACGCTGAGCCTCTATCCTCCCTACATCCGCGGCCTGAAGCGCATGACCCGCGACAGCCAGATCCTCATCGCCCGCTGAAGAGCTCTGCGCCCACTCCAGAACCGGAATCACTTCCATGAAGCCCACGCAGTTCAAGTTCGGCACCACGCTGTACGCACTGACCAACGAATTCCTGTCGCGCCGCTATTCCTTTGAGCAGTTGATCGAGCAGACTGCCAAGCGCAACATCGGTCCGGGGCTCGAGATCGTCGGATTCCAGAGCATCCGCGGCTTCCCCGGTGGTCACGGACGAGTTCGCCGACCGGTTCAAGTACAGCGCAGCAATTCAAGTTGTGGCCGACCTCGCTCGGCATCAATGCCGACCAGGAGATCCGTCGCGGCCATCCCATGTCCGAGGACGAGATGGTGGCCTATCACGAACCGCAAATGCGCGCAGCCGCCAAGCTGGGTTTCCCCGTCGCACGGTATCAGTACGGCGCAGGACCCAATGTCATCCGGCGGCTGGTGCCGCTGGCCGAGAAACTTGGCGTGAAGCTGGGACTGGAAATCCACGCACCGCACCACGCCAACCACCCGGACGTGCTCAAGTACCGCGAAATGTATGCGACGGTCAACTCTCCCTGCCTGGGCTGGATTCCGGACTTCAGCTCGACGGCGCGCACCGTACCCCCCAGCCTCCTGGATTCGTTCCGCCGCCGCGGCGTTCCCGATTCACTGATCGATCTCGCCATGGAAGTCTGGCACGAGGATGGCGAGCCGCAGGCGCGCATGGGCCGATACAAGGGAGCAGGCTCGCGCAGCGCCAGGCGCCGACGAGTTGCAGCTCAGCAGATTGGGCCTGATCTTCCCGATGTTCGGCCACCAGGATCCCCGCAGTTGGCTGGAACTGATGCCAGCCGTCGTTCACGTTCATGGCGAAGTTCTTCGGTTTCGACAGCCAGGGCAACGAGGAGGCCATCGACTACGATGCTCCTGATGCCGCTGTTCCGCGTTCCGGTTACTCCAGTTCATGTCGAGCGAATGGGAAGGACACATGTATTCCGACGCCGACGCACATTCGAGATGATCGAACGGCATCAGGCCATGTGTCGCAGGAAGCTCGCCGACAGCAGGTACTGCAGCGCAGCAGGAAGCGGCGTAGGCTGCAGGTCGGCGTCCACCAGGCCAGGCTGGGCCGCGATCATCAGGATGCCGAGGTACTGGATGCCCTTCTCCTGCGGTGATCGTCGCCGAGCTGTTGATCCTCCAGGCGCCAGGCGTAGTCCAGGCATGCGCGCGGCGACCGGCGGACATCCACCTGTTCTCCATCAGCACGTAGTCGCGCACGATCAGGAAGCGGTCACCACTTCCTCGCTCGCCGTCGACGCTGTTGCTGGATATAGTCGATAGCCAGGTAGCGCCCTCGTCGTTCGTGCATCCAGCTGAAGCCGGTAACGTACCTTCTCCACGTTGCAGCCTGCCGATCAGCAGCAGTTCACGCGCCAAAGGCTGGCTGCCGCCAGCAGGACATCTCGAATGCTCCAGTGCCGCTTCGGATAGCGCTCGCTGGTGTCGGCACCTGTTGACCGTCGTAGCCCTTGTCGACCAGCAGTTGGGCAGCACGCTTGTTTCGTACTCGCTCATGATGTACCCGTCGTACTCGCCCTGGATCAGCAGCGGCATGATCGACTCGTAGGCAACGTCCGGCTCGACCAGGTCCGGGGTCATTTCGTAGAACTTTCCGTGGATGTGCAGGATGTGCGGCAGGTAGGTCAGCAGGTTTTTCGGATCATGGTAGGTCCACACCCCGATCACCAGCCGCATGGCCAGCCATTCATCGGTCTCGTTGCCGCCCATCTTCCTGACCTGATCGACGAGGTCCTTGAGGATGCTTCGCTCGCGGTAGGCCGCGCTCATGAAGTCCACGATCCTCGGGGTGGCTCCCTGCCGCAGGGCCTCATCCAGGACCAGGTGGGGTATGTTCTTGCAGAAAATGCCCATGTCGGGCATCAAACCCAGACTCCTGGTACCCGTCCGCAGAGCGAGTTCGATGTTGTTCTGCACCCATTCACCGGTGAGCAGATGCGGTGCGTGCACCTCGAGGGCCAGCTTCATGCCACGTTCCTCGGCGTGCGGGATCATGGCTTCCACGATACGCAGTGGCAGGTGGAAGGTGAGGCGCAGAATCTTGAAACCCAGCGCCTGAGCCGTTTTCATCAACTCGACCAACTCGCCGATCAATTTCGCATCGGTGACCGCCCGGTTCTTGTACAGCTTGGTCTCGCCGTACACATCGAACGCGATGGGCGCGATGCGATACGTGGCC
This sequence comes from Steroidobacteraceae bacterium, assembly GCA_046347195.1. GTDB lineage: Bacteria > Pseudomonadota > Gammaproteobacteria > Steroidobacterales > Steroidobacteraceae > TMP-86. The sequence goes on from JAXMGQ010000017.1 coordinate 47,917, forward strand.
ATGAGCCCGCGCCAGATCTCGAGGAACTCGTCGGACAAGTTGTAGGTGATACTCGGATATCCGGGGAGCATCTGGTCCGAGAGCATCTCGAAGCCTTGCACGCCCATCCCTGCCGCGGTGGCGATGCAATCCTCCAGCGTCATCTCGCGCCGGTAGTACTTCTCCTGGAAGCTGTAGATGGAGATCCCACGCTTGATGCTGCCCTTGCTCATGGGCATTCCACGGCGACTACGCCACCAGCGTCATGCGCTTCTGCGCGTTGGTCACGAAGATGTTCGGCGGTACATAGCTTGGGTTCATCACCAGGGATACCCCCAGGTCATGCATGCCCGGCTTCAGGCCGCCGGGTGCCAGGACGGTCACGATCATCGGCGTACCGAAATCCCAATGCGTATCTTCGCTCCTGGCCGCTTCGTCCATGGTGAACGTACGGCCGCCGACGGTCAGGCGCAATTGCTCGCGCGCGTACTGCGTCCCATCCACGGTGACGGCGATCGACCCAATGATGTCGAGAAAGGTACCCCGGTAATACGCCGTCTTCATCAAGAACTGGAATCCCACGACCTTGCCGTCCTGAGACGTATTCTGAAAGCCGCGCGTGAGGATCATCTGCTTTTCGAACATGATTGTTTACCTGCCGGTCGAAAGTTACAGGATTGAGGCTGGCCAGGGCCTGCTCAGGCGATTTCGCCGAGCAACCTTCGGAGCATCACGTGCTCGCGCCGAACCTGCTCGCAGCTGTCGGTGGGGAACGCGTCCTGAGTCCAGCGTTGCCCCTCGTACTCGCTGTCGATCGAACCGGAATAGCCGAGTTTGATCAGTTCCGGAACGATCTCCCTGTAGGAATGCTGTACTCCTCGAAATCATCCGACATATCGTAGAACTTGCCATGGATGTTGAAGATGCGGGGCGCAATGGCCTCGAGCATCGCCGGCGTATTGGTGACCGGTCCATATCCCCAGGACATCTGGGCGAGAGCCATGTCACCCTTGGAGGCTCCCATCGTCTGCACCTTCGCCAGGATCTTGTCGATCGGTTCCGAGTTCTGGAAGGCCGTCTGCACGTAGTCAGCCACCGCCTGCTGTGCCCCGTGCCGCTTCCAATACTCGACCATCACCCGCGGCAGGCGCTTGCAGAACACACCGAAATCGAGGGTGAAGCCAAGGTGCTTCGTGCCCGTCCGGTGAATCAGGTCCATGTAGGAGGCAATGTACTTGCCGTCGAGCGGAATCGGCGCATGGATCTCCGGCGCGATGCGAACGTCATACTGTTCCGCGAAAGGTAAAGCCTTCTCGACGAGCGCAATGGCCGACTCCTCCACGGGACCCGTGGTCGGGCGCACGATCCTGAAGCCGAGACGGTTCGCCAGCTTGATGTGCGTGACGAGCGTGTCTACCGCCTCCTGAGGCGACATTTTGCGATGACCGCCCAGGTAGATGTCCACGAAGGTATCGAGGTTTGTCGGCGTCAGGTGGTACTTCGCGACCATGGCATGCCATTCGTCGACCCAGGCCTGCGGTGGATCCGGATAGTTCGGCACCATCTCCTCGGCGATGATCTGGAGTCCCGTGGCGCCTATCGAGTTGACCTCTGCGAGGCAGTCCTCCAGCGACATGGCGTGCTGGTAGAACTCTTCCTGATAACTGTAGAGCGTGACGCCTCGCTTGATCCGGGGCGTTGGCGGTGTCTTCCCAGGCTTCGCGATCACCGCCGCAAGCGAACCCCGGGAGAGAGCTGCTGCAAGGGCCAGGGTGGAGGTATTCGCCAGAAAGTCTCGTCGCTTCATTTGTGGCTCCGCGGTTCCTGAGTGGGCCATTGAACCACACAACGCAAGTAGCTGTAAACGATTACAGTCGTGTTGCCTCCTGGCGCCGCCTGTGCCAGCCTACTGCGGTGACCGGAGGGAGCCGGTCAGCGGCACTTCGTGCAGGAGATCAGCAAATTGGATGAATGGCGGGCCGTGCAGCGCTCGAACCTGCGACCAAAAGTGTAGTAGACAGCATTCTGCGTGGAGCAACTGCGCGCTTGGTTCAAAATGGCAGACTTGGAGCCGTGGCCGGAGGCTCGCTTGCAGCGGGTCATGCAGGCGGTTCCGTGATTGCGGATGACGGCTGTCAAAGGAGAGCAGTGTTACTGGCAAACGTGTTGAGGCGGCTCATCGGAACGCGACTGCGCATAGAGGTATTGCCTATTGGCGACACCTGTACCATCTGCAGTAACGGGCTGCGCTCCATGGGACTGCCGGAAGTGGCAATTTCGGAATGCCCGTCAAAACTCAAGGACGTTGTCAGTAATCTCGTTCTCCAGATTGCACAAAATGGCTGGGAAACTCCTGCCTCACTAATGGAAGGAAAGACTATCGAAGGACGCTTCGTTCGAGCCAATCAGAGCATTGTTGAGGTATTTCGGTTAGTACGTGCGAAGCAAGACGACACCGCTTTGCGTGTGGTTGACTTGGAGAATGAATCGATCTTCCCCTATCGATTGATTGCCACCCATCTTTGCGCAACGGCGGAATTCGCAGGTCAGGAAGCGCTCAGACTGCTCTTGGTTGCAATCGAGGTGTGGCCGAAGCAGGTTCTGGCGTCTGATTTGCCCTTGGCGGACTACGAGCTCAATCCCAACAATTTCTGGTCTTGGATTGATTCAGGAACAGCTCTTCTTGACAATGGCCGGTTAGACGATGCGATTTTGCAATGGAAAACGGCAGCCTGCATGTGGCCGCGCGGAGCAAAATTGTATGCGAGTAGAATGCTTCGAGGCAGTTCCACTGATCCTCTGCAAAGTCCAAAGCAACGAGCTCGCAGTTTCTGGCGAACGGTCAACAATGAATCCATTGTTGCGTGGTGTAACGAACTATCAGTGGATCTCCCAGATTCCGCGTTGATGGATTAGGCATCATGGATCCGCATGATCGATGTCGCGCCCGCCACCTTTGCCACCGTCGAGAGAGTCGGATTTCCATCCCTGGATAGCGCGCGGCGAAGTCCCTCGCGAGCAAGACCGGTATCTCGCGCCGATTGGCTCGGATTGCGCGCACGCGCGACCACGCCCAGTGCATGCGTCAAAAAAGCGGGATCATCCACGCCCTCGGCAATGCAGGCGTCAGATCTTGACTCAGGCCGCTGATTTCATGGCGGGCCATGGGCGATCGGGTCTTTCATCGCGAACCAATCTTCTGTCCCAGTGCAGTCTTGGCAACGACTCGCTCCTGGTGTTCAAACGCGTCTGCGTACTGATCAAGTTCGCCGGCAGTCATTCCGAGGTCATGTCCTCGCACTCGCCACGTCGACACAGCCCGGTCGACCTGCGCGAGTATTTCCAGGGCATCCTTGCTCCTCAGCTTGAAGTACGGGGCAACTGCCATCAGCGCGTCGATTGAGGCAATCGGACCCGCATCTTCGGAAATCCAGGTTATCAGCTCACGCAAACGATCAGGGAAAGGATTGATATCGAAAGCCGGCGACAGGCGCCACTGACCGTTGGCCACGTGAAGAAACCCGTGATTGCGCAAGTGATCATCGACATTATTGATGAGGATGGAGAAGGCAATTCTCCGCCAAAGCTCTTCGACATCCGCTTGGGCGGAGGCACCGTTCTGTCGTATCGCATCGACGATTTCAGTATAGGCATGTTCGACAGGATCGCCGATGTCAACGCCCAGCATGGTCGCGGCCGATACATACATCAATCGACCTTTGTCTGTGCGATCAAACCTGCGAATCAACGCGACCGGAGCACCGTCGCTGTCGATGAGCCGAGCCTGCGGCGCGTTGATGCCTGCGGCTCGCGCAAGCTACATCGCCAGTACCTCGCCTTTTGTGACCGCTCGTTCGTCCTCAACGCTCGGAAACTTGCCAATACTGAGAGCGCCCTCATCATCGATGACGGAACACTTGGGACGCAAGCCCCCGAGAGATGTCCCCCGGCCGCGCAGACAAGCCAAGTCTCGTGCCGTTTCTGTACGGGTCTCAACCGCCCGGCTGGCGGCCGCCAACATTGATAGCTCTATCAAGGGAGGAGTGCTTCGCTGCCCCGCTTCCGGGGAGCGCTGAAAGATGCCCTCTTCATCCTGAAATCGAAGCGCGCCGACGCGATTCACATCGTCGACTGCCAGGAGAAAGTCGATTGGACTCAACGTTTCGTGATGTTGTCGTCCGCCGGCGGTGCGGTGGGTCGCTCGGCGCTTGGCGTGATCGCGAAGAATGACGCGCCGCGCCCAGCCATCGGGCTCGGTATCAGCGATTGCACCGTGAAATATCGAGCCGTCTCGGGTTCGTGATTTGTGGAATTGAGGGCCTGTCAGCAAGGGCAAATCGGGTCCAAGGGCGAAGCGATCGGAGGCCGCCAGCCAATCACGGTCGTACTCAAAAGCTGCGCTTTGACGCGCGCCCTGGCTGTCGAAGCGCAGCGTGCCGATTCGACGAAGAGTGTCGCCGAGAAAGACTCCGATCGTGCGCTTCATAACGCTTGAGGACCCTTGGGCGCGCGAACCCGTTTCGGCAAATGTTTGGTGTCAAGCAAAAGACCTGTGTCATCTCGCCCAGGATCCGCCAGCGCGATCAAGGCGTCCGCGAGACCCAGGACAAACAGGGTCATGGCGTAAATGCCAAACGCCACGGTGGGGTCGCCTTTCTCAACCTTCAGGTAGGTGTTTTGTGAACACCTATCCGCTCGGCCATCATATGAAAAGCCCTTCCTTGGATCGCGAGGCCCCAGCGGTGCCCCTATTTTCATGTGGCTGTTCTCGCCCTATCACACACTCCGACGGTTGCGTCTCCAATTGCCGTTGGGCGACCGCGCGAGCAACAATGCGTGGATGCTGTCGTTCGGATTTCCGCCGATTTCCTCGCCATCTGCGGAACTGCTGATCCTCGGAAGCCTGCCGGGTCGGCTGTCGCTCGAGCGCGGCGAGTACTATGCGAATCCGCAGAATGCGTTCTGGCGGATTCTTGCGGTCCGGTTGCCCCAACTGCCGGCCGACTATGCGGGTCGCGTGCGGGTGTTGATCGAGCGTCGCCTGGCGCTCTGGGATGTGCTCGCGGCGGCGACGCGCTCCGGGAGTCTCGATGCCGACATCGCGGATGATGCCATCTCGAATAACTTCCGCGCGTTCTTCCACGCTCATCCTCACATTCGACTGATCGGTTTCAATGGCGCCACCGCTGCCAAGCTCTATGAACGGCACGTGATGCCGACGTTGAGTGACGAGCAGCGGGGGATCGCGCTTGAGACGTTGCCGTCGACCAGCGGTGCACATGCGGGCGTGGCCTTCACGCAGAAGGTCGAGCGCTGGTCGATCCTGTTCGACGCCGCGACGGAGGTTGCGCCCGGCGCGCCTGCCGCGCGCGCGTTCAAACCGAATGGGTGGCCCACCGTGATTCCGCGGATCATCGTGCGCGATCCAGAAAACCTCATCACGTTCGTGAAGCGAGCCTTTGGCGCGGAGGGCGGAAATCATCCTGGGCGTCCGGCTGAGATGTGGATCGGCGATTCCCTCCTCCTGGTCAGTGACGGCGGCGGGCTGCGTGACGCGATGCCGGCGTTCTTGTATGTGTACGTGGAAGACGTCGATGCGATCTACGCACGAGCGTTGGCCGAGGGTGCGAGTTCCGTCGAAGCACCGGCTCAGATGACCTACGGCGATCGGCGCGCCACCATCCAAGACCCCTGGGGCAACACCTGGCAGGTCGCCATGCATCGAGCCGTGCAATACAGGTCGTGATTGGACTGCACTGGTTACCGGCGTTACTTAGTGTCATTTATAGGTAATTCGAGGCTGTGAGTGTGACAGGAGTGACCGAATCGGGAACATTCCTTGCGCCCTTACCTTGAGGGCGGCGCCTCATCGCGTGAAGTACGCAGCGTTTTGCCCTGCCGCCGAACTTCAGTGAACTTGGCGATGATGGTCTCGAACAGCTTCGGGGGCAGGAAGCCGTAGTGGTAGCGATCCTTCTGACCGGGGATCGGCCGTAGATCGAATCCTGGCCATGTGAAGACGTTGAAATCGTCGAGTACGATCCACGACGGTTGATCGTCCAATGCCAGATGACGCTTGACCGCCGGCGGGATTTCGATGGCGGCCTCTGGATCGCGATGTGGGCTGTGTGTGATTGGGGCCACAGTGACCAGCGGTGCTTTGCCCTCGGGTTGCAGCACAACCAACACGATCGCGCAGGGGCGGTTCTTGCGGCCCTCAACATGGCCCGCTTCGGCTTCATCGCTCCAGAGGTAGGAGTACGAGATCACCAAACCCGCTTCGGGCTGCGGGAATCCCATGCGCAACCCGGCTGCCGGCTATTTCTGCTCTTTGAGCAGTTCGTTGAGGTGATCGTGAACCGGATTCATCTTGGCGGCCTCAATTGCGTCGGCCAGCTCCGCGGGCAGCTCGTTGATGCGATACGCGCGACGTTCCAAGGCGCGTAGTCGCTGCAGTTCCGAATACTCATGCGCTGATACGAAATAGCCGCTGGTGCGCCCGTAGCTCGTAATCGCGATTGGCTCGCGCTGCGCGGCTTCTTTGTAGCGCCCGAAATTCTTGGCGAACTCGGTAGCGGTGATGGCGACCATGGATTCCTTCTCCAAAATACGTAACAGGCGTAATTTACGGAAATTACGTGCCTTAGTCAAGGATGCCCTGTACCTATCGATGGCGTCCGACCAGCCCCGCTGGATAACAGCGATAACTCGCACTTGCGCGAAGGTACCGAATGCCGCGAACTGTGCCAGCCAATGTGCCACGGCGAAACCTTGACATTGATGGCCGTCTATAACTAATTGATTTAATTGTTTTTTGGTGGGCCGTGCAGGGCTCGAACCTGCGACCAATTCCTTAAAAGGGAACTGCTCTACCAACTGAGCTAACGGCCCGTCGAAGGCGGGCGCGCATCATATCACGGATAATTTACTTGAAGTAAGATATACAACTATTTGTTTTAACTGCAATTAAAATTCACGCCCGCCCCGATCTGAAACGTAGCGCGTCGGATCCGCGACCCCCGCCGCCCGGAACCCTTCCGCGCGCAGCCGGCACGAATCGCAGCGCCCGCAGGCACGCCCCGCCTCATCCGCGCGATAGCAGGACACCGTCGCGCCGAAGTCCACGCCCAGCCGCAGTCCCTCGCGGATGATCTGTGCCTTCGACCACCGGATGAGGGGCGCCCGGATCCGCCATCGCTGCCCCTCGACACCGGCCTTGGTGGCGAGGTTCGCCAGATGCTCGAAGGCCTCGATGAAGGCGGGACGGCAATCCGGGTAGCCGGAATAGTCGACGGCGTTCACGCCCACGAACAGGTCATGGGCGCCGAGCACCTCGGCCCAGCCCAGCGCCAGCGCCAGGAGCTGCGTGTTGCGCGCCGGCACATAGGTGACCGGAATGCCCTTCGAAGGTGCCGTGGGCACCGCGATGCGGCTGTCGGTGAGCGCCGAGCCGCCGATGCCCGCGAGGTCGATGCGCATGGTGCGATGTTCGAGGGCGCCGAGCGAGCGCGCCACCGCGGCGGCGGCATCGAGTTCAGCGCGGTGCCGCTGCCCGTAATCCACCGACAGCGCATGGCACTCGAAGCCCTGTGAACGCGCGATCGCGAGGCAGGTGGCGGAGTCCAGGCCGCCCGAGAGCAGCACCACGGCGCGCGGGGTCATCGGCCGCGCGCATCGCCCCACAGGATCTTGTGGAGCTGGAGCTGGAAGCGGACGTCGAGCCGCTCGTCGAGGATCCACTGCGCGAGATCCGCCGCCGGCACTTGGCCGAAGCTTGGCGAGAACAGCAGACCGCAGCGGCCCTGCAGACCGTGTTCGCGGATGAATGCCCGGCTCCACTCGAAATCCGCACGCGAGCAGATCACGAACTTGAGCTGGTCCCCCGGCCCGAGCAGCGGGAGGTTCTCCAGCCGGTTGCGCGCGGCCTCACCCGAGTCCGGCGTCTTGATGTCCACCACCCGGCAGACCCGCGGATCCACGGGGCCGATGTCCAGCGCCCTGCTGGTCTCCAGCGATACCCGGTAACCGGCATCGCAGAGCTGGCGCAGCAGCGGCAGGCACGCAGGCTGTGCCAGGGGCTCCCCGCCCGTGACGCAGACGTAGCGGGCGCCGAGGCGGCCACCCGGTCCAGATTTCCGGCAGCGCCAGGAACTCGCCCTCGTGGAAGGCATGGGCGGTATCGCAGTACTGACAGCGCAGCGGGCAGCCGGTGAGGCGCACGAACACCGTGGGCTGGCCCACGGTATCCGCCTCTCCCTGCAAGGAATGGAAGATCTCGTTGATGTGCGCACGCGCGCCGCCCGCACCTCCTGGCGCGAGGGCGCGGAACCGGCGCCGCTCAGTGCTTCTCGCCCGCCATCTTGTCCAGCCGCTGGCGCGCCAGCCGGCCTGCGCTCGCGTCCGGAAACTGCTGCGCCACCTGCGTGAGGACTTCGCGTGCCTTCGTCCATTGCTTCAGCTCGTAGTAGCAGTACCCGGTCTTGAGCAGCGCATCGCCGAGCTTGCGGGACTGCGGATATTTCTCGCTCACCTGGTGGAAGGCCTGCAGCGCCTCCGGGTATGCCTTGGTCACATAGTACGCCTCGCCCAGCCAGTACTGCGCATTCTCGGCCAGCGGGCTCTGGGGATAGGAGCCGAGGAATCGCCGGAACGACTGGATGGCACGATCGTACTGGCTGTTCTTGAGCAGCGCGAACGCGGCCTGATAATCGCCCTTGTCCGTGCCATCGCCCTGGCCCGCCGCGATGCCCTCGCCTTCGGCCGGTGCTTCGGCTGCCGCCGGTGGCCTGCGCCGCCGGGGCGGGTGCGCCTGCGGCCGGGCGGCCGGCGCGCCGCCCGCCTCGCCCGACAGGCCTCCCGAGGTCGTCGGGGTGATGCCGCCGCGCGTTTCGAGGGCTTCATGCGTGCATCGAGGTCGGCGTACAGGTCGCGCTGCTGACGACGCGAAGCCTCCACGGCGTTGTTGAGCTGGTCCACCTCGTTGCGCATGGACTTGAGGTCCGCGCGCATCGCTTCCAGGTCATTGGCGAGCTGGAACAGGCCCTGGTTGGCCACCACCTTCGATGCGCGTGAGGCGGTTGTCCATGTCGTTGAGCTTGATCTGCACCGGATCCTCTTCCGGCGACAGCGTGGTGCAGGCGCCGGCGGTCAGCGCCAGTGCAGCCAGCACCAGGGCGCGCAGCGCAACGTTCATGGCAGCGCGACCATCTCGACACGGCGGTTCTTGGCAAAAGCCGCTTCGTCCTCGCCCTCGACGGCAGGGCGTTCCTCGCCGTAGCTGACGGTGGTGAGCTGCGAATCGGCCGCGCCCTGCAGCATCAGCGCGCGGCGAACCGCCTGTGCGCGCCGAGCCGCCGAGGCCAATGTTGTACTCGCGGGTACCGCGCTCATCCGTGTTGCCCTCGAGACGGACCTTCCAGGCCGGATGCGCGATCAGGTCCTCGCCACCGCCGTGATGATGCCGGCGTACTCGGCCTTGATCTCGACCTTGTCATAGTCGAAATAGATGATCTTGCCCGCGAGCGCCGCGGCGAGTGCCGCCGGACCTGCGGCCGAATCCCCGAACGGGGTGGCGGAGGTCTGCGCGCTGTCGGCACTCGTGCTGCCGCCGGCGTCGGCCGGCGCCTGCGAGGTCGAGCCGGAGACGTCCTTCACCGTGAGCCTCTTGGGGCATCCCGACAGGGCGAGCCCGGCCGCCACCACCATCATCACCATCCACCCTTTCTTCATCACGACCTCCAGCTGCGATTGTCCCGATAGTGTAACGCGATCACAGTGCCGCCCACGCAGGTTCGCGGACCTCACCCTCACTCGACACGAGCCGCTGCTGCACCCGCCCATCGGTGCTCACCAGCGCCAGCACCCCGCGGCCCCGGTCGCGGCTCGCGTAGATCAGCACCGCGCCGTTGGGCGCGAAGCTGGGCGACTCATCGAACCGTCCGCGGGTCAGCACCTGCACATCGCCGCGGCCCCGGAGGTCCTGTACGGCAATGTGATATCCGCTGCCATCCTGGGTCACGAAGGCGAGCTGGGACTCGTCGGGCGAGAGCCGCGGCCGCGCATTGTAGGAACCCTGGAAGGTGATCCGCTGCGGCCGGCTGCCCGGCACGAGCGACTGGCGGTAGATCTGCGGCCCGCCGGCCCGGTCGGAGGTGAAGTACAGCGTCTGGCCATCGTGCGACCATTGCGGTTCGGTGTCGATGGCAGGGTCCTCCGTGATGCGCGTGAGCCCGCCGCTGGAAAGCTCCAGCACGTAGATGTCGAGATTGCCATCGCGCGAGGACAGCGTAAGAGGGCGAGCCGCCGCCCGTCGGGAGACCAGGCCGGCGCCTGGTTGACGCCGGCCTTGGCCGACACGCGACGGCGCTCCCCGGTCTTCAGGTGCTGCACGAACACCGCGGGCAGCCGGTTCTCGAAGGACACATAGGCGAGGCTCTGGCCATCCGGCGACCAGGCCGGCGACATCAGCGGCTCTCCGGACTGCATGACCACGCGCGGATTCGCGCCATCCGCATCGGCGACGATCAGCCGGTACTGCCGGTTGGGCGCGCGCCCCGACACCGCGATGTAGGCGATGCGCGAGGCGAAGGCGCCCTTCACGCCGAGGATCTTCTCGTACACCATGTCGGCGACCTGGTGCGAGGCCAGCCGCAGGCCGGCGCGGTTCGAGGTGATCTGGAAGCCGAGCAGGCGCTGGTGGTTGAGTACGTTGAACAGCTCGAACACGATCTGGAAGCGGTTGGCGTCCAGCGTCTGGAGCTGGCCGACGACGATGTAGTCGGTCTTGAGCGTGCGCCAGTCGTTGAAGACCACGTCCGCGCCGCGGGTGGGCTTCTCCACCATGTCGTCCCGCCCCATCGGCGCGAAGCGGCCGCTGGAGGCAAGGTCCGCGGACACCACCTGCGCGACATCGAACACCGGCGCGGCCGGGTCCGCCTCGCCAAAGGGAACGATGGCGATCGGAATGGCGTCGGCCTGGCCCTGGGTGATCTCCACGACGAGCTGAGCACGCGCCGCGCCGGCGGCGGTGAGCAGCAACAGCAGGACGAAACCAGGAAGGACGGGTCTATTCATTGGGCTTGAACACCAGGGTCAGTTTGCGTTGGAACAGCGCCGGGTCCGGCGGCTCGGGTAGCGGCGAGGCGCGTAACACAGCGTTCTCCACCGACTGTCGCACCGCCTCATCCCCATTGCAATCGGTGACGTGCGCGCTCGTGACCTCGCCGCCCGGCACCTGCATGACCTCGATGCGGCAGAGGATGCCGGCGCGGGCGGAAGCGGGCTTGATCCAGGCATGGGTGATGCTCGCCTGGATCGCGGCGATGTAGCTGGCGCCTTGCGGCCCGGCCTGCAGCGCGCTCAGCCGCTCTTCGTCGGCCATCTGGCGCCGAAGCTCGGATTCTCTCAGCGCCCGGGCCTTCTGGTCCGCCACCGCCTGCGCGGCAGCCTCGCGCTGCTGCTGCGCGGCGGCCTGCGCCCTGGCGTTGGCCTCGGCCTGCGCCTTCGCTGCCGCGGCCTTCTCCTGCGCGGCCGCCCGGCTGGCAGCCTGGCGAGCGGCTTCCTGCGCCTTCACCGTCGCCTGCTGCGCCTTGAGCGCCGCCGCCTGCTCGGCCGCGCGTTCCGCCGCTTCGCGCTGCGCCTGTTCGGCCGCCTGCCGCTCGCGCTCCTGCTCGGCGGCGCGCTGGCGGGCCTGCTCCTCTTCCGCCGCGCGGCATCGGCGGCGGCGCGCTCCTGCGCCTGCTGCTGTTCCTGCCGGCGATGCTGCAGGTTTCGCAGCACCTGCGCATCCACGGCCACGGCTTCGATGGACGGACCCAGCGAGGGCTGGGGCTTGCGCTCGAACCCCACGCGCGCGGCCAGGATCACGGCGAGCGCCAGTGCCGCGTGCAGCAGCACCGAGCCCAGCATGGGCCAGGAATGCTCACGCAGGGTCCCGGACATCAGCGCGCCGGCCCCGCCGCCTCGCGCCGCGAATGGGCCGGGGGCTTCACGGGATCGGTCAACAGGCCCACCTTGGGTGCGCCGGCCCGCTGCAGCAGGGCCATGGCCCGAACCACCGTTCCGTATGGCACGCCGGCATCGGCCCTCACCAGCACGGGCGTCTTCGCATCCCGCCGCAACACGGCGGCGACGCGCGCACCGACTTGCACCTCCGAGGCGGGCTGGTCCTGGGCCTTGCCCATGTTCAGGTACAGCCGGCCCGCCGCATCCACCGTCAGCACCAGGGGCTCGTGCTTCTGCAGGAATTCCTCATCGATGGGGTCGGCGCTGGCCTGCGGCAGTTCCACCTTCACGCCCTGGGTGAGGAGCGGCGCGGTGATCATGAAGACGATGAGCAGCACGAGCATGACGTCGATGTAGGGCACGACGTTGATCTCGCCCATCAGCCGGCGGCGTCGCGTGGCGCCGGCCTTCAGCGCCCCGCGGGTGCGGCGGGCGCGGCGCGCGCGCCGGCATTGCGCTGCAGGATGGTGGAGAACTCTTCCATGAAGGTGTCGAAGCGCAGTTCCAGCCGGCTCACCTGGTCGGCGAAGCGGTTGTACGCCACCACCGCGGGGATGGCGGCGAGCAGGCCGATGGCGGTGGCGATGAGCGCCTCGGCGATGCCCGGCGCCACCGCCGCGAGCGTCGCCTGCTGCACGTTGCCGAGGTTGTGGAAGGCACTCATGATGCCCCACACCGTGCCGAACAGTCCGACGTAGGGGCTGGTGGAACCCACCGTGGCCAGCATCGCGAGGTTGTGCTCGAGCCGGTCGATCTCGCGCAACTGCGCGACCCGCATCGCCCTTCGCGAGCCCTCGAGCAGCTCATCGGAGGGCAGGTTCTGCTGTCGCAGGCGGCTGAATTCCCGGAAGCCCGACTCGAAGATGCTCTCCATCCCGGTGCCCTCGCGGCCCTTGGTCTCGATGCTCCGGTACAGCTCGTTGAGGTCCCCGCCCGACCAGAAGCCGGCCTCGAACTGGTCGGCCGCACGGCGCGAGCGGCCGATGACGCCGCGCTTGCGAAGAATCACGGCCCAGGAGGCGAGCGAGGCCAGCAGCAGCAGCACCAGCACCGCCTGGACCACCGGACTTGCGCCCATGACCAGGGTCCAGACCGAGAGGTCATTGTTCATCGCGCCACTCCACGAAAAGATCCGGCGGGATCGCCCGAGGCTTCAGCGTCTGCGAGTCGAGGCAGGCCACCCGCGTCGTCGCGCGCACGAGCGGCTCGCCGGCGCGCGAGATGCCTTGGGCAAAGAAGAACGAGGCCGGCGTCATGCGCATCAGCTGCGCATCGATAAGGATCTCATCGTCGAGCTGCGCGGGGCGCAGGTACTTCACGTTCACCTCCACCACCGCGAACTGCAGCCCGCGTTCGGTGCGCAGGCGCCACTGGTCGATGCCCAGCGCGCGCAGCCACTCGCTGCGGCAACGCTCCAGGAACTTGAGGTAGTTGGCGTAATAGACCACCCCACCGCCATCGGTGTCCTCCCAGTAGACCCTGCAGGTGATGGAGAAGTTCGGGCGATTTGCGTGGCTGTCGCCGGCCATCAGCCGTCCTTGAACAGGCCCAGCGAGAGCTCGCGCTCCGCCGAGGGCGGCTTCAAGCCGAAATGCAGGTAGGCGCTGCGAGTGGCCACGCGACCGCGCGCCGTGCGGGTCATGAACCCCTGCTGGATGAGGAAGGGCTCGACCACGTCCTCGAGCGTGCCCCGCTCCTCGCTCATCGCGGCCGCCAGGCTGTCGATGCCGACGGGGCCACCGTCGAAGCGCTCGATGATGGTGAGCAGCAGCTTGCGATCGAGCTGGTCGAAACCCAGCGGGTCGACATCCAGCATGTCGAGCGCGGCGATCGCGACCTCACCGCTGATCACGCCGTCGGCGCGGACTTCGGCGAAATCCCGCACCCGTCGCAGCAGGCGGTTGGCGATGCGCGGCGTGCCGCGCGAGCGTTCGGCGATGCGCACCGCCCCTTCCGGGCGCAGGGTGAGCCCGAGGATGGCGGCGCTGCGCGTCACGATGTCGGTGAGCTCGGCGATGGAGTAGAACTCCAGCCGCTGCACGATGCCGAAGCGGTCGCGCAGCGGTGAGGTCAGCAGGCCCGCACGGGTGGTGGCGCCCACCAGGGTGAAGGGCGGCAGGTCGAGCTTGATGGAACGCGCACCGGGTCCCTCGCCGATCATGATGTCGAGCTGGTAGTCCTCCATCGCGGGGTAGAGGATCTCCTCCACCACGGGACTCAGGCGATGGATCTCATCGACGAACAGCACATCGCGCGCCTCGAGGTTCGTGAGCAGGGCCGCGAGGTCACCGGGCCGTTCCAGCACGGGGCCGGAGGTCTGGCGCAGGTTCACCTGCAGCTCGTTGGCGAGGATGTTGGCGAGCGTGGTCTTGCCGAGACCGGGCGGCCCGAAGATCAGCACGTGATCCAGCGCCTCGCCCCGCTGCCGCGCGGCCTGCACGAAGATCTCCATCTGCGACTTCACCTTGGGCTGGCCCACATAGTCCGCCAGCCGCTTGGGGCGAACGGCGCGATCCACGACCTCGTCATCGCGCCCGCCGGCGCCGCTGATCAGACGGTCCTTCTCGATGGCCATGGCCTCACGCCCTTGCCGCGGTCTTGAGCGCGGCGCGGATCAGTTCCTCGGTGGACAGCCCGGCATCCTCCACGCCCTTGAGCAGTCGGGCCGCCTCGGGGGGCTTGTATCCCAGGGCCACCAGTGCGCCCAGCGCCTCGCCACGCACACCCGACAGGGCGCCACCCGGCGCCGTCACCGCACCGGCAGCACCTGCGCCCGCGAGCTTCGCCACGCTGTCCTTCATTTCCACGATGACCCGCTCCGCGGTCTTCTTGCCGATGCCCGGAATGCGGGTGAGCATGGCCGCATCCTCGGACTCGATGATGCGCAGGAAGTCCTCCACGCTGGCCCCCGACAGGATCCCCAGGGCCATCTTCGGTCCGACGCCGGACACCTTGAGCAGCGCACGAAACAGACGGCGCTCCCCTTCCGTGCCGAAACCGTAGAGCACGTGTGCGTCCTCCCGCACCACCAGGTGCGTGAACAGCGACACCGGCTCACCGGCGGCCGGCAACCCATAGAAGGTCGACATCGGCGCCTCGAGCTCATAGCCCACGCCATTGACCTCGAGCAGCAGGCCGGGCGGATGTTTCGCCGCGAGACGCCCCTTCAGGAACCCGATCATCGCGCACGGCCCTGCCAGCGCAGCGCCGCCGACCAGGCGGCCCGGCCATTTCCACGCGAGGATCGCCCGACGGCCGCCACGGCCGTCACGCTGCGGCCGCGCAGCGCATGGCATACCGCCGCGGCCAGCGCGTCCGCGGCATCGGCCGCGAGTTGTCCCTGCAGGTTCAACAGGCCCTTGACCATGAGCTGCACCTGCTCCTTGCCGGCGCCGCCCGACCCCACCACCGCCAGCTTGATCTGGCGAGGCGCGTACTCGACCACGGCGGCCTCGCAGTCGGCGAGGCCGCAGATGGCGGCGCCACGGGCCTGGCCCAGCTTCAGCGCACTGTCGACGTTGCGGTTGACGAACACCCGCTCGATGGCGATCTGCTGCGGCTGGTACTGCCCGACGAGGTCGCGCACGCTGCGGAAGATTTCCTGCAGGCGCACGCTGAACTCGCCCGCCCGCGTGCTGATGACCCCGCTGGCCACGTAGTGCAGCTTCGGGCCGGCGACGTCCACGACGCCAAAGCCGGTCCGCTGAGAACCTGGGTCGATGCCGAGTATGCGCAAGGAATTCACCGCGTTGCTTCCCGGCGGCTATGATACCGGCATTGTCCCGGCAAACCCACCCGTCGCCGGCGAAATCCGCAGTGGAAACAACGACATCAAGAAGCGCACCGCCCTCCGCCCGGACCCAGGCGGCACTCGCAGCGTTGCGCGAGTGGCCCTTGCCGCCGCAGGCCCACGAGGCGCGCGAGGCCGGGCTTGCCAGCGCGATGATCCTGGCGAGCCTCGAGGCGGATGACGACCTCATCATCGGCACAGCGCTCCATGGGCTGCTGGCACAGCGCTGGATCGAGCGCGAAGCCTGCGAGAAGCAGTTCGGGGCAACGGCCGTCCGCCTGGCTCGCGAGCTCAACCAGCTCGGCAGCTTCGGCTTGCCGGCGGACTGGACCCCGGAGAAGGGGCTCGACCCCGCGCAGGCCGAGTCGCTGCGCAAGATGCTCGTGGCGGTGGTGGGCGATGTGCGGTTGGTCGTGGCGCGCCTCGCCGAGCAGCTCCAGCTCATGCGCAGCGCTCGATCGGCGCCGGCCGCGACGCAGCGGCGGCTGGCCACCGAGACTCGTGAGGTGTATGCGCCGCTCGCCAACCGGCTGGGCGTGTGGCAGATCAAGTGGGAGCTCGAGGATTTCGCGTTTCGTTACCTCGAGCCGGCGGAATACAAGCGCATCGCGGCGGCGCTGAAGTCGCGTCGCAGCGAGCGCGAGGATTACCTGCAGCGCTTCTCGGCGGAACTGTCGCGACACCTCGAGCAAGCCGGCATCCGCGCGCAGATCAGCGCGCGCCCCAAGCACATCTACAGCATCTGGCGCAAGATGCAGCGCAAGCAGGTCCCTTTCGAGCAGGTCATGGACGTGCGCGCGGCGCGCGTGCTGGTCGATTCCATCGCCGACTGCTACGCGGCCCTGGGCGTGGTGCACTCGCTGTGGCCCTTCATCCAGGGCGAGTTCGACGACTACATCGCCACGCCCAAGGACAACCTGTATCGCTCCATCCACACCGCCGTGATCGGCCCCGGTGGCGAGCCGGTCGAGGTGCAGATCCGCACGCACCAGATGCACGCCGCCAGCGAGCGGGGCGTGGCCTCGCACTGGCGATACAAGGAAGGCGGGCGGCCCGACCTCGCCTACGAGCGCAAGATCAACCAGCTTCGCGCCCTGCTCACGCCGCCGGAGCCCGGCGAGACGGAGCGCGACTTCCTCGACCGGGTGCGCGTCGACCTGTTCTCGGACCGCCTGTACGTGCTCTCCCCCCGCGGCGAGATCGTCGATGTGCCGGTCAATGGCACCCCGCTGGATTTCGCCTACCAGGTCCACACCGACCTGGGACACCGCACCCGCGGCGCGAAGGTGAACGGGCGCATGGTGCCGTTGAGCCATCGGCTGAAGAACAGCGACACGGTGGAAATCATCACCGCCAGGCAACCGCAGCCCTCGCGCGACTGGCTCTCGCCACAGAGCGGCTTCCTCGCGAGCCCCCGCAATCGGGCCAAGGTGCGCGCCTGGTTCCGCAAGCAGGACGAGGCACAAAACACGATCGAGGGACGCGCGCTGCTCGAACGCGAGCTGCAGCGCCTGGGGGTCGCCGCGCCGCCCATGCCCGAGATCCTCGCCGAGCTGCGCCTGCACTCCTCGGATGCGTTGCACGAGGCGCTGGGCGCGGGCGACATCACCGCGAGCCAGGTACTCGGCGCGATCCAGCGGCTGCAGCATGCGCGCGAGGACCACCGCCTGGTGCAGAAGCCGCGCGCGGCGCGGGAGGCGGAACGGGGAACCCCGGTGCAGGGGATCGGTGACCTGCTGGCCACCTACCCCAAGTGCTGTCACCCGGTGCCGCCCGAAGCCATCGCGGGATACCTCGCCGTGGGCCGTGGGGTGAGCGTGCATGCGCAGACCTGCAACAATTTCATCCGCCTCGCGGCACGCAACCCGGCCCGCGTGCTGGCGCTCGACTGGGGCGGCGCGGCGGATGGGGAGTTCCCGGTGGACATCGAGGTGCGGGCCTACGACCGCCGTGGCCTGGTGCGCGATGTCAGCGCCGCCATCGCGGATGAGAAGATCAGCATACGCGGCATGAACACGGTCACGAACAAGGCCGACAACCTGGCGCAGATGCAGATCTCGATCGCCGTGGGCGGGTTGCCGCAGCTCTCGCGCGTGCTCGCCCGCATCGGCGCGCTGCCCAACGTGATCAGCGCGCGGCGCCGGCGCTGAATCCGGCGCTGCGCGGCGCCGCGCGTCGCTGCGCGCCGCGCTCAGCGGTTGAGGGAATCGATGGCGCGCTTGTCGGCCGCCAGCGCCGCCTCGTGCAGCGCCTCGGACAGCGTGGGATGCGCATGGATGGTGCGCTGGATGTCCTCCGCGCTCGCCGAGTACTCCATCGCGAGCACCGCCTCGGCGATCAGTTCGCCCGCCATCGGGCCGATGATGTGCACGCCGAGGATCTCATCGTCATCCGCCGCGGCGATGACCTTGCAGAAGCCGGCGCCGGCTTCCATCGCCCGCGCCCGGCCGCTGGCGGTGAAGGGAAAGTTGCCGATCTTCAATGACCGGCCGCCGGTCCGTGCCTGCTCCTCGCTCTGCCCCACCCAGGCGATCTCCGGCGCCGTGTAGATGACCGACGGAATAGTGCGGTAGTTGACCTCGCCGTACAGGCCGGCGATGAGGTCGGCGACCATCACGCCCTCCTCCTTGCCCTTGTGCGCCAGCATGGGCCCTCGCACCACATCGCCCACCGCCCAGACATCGGGCACACGGGTGCGGCAATGTTCGTCCACTTCGATGAAGCCACGCGCATCGAGGCTCACCTCGACGCCGGGAGCGATGAGCCCGTCGGTGAAGGGCCGCCGGCCCACCGCCACCACCAGCTTGTCGACGGTGAGCGAATGATCGCCCTGGGCATCGGTGTACTGCACGCTCACGGCGCCGTCCTGCACGGAAGCGCCCGACACCTTGGCGCCGAGCTTGATGTCCAGTCCCTGCTTGCGGAAATGCTTGAGCGCTTCCTTCGCCACCGCCTGGTCGGCCATGGGCAGGAAGCTGTCCAGAGCCTCGATGACGGTCACCTCGCTCCCCAGACGCCGCCAGACGCTGCCCAGCTCGAGGCCGATGACGCCGGCACCGATCACGCCCAGGCGCGGCGGTACCGAGGAGAACTCCAGCGCATCCCAGGAATCCACGATGTGCTCGCCATCGTGCGGCACGCTCTTCAGGCGCACCGGCACCGAGCCGCTGGCCAGCACCACGTGGCGTGCGGAAAGCACGCGGCGCGCGCCATCCGCGGCCGTGACCTCGACCTGGCCGGGCGCGAGCAACCGACCGTGCCCGAACACGGGGGTGACGCCATTGGCCTTGAACAGCGCCGCGATGCCGCCGGTCATGGTCTTGACGATACCGGCGCGGCGCTTCTGCATGGCCGCAAGGTCCAGCGCCACGGCGGAGGTGCGGATGCCGTGGACCGCGAACTCGTGCTGGGCGCGGTGATACAGCTCGGAGGATTCGAGCAGCGCCTTGGAGGGGATGCAGCCGGCGTTCAGGCAGGTACCGCCGAAGGCGAAGCTCCCGTCGCGGTTCTTCCACTCATCGATGCAGGCCACTTTCAGCTTGTTTTGCGCCGCGCGGATGGCGGCCGGGTAGCCCGCCGGTCCCCCGCCGATCACCACCACATCGAAGGCATCGCTTGCCGCGGCGTTCATATCGACAGCACCAGTCGCATCGGATCCTCCAGGAATTGCTTCACGGCGACGAGGAACTGCACGGCCTCGCGCCCGTCGATGATGCGGTGATCATAGGTCAGGGCGATGTACATCATCGGCCGCACCACCACCGCGCCATTCACCACCACCGGCCGGTCCTGGATCTTGTGCATGCCCAGGATGGCGCTCTGCGGCGGATTGACGATGGGCGTGGACAGGAGCGAGCCGAAGATGCCGCCGTTGGTGATGGTGAAGGTGCCGCCGGTGAGTTCCTCGATGGTGATCGTGCCGGCGCGGGCCCGCTGCGCGTAGCCCGCCACCGCCTTCTCGATGTCGGCGAAGCTCGAGGCATCCGCATCGCGCACCACCGGCACGATGAGGCCGCGGTCGGTGGAGACCGCCACGCCGATGTCGTAGTACTCGTGGTACAGGATGTCGTTGCCATCCACCGAGGCGTTGATCACCGGGAATTTCTTCAGCGCCTCGACACAGGCCTTGACGAAGAAGGACATGAACCCGAGCTTCACGCCATTGCGCTTCTCGAAGTCCTCGCGGTAACGGGCGCGCAGATCGTTGACCGCGCCGATGTCCACCTCGTTGAAGGAGGTCAGCAGGGCCTGCGAGGCCTGCGCCTGCACCATGCGTTCGGCGATGCGTTGCCGCAGCCGGGTCATGGCGACACGCTGCTCCACGCGCCCGCCACGCGCCTGCGCCGGGGCGCCGGCGGCCGGTGCCGGTGCGGAGGCCGGCGCCGGCGATGATTCACGTGCCGAGAGATGCTGGACCACATCGGCCTTCGAGACCCGCCCGTCCCGCCCGGATCCTGCGATACCGGCGGCATCGAGCTTGTTCTCTTCCACCACCCGCCGCGCCGCGGGACTGAGCTTGCCGCCGGCGGCTTCCGTGCGCGGCGCAGCGGCGGGAGCCGCTGCATCGGGAGCAGCGGGAGCGGGAGCAGCGGCTGCGGGCTTCGCAGCCGTGGCGGGGGCGTTCTCCTCCAGGATGGCGAGCACCTGACCGCTGGTCATGGTGGCGCCATTGGCCATCCGGATCTCCTTCAGCGTGCCGTTCATCGGCGCCGGCACCTCCAGCACCACCTTGTCGGTCTCGAGATCGACGAGGTTCTCATCGCGCGCCACGGCATCGCCCGGCTGCTTGTGCCAGGTGACCAGCGTGGCATCCGCCACGGACTCGGGTAACTGGGGAACTCGCACTTCGATGGTCATGGCCGGGTACCGTGATGGGCTGGGGGAACGATAGGGGTCAGGACACGCGGATGCGTGCGGTGTGTTGCGAGGTGCCCTCCACGGGCGAGCCGCTCAGCGCCGCCTGCACGAGGTTTCTCTGCTGCTCCTCGTGCAGGGTGGAGATGCCGGTGGCGGGCGCGGCGGCACCGGGGCGGCCCGAATACAGCAGCTCCTGCTGGGGACCGAGTCCGGCCTGCAGGCGATGCCGGATCTGGTACCAGCTCCCCTGGTTCTGCGGCTCTTCCTGGCACCAAACGTATTCCACGGCGTTCGGATAGCGCCGCAACAGCGCTTCGTACTCATCATTCGGGAACGGGTAGAGCTGCTCGATGCGCGCGATGGCGATGTGCGTGATCTTCGCCTCTCGCCGCGCCTTCAGCAGATCGACGTACACCTTGCCACTGCACAGCACCACGCGCGTGACCTCCGCCGGCTTGATGTCGTCGATCTCATCGATGATGTTCCGGAACCGGCCCGAAGCGAGATCCTGGAGCGAGGACACCGACAGCGGGTGGCGCAGCAGGCTCTTGGGCGTCATGACGATGAGCGGCTTGCGCAGCGAGCGCAGCATCTGACGCCTCAACATGTGGAACATCTGCGCAGGCGTCGAGGGCACGCACACCTGCATGTTGTACTCGGCGCAGAGCTGCAGGAAGCGCTCCAGGCGCGCGGAGGAATGCTCGGGTCCCTGGCCTTCGTAGCCGTGGGGCAGGAACAGCACGAGGCCCGACAGCCGGCCCCACTTCGCCTCGCCCGAGCTGATGAACTGGTCGATGATGACCTGCGCACCGTTGCAGAAGTCACCGAACTGGCCTTCCCAGATGGTGAGGCAGCGGGGCTCGGTGGTGGAGTAGCCGTACTCGAAGCCCATGACGGCTTCCTCCGACAGCACCGAGTCGGTGACGCGGAAGGTGGGCTGGTTCGTGCCGAGGTGCTGCAGCGGGATGTAGCGCTCGCCGGTCTGCTGGTCGTGCAGCACCGCGTGCCGGTGGAAGAAGGTTCCCCGGCCGCTGTCCTGGCCGGTGAGCCGCACGGAATAGCCTTCCTGCAGCAGGCAGGCATAGGCGAGGTTCTCGGCCGCGCCCCAGTCGAGGTCCGCCTCGCCCGCGAGCATCTTCTGGCGGGCCTGCATGATGGCGAGCACGCGAGGATGGAGCTTGCACTGCGGCGGCCAGCTCGTGATGGCCTTGCCCAGTGCCTTCAGCCGCGGCAGTTCCACCGCGGTGCGCACCGGCTCGGACCAATCCGCCTCCAGGTACACGCTCCAGTCGATCGTGTATTTGTTGCCGATGAGCCCCAGGGCCGCGCGCGCCTGCGGGGCGCCCTGGTCGAGGCCGGCGCGGTACTGGTCCATCATCCCGGCGGCTTCCTCCGCCGTGAGCACGCCTTCGGCAACCAGGCGGTCGGCGTACTTCTGCCGGACCGTGGGCTTGCCGCGGATCGCCCGGTACATGACCGGCTGGGTGGCCGCGGGCTCGTCCGCCTCGTTGTGGCCATGGCGGCGATAGCAGACGAGGTCGATGACCACGTCCTTGTGGAACTTCATGCGATACGCGAGCGCCAGCCGCGCCGCGAAGCACACGCTCTCCGGATCATCCGCGTTCACGTGCAGAATGGGCGCCTCCACCATCTTGGCGACATCCGAGCAGTACAGCGTGGAGCGCGCATCGTGTGGATCGCTGGTGGTGAAGCCCACCTGGTTGTTGATGACGATGTGCAGCGTGCCGCCGGTATGGAAGCTGCGCGCCTGCGAGAGCTGCAGCGTTTCCATGATCACGCCCTGTCCCGCAAAGGCGGCATCGCCGTGTACCTGCACCGCCACGACCTTGTCGCCGCGCGCATCCTCCCGCCGCTCCTGCCGCGCGCGCACCGAGCCTTCCACCACCGCGTTCACCACCTCGAGGTGGGAGGGGTTGAACGCCAGCGCCACGTGCACGTTGCCGCGGGAAGTCTTGAGGTCGGCGGAGAAGCCCTTGTGATACTTGACATCGCCCGAGCCGCGGATCGCCGCGTAATCGTAGCGGCCCTCGAACTCGCTGAACAGGTCCTTCGGCGACTTGCCGAGCAGGTTCACCAGCACGTTCAGGCGGCCGCGGTGCGCCATGCCGATGATGCATTCCTCGATGCCGGCGATGCCGCCCTGCTGCACGAGGTCATCGAACAGCGGGATCAGGCTGTCGCCACCCTCGAGCGAGAATCGCTTCTGGCCGACGTACCTGGTGTGCAGGTAGCGCTCGAGCCCTTCGGCGGCGGTGAGCTGCCAGAGGATGTTCTTCTTCTCGGCCGGCGTGAAGCGCTGCTGGATGCGGCCGGCCTGGAACTGGTCCTGCAGCCAGAGCCGTTCCTCGCTGTTGGAGACGTGCGCGAATTCCGCGCCGATGGTGCCGCAGTAGATGGTGCGCAGCTCGGCGATGATGTCGCGAAGCCGGTTGCGCGGCTTGATCACGCCGTTGCGGCTGCCGGTGAAGAACTCGGCGTCGAGGTCGGCGTCCGACAGGCCGAAGTAGGCGAGTTCGAGCACCTTCGGCGTCGGCCGGGCCTGCAGTCCCAGCGGGTCGATGTCCGCGATCAGGTGGCCGCGATTCGCATAAACCTGGATGAGGCGCGACACGGCGCCCTGCTTCGCGCTGGCGGCCTGGCCCGCCGCGGCATCCGCAACCGGCGCCATCCGCGCAACGCGCGCCCGCGCCTCGATGTCCGCGCGGATGCGTCCATGCGCCGTCTCGCTGCCGGCCGCGGGCGCAAGCGAGGAAAAATAATCCGCCCACGCAGCCGGCACCGCGGCACGGTCGGCGAGCCAGGATTCGTAGAGCTGCTCGAGGTAGGCGGCGTTGCCCGCGTCCAGGGGAGCCGGGGGAATCGGGCGAGGCACGCGTGGACTCATGGATGGGTGATCGGCAAACCATGAGTCTAGCCGAATGGGCCAGATTATGGAATGTCGGGCACCCGCGCGAAGGCTACAGGTGGAGCGGGATATTCCCGAGTTCGCCGAGCATCCAGAGTTCGTAGCCGACGAGGCCGAGGTAGCCGGAGAGCACCACGTACAGCAGCAGCTCGACACGGAACACACCGAGGAAACGGTAGCCGGCGAGCATCACCATGACGGCCACGCTGCAGCCGGTCATCACCATCTTCAACGAGGTGAACGTACCGGGATCACCGTACACCACGCTCGCCATGACCGGGTTCGCTTCATGCGCGCCGGCTTGCAGCAGGATGAGCGTGAGGAAGGCATCGGTGACGCACAAGGCGAGGATCGCGAGCACCACCGCCAGCAGGCGCGAATGGTGCCAGTCGAGCACGTGCACGCCCTGCGCGTACTCTCGCCGCGGCTGGCGGCGGCGGGGATTGAAACTGCCGTACAGCAGCGACCACCAGAACCTGCGCCGACGGTCGGGACTGCCGCGACGTTCGCGGTCTGCATCATCATCGGCGGCCATCGGCTCGCCGCTCACCGCCATCGACGGCGAGGAATCGGGGACTTGGGAACTCACCTGCGCACTATCGATGCCGGCCGCGCGCATCGCAAGCGACACACGTCATAATATTCAATGTGAACGTGAGGCAGGTCCGGTATTGGAGAATCGCCGTTCCCTCGGCGCGGGAAACTGCGCGGATTCCAGGGTCACGGCAGGCTCCCTTGACTGGGCGCTCTGCAGCAGGGCCTGCAACGGCCGCGAGGCAGGGTCGCGTGCGAGCGCCTGCCGGAGCGGTGCCACCGCCTCGGCCGGACGGCCCAGCGCCAGCAGAGCCGTTCCGCGCGCCACCAGCGCCGCGTTGTCGTCCCGGCGGCCGACTTCGGTGAGATGAAGGATCGCCACCGCCACCTGCGGATCCTGGGGAACGAAGCGCTGCGCCGCGATGTAGTCCTCCAGGGCTTCGGCGGGACGCGACAGTCCTTCCTGGATGCGGGCGCGCCGGGCGAGCACCCGCGGCTCGTCCACGGAACCGGGCAGCAGCACCGCATCGCAGGCGCGGCGTGCCAGCTCGTCTTCGCGGGACTGACAGATGGACAGCATCGCCTGGCGCTGGGCTTCGGCGCCCGCGATGCGCGCATCCAGGGACTCCTGGCCCGCGAAGCCCAGGGCCAGTGCCCGGCGATAGGCGCTGATGGCCTCCGCCGGCCGGCGGGCCTGCATCAGCACATCGCCCGCAGCAGAGGCCAGCTCCGCATCGTCGTGCACCAGGCGCAGCGCCTGCCGGCAGGCGGGGACTTCCGCATCGCGCACGCATCCCTTGCGCATGGCATCCGGATCGCCGCTTCCCTGGGCACCCGCCAGCGAGGCCAGCAGCAGCGCTGTCCACGCGAGCCGCATCAGCGTCCCATCTCGCGCACCACGCGAAACCCGAGCACGGTGCTGCGCAGGCCGGTGGGAAAGCGGTTGCGGTAGGCGGCCCGCACGAACGCGGGCGGCGTGAACCACGAGCCGCCGCGCGCTTCGCGCACCCGGCAATCTCCCGACAAGCTCGCCTCGCCGCGCCGGGGTGCGGAGGAATAGTCATCGCTCCAGCAATCCTGGACCCATTCGAACACGTTGCCGTACAGATCGTTCAGGCCATAGGCATTGGCTGCGAACGAGCCCACCGGCGCCGTGGCCACGTACCCATCGCTGCACTCGAATGCATTCCAGCCGGGGTACAGCAGCAGCGCGTTCTGGTCGGCGACATTGCCGTGCCCGCAGGCCAGCGTCGCATTGCTGCCCCAGGCCGTCTGCGCCTCGCCGCCCGCGCGCGCCGCAAACTCCCACTCGGAGGCGCTGGGCAGCCGGTAACGGTGGCCGCTGCGGCCCGACAGCCACTGCACGTAGGCGGTGGCGTCCTCGAAGGAGACGCAGGCCACCGGATGCATCGGACTCTGGCTGAATCCGGGCGACATCCAGCTCGCGCCGGCGCGAAGCTGCCAGCGGTCGTTCGAATACACCTCGCAGCCATGGACCTGCCTGCCCGTGGCGTCCACGAACTCCTTGAATTCGCCCACCGTGATCTCGTTGACGCCCATGGCGAAGGGCTTCGGGATCTCCATCGGATGGCGCGGCCGTTCGAAAGGCGTGGCCCCCGCCTCATCGCTCGAGGAACCCTGCATGAAGTGCCCGGCGGGCACCACGCTCATCAACGGGCAGGTCGGGCAGTCGCGCAGCACGGTCGGCGCGTGGCGCGCGCCGGTGGCGGTGCCCTGCAGCCGTTGCATGAGGCCCGGCGGGGCGAGCGCGAGGAAGATCATCGCGGCGGCCGCGAGCAGGGCAGCGGCGACGCCGCCGCCGATCACCCATTGGCTGCGGCGGTCACGACTGGCGGCGCGAAACTCCTTCAGGAATTGCGCGACCGTGGGCGTGCGCCGCGACCGCTCGAACTCCAGTGCGCGCACCAGCACGCGGTAGGTGCGCCGCCCGAGGCTGGAAAGCCGGACCGGCCGCAGGTCCGGCGTGCGCGGCGGCGAATCCTCCACGCGCCCGAACGGATGGCGCCCGGTGAGCACCTCGTAGGCCAGGCACGCCAGCGCGTAGACATCGTCGGCCGGCTCGGGTGGATGCCCGGCGAGCATCTGCGGACTCGCATAGCGCGGCGTCAGCGCCGTGGGCTCACGGTCCGTCGAGGCCGCTTCGCTGCGCTTGGCGATGAATCGCGCCATGCCG
Source organism: Steroidobacteraceae bacterium (assembly GCA_046347195.1). Lineage (GTDB taxonomy): Bacteria > Pseudomonadota > Gammaproteobacteria > Steroidobacterales > Steroidobacteraceae > TMP-86. The sequence goes on from JAXMGQ010000017.1 coordinate 74,200, forward strand.
AAGTCGATCACCTTGACGCCACACTGGTCATCGACGATGACGTTGCCGGGCTTCAGGTCGCCGTGCACGATGTGGTTGCGATGCGCGTACTCCAGCGCATGCGCGATGCCGGTGATGATCGAGAGCGCTTCCTCCCGGGGCAGGCCATCCGCGCCACCGCTGCGCAGACGCTTGTACAGGGATTCCCCGGGCAGGTACTCCATGGTCATGAAGACGCTCTGCCCGTCGCGGTCACAGTCGATGACCCGCACGATGTTCTGATGCGTCAGGCTCTGCAGCTTGTGGGCCTCGCGCTGCAGCGCCGCCATGGAGCCGAAGTAGTGGCTGAAGGGAACCGTCAGCACCTTGACCGCGATGTACGGGTCGTGCGCGCCGGCCTCCACGCGCCGCAGGTCCACCGCCTTGAACACGCGGCTCATGCCGCCCTCGCCCACCAACGCCACCAGGCTGAAGCGGCCCTGCAGCACGCTGCCCACGCCCACGGGACGGGCGCGCGGATGGCGCGCATCGACCGCGCGCGGGCCACTCAGGCTGTCGGTGGTCTCGCCCAGGACGATGGTGGCGGGTGCATCGTTGCCGGGGATGTTGCTGTTCTCGCGCGAGGATCGCGTGGCGACGGTTTCCTCCTGCGGCCAGGAAGTGATGCGTGAGCGCAGAGTCTCGTGCGTGTCATCGGGCAAGGGCTGCCGGGACTTGTGTTCGTTGAGGATTTCCAGCAACTTCACCGGCGCCACGCGCTCCACTGCGAGCTCCCGGTACATCTCGGACAAGAGCTGCTCGCGGGTGAGGTCCCCATGCTGAAAGGATCTCAGTGCGTTGGCGAAGCTGGACATGGTCGCGGTCGGTGTGCTCTAAACAAGTATAAATATATCTTATAACTAGTTGATATACATGAGCCTAAGATCCATTCAAGCCAAGCTGCGGAGCGCCTTTCTCCCCACGCCCACCCCGCACGCGGAGCTCTGCCCGCCGGTGCGTAGGATAACCGTTGACGCCCGGCTAGGCATGACCCGCATGCGCACCGGTACGACATGCGGATGATTCTCGCCATTTGCGTCGGCGCCAGCGCTGGCGCGATTCTGCGCTGGTGGCTCTCGCTCGCGTTGAACCACCTCTATCCGAGCATCCCGCCCGGCACATTGGTGGCGAACCTGGTCGGCGCCTACATCGTCGGCATCGCGGTGGTCATGTTCGCCGGCACAGCCTCGCTCACACCCGAGTGGCGGGTGCTGGTGATCACCGGATTCTGCGGTGGCCTGACCACCTTCTCGACATTCTCCGCCGAGATCGTCGCCCTCCTGCAGCAGGGCCGGTTCGCCGCCTCCGTGCTCGCCATCGGCGTGCACGTCGCAGGCTCGGTGCTGATGACCTTCGCAGGCATCGGCACGGTGCTGCTGCTGCGCCGTTGAGCGGTCAGGAAACCCCGGCACCGGCGATGGACACCGCCTGCTCCCATTGCTCGAGCAGTTGACGCTCGCGCTCGCGCGCGGCCCGAAGCCTGTCGAGCTTGACGTGACCGAAGCCACGCACCTGCAGGGGCAGCAGGGCCAGTTGAACGGCGATGGCATGCCGGGCGGGCGTGAGGCCCGACAACAGCCGTTCGATGCGGGCTTCGTACTCGGTGATCAGGCGGCGCTCGAGTCGCCGCTCCGCGGTGTAGCCGAACGGATCCCAGGGCGTGCCGCGCAGCCGCCTGCCCCGCGCCAGCAACGCCAGGAGCGGTGCGACCCATGCACCGAACTCGCGCTTGAGGGGCGCGCCGGTGCGCGCATCCCGGCGCGCCAGGAGCGGTGGCGCGAAATGAAAGCGCAGTCGCCCGCCCGCCTCGAATGCTGCACCGAGCTGCTGGCGGAAGGCGGCCGAGGTGTGCAGCCGTGCCACCTCGTACTCGTCCTTGTAGGACAGCACCTGGTGATAACCGCGCGCCACCGCCCGCCCGAAATCCCCGCGCCCCAGGCCCAGCGCCTCCTCGGCACGTGCGCAACGATCCACCAGCGCGCGATACCGCGTGGCGAGCGAGGCATCCTGGTAGTCGCACAGGTGCTGTTCGAACATCCGCAGCAATGCCTCCCGGGAACCGGGGACCTCCGGCTGCCCGGGCGCCGGCGCGTCGGGCGCCGGCCCGATCGACCCAGACAGTTCCTGCAGGCGCTGGGGGTCGTGCGCGATCAGGCGCCCGACCTCCAGCGCCCGCAGGTTCAGCTCCACGGCCGCGCCGTTCAGGCGCACGGCCTCGCGCAGCGCATCGAGGCTCACCGGCAGGAGCCCCGACTGCAACGCGAACCCGACCATCAGCATGTTCGCGCCCATCGAATCTCCCAGCACGCGGGTCGCGGCTTGCGTCGCATCCAGTTCCGAGAGGCGTTCGCCGGCCAGTTCACGCACCCGCGACTGCAGCGCCGGAACCTTGAAATCCGTATCCGGGTCGAGCTGGAAGGCGCCGGTGGGAATGAGATGGGAATTGACACCACCGCGCTTCTTCCTGGCGCCATGCAGCGCAGGCTCTCGACACCCGCCGTGACCAGGAGGTCGCAACCCAGCACGACATCGGCCTGCGCGGCGCCGATCCGCGGTGCGCGGGGATCGGAATTCCGGGGCGAGATCTTGACGTGCGAGAACACCGCCCCACCCTTCTGCGCCAGTCCCGTCACGTCGTACACGTTCACGGACCTGCCTTCCAGGTGAGCCGCCATGGCGAGCACCGCACCGATGGTGACCACCCCCGTGCCACCGATGCCGGCGATGAGCACCTGGCAGTTGGCAGGCCCCCCGTACTTCGGATCGGGCAGCCGTTCGAATTCCAGGGCCGGCAACTCCGCCGCGGCGGGACGGCGCGGCCTTGCACCTTCAACCGTGACGAAGGAGGGACAGAATCCGTTCAGGCAGGAGTAGTCCTTGTTGCAGCTCGACTGGTCGATGCGCCGCTTGCGGCCGAACGGCGTCTCCAGCGGCTCCACGGAGACGCAGTTGGACTGCGCCGAGCAGTCACCGCATCCCTCGCACACCTGCGCGTTGATGAACACCCGCCGCGGTGGATCGGGATACGCCTTGCGCTTGCGGCGCCGCCGCTTCTCCGCCGCGCAGGTCTGCTCATAGAGGATGGCGCTGACACCGGTCACCTCGCGCAACTCGCGTTGCACGGCATCCAGGTCCTCGCGTCGATGATGGGTCGTGCCGGCCGGGAAGTCTCGCAGTTCCCGGCGCTGCACCGTCCGATCGGTGATCCACGCGATCCGCTGCACGCGCTCGGCGCGGAGCTGGTGGGCGATGTCGGCCGCCGACAGCCCACCCTCCACGGCCTGTCCACCGGTCATCGCCACGGCATCGTTCAGCAGGATCTTGTAGGTGATGTTGATGCCGCTGGTGACGGCCGCGCGGATGGCGAGCAGTCCCGAGTGGAAATAAGTGCCATCCCCCAGGTTCTGGAACACGTGCTTCATGCCGGTGAACGGCGCGATGCCGCACCAGTTGGCGCCCTCGCCGCCCATCTGCGTGGGCGGCAGCGTGCGCCGGTTCATCCACAGCACCATGGTGTGGCAGCCGATGCCCGCCAGCGCGAGACTGCCTTCCGGCACGCGCGTGGAGGTGTTGTGCGGGCAGCCGGAGCAGAAGTAAGGCGTGCGCGCCGGCAGTGCCGCAGGCTGAGCGGCATCGGCGGGAGCCACCACCGGCCCGCGGCCGGCCGCGAGGGCGGCATCGCTGATCCCGTTGGCGGTGAGCCTCGAGATGAGCACCTGCGCGATGCGCACCGGGTCGAAGGGTGCATCCACCGGCAACAGGGATTCGCCCGCGGCGGTGCGCTTGCCACTGATCCTCGGGCGCAGGCCATCCGCCAGGTCATACAGGATCCGGGCGGCCTGTGACTCGATGAAGGCCGACTTCTCCTCGACGAACAGCAGTTCCTGGCAGCCGCTCGCGAATTCGATCAGCCCGGTGGGCTCCAGCGGCCAGATCAGGGCAGGCTTGTACACCGAGATGCCGAGCTGCCCGAGGCGCGCCTCATCGAGCCCGGCCAGCCTCAGCGCCTCCTCGACGTCGAGGTAGGACTTGCCCGCCGCGACGATGCCGAAGCGCCGATGCGGCGTGGGGTGCACGATGCGGTCCAGGCGGTTGTGGCGCACGTACGCCTGCGCGCGGGGCAGCTTGAAGTTCTGCAGCCGCGAATCATCGGCCAGGGGATCGAAGGAATGCCGGGCATGCACACCCTGCGGCGGGAGCGGCGCATCCGGCGGCAGGCTGATGGCCGGCCAGCCCGCCGGCAGGTCCACGGTGGCCGTGCTCTCGACGGTCTCGTTGATGCACTTGAAGCCCACCCAGGTGCCGCTGAAACGCGACAGGGCGAAACCGTGCAGCCCGAACTCGAGGAACTCGGCCACGTTGGCCGGATACAGCACGGGCAATCCGTTGGCGGCCACGGCGGGCTCGCTCTGGTAGGCGATGGTCGAACTCTTGCCGGCATGGTCATCGCCGAACACCAGCAGCACGCCCCCATGCGCGGAGGTGCCCATGCGGTTGGCGTGCTTGATCGGGTCACCGGCGCGATCGACACCCGGCCCCTTGCCATACCAGATGGCGAACACGCCATCGACACGCGCCTCGGGGAGCAGTGTCACCTGCTGCGTCCCCCAGATGGCCGTGGCGGCGAGATCCTCGTTGACGCCGGGTTCGAAGCGGATGCCGGCCGCGGCCAGCCGCTCTCGCTGCTGCAGGAGCTGCAGGTCATAGCCGCCCAGCGGCGAACCGCGATAGCCGCTGATGTATCCTGCCGTGTTGAGTCCGGCCGCCGCATCGCGCGCGCGCTGCATCAGCGGCAGGCGAACCAGCGCCTGCGTGCCGCTGAGCAGGACACGGTCCTTCCCCAGCGCGTACTTGTCATCCAGCCGGACCGTTTCCACCCGCGGCACCATATCAGAAGGCCACCACGTTGCGCGACGGCGCGCACGGCCCGGCGCTAGAATCCAACGATGCGACAACATCCGGGAACCCCATGAAGCCGTCGGCACCGGCCACGTCCGGCTTCAACTACCAGAGCGGATTCGGCAACGAGTTCGCCAGCGAAGCGTTGCCGGGCGCTCTGCCGCAGGGGCGCAACTCCCCGCAACGCTGCGCCTACGGCCTGTACGCGGAGCAGATCTCGGGTACTGCCTTCACGGCGCCGCGGGCCGCGAACCGGCGCTCCTGGGTGTATCGCATCCGTCCCGCGGTGGTGCACGGCGAGTTCAGGGAGCATCCGCACGCTCGGCTGGACGCGGCGTGCGCGCCGGGCATCCTCACCCCCAACCAGCTTCGCTGGGATCCGCTGCCGCTGCCCACCGGGGCGGTGGACTTCGTCGATGGCCTTCATCCGATGGCGGGCAATGGCTCACCGGAGGCGTTCAGCGGCGCGGCCATCAGCCTGTACGCGGCGAACCGCCCGATGCAGGACCGCTACCTGAGCAATGCCGATGGCGAATGGCTGTTCGTGCCGCAGCAGGGAGAGCTGCAGATCGACACCGAGTTCGGCCGGCTCACGGTCTCACCCTGCGAGATCGCGGTGGTGCCGCGTGGCGTGCGATTCCGCGTGCTCCTGCCACAGGGGACGGCGCGGGGATATCTCTGCGAGAACCGCGGGGCACCGCTGCGCCTGCCCGACCTCGGGCCGATAGGGTCCAATGGCCTCGCCAACCCGCGGGATTTCCTCGCGCCCACGGCCTGGTACGAGGATCGCGAGTGCGAGGCGACCCTGCTGCACAAGTTCGGCGGCCGCCTGTGGAGCGCGCAGCTCGATCACTCCCCGCTCGATGTGGTCGCCTGGCACGGCAACCATGTTCCCTACAAGTACGACCTGCGCCGCTTCAACACCATCGGTTCGATTTCCTACGATCACCCGGATCCGTCGATCTTCCTGGTGCTGCACTCGCCCAGCGAGACAGCCGGGACCAGCAACCTCGATTTCGTCATCTTTCCGCCGCGCTGGCTGGTCGCCCACGACACCTTCCGTCCGCCCTGGTTCCACCGCAACGTCGCGAGCGAGTTCATGGGACTGGTGCACGGGGTCTACGATGCGAAGGCCACCGGCTTCCTGCCGGGCGGTTCGTCGCTGCACAACTGCATGAGCGGTCACGGCCCGGACCGGGAGACCTTCGAACGCGCGAGCCGCATCGACACGACGGCGCCACAGCAGGTCACCGACACGCTGGCATTCATGTTCGAAACGAGGCTGCCGCTGGCGTGCACGACGACCGCGCTGGGCGGAACACCGAAGCTCCAGGACGACTATCGGAGCCATTGGCTGGGACTTGCCAGGGAATTCGATCCGCAGCGGCGTTGAGCGCGGCGGACCCCGCGACATGATCGAACACCCCCCATCCCGCATCGCCCCGCTCGAGGGCGGCTTCAATTTCCGCGACATCGGCGGCTATCTCACGCAGGATGGCCGACGCGTGCGGTGGGGCCAGGTGTTCCGCTCGGGCAGCATGGCCACGCTCACCCCGTCCGACCAGCAGCACATGGCCGACCTCGGCATCCGCGTCATCTGCGATTTCCGCTCCAGCCGCGAGCGCGCCGCGCGTCCCACCAACTGGTCGGACTCGCACGCCGTGGTGCACTGGAACCGCGAGCACGAGGGCAGCGTCGGTGAACTGGTCGCCGCCTTGAGGGCTCCGCAGGCCAGCGCGGCCTCGATGCGCGCCAGGATGATCGATGTTTACCGCACCCTGCCGTACGAGCAGGCGGATGCCTATCGCGAGGTGTTCAGGCGCATCGCCGACAGCGACTTGCCGCTGATCTTCCACTGTGCCGCGGGCAAGGACCGGACCGGCATCGCGGCCGCCCTCCTGCTCACCACCCTGGAGGTGCCGCGCCACACGGTGATGGAGGATTACCTGCTGACCGAACGCTTCTTCGAGGAGGGTTGCCGCCTGGTGTTCGGCGAACCCTCCTCACGACGGCACGCGGACATCGACCCGTCCGTCTGGGAGCCGATGATGCGCGCCGAGGCGGATTATCTCGAGGCGATGTTCGCGACGCTGGATGAACGCCATGGCGGCGTGCCCGGCTACCTGCGCCAGGTGCTGGGGGTGGACGAGCCGCTGATCCAACGCCTGCGGCAGCAACTGCTGGAGTGATGGCGCGCTACGACGGTGCGTCCTTCGCGCGCTGCATCACGCGCCGATGGCCTTCGCCTGCTCCAGCACGGCGCGCCTGCTTCAGGTGCGGGATGTCGATCATCCTGCCATCGAGGCCGATGGTACCCGCCCCGGGCGATGCATCGAAGGCGGCCACGACGCGCTTCGCGTGCTCGATCTCCTCGCGCGAGGGCCGGTAGCACTCGTTGATCGCGGCGACCTGCGCCGGATGGATGGCCAGGGCGCCCCGTGAAGCCTTCCGCGCGCGAGGCGCGTGAGCTTGCGCGCAGGCCGGGCTCATCCTTGAAGTTCACGTACAGCGTGTCGATGGCCTGCACGCCGGCGGCGCGCGCCGCGAGCAGCGTCAACGAGCGCGCGAGCTGGTAGGTCTGCGCCCATTGCCCATCCGCCGCCAGGTTGGTGCTGGCGCCGAGCGCGGCGGCCAGGTCTTCGGCGCCCCAGGTGAGTCCCATGAGCCGCGACAGACCGGCGCTCGCATACTCGCCCAGCCGGAACGGGGCGATGGCCGTCTCGGTCGCCACCGGCACGATCCGGATCGACCCCGGCTCGAGTCCGTGCTGCGCTTCCAGTGCATCGAGGTAATGCGACAGGCGGCGAACATCCTCGGGCCCGTCGGCCTTGGGCAGCATCACGCCGTCGGGGTCCGCCGCCACCACGGCGGCGAGGTCGGCCAACGCGAGGCCGGAATCCAGCGGGTTGATGCGCACCCAGAGCTGCGAGGCACGACCTGCACGTGGCCGCGCCACGAAGGAAGGCCGTCACGAGTTCTCTCGCGCGCGGCTTGTTGTCCGGCGCGACCGAGTCCTCGAGATCCAGGATCAGCGCGTCCGCACCGGCGCCATCGGCCTTGTCGAGCTTGCGCTCGCTGTCGCCGGGGATGAAGAGCCAGGAGCGAAGGATGCTCATGATTGCGGCTTCTTGCGCTGCAGGCCGGATCGCTTGCAGGAGGCGACCAGTTCGTCGCGCTGGTTGTAGGCCCGGTGCAGGAAGGTGACGATGCCCTGGTCGGGCCGGGACTGCGATCCTCGCGCAGCTCGATGACCTCGGTCTCGACGCAGGGTAGCGCCGTGGAACACCGGTTTGGGGAAGCGAACTCCTCGTCCCACCCGAGATTGGCCACCGCAGTGCCGAGCGTCGTGTTCTCCCACCGAGATGCCCACCATCAGGCCCAGCGTGAACACCGAGTTGACCAGACGCTGGCCGTACTCGGTGCCCTTCATGTATTCCTCGTCCAGGTGCAACTGCGCCGGGTTGTGGGTCATGGCGGTGAACAGGATGTTGTCGGTTTCCGTGACCGTGCGACGGGTGGCGTGCTTGAACACCTGCCCCACCTTTCAATTCATCGAACCACAATCCCGGCACGACCTGCTCCCCGCCCGTTGTCCTCCGACATGGTAGCGCAGCCCCCGCCTCAGCGGACCAGCGCCACCAGCTTCCTTGCCGCGGTTTCGCCCGGCGAACACATCCGCCGCCTGCGGCGCCTTCTCCAGCCCCTGCTCGATGTCCTCCCGCACCCAGCCGGCCGGCCTTGAGCAGCGCCGCCAGCTCCGCGGCAACGGCGTCGAATTGCGCCAGGTGATCGAAGATCACGAAGCCCTCGAGCCGCAGGCGCCGCGTGAGGATCTCGCGCTCGATGCGCGGCCCTGCGGCACCGGCAGCCACGTCGGATGTAGATCGTGCCGCACTGGATGATGCGGCCGAACCACTTCATGCGCCGGACGATGCGGTCCGCCACGGGCCCCGCCACGTTGTCGAAGAACACATCGATGCCCTCCGCGCAAGCCACGTCGAGGCCCGCCTCCCAGTCGCTGTAGTCGATGCAATGGTCGTGTAGCCGAACTCCGACAGGCACTGCCGTCCCTTATCCTCCGACCCGACCACGGCCACCGTCCGGCACCCGGCGGCCTTGGCGAGCTGACCGACGATGCTGCCGACACCGCCGGCCCCGGCCGTGACCAACACGGTCTCCTGCGCCTTCGGCTGACCGATGCCGCGAAGCGCGATGGCCGCGGTGAGCCCGTTGATGCCCAGCACCCCGGCGGCCTGCGAGAGCGTGGCCTGACCCGGGTCCACCCGCCGAAGCACCGCGGCCGGCGGCGCGATGCAGTATTCCTGCCACCCGAACCAGCCGTACAGGTATTCGCCGGGACGGAAGCCTTCGTGATGTGACTCCACCACCTGCCCGACCGCCAGCGCGCGCATCACGGCGCCGACCGGAACCGGCGGCACGTAGTTGTTCTCCTCGTTCACGTAGCCCGCTGCGCCGGATCCACGGACAGGAACAGGTTGCGCACCAGCACCCGCCCGGGGCGAGCGCGAGCCTCGGAAACCGACCAGCCGGAAGTGAGCGGGCTCAGGGATGCCGACGGGCCGCACCGCAAGGGTGATCTGGCGATTGATCATGAAGAATTCCTCATGCGCCATCGTAGCCGAGTTGCCGCCGGTTCAGCTCGGCGGCGGCTCGTCCGCGGTGAGCCGGTAGCCGACGCCCGCCTCGGTCAGGAGAAAGCGCGGCTGGCGGGGATTGGGCTCGATCTTCTGGCGGACCTGGCGCACGAGCGTGCGCAGGCCCTGGCCCTCACCCTCCCGTTCCCGCCCCCAGACCTCATCGATGAGCTGGCGCTGCGTGACGATCATGCCCGCGTTGCGGGCCAGGCATTCGAGCAGGCGAAACTCCAGGGGCGTCAGGTGCAGGCCACGGATGCCTCCCGTGGTCAAGCGGGTGCCCAGGTTGACCGTCAGGGAACCGAAGTGGAGCACCTCCTCATGAGCGCCGCTGCGCGCCGCGCGCCGCAATGCCGCGCGCACCCGCGCCAGCAGCTCGGGAGTGCTGAAGGGCTTGGCGATGTAGTCATCGGCGCCCACGTCCAGCGCCGCCACCTTGTCGTGTTCCAGGGTCCGCGCCGACAGCACCAGGATGGGCACGGGCAGCATGGCGCGCACCTCGCGGATCACCCACAGGCCATCCCGATCGGGAAGCCCCAGGTCCACGATCAAGAGGTCGGGCCGGCGGCTGCGGGCCTCGATCAAGGCGCGCTTCGCATCCTCTGCCTCCGCCACGCGATAGCCCTGCGATTCCAGCAGGGTGCGCAGGACGGCACGGATGGCGGCATCGTCCTCGACCACCAACACCAGGTGCATGGCCTGGGTCACGACACAGGCCCTGCGCCTGCCGGCGTTGCCGCGATGGGCAGCGTGAAGGTGAATCTCGCGCCGCCACCGGATCCCCTCATCGCGCGGATGTCACCGCCATGCGCCCCGATGATCGCGCGGCACACGGCAAGCCCCAGTCCGGCACCGCCGGTATTGGCCTCATCGCGCCCTCGCTGGAACTTCATGAACAGCCGTTCCGGATCGCCCTGCGGCAGTCCCGGACCCGTGTCCTCCACCGTCACCCTCAGCTTGCCGTCCTCCACCGCGGCGATCAGCGTGACCTGCGTGCCGGCGGGCGTGTGCCTCACCGCATTCTCGAGCAGGTTGACCAGCACCTGCGTGATCAGCGGTGCATCCACCCAGACCAGCGGCAGGTCGGCGGCGATCTCCAGGCTGTGGGGGTGGTCCTGCGAGCGGGGTTCGATGCGCGCCAGCGCCGCGCCCACCAGCTCGTCGATGGATTCCCAGCCACGGCGCAACTTCACCTGCCCCGCCTCGAAGCGCATCAAGTCGAGCACGTTGGAGATGATCTCCGACATCTCCCGCGCCTTCTGTTCGATGGAGGACGTGAGCTGGGCACGCGCCCGGGCATCGAGCTGGAGCGAGGCATCGTTGAGCGCGCTGCCCGCCCCGGCGATCACGGCCAGCGGCGTGCGCAGGTCATGGGAGATCGACGCGAGCAGGGTATTGCGCAGGCTCTCCGTCTCGACGGCCACGCGCGACAGCTCGGCTTCCTCCGCAAGCTCCGTGCGCTCGATGGCCAGCGCGATCTGCGCGGCAAAGGTTTCCAGCAGGTGACGCTGCTCGGGCAACAACAGCCGCCGCGGCTGGGAGGGCTGCGCGGCGAGTACGCCCAAGATGCGGCGCGTCCCCTTCAGCGGCAGGTACTGCGCCGGGGCGGCGGGCAGCGTATCGGTGCCAAGACCGGCCGGTGCGCCATGATCGAACACCCATTGGGCCACGGACAGGTCCGCACCGCGCAGCGATGCCGGCGATGCCTCGCCTCGCGGGTGCCGCAGCCGCCCTGCCTCGTCCGGAACCAGCACCACCGCACGGCTGGTGAAGGTCTCGGCCACGTGTTTCACCGCGACGCGCGCCAGATCCGCAAGCCCCCGCGTGGCCGCGAGTTCGCGGCTCATGCCGTACAGCAGCGCCGTGCGCCGTTCCCTCGCGCCCGCGACGCGGGTCTGTGCACGGACACTGGCCACCAGGCTCGCGATGATCAGCGTCACCGCCAGCATCACGCCAAAGGTCAGCAGGTACTGCAAGTCCACCACCGCCAGCGTGAAGCGCGGTGGCACGAAGCAGAAATCGAAGACGATGACGTTGACCAGCGCCACGAGGCTCGCGGGCCCGCGGCCGAGGCGCAGCGCGGCGATGGTGGCGCCCAGCAGGTACACCATCACGAGATTGGTGAGCGCGAAGTAGGGATACATCAGCATCGCCAGCAGCGTGCAGCCCAGCGAGATCGCAATCCCGCCCGCGTAGCGGCGCCAGCGGATGGGCGCAGGCTGCGGCCGCTCGGCCGGCCGGGAGCTGGCCGTTCCCGCCTCGCGTCGTGCGATCACCGAGACGTCGAAGCCGCCGCCGGTGCGCACCAGCTTGGTCGCGGTCGAGGGACGCCACCATGCCCGCCAGCCCACGCGCCGCGGTTCACCCACGACGATGCGGGTGATGTTGCGCAGCCGTGCGTATTCCAGCAGCGCCGCGGACGCTGAAGGCCCATCAAGCGTGACCGATTGCGCGCCCAGCGACTCCGCCAGCCGCAGCACGTCGACGCGACGGTTGCGCGCCTGCTCGCCGAGCCGCAGCATGTCCGGCGTTTCCACCGTCACGACCATCCATTCGGCATCCAGCGCATCGGCGAAGCGCTTGCCCACGCGCACCAGTTGTTCGGCCTGCTCATCCAGCGCCACGGCAATCAGAAACCGGTCGCGGGCCAGCCAGGGCTTGGACAGGCGTTCACGGCCACCGTAGGCGCGCGCGGCCGCATCCACTCGATCCGCGGTTCTGCGCAGCGCCAGCTCCCGCAGCGCCAGCAGGTTGGGTTCGCGGAAGAACCGCTCGGTGGCAGTGGCAACGTGGCCAGCCGCATAGACCTTGCCGGCCTTCAACCGGGCGAGCAGGTCCGAGGGCGGCAGGTCGATGAGTTCGACCTCGTCCGCTTCGTCGAAGATGCCGTCGGGCACCGTCTCCTGCTGGCGGATGCCGGTGATGCCGGCCACGACATCGTTGAGGCTCTCCAGGTGCTGGACGTTCAGCGTGGTCCAGACATCGATGCCGGCCGCCAGCAGTTCCTGGATGTCCTGCCAGCGCTTGGCGTGGCGGGGCCTGGGATCGCCGTCCACGAGATTGGAGTGGGCGAGTTCATCGACCAGCAGCACCTTCGGTGCCCGACGCAGGGCCGCATCGAGGTCGAGCTCACGGCGAACGATGCCGCGGTAACGCACGGCCAGCATCGGCAATTGCGCAAGACCCGCCAGCAACCGCTCGGTTTCCGGCCGGCCATGCGGCTCGACGTAACCGACGATGAGGTCGGAGCCGGCCGCCTGCGCGTGGCGCGCAGCCTCGAGCATCGCATAGGTCTTGCCGACACCGGCGGAGGCGCCAAAGAAGATCTTCAACCGGCCGCGGTGCTCGAGCGCCTCGCGGCGCTGGACTTCGGACAGCAGTTGATCGGGATCGAGGCGTTGGTCCGTGGCCATCAGCGGCGTCGATCGAGCTCCAGGTTCAACTCTAATACATTGACCCTCGGCTCGCCGAGGATTCCCAGCCAGGGTCCGCGATCGTGCCGGCTGATGAGGGCCTCGACCTCCCCTCGCGCGATCCCGCGCTCACGGGCGACGCGCCCCGCCTGGTACCGCGCGCCGGCCACGCTGATGTCGGGGTCGAGCCCGCTGGCCGATGCCGTCACCAGGTCCACAGGAATCGGGTCGGTGTTGCCGGGATCCGCCGCGCGCAGCGCGCGGGCGGCGGATTGCACCTTATCGATGAGCGCCGGGTTCAGCGGTCCCAGGTTGGATCCACCCGAAGCCGTGCCATCGTAGGGCCGCGGCGTCGTCGCGGACGGGCGTCCCCAGAAGTAGCGCGGCGCGTCGAATCCCTGCCCGATGAGCGACGAGCCGATGATGTCGGGCCCGTTGCACACCAGGCTCCCCCGGGCCTGGGCCGGAAAGGCAAGCCGGGCAACCGCCCACACCGCGAGCGGATAACCCACCCCCAGCAGCAACGTCATGCCCAGCAGCAACAGCAAGGCGGTGCGGATGTTTCGCAGGATCATGTCGGCGTCCCTCAGGCAAGTCCCAGCGTGACGAGGCCCAGGTCGATCAGCTTGATGCCGGGGAATGGCGCCAGCACACCGCCCAATCCGTAGACGAGCAGGTTCCGTCGCAGCAAGGCGCCCGCCCCCAGCGGCCGGTAGCGCACGCCCTTGAGGGCGAGCGGGATGAGCAGCACGATGATCAGCGCATTGAAGATCACCGCCGACAGGATGGCCGAGGCTGGCGTTGCCAAGTGCATGACGTTCAGCGCCGCCAGCTGCGGATAGGTCGAGGCGAACGCCGCCGGGATGATGGCGAAGTACTTGGCCAGGTCATTGGCGATGCTGAAGGTGGTGAGCGAACCGCGGGTCATCAGCATCTGCTTGCCGGTCTCGACGATCTCGATCAGCTTGGTGGGGTTGGAGTCCAGGTCCACCATGTTCCCCGCCTCCTTGGCCGCCTGCGTGCCGGTGTTCATCGCCACCGCGACATCCGCCTGCGCGAGCGCCGGGGCATCGTTCGTGCCATCACCCGTCATCGCCACGAGCCGGCCTTCCGACTGGTGCCGGCGGATGAGCTTGAGCTTGGCCTCCGGCGTCGCCTCGGCGAGGAAGTCGTCCACCCCGGCCTCGGCGGCAATCGCCGCCGCGGTGAGCCGGTTGTCGCCGGTGATCATGATGGTCTTGATGCCCATCTGGCGCAGGCTGGCGAAGCGATCCTTGATGCCTCCCTTGATGATGTCCTTGAGCTCGACCACCCCGAGCACGCGCGCGCCATCGGACACCACCAGCGGCGTGCTGCCCTTGCGCGCCACGGCATCCACCATCTCGCTCACCTGCCGGGGAACCGCCTGCCCCTGTGCCGAGAGGTGCCGCACGATGGCATCCGCGGCGCCCTTGCGGACCTGCCGCGTGCCCAGGTCCACGCCGCTCATCCGCGTCTGCGCGGAGAACGGCACGAAGGCTGCGCCTAGCCTGGCGAGGTCACGCTCCCGCAGCGAGAATTCGCGCTTCGCCAGCACGACGATGCTGCGGCCCTCGGGCGTCTCATCGGCGAGGGAGGCCAGCTGTGCCGCATCCGCCAGCTCGCGCGCCTCGACGCCCGGAGCGGGCAGGAAGGCTGCGGCCTGGCGGTTTCCCAGCGTGATCGTGCCGGTCTTGTCCAGCAGCAGCACGTCCACGTCACCGGCCGCTTCCACCGCGCGGCCGGAGGTGGCGATGACGTTGGCCTGCATCATGCGGCTCATGCCCGCGACGCCGATGGCGGACAGCAGGCCACCGATGGTGGTCGGGATGAGGCAGACGAGCAGCGCGACCAAGGCGGTGATCGTGATCGGTGAACCGGCGCCCGCCACCGCGACGCTGAACAGGGAGAACGGCAGCAGGGTGAGGATGACCACCAGGAACACCAGCGTGAGTGCGACCAGCAGGATGGTGAGCGCGATCTCGTTCGGCGTCTTCTGCCGCTTCGCCCCCTCCACCATGCCGACCATGCGATCGAGGAAGGTTTCGCCCGGATCGACCGTGATGCGCACGATCAACCAGTCCGACAGCACGCGCGTGCCGCCCGTCACCGAGGAGAAGTCACCGCCCGACTCACGGATCACCGGCGCCGATTCGCCCGTGATCGCGCTTTCGTCCACCGAGGCCGCGCCGCCACCTCGCCATCACGGGGATCACTTCGCCCGCGTCGACCCGCACGAAAGTCGTCCTTCTCGCTCATCAGCCTTGACGGTCGTGGTGGCCTCGATCGCGGATCCCGGCCGATGGAAAGCTTGCTTGAGCCATGACCGTCTGGCGCATCGCGCGCGCTCGAGGGCCTGCGCCCGGCTGCTTCTCGGCGGGGCTTTCCGCACCAGTTCGCGAACAGCACGGTGAAGGCCAGCTGGCCAACTCCGATGAACAGGTAGCGCATCGCCGCTTGTCCCCGAGCGACTGCGAGAACATACCGCCGTGAACAGCGTGCCGAGGAAGACCACAGCGCATCACGGGGTTGCGCCACTGCACGCGCGGATCGGCACCGCAACAGGTCGCCTTGCTGCCGGGATGCGAGTGTACGGTCCAGCAGTGGCAGGAGGCCTCCGGACCTTCGGGATCGTCCTCGGTGGGCCAGCAGCAGGTAATGCTCGACCACGGGACCCAGCGCCAGCGCCGGTGCATAGTTCAGCACGCCAGTGACAGGATGGTGCCGAGCAGGAACAGGCTGGCACGGTCCGTGGTGGAGCATGGTGCCTTCGGTGACCGGGATACCTTCTTGGCGGCGAGCAGGCTCGGCGATGGCCAGCGTCGCCACGATGGGCCAGAAGCGCCCGATCCACATCACGATGCCCAGCGCGAGGTTGTAGAACGGCGTATTGGCGGACAGGCCGCAGAAGCAGCTGCCGTTGTTGTTGCCGGCCGAGGTGAAGGCATACAGGATCTCGCTGAAGCCATGCGCCCCGGGATTCGCAACGCCCGCTACTCCCGCGCCCGACGTCACGCCGGCCGCGGTGCCCAGCAGCACCACGAACGGCGTGACGAGGATGAACACCGAGGCCAGCTTCATCTCGCGCGACTCGATCTTCTTGCCCAGGTACTCCGGAGTACGACCGATCATGAGGCCGGCGATGAACACGCCGAGGATGGCGAAGACCAGGATGGTGTACAGGCCGGTGCCGACGCCGCCGGGCACGAGCTCACCGAATTGCATCAGCAGCAAGGGCGCGAACCCGCCCATGGGCGTGAAGGAGTCGTGCATGGCATCGACGGCGCCGGTGGAGGTCGCCGTCGTGGCGGCGGCGAACAGCGTGGAAGCGGTGATGCCGAAGCGCACCTCCTTGCCTTCCATGTTGCCGCCCGGCTGCAGGACACCGGCGGTGGCATCGATGCCGGCCGCTCCCAGCCGGGGGTTGCCCCCCTGTTCGGACAGGAACGCGACGTTCGCGAGCAGGGCGAACAGGATCAGCATGCCGATCATCAGTGCCCGCCCCTGCCGCCCATCGCCCACCATCCGCCCGAAGGTCACGGTGAGCGCAAAGGGGATCAGCAGCATCGAGATGATCTCGAGGAGATTCGTGAGCGGCGTCGGATTTTCGAAAGGGTGCGCGGAATTCGCATTGAAGAAGCCACCGCCGTTGGTGCCCAGTTCCTTGATGGCCTCCTGCGAGGCCACCGGCCCCATGGGCAGGGTCTGCGGGTGCGCGGCCAGCGTCCGCACCTCGCGGTAGTCGTCGAAGTTCTGGATCACGCCCTGTCCCGCGAGCACGAGCGCGAACACGAAGGACAGCGGCAGCAGCAGGTAGAGG
>JAXMGQ010000018.1:0-84805 GCA_046347195.1 Steroidobacteraceae bacterium
CCTTGCCCTGGAAGGGCAGGCTGAAGGCGAGGCTCACCCATTGCATCAGGCGTCCGAATGACCGGTTCGTGTTGCTGATCAGCCCCACGGTAACGGTCTTCTCGAGCTTGGTGAGGAGATAACGGATCAGCGTCGTCTTGCCGCACCCGATCTCGCCGGTGATCAGGCTGATCGGCGTCTGGTTCATCAGTCCGTACTCCAGCGTCACCAACGCATTGCGATGGGAGCGGGCGAGGAACATGAATGCCGGGTCGGGCGACAACAGGAACGGGCGTTCTTCCAGGCCATACCACTGCTCGTACATGGCTTGAGCTCAGTACGGGTGGTCGCTCGCGGTCTTGGCCCGCGATCGGTTGAGGAGGGTGCCGATGACCGGCTTGTCGCGCAGCAGTTCGAAGGAGCGCAGGACGTCGGCGGAATGGGTGTGGTTGCTGCCCAGCACCAGCAGGACCGCATCTACCTGCGGTGCGAAGGCGAGGGCGTCATCGCTCTCCAGCAGCGGTGGCAGGTCCACGATGATCATGCGGTTGTGACCGGTGGACTTCAATTCGCTCATCAACCGGCGTGTGCCGGCGGAGGACAATAGCTCGGACGATGCGGTCACGGGGGCCGATGAGTTCAGGATGAACAGGCGGTCGTAGCCCTGTGCTCGTACGCACACCTCTTCGAGCGGCCGGCCACCGGCGAGCGCTTCCTCGACACCGACGAACTCGCCGGGCTGGAATCCGAATCGTGCTGCCACCGTGGGGCGACGCAGGTCGAAGTCCACCAGGATGGCGGAGCGTCCGCTGTCCGCGGCGATTGCAATGGCGAGGTTGATGGCGGTCAGTGTCTTGCCATCGCCTGGTGTGGGGCTCATGACCGCCAGGGTGTTCCAGCGGTTGGATTCCATGCGCTGCAGGACCTGCGTGCGCAGCATCTTGTAGGCCTGCACCGCGGAAGCGCCATGCTTGCCCGGCGCCACATTCATGTATGGAGGCAGGATCCGCTCCCGGCGCAGGTGGTCGGAGTCGACGGGCAACTCCCGGCCAGGGGGCTCTAGTGTGCCGCTCCGGCCGGTGGCGGGCAGCACGGGGGCTTCGTGCCGTGTGACCGTGAACTCTGCGCTGGGCTTCAGGATCGGCGTTGCCCGCACATCTCCGCTGCGAAGCGAAGCTTCCCGTTCCGCGCGGGCTCGTTCGAGTGCCTGCTTGAGTCGCTCGGCCATGTCAGACGCCAATCCGTTGCAGGATCTCGTACCACACGAGGTCGAGCGGTCTGATAAACAGGTGGAAAAGGAGCACGGACAGGATCAGTGTGCTTGCAACGGCAGCCATGATCAGTAAGCGTCGCCTGCGCTGCGAGTTGCGTTCCTCGCGCACGTGCATGTAAGGGACGATGGCCAGGGGCGGAACCCCCAGGAGCTGCACGACGTGGTCACGATCGCGGATGCGGGTGTCCGTGGCCTCCAGGAGGAATAAAAGGCCGATGGATACTCCAATTGCGAGAACGGCGCCGATTAGGACAATGAGCTTGCGGTTCGGGCTGACCGGAATCTCCGGCTGCATTGGTGGCTCGATGAGCGTGAATCGTTCGCCCTTACGCTCGGTCTCCAGGTTCTGCACGAGTTGCGCTTCCATCTCCTTCTGGCGCAACTCGTCATACTTGGCGCTCGGACTGCAGGTCGTGCATCACCGCGGTGTACTCGCGTTCGACACCAGGTGATTGAGCTTGACGCTGTTCCAACTCTGCCATCTTCGCCTTCGTTTGGGCGGCCTGCGTGACCAGCGACGCGCGTTCGCTGATCGCGGCCTCGCGCTGGGTTCGGAGCGAGATGTACGCAGGATTATCGGCGGATTCTCCGTTGTCGGAAGGGGCAACCGCAGGGGCGTCGCGAAGCTGCGCCTCCAGCGTCGCCACGGTCTGTTGCAATCTCTTCACGTCCGGATGATCAGGCGAGTAGCGCTTATTGGCGGCGTCCAGTTCGCCGCGGGCCGCCTCGAGGGCGCGTCGCGTGTCATTGCGGCCACCGCCACCCTGCCCGAGTTGCGTCTCGAGACCTTCGATGGTGCGCTTGAGCCGTATCACGTCCGGATGATCGGGCTGGTACTGTGCCACGGCAGTCGCGTACTCGGATCGCGCCAGTTTCAGGCGGTCGCGCGTTGAAAGTATGCGTGCACCATTCTCGGCGACTACCATGCTCGTCAGGTTGATCCAGCGCCAATTGTCCGTCAAGAACAGTACCTGCTGGTCCAGGGCGCGGATGCGCGATTCGACTTCGCGCAGTTCCTGCCCGCTGCGGTCCAGCATCTGCATGTTGACCTGGTACAACTCGGGCAGTTTGTCGCTGTTCTTCGCCTTGAAGTCGGAGACCTTCTGCTCGAGTTCGGCCACTCGCTTGCCCAAGCGCTCGGATTCGGTTCGCAGGAACCCGGCGGTATCCGCGGCCAGTTGCTTTCGGGATTCGATGTTCTCGGAAAGATAGAGCGAGGTCAGTTCGTTCGCCACGCGCGCCGCAGTCTGCGGGTTGCGGTTGTCGAAGCTCACCGAGAACGCGATCGTTGCCTTGGTGGGTCGGCCTGCCGAGGGTCGACCACATCGGCGCTGATCATCTTCAAGTCGATGTCATTCCGGATGGTATCGACCAACGCTTCGCGCGAGGCCGTGTCTCGTTTGGCCGGATAAAGCGAGTATTTCTCGATGATGCCGATGAGATTTGCCGAAGTCATCACTCGCTGGCTGATCATCTGCACCCGCTGGTCGGCGTAGCTCGTTGCAGCCGAGCGGACGAAATCAGTCGGAACTTCCTGCTGTTCGATCAGGATGGTGCCTGTGGATCGGTAGGTCGGCGGCCACAGAAGTGCAGTCAGGATCGCGGCAGTGCCAACCCCTCCCGCGGCCAGCAACATGGGCTTGAAACGCCGGCGCACGGCCGCCAGGTGCTGGAACAGTCCGGGGGGACTTCCGGACGAGGCGGGTCCGAAGCCGGGCAGTGCGTTTACATCGACGGACATGCGGCGCCGGGACGGCCCGTGGAGGCTCGGTGTCGGCCGTCCGGTGGCGCGAGAGGGTCATCGTCGAGCGCCGCTCGTTGGGCTTTGACGGCGTGACGGTCTCGAATCCTGCACCGGCTGGACGACGGCGCCCAAGGGTCTTGCGAACGGGACGGCTGACCCGGAACGCCATTCATCGCGATGCCATGCAGGTCATCCAGCGGTACGCGCCTCGTGTCGTCCTCGATGCCGCTGTTGATCAGGTCATTGAGCTTTGTCGCATCCAGGTCGAAGTGCGCGGAGTTCCTTGGTCGGATCGATGAACAACGGCAGGAGCGAGCGGCCACGGATCGCGGGATCCGAGCAGCAGCGTGACAGGCGCGTGAGCGTGGTCTTGACCGCGAAACGGATGACATCGGATCGCGCACGCCCAGTCGCTGCGCGATGCACTTGATCTTGCGCAGATCAGCGGCACTCAACCTCATGGATACGGCTCGCCGGTGTCCCTCGCCCATCACTGCGTCTGTCTCCCTGTGCCGGCTTTGCGAATGAGATCATCACTATAGGGTTGCAGCGCGTTTTAACAGTATCAGGCGATGCTCGATCCTCGTCGCGACCTGCAGACGGTTCTTATTGCAGCGACACGTCAGTCACGTCGTTGCCGCCCGATGTTGGCGACAACCAAGTGACGGATGAATGATTTTCCGAGCAACCCCAGCCACCGCCGTCATCCCCGTGACCCCTGCGCGCAGCGTCGGCTCCGGCAGCGGCTCGAACCGGCTCGTGTGCATCCCCGGCAGGTTCTGGCCCTTGGCCTTCGCCGCCGCCAACTTCTGCGGATCCATCGCTCCCAGCCAGAACATCGTCACGGGGATGGGCTTCTCGCCTTCGCCGAACACCCCGAAATCCTCGCTCCCCATGATGGGCCGTGCATCCACGACATTGGCGGCGCCCAGCGTCTTCACCAGCGCAGCCTTCACCCGCGCGGCCAGGGCGGCATCGTTGATGAGCGCTGGGGTCGACTCATGCTCCAACACCGTGACTTCCGGCATGTGGTCCTCGGGCACGCCCGCGGCGACGGCGATGCCGCGCGCGGCATTGCGAATCCCCGTGATCAGCGTTTCGCGGGCCTTGTCGCTGTAGGTGCGCGCCGTCAGCTCGAGCTTGACCTCGTTGGGGATGATGTTGCGCTTGGTGCCGCCGTGGATGCTGCCCACGGTCACCACCGTGGGGTCGCGTGGGTCTTCCTGGCGGCTGACGATGGTCTGGATCTGGTTGATGAACTGCGCGGCCATGACGATCGGGTCCTTGCCGAGGTCCGGGGCGGAGCCGTGGCCGCCGATGCCGCGCATCACCACATCGATGGAGGTCGAGGCGGCGAGCGCGGGTCCGCTGGTCACACCCACCGTGCCGGCCGCATACAGGAAGGTGTCGTGCAGGGCGATGGCCATGTCGGGCTTGCCGAAGCGCTGGTACAGGCCGTCGGCCTTCATGGCCTTGGCGCCGTCGATGGTCTCCTCGGAGGGCTGGCCGATGATCATCAGCGTCCCGTGCCACTGGCCCTTGAGCTGCGCCAGCGCACGGGCAGTGCCGATGAGCGTGCTGGTGTGGACGTCATGTCCGCAGGCGTGCATCACCCCGACCTCGACACCGGCGGCATTCTGGGCGCGTACCTTGCTGGCATAGGGGAGGCCGGTCTCTTCGACCACCGGCAGGGCGTCCATGTCACCGCGGATCAGGAGCGTGGGTCCCGATCCGTTTCGCAGCAGGCCGACCACGCCGTAGGCCTGGCTGCCGTCGGGGTATTTGCCGACGCGCTCGGTGACCTCGTAGCCGGCCTTGCGCAGTTCGCCGGCCAGCAGCGCGGAAGTTTCGACCTCGCGATGCGACAGCTCGGGATGGGCGTGGAGCTGCTTGTAGGTGGCGACCAGCGAGGGCAGTTGCTGGTTGACCTGCGCGTCGATGCTGCCGGCGAGGGCGAGGCTGCCGGTCAGGGCGGCGAGGGGGGTCAGACCGACGATGAGGCAGGCGCGCAAGCCAGGGGCCATGGGATTCTCCAGGAGTCGGTTCGGCAGGTGACGCACTTATTGGCGAGCGTGATGATAGCGAGAATGATGTGCAAGCGGGACATCGGCGAGCCTTGAACTCAGGTCCCCGTCTTGAATCGCTGCCAGGCGCGCGTGAAGGTACGCGTCTCCTCCGGCGTGTAGAGGCGGCCCAGGTAGAATTTCGCCCGAACTTCCGCTGGCGGGAACACGGCCGGGTTGTTGCGCATCGTTGTCGGCAGCAACGGCACCGCGTCGGCGTTTCCGGCGCCGAAGCCGATCTGTCCCACCACATTGGCCGACACCGGCGGTTGCATCATGTAGTCGATGAAGGTGTGCGCGGCCGCGGCATGGGGCGCGCCCGCCGGAATGGTCATGCTGTCGATGTAGAGCGGAACCGCCTCTACCGGGAATGCATAGTCGATGCTGCGCTGGAGTCCCGTCTCGCGGACCATGCGCTGCGCGATCATGGCATCACCCGAGTAGCCGAGCGCCAGGCACAGGTCGCCGTTCGCGAGCTGCTCGAAATAGCCTGAGCTGGCGATGAGGCGCAGGTTGGGGCGGATCGCCATCAAGGCCGCGACCACGGGTTCGAGTGCAGCCGGCTCGGCCGAGAGGTCCTTCTGTCCCAGATAACGCGCCACCATGGGCAGCACGTCCACCCAGGAATCCAGGACGCTGACGCCGCATTTCGCGAATCGTGCGCCGAGGTCCTTGCGAAGGATGAGGTCGAGCGGGTTGGCGGGCGGGGTCCTGATCAGCGATTGCAGGCGCGCCCGGTCGTACATCACGCCCGTCGTGCCCCACATCCAGGGCACTGCGTACCGGTTGCCGGGGTCGGCGCCCTGCAGCACCTTCATCAACTGCGCATCCGCATGCCGAATGTTGGGCAGGCGTGCCTTGTCGAGCGGCGTGAAGAATCCGCGGGGTGCCTCGCGGGCGAGATGCGGGGAGGCGTTGACGATCACCACGTCGTAGCCGGAATGCCCCACCGACAGCACCGTCTCCACGGCATCCGGGTTGTCGAAGACGGTGTAGTTGACCTTGATGCCGGTGTCCCGCTGGAACCGCTCGCGCACGTCCTTGGGAAAGTAGTCCACCCAGGAGTAGACGTTCACGGTACGGCCGTCTTCGGCGGCAATCGCAGCAGGACTCATCGTCAGGCATAACAGGATCACCAGGCACAGCGGGCCCGCGAGCACGAGCAGCCATCGAGGGTGCAGGAACGTCATTTTCATGTCGTTCGGGTGGGGGCGCTGGCCTTGCGAGGCACGGCCGCCGGCTGCTGCTGCGTGATGCAGTGGAATCCGCCACCGCCGATGGCGATGGCTCCGATGGGCAGCATCACGATCTCCCGATCCGGGAATGCGCGCCCCAGGAGCTTCTTCACGCGCGCATCGGCCGGGACGCCGTAGGCGGGCGCCATGACTGCGCCATTGCAGGGGTAGAAGTTGACGTAGGAGCGGCAGTAGCGCGACCCGACGCTGGTCTCCCGCGGCGCTTCCTCGATGGACAGGATCTCGAAGCGCCGGCCGCGCGCATCGGTGGCCAGTTCCAGCGCGCGGCGGTTCTCCGCGAGGATCCGATGCCGTTCATCGGCCGTGTCCTCGATGCTCTCCAGCAGCGCGTGCCCCGGGGCACTGAGCGAGAGCAGGCCGTCGATGTGCCCATTGGTCTCATCTTCGGTGGGATCCCCCGGAAGCCAGATGACGCATCGTGCACCGAGCATGCGGCGCAGCTCCGCTTCCACCTCGGATCGGCTCATGCCGGGGTTGCGGTTCGGGTGCAGCAGGCAGGTCTCGGTGGTGAGCAGCGTGCCTTCGCCATCGCTGAGGATGGCGCCGCCTTCGAACACGAGTGGAGAGCTCTGCACGGGCGCCTGCAGGTGCGCGCCGATGCGCGCCGCGAGCCGCGCATCCTCGTCGTGCGGATGGTACTTGCCGCCCCAGGCGTTGAACGTGAAGGCCGTGGCCAGCAGGCCGCCCGCGTCATCGACGAGGAACGTGGGGCCGGAATCGCGTGCCCAGGAGTCATCGATGGGCATCGGCAGCACATGGACTGCGCAACCGCAGAGGCGGCGGGCTTCGTCGGCCAGGTGCGCGGGAGCCACCATGATCAGGGGTTCGAAGCGGGCGATGGCGGAGGCCAGGCGTGCGTAGTCCGCCTTGACGGCCTCGAAGGATTCCCCCCAGAGGCTCTCGCGGCAGGGCCAGGCCATCCAGGTGGCCGCATGCGGCTCGAACTCGGCGGGCATGCGCCAGCCGGCGCTCGCCGCCGAGAAGGCCGCCGCCTCGAAGGCCGCGGGGCTCATGATCCTTTCACGCCGGGGGATTTCTCTTCATCCCCGGATGGTAGCGGGATCAGGCGGCGCGGGACAATTGCTCTCGCGCTTGCCCGCGGTCAGCGCTGGGAACCGCTGTTGGCCGGAGCACCCGGAGGCGGGCGCCGCTGGCGGAAGAACTCCTCGATCTGGTCGATCGGCACAGGCTTGCCGATGAGATACCCTTGAGCGTGGTCGCAACCTTGACGACGCAGGAATTCGAGCTGTTCGTTCACCTCGACGCCCTCGGCGACCACCTTGAGGCGCAGTTCGCGCGCCATGGCGATGATCGCGGCGCAGATGGCGGCATCATCGCCACTGGTGTGCAGGTCCTTCACGAAGGATCGGTCGATCTTGAGCGTGTTGACCGGGAACTGCTTCAGGTATCCCAGCGATGAGTAGCCGGTGCCGAAGTCATCGATCGACAGCACGATGCCGGCATCGCGCAACCGCTGCAGGTCGGCGATGGTTTCCTCCACCCGCCGCATCAAGGCGCTCTCGGTGATCTCGATCTCGAGCTGGTCGGGCCGGATGCCGTACTTCCACACCGTCCTGAGCACCGAATCGACGAAGTCCTCTCTTTCGAATTGTTGGGTGGCCACGTTGACGGAGACCACGAGGTCGCGAATTCCGGCATCGTTCCAGCTGCGGAGCTGGCGGCAAGCCTCGCGGATCACCCATTCACCCAGGCCGACGATCATGCCGGTCTCCTCGGCGATCGGGATGAAGGTGTCCGGCGGGATCCAGCCACGGGTCGGGTGGCTCCAGCGCAGCAGGGCTTCGGCGCCGATGATCCGGTTGCTCGTCAGGTCGAGCTTCGGCTGGTAGTAGAGCTCGAAGCGGTTCTTCTCGATGGCCACGCGCAACTCGTCCTCGAGCTCGAGGCGCCCCAGGGAGCGGACGCTCATCGACTCGCCGTAGAAGGCGTGGCCATTGCGGCCCTGCTCCTTCGCGCGATACATCGCCAGGTCCGCCTTGACGAGCAGGTCCTCGATGTCGCGGCCATCGTCGGGGTACATCGCGATGCCGATGCTGGGCGTGACGACGAAGCGGTGGCCGTTGCAGTTGAACGTTTCGCTCAGCACGATGCGCACGCGATTCGCGACGATGGCGGCCTGCTGCTCATCGGTGACGCCACTGAGCAGGATCACGAATTCATCGCCGCCCAGCCGTGCGATGCGGGAGTGCTGCACGTGGGGGCGAACCGGATGACTGCCGGTGCCGGCGACTTCCGTCGGCCGCACGCCGCTCTCGAGGCGGCGGGCCACGCTCTGCAGCAACGCATCGCCCACGGAATGACCGAGGTTGTCGTTGATGCGCTTGAAGCGGTCGAGGTCGAGGTACAGAAGCGCCAGGCGCGTGGAGGTGCGTTCGGCGAGGCGGATGGCGCGGCGCAGTTCCCGCACGAAGAGCTGCCGGTTCGGCAGGCCCGTGAGCGTGTCGTAGTAGGCGAGGTACTGGATGCGGGCTTCGGTGCGGCGGCGCTCGGTGGCATCGCGCAGGACGATGAGCACCTGGCCGTCGGACTGGGCCCGCATTCGCGCTTCGTAGGCCCGGTGATCTTCGTCCGTCCCGACGTCGAATTCGAGCCTCTGCGGCTGCCCGGTGGCGATCGCTGCCCTCAGGCGCTCCATGGCCGTGGGCACGGTCTGCGGCGGAATCAGCACGGGCAGCGCCTTGCCGACGTAGTTCGCGCGCGATGCCCCGTCCTCTCCGGTGATGTACTCCTGGATGATGCCCTGGTCATCCACGATCAGCAGGGTGTCGGGCAGCGCCTGGAGCAGCGCGCGGTTCTTCTGTTCGCTCGCGCGTAATGCCCGCAGATTGGCATGGGCGCGCAGCAGGAACTCGACCCGGTGCGGCAGCGTTCCCCACAGGATGGGCTTGTTGATGAAATCCGTCGCCCCGGCTTCGTAGGCGCGGGTGATCGAGTGGGTGTCATCGTGCCCCGTGACCATGACGATGGGGATGTCGGTGGCCCCGGCGCTGCGCAGCCAGGCGCACATGTCGATGCCGTTGGCATCCGGCAACTCGACGTCCAGCAGGACGAGATCCGGCTGGATCCGCGCAAAGGATTCGCGCAAGGCGGCGCCGGTCTGGAGCACTTCAGCGCGGAATCCGGCGTGGTTCAGCGCTTCCACGGCCAACATCCCGTAGAGCGGGTCATCATCGACGATCAGGATGCTGGCGCTTCGGCTCGGGTTCGACACCCCTCAAGGTGTCGGCATGGGAAGGCATTACATGAGCACCGCAGCAGAATGGGGTTCACAGGTGGAGGATCCCTCCTGCATTCTGTCAAATACGGGTGGTCCTTCCAGGGCCCGTCGCCCCGCCGGGCACCGGCGAGGATCCCGGCGGGGCGAGGACTTTTCAGCGACGATCCCGGGAGATTCGTCCCTTGAACAGGGCGATGTCCGGGCCCGAGATGCCCGCCGCGTTCGCTTCGTCCGTGTCGATGTGGAACTCGAGACGGAAGGTCGGAGAGACCCGCACGCGGACATTGCCGAAGATCAGCGGACGCTCGCCCGCCTCGAGGGAGATCTCGACCCGGTCCCGGTCGCGCAGTCCCAGTACCGCGGCATCCGCGGGACTCGCATGCAGGTGTCGAAGTGCGCAAATCACGCCGTTCGGCAGGTCGATCCCTCCCACCGGACCTTGGATGCGGATGCCGGGCGTGCGGGCGAGATCTCCTGACTCGCGCAGCGGCGGATCGATGCCGAGGTGCAAGGCGTCGGTGCGCGAGACTTCCACCTGGTCATGATCTCGCGCAGGTCCCAGCACGCGCACATGGTCGAGTCGCCCCTTCGGTCCGATCAGTGACACCGTCTCCGCGCTGGCGAATTGATCCGGCTGCCGCACGTCGTTGCGCGGGTGCAGCACATGATGGGGACCGAACAGCCGCACGATGCTGGCGGACGAGAGATGGACATGGTGCGCCGACACCGTGACCGGAATGAGCGCCGGCTGCCGGTCGGTCGCCGCGAAGAGGGCCTTGTCGTTCATGCGTTCAACTATCCACTCCACGCAACGCAATGCAATCGTGGCATCCACGGGTGCGAGTTTCCCTGATTGCATTCAGGGTGACGCCGTTGGAACGCATCAGTAACATTCCGCGGTGGTTGGTTATCCTTCGATGGCACGTCGGCTGGGCCGGTTCCTTCGCGACGATCTCGAAGGCATCCCGCCGTATCAGCGTTACCTGTACGCAGCCTTGCTGGCGGTTCTCGGCTTGATCTTCCGTGCCGTCGTCCTGCCGCCTCATCCTCCCTTCGTGTTCCTGCCCCTGTTCCCGATGGTCATGATCACCGCATTGTTGCTGGGCGCAGGGCCGGGGTTGCTCACCGCCGTGCTGTGCGTCGTCGGGGCGCAATTCGCCTTCATCGACGAGGCCGAGCACCTGGCCGGCATCTCCAAATGGGTTCCCCTGTCCATCTTCCTGGCCTTCAGCGGCATCCTCTGCCTGCTGGCGAGGGTGACCCGCTCGGCGGCACGGTTCAACGAACAACTCGTCGCCGAGCACCAGGCCATTCTGGAAACCCACCTGATCGGCATGTACCGCGCCACTGGCCGGCGGATCATCTGGGCGAACAAGGCATTCGCGCAGATGTTCGGTTACCAGCCCGAGGAACTGATCGGCCAGTCCACGCGCATGCTGTACAACAATGACGAGGAATACGAGGAATGGGGCAGGCGGTTTCGCGAGATCGCGCAGACCGGCGTGGTGCTGCGCGGTGAATCCTCGCGGCCGCGACGTGATGGCTCCATCGGCTGGTTCGCGCGCAGTGTCGGCGCCGTTTCGCGCGGCGGAGGGGTCGACGTGGTGGGCATCTGCGTCGATGTCAGTGCCCGGCGCGCCGCTGCCGAGGAACTCGCCCGCAGCCAGGAGCGGCTGAGCCGCATCTTCTCCGCCATGGCCGAGAGCGTGGTGCTCTGTGACCGCAACGGCACCATCATCGAGGCAAACCGGGTCGCCTGTGAATTCGCCGGACTGCCGCGGGAGAAGTTGCTGGGCATCAACATCTTCGACCGCACCGTGGCTCAACTCGATGAGCACGGCGCGGAGATTCCTGCCGAAAAGCTGGGCGGCTGGAATACCCTCAGGACGGGAAAGCCGTCGCAGGGAGAGATCATCGGCATCGGGCGGCCCGACGGCATTCGCTGGGTCAGCGCCAACTGCCTGCCGGTGCACGCCGCGGACGGATCGGTGGACGGCATGGTCGCGACCATGACCGACATCACCGACTACCGCCGGCTGCAATTGAGCCTGAGGCAGTCGCGGGCGGAGTCCCACGAGCGCATCCGCAGACTCGCGCAGAGCCTGGAGACGGTCCGCGAGGAGGAGCGGCGGGCGGTGGCGATCGCCCTGCACGAGGGCATCGCGCAGGATCTCTTCGGTGCGAAACTCAGTGTCGAGCAGCTCGCGGTGCACACGCCGGGACGTGCGGGCGCGACGGCAGCGTGCAACGATGTCGCGCAGGCCATCCGCCGCTGCATGGATTCCACGCGGCAACTGGCCAATGACCTGCGGCCCGAGGGGCTGGTGCACGCGGGCTTCATGTACGTGCTGCGCCAGCACGCCCAGCATTTCTGCGCGCGTGCGGGTCTTGCCTTGCACCTGGTCGAGTTGACCCCGGTTCCCCAGCTGGACGAGTCCTCCGGCCTCGCGCTGTTCCGGGCGGCGCAGGAAGCCCTCACCAACATCGCGAAGCACGCCCAGGCGAAGACGGTCTGGATCGATGTCGAGGCGGACCAGGATCGCATCGCCCTGACCATCCACGACGATGGCGTCGGCATCGCGCCCGAGTCGATGCAGAAGGTGGGCTCGCTGGGATTGCTCGGCATCCGCGAGCGGTTCATCGGGATGGGCGGTGGCGTGCACATCGACCGCCTCCAGCCCCAGGGCACGGTCATCCGCCTGTACTTGCCGCTGCGGTCCGCGCGGCCGCAAGATGCCGCTACCGTGCACCGAAGCGAGCATTGAAGGTCCGACCGACGTTGAGAGTTCCCGGTTGAAAGTTCCCGCCCCGGCCGTACTGTCCGTCGCCTGCCCGCACCGACCTCCCTGTACCGCCTGTCCCCGGTTCGGCGAGCCTGGCCTCGCACGCTCCTCACAGGAGCGCCTCGATGCCTTTGCGCGCGGGCACGGCCTGCCTCCCGTTGCCCTCATCGAGGGCGCAATGCAAGGATTCCGCCACCGCGCACGGCTCGCCATCAGGGGTCGGGTGGGTTCGCCGAAGATCGGCCTGTTCCTGGAAGGCACGCATCGCGTGGTGCACGTCCCACGCTGTCCCGTGCACCATCCGATCGTGAATGAAGTCGCCGGCGCAGTGCGCCGCGCCTTGGTGGATACTCGGTTGAGCGCCTATTCGGAGAGCGCGCACCAGGGTCTCGCGCGCTATCTCCAGGTGGTGGTGGAGCGAAGTTCCGGCACGGCGCAGGTGGTGATCGTGGGCAACAGCGAGTCAGCCGAGCCCTTCGCGGCCTGCCTCGATCGCCTCCGCGAGCGCCTGGGAAATGCCTTGCACAGTCTCTGGTACAACGCCCAGGCCAGCCAGGGCAACGCCATCCTCGGAGCCCGCTTCACGTCCTGTTTCGGTCCTGCCAGCGTCATCGAACGGTTCGGCGGCGCAGCGATCCACTATCCACCGGGCCTTCGGCCAGAACAACCTGGAGATCGCCCGCCGCATCATCGATCACATACGATCGGAGGTGCCGGCCGGCTCGCGCGTGGCGGAGCTGTACGCGGGCGTGGGTGCGATCGGGTTGTCCCTCCTCGATGGGCTTGGCCATTTGCGCATCAACGAGGCCAGCCTGGATTCCCTGGCCGGCCTGTCGATGGGGATCGCCGGCCTTCCCGAGCACTTGCGTGCGCGCGTCGAGGTGATGCCTGGCCCCGCCAGTGGCGCGTGTCTCGCAGGCCATGCCTCCGATGTCATCATCGTCGATCCTCCACGCAAGGGACTTTGCGCGGAAGTGCTGCAGTATCTGCGGGAGCAGCCGCCGTCCCGGCTCATCTACGTGAGTTGCGGGCTCGATGCCTTCCTGCGGGATGCCGGTGCATTGCTGGACACCGGCCGGATGCGCATCAAGGGGCTCCTGGCTTTCAACCTGCTGCCGTTCACCGACCACGTGGAGACCGTGGCAACCTTAGAGCGGACATGAGCCCCTTGGATCCGTACCCAATTCTCGTTTGCGCCGCGGCGAACGGGTGCTGCCCCGATACTTTCGTCTGATGTGCGCTCCACGGTCGAAGGACTAAGGTGGCCGCTTCATCGTCGAGAATACAACGCATTCCCCGGAGCGCATCATGATCTACGCACCCCCCGGCGCCGCTGGCGCCAAGGCCACGTTCAAGACGCAGTACGACAATTTCATCGGCGGCAAGTGGACCCCGCCGGTGAAGGGCAACTACTTCGATGTCATCTCGCCGATCACCGGCAAGGCGTACACGAAGGCGGCGCGCTCCACCGCGGAGGACATCGAGAAGGCGCTGGATGCGGCCCATGCGGCAGCTCCCGGCTGGGCGCGTACCTCGGCTGCCGAGCGTGCCAACATCCTGCTGAAGATCGCCGACCGCGTCGAGCAGAACCTCGAGAAGCTGGCCTATGTCGAGACCATCGACAACGGCAAGCCGATCCGCGAGACCCTCGCGGCGGACCTGCCGCTGGCGGTGGACCATTACCGCTACTTCGCCAGCGCCGTGCGCACCCAGGAGGGCGCGCTGAGCGATGTGGACGAGACCACGGTCGCGTACCACTTCCACGAGCCGCTGGGCGTGGTCGGGCAGATCATCCCCTGGAACTTCCCGTTGCTCATGGTCACCTGGAAGCTGGCCCCGGCGCTGGGCGCGGGCAACTGCGTGGTGCTCAAGCCCGCCGAGCAGACACCCATCAGCGTGATGTTCCTGATGGAGCTGATCGCGGACCTGCTGCCGCCGGGTGTGGTGAACATCGTGAACGGCTTCGGCCGTGAGGCTGGCCTGCCGCTGGCGCAAAGCCGCCGCATCGCGAAAGTCGCCTTCACTGGTTCGACCACCACCGGCCGGGTCATCGCCCAGGCCGCCGCCAACAACCTGATCCCGGCCACGCTCGAGCTGGGCGGCAAGTCGCCGAACATCTTCTTCGCCGACGTCTGCGCGGCCGATGATGATTTCTTCGACAAGGCCGTCGAGGGTACCGTGATGTTCGCGCTCAACCAGGGCGAGGTCTGCACCTGCCCCTCGCGCGCCATCATCCACGAGAGCATCTACGACCGGTTCATGGAACGGGTGCTCAAGCGCGTGGCCGCCATCAAGGTGGGCAACCCGCTGGATCTCGACACCATGATGGGTGCCCAGGCCTCGCAGGAGCAACTCACCAAGATCCTCACCTACCTTGACCTCGGCAAGCAGGAAAAGGCTCAGCTCCTGTCCGGCGGTGCGCGAAAGCTCCTGGAAGGGGACCTCGCCGGTGGCTACTACGTGCAGCCCACGGTGTTCAAGGGCCACAACAAGATGCGCATCTTCCAGGAGGAGATCTTCGGACCGGTGCTCGCCGTCACCACCTTCAAGGACGAGGCCGAGGCGCTGTCCATCGGCAATGACACGCTGTACGGCCTGGGGGCGGGCGTGTGGTCGCGCGACATCAACACCTGCTATCGCATGGGCCGGGCCATCAAGGCGGGGCGCGTGTGGACCAACTGTTACCACCTGTACCCGGCGCACGCCGCCTTCGGCGGCTACAAGGAGTCGGGCATCGGCCGCGAGTGCCACAAGGTGATGCTCGACCACTACCAGCAGACCAGAACCTGATGGTGAGCTATAGTCCGAAGAAGCTCGGTTTCTTCTGACGGGTAACCCATGGTCGACAAGGTCGTTGCCACCCGGCGGCGCTGCAGCTCATCGCAGAGCTGCAGCGCAAGCACGGGCCGGTGATGTTCCACCAGTCCGGCGGCTGCTGTGACAACAGCGCGGCGAACTGCTACCTGCCCGGTGGTCTCACCATCGGGCAGGGCGATGAATACCTCGGCGACATCGGCGGCGCGCCGTTCTACATGAGCAAGTCGCAGTACGAGTACTGGAAACATACCCAGCTCATCATCGACGTCGTGGACGGCCACGGTGGCACGTTCTCGCTGGAGGGCCCGGAGGGCAAGGCCTTCCATACCCGGTCGCGCCTGTTCACGGATGAAGAGATGGCCGATGTTCTGGCATCATCCGCTGCTGGCACCCCTGTGGATTCTCCGAGGTCACCATGAAATTCAGTGCACGCAACGTCTTCAGCGGCAAGATCACCAACATCGTGGAAGGGCCGGTCAGCACCGAGCTCACCCTGCGCATCGCCAAGGGCATCGAGATCGTCTCGGTGATCACCACGCAGTCGGCGCGCCGGCTCAAGCTGAAGAAGGGCAAGAAGGCCCAGGCGCTGATCAAGGCCGACAGCGTCATCGTCGGGGTGGGCTGAGCGGCGCAGGGCGCCTGGCCTGGACCGGCCTGGCCTAGCCTAAGTTGCGCAGTTGGTCGGTAGGTTTGCCTATTTTCAGGCTGACCGGCTGAGTGCATTCAACCACTTGCATACATGATGAGGCGGTTTTGGCGGTGTAGTGCCGACCTTGCCCCTTTCTTTGCGTTGAGCATCGGGTGTGATGTCGTTCGATGTTTCTGCGAGCGAGTACACGCAAGAAGGACGGCAAGACACATCGCTACTGGCGGTTGGTCGAGAACGTGCGTGTGGGCCGCCGAGTCATCCAACGTACCGTCGCGCAGCTCGGTGAACTCGATGCTGAAGGCCGTGTACGGGCCCGGGCGCTCGCACGCCATCTGATCGGTTCGCCCGAGCAGGGACAGCTCTTCGATGACGGGCATGCCGATGTTGCGGTGCCAGTGCGTCTGAAGGGGATCCGGATTGAACGGGGCCGGCAGTTCGGGGATGTGTACCTGGCGCTCGCCTTGTGGCGCGGGACGGGCCTGGAGAGGCTGGCGAGAGCCTGGTGGGCCAAGGCAAGGAGCGGGTCGGCTGGTCGAAGATGATCTCGGTGCTGGTGGCGGCCCGATTGTGTGAGCCCTCCAGCGAGCTGCACATTGCCGAGGACTGGTATCGGCGCACGGCGCTGTCGGATCTGCTGCAGCTGCCGGCCGAACAGGTCAACAAGGATCGGCTCTATCGCGCGCTCGATGGCTCTTGCCGCACAAGGCGGCGATCGAGGCACACCTGTCGCACCGGTGCGGGAGCTGTTTTCGATCGATCACGAGGTGCTGCTGTACGATGTCACGAGCACCTATTTCGAGGGCGAAGCAAAGGGTAATGCGCTGCCGCGCGCGGCTACTCGCGTGATCACTCGCCCCGACTGCAAGCAGGTGTGCATCGCTCTGGTGGTGAGCTTGATGGGTTTCCGTTGGGCTACGAAGTGTTCCCCGGCAACATGAGCGACTCGCGCACCGTGCAGAGCATTGTCACCACGATGGAGGCGCGCCACGGGGTCATCGGCCGGGTCTGGATCGCAGATCGCGGCATGAGCAGCCGCGCGAACCTTCAGTGGCTCAGGTCCTCGGGCCGGCGGTACATCATCGGGGCGCCCAAGTCGCAGCTCAAGAAGCATGCGCCGCTTCTGGCCGACAGCCACGGCTGGCGCACGCTGCGCGAAGGCGTCGAGGTCCGGCTCACCCGCTGCGCCGAGACGGGCGACACGGTGGTGCTGGCTCGTTCGGCCGAGCGGCGCGAGAAGGAACGGGCGATGCACGAGAAGTTCTCCGGTCGCATCGAGACCGGTCTTGCCAGCCTCGCCGAACGCATCGAGCGCGCCCGTCGGCCACTGGATCGGGCCAAGATTCAGCGTCAGATCGGACGGCTCCTGCAGAAGAACCAGCGCGCCGCTGCACGCTACGAGGTCTTCTCGTCGATGCCAACAGCCCGGCGGGTTTCCACCTCAACGTGAAGATCAGCCAAGCCTTCGATGACTGGGCGAGGGTCTCCGAGGGCAGCTACGCGCTCAAAACCAACGTGACGGACTGGGACGATGAAAAGCTCTGGCGCGCCTACATCCAGCTCGCCCAAGCGGAAGCCGCTTTCGCGTGCAGAAGAGCGAACTGTCGATTCGCCCGATCTGGCACCAGAGAGCGACCGTGTCGAGTCACACATCCTGGTGTGCTTCCTCGCCTTCGTGTTGTGGAAAACCCTTGGCCTCGGCAGCGACGTGCCGAGCTCGGCAACTCCTCGCGCACAGTGCTCGAGGAAATCAAGCGCATCCAGTGCCACGATGTGTGTCTGCCGACCTTCTCGCACGGCGAGATCCGCCTGCGCTGCGTGACGCAGCCCGATGAGCTTCAGTCACTTCTGTTCGAGCGGCTTGGCATCACACTGCCCAAGCGCTTGCGCATCGACGACAACCTCCTGATCGCGCTCAGCGCCTGATCCAACCCTGCGCCAAAATGTAGTGCCGACTTTTTCGGCAACTCATTGATTTCCCTACGCCCCACAGGCGATTCTGCGCAACTTAGGCTAGACCGGCAGGCGGACGGTGAATTCGCTGCCCTGACCCGGGCCGCGACTGTGGACCTCGACGCTGCCGCCGTGCAGCGTCACGAGGCCGCGCACCAGCGACAGGCCGATGCCAAGACCGCCCTGGGAGCGGCCGGTGGCATCCCCTCCCTGGGAATACAGGTCGAACAGCCGGGGCATCAGGTCCTCGGAAATCCCGATGCCCGTGTCACGGACGCTCACCGTGATGGCGTTGCTTTCCTGCTCTGCCTGGAGCGCGATGCGTCCGCCAGGGTCAGTGTATTTCGCGGCGTTGATCAGCAGGTTGGAGAACACCTGGGTCAGCCTCACCGGGTCCGCATGGATGCGGAGTTCCCGGGGCGGAATGTTGACGGAGATCTCGTGGCGCTTGTCATTGATGAGCGGGCGCGCCGTTTCCACCGAGTTCCTCAGCACCTGCGACAGGTCGGCGTGTTCCTTCTTGAGTTCCAGGCGCCCGCTGGTGATGCGGGAGACATCCAGCAGATCCTCGAGTAGCCGGGACATGTGCGCGACCTGGCGTTCGATGGTTTCCTGGGCCCGCTGGGCCACCTCGAGCGTGCCGGCCTTGCGGCTGGCGGCGAGCGCATAGCGGATCGGCGCCAGCGGATTTCGCAACTCGTGGGCGAGCTGGGCGAGGAAGTCATCCTTGCGCCGGTCCGCATCGCGCAGCGCCTGCTCGAACTGCTTGCGCTCGGAGATGTCGCGCGCGATCTTCGAAGCGCCGACGATCGCGCCGTTCTCGTCCCGGACGGGGGAGACCGTCAGCGATATCGGGATCCGCCGGCCATCCTTGGTGATGCGCGTGGTGTCGAAATGGTCGATGCGTTCACCACGCTTCAGCTTGTCCAGGATCTGCTGCTCCTCGGCATGCAGTTCGGTGGGGATGAGCAGGGTGATGTGCCGGCCGATGACCTCCTCGGCGGAGTACCCGAAGATTCGCGTGGCGCCCTGATTCCACGACAGGATCCGCCCCTCCAGCGTCTTGCTCACGATGGCATCGTCCGAGGAGTCGACGATCGCCGCCAGCAGGGCCAGCCGGAACGCGGCCTCGCGTTGCGTGATCTCCCCGGAGGCGCTGTTGTCCCGAACCTGCATCATCAGGGCCCGTCGCACTTTTGCTCCAGGCCGCCAGTATGCAATCTGGACCTGGAATATCAAGATTGACCGCGGCCGGCTGATGCGTTGCGGTGTCGGGTGGACGGAACGTCACGGCTGTGGCACGCTATATTCAATCAAATATAGCGACAGAGAGCCTTTCGATGAATCGATACGTCGGGATTGTGATTTCAGCACTATGTCTTGCAGCGACGGTACGGGCGGAGGAGACACCGCTCCTGGGCGCGGTCACGGTGACGGGCATGCGCCTGGTCTCCAGCGAACCCGCCACCACCGTCGTGACCTCGGAGGATTTCGCGCGATTCGATGACCTGCGCCTGACCCAGGCCTTGTCGACGGTGCCGGGATTGAGCCCGACACCGGGTGCACGTGGCAGTCCGCGCGGCGAGTCGCGGGTGTACCTGCGTGGGTTCGACGGGCTTCAAACGCCGTTCCTGGTCGACGGGGTTCCCTTCTACATCTCCTGGGACGGTGAGCCCACTGACCTCGATCGCTTCACGTTGTTCGATCTGGCGGCAGTGGAGGTCTCGAAGGGCTATACGCCCGTCGCCTTCGGCCCCGGCACGTTGGGGGGCGCCATCAATCTGGTGACGAGACGCCCGACCCGGGAGTTCGAGGCCAATGTTGCGGCGGGCCTGATGACCGACCGCGATGGGGCCAACGGATTTCGAGCCGATGGCAACCTGGGCATGCGGCACGGGCAGTTCTATGCGCAGCTCGGCGCCTCCTACCTCAAGCGCGATTCGTGGGATCTGCCCTCGGGTTTCGCGCCGGCAGGTGCACCGGCAACGTTCCCGCTGCAGGGCAATCTCCAGCCCTCCGGTGAGCGATTGCGATCCTATGCGCGCGATCGAAAGGTCAGTCTGAAACTTGGGATGGAGGCGGGTGAGGGCAGCGAATACGCCGTCGTGCTGTACGACCAGCACGCCGAGAAGGGCGTGCCGCCCTATGCTGGACCGCCGGATCCCAATCAGCGGTTCAATTACTTCGACTGGCCGTACTGGAACAAGCGGGGTGTCTACGTGCTGGGCCAGACCGCGATCGCGCCCGGCATTTCCCTGCGGACGCGCGCGTACTACGACAAGTTCGGCAACAGCCTGTATTCCTACGACGATCTCACCTACTCGACGATGTTCACGCGTCGCGCGTTCCAGAGCCAGTACGACGACCATTCCACCGGGGGCAGCGTGGTGCTCGATGCGCGGCTGGGACCGGGTACGGCCTCCCTGGCCGGGCACTTGCGCAACGATTACCACAAGGACATCCAGACCTATCCGGCGCGAGTGCCGCCGACTTTGTATTTTCACGACCGCACCTGGTCGGTGGGCGCCGAGTACCGGTTGCCGTTGGCAGAGCATTACGAGGCCGCTGTCTCGGTCAGTCGCGATGCGCGCAAGGCGATACAAGCGCAGGATCAGAACCAGGCGGGTGCCTCGTTCGTGCTGGGAGACCAGGCAGCGACCAACTTCCAGGGTGAGCTCGTGTGGCACGTCGATGCCAAGAGCAACGTGCACCTCAGCGCGGCGCGACGCGGGCGGTTCCCGAGCCAGTTCGAGCGCTATTCCTACCGCCTGGGATCCGCGGTCCCGAATCCCGATTTGAAGCTGGAGCGCGCGACCACCATCGACCTGGGATACACGGGGTTCGTTGGAGAAGAGCGCATCGAAGCCTCGGTTTTCCAGAGCCGCCTCAGTGACCTGATCCAGGCCGTGACGGTGTCACCGGGCGTGACGCAGAACCAGAACGTGGGAGATGCGCGCTACACGGGACTGGAACTGGGCGGCAGTGGTCCGATTGCCGAAGGCT
Source organism: Steroidobacteraceae bacterium (assembly GCA_046347195.1). Classification (GTDB taxonomy): domain Bacteria; phylum Pseudomonadota; class Gammaproteobacteria; order Steroidobacterales; family Steroidobacteraceae; genus TMP-86. Next base: position 20,756 of record JAXMGQ010000018.1, read on the forward strand.
TGCGCGTCGGTATGAACTACACCTACGTGAACAGGGTCTCTCTCACCACGCCGCAGAGAATCCTGTTCGGCATCCCGCGACACGCCGGCTTCGCCTACCTCGAGTGGCGTCCGGTGGAGGCGGTCGAAATCGTGCCGTCGGTGACGGTGAATTCAGGACGGTTGACCTCGGATGTCGCATCGGCCAACGGCGAGCCGGTGGCCGGATTCACCGCGGTGGACCTGCGGGCCAGTTATCACGTGACGAAGGCCTGGCGAGTGGACCTGGTGGGACGCAATGTGTTCGATCGGCTGTATCAGGTCGATCTGGGTTATCCACGGGAAGGCCGTACGGTCAGCCTGGTGGTCAAGGGGGATTTCTGATATGTCCGTTGGTGTCAAGCCCAGGCACGGTTTTTTCTCGCGCGGTCACGAACGTTTGAATTGAGTAGGAAAAGAAGCGTGACACCGAAGCGGAAACGCGACGAACAAGAGATGGTAGCGACGATGGATCACTCTGATATCCGCGGATTGGGTACCGCATTTCATCTCTTCCTCGCGGGGCTGCCTCGGTCTAAGAGCTGGGATCACCATGAAGATGCCCACATAAAACGTCTCGAGGATTCCCCTCATCGGCCTTGCTCATCGCGTTACCGATTCAGTGTTGAGCTTTTGAGTCAGTGCGAGTCGGTGGTTGAACTCCTGAGCGTGTGGACGATGAAGGGCAGCTCGCTAAGCTGGGATTTTGACTTGCCGAGCGATATCCCAGATGAAGCCTGCGAGCTCGCGAGCGACGGCGACACAGCATTTGTTCTGCGTCATTTTCCGTCCGGCGTTCAGTTTACGAAATCGATAGCTCAGGCGCGTTTGCGCTTTCCAGGCGATGTCGCGGATTGCTTTGGACTGACCTTCTTGGCGTACTTCGATGGGGCGGCTTACGCGCGGATTGAAGCGGTAAGTCCAAGCAGCCTCAATGAGGATACGCCTGGCGTGTTTGTTACCTGTTTTGGTGATGCCGCCTTGGCGGCGAGTATTGCCGGAGGAGTGCTCGGAAGGGGTCAAGCCCAGATAGCTCATCAAGGATTTTGGGTGAGCAAAGCGCGACAGATCCCCGATCTCGGCGATGAAGGTGATGGCAGCCACGAAGTCCAAACCACGCAGACACATCAGAGCCTTAAGCACTGGCTTCATGCGCCAGGTATCGCAGTGCTCGCGCAAGGCGCTAGTCAAGCGCTCCACGCGCTCGTGGGCATCTTTAACGGCAGTTCGATATTCATCAAAAGCGATCTGTTGGGCCGGGTGGTCGAACTTGATCGCAGCCAGGTGCCGCTCGTGAGCGATCGTCCAAGAGCTCTTACCGTGATAGGCGCGGCCGTGGCGCAACAGCAGCGCTTTGAGCTGGAGCCGTGCGCGAAGTCGTGCACCGCAGGCGTCCTCGCGCGCCCGCGACAGATCGCGGATGGCCTCGTCGCGATCATCGGGCACGATGATCTTGGTGAGGTTGCCGGCCCGCGACTCACGTGCCAGAAGCAGCGCATCGAGTCGATCGTTCTTGGTGCGCTTCTCGGCGGCTTTGCGCGTAATGTGAGCGGGCGAGATGACCTCGCACCGCCAGCCCTGACGGATCAGGTGGCGCGCCCACCCATATCCGCAAGGGCCGGCCTCATAGACCACCAGGGTGCGATCACGTTTGGCGCATCGAGTGAGCGCCTTGCAAAGCACCGCCAGTTCAGAAGGGGTCGTACCGATAAAGCGCGGCGCGGCGCGCCCCGCTTCAGCTACCGCAATGGCGATGGAATCCTTGTGAATATCCAAACCAACGTAGGAAATGATAGTCTCTTTCATGGTCTGTCTCCCGCTGTGTTAGGCACTTCGAACCCTCACGGGTCTGTGCATGTGGCTCGGCGTCCGCAACGACGCAACCCACGATATGGGAGACAGACCTCTTCCTCCAACTCAATTAACCGCCTGACTCACAATCGTGCGTCAGGACATGATGTCTAGATGCTGCGCCAAACTGTTGTCGGATTCATGGGATGCCTGGTACTGGCCGGGCCGGTCCTGGCGGATGAGCTGCCGGCGGGCTGCGACAAATTTTCATGGGATTTGTCGAAGGAGCTGTCGCTGTTTTCGGCGCCGGCAGCGGCGTCGGGGACAGCCCTTTCGGCCGCAACCAATGCGGCGCGGGCGCCGGCTGTCACGGTGGGCAAGCTGTACGCGGTGAGCCTGCAGGACCAGGCGAAGGTGAAGTTCGAGCACTCGCCCGGAAAGTCGCGCTTGCCGGACGGAGCGCATGGCGGGCTGCTGCGGGTCAAGGTGAATACCGCCGGAAAGTATCGTGTCACCATCGACAAGGGATCCTGGGTCGATGTGGCTGCCGATGGTGCGCTGGTCAACTCGAATCAGTTCCAGGGACGAACCGCTTGCCCGGTGTTCCACAAAAGTGTCGAGTACACATTTCCCGCCAACAAGGCGCTGCTGATCCAGCTCAGCGGTGAGACCGACACCACCGTCCGATTGGCGGTGACGCCAGTCCCGGTGACGCCAGCCCCGTGAGGCGCTCGCTCGGCGCCGCATGGCTGGCCCTGCTTTGCGCAGGTCCATCCCGCTCGGAGGCTGCCCCGGCCGTGCCGCACGATGCCCTGCAACGGCCGGCGGCGGGATGGCCCGCCGACGCTCAAGTGCAATTCGAACTCGGCCTGGCGATATTCAATACGCCTTTCCAGCCGGCCGGACTTGCGCCACCCCGAGTGGCCGGTCTTGGTCCCCGTTTCAACTTGCCCGCCTGTGATGCCTGCCACAACAGCAGCGGCCGGGGCTCGGTGCCGGAGGGAGAGGAGCCGCCAGCCCAGGCCACCGTCCACGCGGCCCTTCGAGCTCGCGGCGACGATGCGTCCAGGTCCTACGTGATGCGCCTCAACGCCAATCCGGGAGTGCCGGCCGACGCGCAGGTACGGGTCCGCTGGCTGGAGCATGTGGGACGATTCGCGGATGGAGAGCGCTATGCACTGCGAGAGCCGCAACTCGAGGTGACCGGCAGCCGGGCCGATCTCGGTGCACTCCAGGCGACCTCATTGCGCATCGCGCCCCCGTTGGCCGGATTGGGCTGGCTGCAGGCCATTCCCGAACAAGGATTGTGCCCGCCGCCTGAGAACAATCCTCTTCGACTGACCGGGCGCTGCGCGCGGGTGCGTGATGTGCGCGGCCAGTTGCGCATGGGTCGATTTGGCTGGAAGGCGCAACAGGCGGATGTGGAATCGCAAACGGCCGATGCGCTCGCGACCGAGATGGGCATCGTCAGCCGCTGGCATTCGCCGCTGGAGCAACCCGGTGCCGCGGCGGAGATCAGCGATGGCGATCTGGCGGCGCTGGTCTTCTTCGAGATCAACGCACAGCCACCAGGAACCGCTGCGACTGATTTCCGGTCCGGTCGGCCGGGACGGCAGATTTTTCAGCGCTTCGGCTGCGGGAGCTGTCACCGGGACTCGTGGCAAACCGGCACCGTCCAGGGAGCGCCCTGGCGATCCAACCGGCGCATTTCCCCCTATACCGACCTGAGGCTGCATGACCTCGGGCCCGCTCTCGCGGCCGCATCCGGCGAAGGCGATGCAACCGACAGGGAGTGGCGAACCGCGCCACTCTGGGGTCTTTCGCTGACCGGTCGCATCGGCCGTGGCACAACGTACCTGCATGATGGCCGGGCGCGTAGCCTGACCGAGGCGATTCTCTGGCACGGCGGGGAAGCGCAACCCAGCCAGGAGCGATTCGTGGCGGCGACCGCGGCGGATCGACGTGAATTGCTCCAGTTCCTCGAGGCGCTCTGACCGCCTGCCGACACCTCAGTCTGGTAGGAATTTCCGCTCATTCTTCGTCGCGTTGCCTGGAGGCGCCTTCCTTACCATGATCGTATAAGTAAGGAATATGGAGCTTCCCATGAGCACAGACGCCACACTGACCAGCAAGGGTCAAACGACGATCCCAAAGAAAATTCGGGACGGCCTCGGGATGAAAACGGGCGACCGGATGAGTTTCACGATGATGCCTGATGGCGTCGTCATCATGCGAGTGAAGAACAAGCGTGCAGCTGAGCTCGCGGGGTTGCTGTACAAAAAGGGCAGAAAGCCAGTGCCCGTCGAACAGCTGTCGCGCTGATGCTCGGCATCGACACCAACGTACTCATCCGATATTTGATGCGTGATGATCAACGTCAATACGAACAGGCTCGGCGATTGATCGGGCGCGAAGTCGGTAAAGGCGAGCCAGTAATGGTGAGCTTGCTGGTCCTGCTGGAATCAGAAAGGGTGTTACGAAGCAGATACGAATTGCCGAAGTCGGAAATCGTCATGGCCTTTTCGGCCATGCTGGGCACCGCCGATCTAACCTTTGAAGACGAGCAGTCAGTCGAGCACGCGATGTACATTTGGAAGGAGTCGTCTGCAGATTTTGCAGATTGCCTCATCGACGCGCGTAATCTTCGACTGGGCTGCAATGCCACGGCGACATTCGACAGTCGAGCGCTAAGACTTGCCGGTTTCGTTGCCGTTTGACACACAAAGCGATTGGCTGAGACCTGCTGCGGCCAGTGGTGAGCACGGTTGCCGTCGGCGATTACATGAGAACGTCAACTGCATCTATCTGAGGTCGAGCCCAAGGAAACTTGCGTGGCTTTCTCCTCGAGGTCGGCCGCAATGCGTGCAAGGGCGATCTGAGCAAGTTGAACGACTCCGTCATTTGATGAACGCTTCATAGGCGGGGTGCCATAGATCGGAATCGCACCTTCCGAAACCATTAGCATCAAACGTGTCAGGTCCTCGGCTTGTTTGATGGACAAGTGGGGGTACACCTCCCTGAGGAACAGCGCAATGAGCGACGCAGCTCCTTCGTATAGGTCATCTACCGATTCTGCGACGTAAGGGTCGTGGAGGGCCATCGCCCAGATCTCCCGAAACAAGCGGTTTGTGGCGGAAGTCGTGGAATCGCGGATCAACCAAGCAACCAGTTGCTTGAGCCGTTCCATCGGCGGGTTTCCCGTTGGCTTGAAGAACTCGCCGATTTCGCGTTCGTATTCTCGCAGCATCGCAACAATGACCGCGCGCAGCAGGCTCCGCTTCGTCTTGTAATGATACGTTAGAGTTCCCAGCGGCAGGCGGGCAACGTCGGAAACTCCTCTCATCGTGAACGCGGCATACCCCTTGGATGCCAGAAGCCGCTGTGCTGCCCAAAGGATTTCGACGCGAGTCCTTTCGCTGGATTCGGCGCTTCCGGGAGTCGGCTTCCATGGCGGACGGACTTCGTTGGTCGATCTCGCGTTCGTTCTTGCTTTAACACCGCCCCCACGCCGCTTTTTCATTTGTAACCCGTTCATTCGTCTGAGGAACGCTCATTGGCTCGAAGGCAGCTTACGGGAGGAATCGCTGTATCACCAGCTTCTGGATTTCCGGCACTGTAGGCGGGACTTGACAAAAACCGTACAACGTACGAGAGTATCGGTCAATCGTACGGACAATGCTGATGATGCGTCTGTATTGGCTTGTACGATTGCGACGCATGAGTCTGTGGCTGCGAACCGCGCCACCGGTCGCGGCCGATTGACTTGGGAGAACACATGAATCGAATCTCAAATGCGGCGATTTTCGTATCTGTTCTGCTGTGCTGGAGTATGTTGGCAGCCGCGAAAGACGATCCGCAGAGCGATGTCTTGGGGGAAATAACAGTAACGGCACTGCGCCGATCTGAGCGTTTGCAGGACGTTCCGGTTTCAATTACAGCGCTCACGGGAAGCGCTTTGGCCGACCAGAAGGTCACCAACGCAGCTGATCTCGTAAGCCAGGTTCCCAACTTCCAGGCGGCGTCAACCGTGGGCGAGGACATCCCGGTGTTCTCGCTGCGTGGAATCTCGATGTTCGACTATTCGGTCAACCAGCAAGGTCCGGTGGCGACCTATTTCGACGAGGTTTACCGGGGCAGCTTTCCGCTGATGGGGCTATCCCTTTTCGATATGGAACGAGTGGAAGTTCTTCGTGGTCCTCAAGGGACTTTGTACGGAAAGAACACCACCGGTGGTGCGGTCAACTTCATCAGCAAAAGGCCAGACTTCAGCACCGAGGCCGACGTCAACTTGGGGTATGGAAACTACAGCCGCAAGGAAGCTAACGGCGATTTTCAGATCGGCGTTGGGGAGCATCTTGCCTTACGCGCTGCTTTCACCTACACGAAGGCCGATGGGTGGTTCAATAATTTGCTGGCAGGTTACCCGGACCTCGGGTCTACAAATCAGTGGGGCGTGCGACTCTCCGCGCTTTTGAAGGCGAATGATTCCCTGGATTTCCTGTTGCGGCTCAATGCCAGCAAAGCGAATCCCACGAACTATGGCATCTACGCGCGCCCGGGCGAATTTGGTATCGGCGCCGGCGTTTACGAAGCCTATGGAATCACGCTCCCAGCCTCCTATCTATTCAGGACCGGGCTGGGAAGCTACGACATACTGGACAAGCATACGCCTGACCGGCTGCATAAGACCGCTGGCGCATCGTTGACGACGACTTGGCGCATGTCGGACGTGCTTAACCTGACGTCGGTCACGTCCACGGACTATGGTCGGCTCTTCATTCCAGAGGATGCCGACGGCAGTCCAATGGAAGTGTTGGAGGACGATATCACCGGCGTCGCCCGGCAGTATGCTGAGGACGTGCGCATTTCCAGCAGCTTTGACGGCGGTCTCAATTACGTGCTCGGCGTGTATTACAACCACGAGACCATCAGTTCCGGAACCGCTTTCCATTACTTCACTGACATACCCTTGCCGTGCCAGGCCTCGCTCGTAGCTTGCATATCGCAAAACCACTATGACCAGACCAAATCGACCAAAGCGGCGTACGTCGATCTCAACTACAAGTTCAACGGGCGGTTCACGCTTCGGGGCGGATTGCGCTTCACGCACGATGCGGGCTCCATCGACAATTACCTCGCGCAGCTGGCAAACGCGGACGGAACGGTGGTGGCCAACCTCATTCCGGGAGATCCCGATCCCGCGAATCTCTTTGCTACGACGAGCAAGAGTTTTGGCAAGAGCCAGGTGACGGGCAAGGTTGGTCTCGACTTCAAACCAAGTGAAAGCACATTGATCTACGGCAGCGTCAGTCGCGGCTACCGAGCCTCTGCATTCAACGCCCAAGCATACTTCGTACCGTCTGAACTGAACGTTGCCGCTCCCGAAACGGTGTGGGCCTACGAAATCGGCGCAAAGACCCAGCCATTGAGCATCCTCACGGTCAATGCAGCGCTCTTCTATTACCGTTATCAAAACCAGCAGTCTTTGAGCATCGATTCCAATACGCTGGCCCAAAACCTCATTAATTTGCCCAAGTCACGCGTGTATGGCGGGGAACTGGAGATCTCCGCACGTCCCCTCGAGCCGCTGCGCATCAACCTGGGCGTAGGGCTGCTCAACACTCGCATACAGGAAGGCGAGGTGAGTGGCAGCTCTCTGGAAGGCCACCGGCTCCCCAACGCGCCAAGCGTGAGTGCCAATGCTGCGGTCAACTGGCAAGCATTCTCGGGTGACTTCGGCAAGGTGGTGCTTACGCTGGATGGAAATCTGGTGTCCAGGCAGTTCTTTGAGTTGCAGAACGTGGACCGGCTATCGCAGAAATCCTACGCTTTGGTCAACGGTCGCATCGCATACAAGACCACTAGCGACCGCTTCGAGTTCTCGCTTTGGGCCCGAAATCTGGCGAACCGCTACTACTACACCTCCGCGATCGACGTTTCGGGGTTCGGCTTCGATTACTTCCACCTGGGAGCCCCGCGAATGTTTGGCGGCGAGTTCAAGGCACACTTCTGATCACACTTGGTACAGGTTCTATGGCTTCTTCAGGAGAACTTCGACGTGTCCAAATCAAATGATGGTACGGGAGTGGGTTTCGCTTCTCGGCGCAAGTTCCTGACCGGGGCCGCTTCGCTCGCGGTAGGGGCGGTCGGTGTGCCCAACGCGGCGCGTACTGCCGACCAAACGAGCAGGATCGGCAACGCCGCACGCGAAACCGATTATGACGTGATTGTCGTCGGCGGTGGATTTGCGGGCGTGACCGCCGCCAGGGATTGCCGGCTCTACGGACTCAAGACCCTGATGCTCGAGGCCCGTAATCGCATCGGTGGTCGAACCTTCGATACTCACTGGAACGACGAGCATATTGAAATGGGAGGGACCTGGGTCCACTGGGTTCAACCCTACACATGGGCCGAAATTCAGCGTTATGGTCTTACCATCAAGCAGACTCCGGGCGCGGTGGCTGACCGCCTGATAGCAGTGGCGGACGGGTTGCACACCGATATCCCGTATTCAAAGGTTTCCGCCGAAATTAGCGCTGCGGCCGATCGATACTTCTTCGACGCGCGCGATGCCTGGGAGCGCCCGTGGGATACGCACTTCAATTGGAACCAATTGGTTGCCAAGGACAAGATCACGACGCTCGACCGTCTGAACGCGACGAAGATGTCGAAGGTGGCGAGGACCGTGCTCGAAGCGACGATGGAGGTATGCACGCATTCCAGGATTGACCGGGGGTCGTACCTGGAGATCGCCCGCTGGTATGCCTTGGGTGGATGGTCCTTCGGGCTTTACTCGGACGCGATCGAGCGTTATCAGATTGCTGAAGGTACCGGTGAGCTTGCCAAGCGCATGCTTGCGCAGGGGAATCCGGACGTTCATTTGTCTTCTCCCGTGAGCCGTATCGAGCAACGCGATGGAGCGGTGATCGTGAAGACGCCGAATGCCACTTATGGCGCCAAGGCGATCATCTTGGCGCTGCCGATGAACTGCCTTGCCAATATTGAGTTCGCGCCTGCGCTCGCGGAAGGAAAGATCGCGGCATCCAAAGAACGACACTCGGCGGTCGGCATGAAGTTCTATGCTGAGGTCAAGGGTCGGCACGGTAATGTGATGATGGTCGCTCCGTATAAATTTGGCGCGGGATACTGCTTTACCTATCACGAGAAGCGCGACTCGACCATTTTCGTCTGCTTCGGGTCCAACCCCGATGCCTTCGATCCAAACGACGAGGAGTCGGTGCAGAAGGTAATGCGCCAGTTCATTCCTGATGCCGAGGTTCTTGCCTGCACGTCTTACTCCTGGCTCGCTGATCCGTTCTCCCTAGGAACTTATTGCAGCTTCAAGCCCGGCAAGGTGACGCGGTGGTTTGATGTGCTGCGCCGTCAAGAGGGGCGGATTTACATGGCGGGATCCGATGTTGCCGAAGGATGGCGCGGATTCATTGACGGCGCCATCGCGACCGGTGCGCGTGCCGCGACGCAGGTCGCCACGGATTTGAAGTCATGAGGTGCATGCAGTTGTCGCGCGGTGTCGCACTAATCCTGGGGTTGACGATCTTCAGTAGCGCCGCGTTCGCGGGCTGCGACCCCAACATCGGAAAAAAGATTTTCTCAAATAAATGCGCCATATGTCATGTGGCCGAAACAGGAGCCGCGGACAGTACGGGACCAAACCTCGCCGGCGTAGTGGGACGCTCCGCAGCAAGTCGGGCCGGTTTCGGCTACTCGCCGGGCATGAAGGCGATACAGATCACCTGGTCCGCTGAATCTCTCGATAAGTTCCTTTCCAGTCCCCAGGGGATGGTTTCAGGTACCTTCATGGCCTTCACCGGCCTGAGCCGGGTGCAAGATCGGCAAGCGGTGATCTGTTATCTGCAGTCAATCCCTGCGGGGAAGTGAGGAGGTCACATGCGCGTAACCACGATTTTGGTAACCGTCCTGGCACTTGGGTGGGTGACGGTCAGCCAAGCGGCTGATGAGAGCACTGAGCTCGCCAGTGTCTTGCAGGGCCGCTTGGACAAAACATATGGGCCCATATGGGCGACAAGAAATTCAGATGCCTTCGTTGATGAATTCTTTACCGCCGACCCGGTTGTAACCGCATCAGATGGGCCCACTGTTTGGAAAGGGCGGGCGCGTGCCCGCGAAGTCGTTCGCGAACTGATGAAGAGTTATCCACTTATCAGTGCGCATGCCGTGCTAACCCGCCGACTTGGGCCCGAGGCGGCTTATCAGTTCGTGGTTTTCACGCTTACCGGTAAAGATGCCGCGGGTAAGAGCGTTCAAAGCACCGCAAAGTCTCTCTACATCTGGCGCAAAGGCCCTCATGGCTGGCGCGTGGATGCAGACCATTACAGCTTTGCCGGGATGGACCTGCCATAGTATTGAATGAGCATGACAGGATTGCTATGGTTCGTATCTCATTGTTTTTATTGGCGCTCCCTACCGGATTCGAACCGGTGTACTTGCCTTGAGAGGGCAATGTCCTAGGCCTCTAGACGAAGGGAGCGAGCTTGAAGCAGGTCGGCTGAAGGGCTGGTAGTATACGGCCCAATTTTTCAGGCTCAAGCGGAACCCTCGTTTTTTGAACGATCCCGTCGCGCACGGCGCGCCCGTCATCATCCCGCGCAGCGAACACCCGATTTCGCGCGCCAACATCTCGCCCAACGCGCTGAAAGTGCTGTATCGCCTGAACGAAGCGGGCTACCAGGCTTTCCTGGTGGGCGGGGCGGTACGCGACCTGCTGTTGGGACTCACACCCAAGGACTTCGACGTCGCCACCGACGCGCATCCCGAGGACGTGCGACGCCTGTTCCGCAACTGCCGGCTCATCGGCCGGCGCTTCCGCCTCGCCCACGTGCACTTCGGCCAGGAGATCATCGAGGTGGCCACCTTCCGCGCCGCCGCGGCGCCGGAGCGCGAGGATTCCGACGAGGAGGACGAGGAGGCCGAGGCGCAGGCGCTCGAGGATGCCGAGCACCGCGCGGTCGATGAACGCGGACGGATCCTGCGCGACAACATGTATGGCACCGTCGACCAGGATGTGTGGCGGCGCGATTTCGCGGCCAACGGGCTGTACTACGACATTGCCGACTACTCGGTCTGGGACTATGTCGGCGGGGTGGCCGACGTGCGCGAGCGGCGCCTGCAGCTCATCGGCGATCCGGAGAGCCGGTACCGCGAGGACCCGGTGCGCATGTTGCGCGCCGTGCGCTTCGCGGCGAAGCTGGATTTCACCATCGCACCCGCGACCGAGGAGCCCATCAGCCGGCTGGCCTCGCTCATCGACGGCGTGCCGGCCGCGCGCCTGTTCGACGAATCCCTCAAGCTGTTCCTGTCGGGGTACGGTGCGGCTTCCTACCGGCTGCTGAAGCGCTATGGCCTGTTCGAGCACCTGTTCCCGCAGACGGCCGCGGCGCTCGCGATGCCACCGTATGCCTACGCGGAGGACATGCTCGTCCGCGGTCTCGAGAACACCGATCAGCGCATCCGCGAGGACAAGCCGGTCACGCCCACCTTCCTGTTCGCGATCCTGCTGTGGGCGGCGGTGCTGCGCGAGATGAACGAGCGGCAGGCCGGCGCCTCCCCCGACACGGCCGTGCTGCTCGATGCCTGCGAGATCGTGCTCAAGCGCCAGCAGCCGCGCGTGTCGATCCCCAAGCGCTTCGGCATGCCGATGCGCGAGCTGCTGATGCTGCAGCCGCGGTTCAACCGGCGTCACGGGGCGAAGTCGCTCGCGATCCTGCAGCATCCGCGCTTCCGCGCGGCCTATGATTTCCTCGTGCTGCGGGCCGAGGTCGGCGCCGCCGATCCCGAGCTCGCGCAGTGGTGGACGCACATCCAGACCCTGCCGCAGGAGCAGCGCCTGGCCCTCGTGAACGCCCGGCCCGGGGAGTCGGTCCCTGCCAATGAGGGCGAATCGGCGGAAGCGCCCCGTCGACGGCGGCGTCGAAGACGACGTTCCGCCACGCGCACCGAATGACCGGCACGCACTGGCGGCCGGCCTACATTGCCCTCGGCTCGAATCTCGATGACCCGCCGCTGCAGGTGCGGCGGGCGCTCGATGAGCTTGCCGGCATCGAGGGCGTGCGGATGATCCTCTGCTCGGACCTGTATGCTTCCGATCCGCTCGGTCCGCCCGGCCAGCCGCGCTACGTCAATGCCGTGGCCGGTGTGCTCACCACGCTCGAGCCGCGCGCACTGCTCACGGCGATGCTCGAGGTGGAGCGGCGGATGGGCCGCGTGCGGGCGGAGCGATGGGGTCCGCGCCGAATCGATCTGGATCTCATCTGCATGGCCGGCGTGCGCGTCGTGGAGCCGGACCTCACCCTGCCGCACCCGGAAGTACCTGAGAGAAACTTCGTCCTGTATCCTCTGGCCGAGATCGCGCCGTCGCTCGAGCTTCCGGGCCTCGGCCGGGTGTCGGAACTCGCCACGCGAGTACATCCGGCGGGGATTCAACCACTGCAGCCGGAGCGGAGGTCTTTGGGGTGAGCGCCAATCCGCATCGCTTCATCGTCATCGAGGGGCCCATCGGCGTCGGCAAGACCAGCCTCGCCCGGCGGCTGGGCGATACGCTTTCCGCGCAACTGGTGCTCGAGCAGGCCGACCAGAATCCCTTCCTCGAGCGCTTCTACAAGAATCCCCGTGCGGCGGCGTTCCAGGCGCAGCTCTTCTTCCTGTTCCAGCGCGCCCGCCAGCTCGAGGAGGTGCGGCAGGAGGACCTGTTCGGCTCCGTACGGGTCGCGGATTACCTCCTGGACAAGGACCGGCTGTTCGCCCGCGTGACACTCGATGATGCGGAATTCGGCTTGTACGAGAAGGTGTACCAGCGCGTGGTGACGGATGCGCCGAAGCCCGACCTCGTCGTCTACCTGCAGGCGCCGCTGGACGTGCTCATGGACCGCATCGCCAAGCGCGGCATCCGCTACGAGCAGTACATCGAGCGTGGATATCTCGAGAAGCTGATGCAGGCCTACGCGCGGTTCTTCCACGGCTACGACGAGTCACCGCTCCTCATCGTCAATTCGGCGGCCATCGACCCCGTCAACAACGACGAGGATTACCAGGTGCTGCTCGAGGAGATCCTGAAGCCGCGCCGCGGCCGGCATTTCTTCAACCCGGTGGGCCGGAGCCTGCTGTCGAACGCCTGAGCTGCTGACGCTCGAGCGCCCATCGGACGTGCTCGCGCACCAGCGCGGATGCATCGTTCTGCCTCGAGCGCAGCGCCCGCTCGACCTCATCGGACGCGGGCGCGTTGCCCAGCGCCACTGCGATGTTGCGCAGCCAGCATTCATGTCCGATGCGGCGGATCGGACTGCCCGCCATCCGCTCGAGGAATTGCGGTTCGCTCCAGCCGAACAGCTCGCTGAGCCTGGCTCCGTCGAGCCCCTGGCGGGGCGCGAAGTCCGGTTCCCGGCTGGCTCGCGCGAAGCGGTTCCACGGACAGACGAGCTGGCAGTCATCGCAGCCGTAGATGCGGTTGCCCATCAGGGGACGCAAATCTTCCGGGATCGCGCCCTTCAGCTCGATGGTCAGGTAGGAGATGCAGCGCCGTGCATCGAGCCGCCAGGGTTCGAGGATCGCGCCCGTGGGGCAGGCGGGCAGGCAGGCCTGGCAGCTTCCGCAATGGGCACTCGCGGCTTCCGATGCCGGCAGTTCGAGGTCCAGGTAGATCTCCCCCAGGAAGAACCAGGAACCCGCGTCCCGGGCGATGAGGTTGGTGTGCTTGCCGATCCAGCCCAGCCCGGCATTGCGCGCCAGCGCCTTCTCGAGCACCGGCGCGCTGTCGCTGAACACGCGATGGCCGAAGGGTCCGACGACCTGCCGGATGCGATCGGCCAGCCGCTGCAGGCGCTGGCGCATCAGCTTGTGGTAGTCGCGGCCCAGCGCGTAGCGCGACACGTAGCCGAGCAGGGGTTGCGCCAGGACGGATGGCGCGTCCTGCGCCTGCGCGGGCCAGTAGTCCATGCGCACGCTGATGCAGCTCACCGTGCCGGGCAGCAGGTCGCCGGGCCGGGTGCGGCGGGTGCCATGACGCTGCATGTAGTGCATTTCGCCGTGGAAACCCCGTTCGAGCCAATCCAGGAAATGCGCCTCATCGCCTGACAGATCCAGGCGCGCGATGCCGGCCTGGGCAAAGCCCAGCTCGCGGGCCCAGTGCGGGATGTCTGCGGCGAGCGTGTCGAGCATCGTGGCGCCAGTATAATGAAGCAATGAATCCCAACCCGGGTGCCGTCTGGCGAAGCACGCAGGTCCGCGCCATCGATGCCTTCGCCATCGCAAGGCTGGGCATTCCCGGCTACGAGCTGATGCAGCGTGCCGCCGCTGCGGCACTGCGGGAGCTGCAGGCGCGATGGCCACAGGCGCGCGTGCTGCGCGTCCTGTGCGGGGCCGGCAACAATGGCGGTGATGGCTACGTGCTCGCGCGGCTGGCGCGCCACGTCGGGCTGGACGCCGTCGTCGGTGCGGTCACTGATCCTGCGAAGCTGCACGGCGATGCCGCGCGTGCGCACACCGACTGGCAAGCGGCGGGCGGCAGCACGGTGGCCTGGCAGGAGGCGCTCGAGCCCGCCGATGCCGTGCTGGTCGATGCCATGCTCGGCACGGGCGCGAGCCGTGGCCTGCGCGAACCCTACCTCGATGCCGTCAATGCGGTGAACAAGGTGCGCCGTCGCGTGCTGGCGGTCGATGTGCCCACGGGCCTCGATGCCGACTCCGGGCTCTCCTTCGGCGCCTGCGTCCGCGCCGACTGCACCGTCACCTTCATCGCCCACAAGCCCGGCCTGTGGCTGGGGCGCGGGCCTGACTTCTGCGGCGAGGTGAGGCTCGCGGATCTCGACTTGCCTCGATGGCCGGACGATCTGGGCGAGCCCGCGCTCGAGACGATCCGCGCAACGCTCGTGGCGAGCAGCCTGCCGCCGCGGGTCCGCGGCGCCAACAAGGGGCAGTACGGACACGTGCTGGTGCTCGGCGGCGCGCCGGGCATGCCGGGCGCTGCACGGCTCTGTGGGGAGGCGGCGTTGCGGGTGGGGGCGGGGCTCCTGAGCGTCGCGACCTCGCCCGAGCACGCGGGCCAGCTCGCCGCCAGTCGTCCCGAACTCATGGTCAGTGGCGTGTCGGATGCCGCCGAGCTCATGCCGCTGCTGCAGCGGTCGGATGTGATCGCGATCGGACCGGGCCTCGGCCAGTCGGCCTGGGCCCGCAGCATGTGGTCCTGCGCCATGTCGGCGGGCCTGCCGCTCATCGTCGATGCCGACGCGCTCAACCTGCTGGCGGCCGAACCCGAGAAGCGCGGTGGCTGGATCCTCACGCCGCATCCGGGCGAGGCCGGACGTCTTCTCGGCATCCCCACCTCCGCGGTGCAGGGAGACCGGCTCGGTGCGGTGCTCGAGCTGCAACGGCGCTACGGCGGGGTCATCGTGCTGAAGGGCGCAGGGTCGCTGATGGCGCACGCGGATTCAGGCGCGAGCACCGCTCCGGTGCGCCTGTGCCTTGCGGGCAACCCGGGCATGGCGGCCCCAGGCATGGGGGATGTGCTCACCGGCATCATCGCGGGCCTGTTCGCACAGGTCCGGGACCTCGCGCTGGCGGCCGAGCTCGGGGTGCTGGTGCATGCGACTGCGGGGGATCGGGCCGCCGGCACGACGCCGCGCGGCATGCTGGCATCCGACCTGCTTGCCGAACTGCGCGCATGCGTGAATCCGGCCAGCGGTTGATCCTGCCCGATGCGGCGGCCACCGAGCGGCTGGGCGAGCAGCTCGCGCACGGCCTGGGGGATGCCCTGGTATCGCCACCCCTGATGTATTCGGTCATCCACCTGATGGGGGACTTGGGCGCCGGCAAGACGACCCTGGTGAGGGGCCTGCTGCGAGCGCTCGGGGTGCAGGGCTTGGTTCGCAGTCCCACCTACACCCTGGTGGAACCTTACGAGGTGGCGAAGGGCACCGTCGTGCACATCGACCTGTACCGCCTGCAGTCGCCGCGCGAGTTCGAAACGCTGGGCCTGGAGGACTACCTGCGCCCGAGACATGCGCTGTTGATCGAATGGCCGCAGCGGGGAGGCGATGCCGTGCCCCCTCCGGACCTCGAGATAGACCTGTCCTACCCGGAGGATGCCGCGACCGGGCGCGTGGCGCGGCTCGTGCACCACACCGAGGCGGGTCGGGCGCTGCTCACCCACGTTGCGGTGTAACAACGACTCTAGGATAGATCCCTATCTCGTTGCTTTGACTTGAAATTGCATTCGGCCATACGTTAAATTTGGCGCCATGTACCGGCGCCTCGCCATCGTCGTCGCCTTGCTGCTGGGTGTTGCCTTCCAGGCACAGGCCGTGGAGGTTCGCGATGTGCGCCTGTCCACCGAGGCGAGCACCCAGCGCGTCGTCGTGGATCTCAGCGGCCGAACGGCGCATCGGTTTTCGACGCTCGCCAATCCGGATCGCCTGGTGCTCGACCTGCAGGGAGCCCGCGCTCAACGCAAGATGGTGTCCTCGCTGGCTGCATCGGGCGCGGTGAAGGCCATCCGCATGGCGCCTCGCGGCTCGCACGATCTGCGCGTGGTGGTCGATCTCGCGCATCGCGTGCGGGCGCGCAGCTTCTCGAGCACCGAGCCCCGCGGCAACGGTTATCGCCTGGTCATCGAATGGCGTGAGCCGACGCTGGCGAATGCCAGGGCAGAAACGTCTGCGGCGACGATGTCGTCCGCGGCGTCGATATCGCCCGCCACGTCGCCGTCCCCAGCGGCGTCGATGTCGTCCGTGGCGAGCGGATCCGCCGTTGCCGCCGCTCCCGCGGAAAGGTCCGAGGCGTCGACGGCAGCCGCGCCGATGACCCTCGTGCCGGCGTCCGCGAGCCGCGAACTGCCCGTCAAGGTCGAACACGCACCGGCCGCCTCGCGTGACCTGCTGATCGCCATCGACGCGGGCCATGGCGGTGAGGATCCGGGTGCCACGGGCAAGGGCGGTACCCATGAAAAGGACGTGGTGCTGGCCATCGCGCGCGAACTCGCGTTGCAACTCGGGTCGGAGCCGGGCATGCGGGCAATACTGATCCGCGACGGGGACTATTTCATCCCGCTGCGTGATCGCATGCAGCGCGCGCGCCGCCAGCAGGCGGACCTGTTCGTGAGCGTGCACGCCGATTCCATCCGCAACCGGGCGGTGGCCGGATCCTCGGTGTACATCCTCTCGCAGCGGGGCGCGACCGACGAGGCGGCCCGGTGGCTGGCCGAGCGCGAGAACGCGGCCGACCTCGTGGGCGGCGTGACGCTCGACAACAAGGACGATGTGCTGGCCTCGGTCCTGCTCGATCTTTCCCAGACGGCGGCGCTGAACGCGAGCCAGGCAGCGGCTTCGAGCGTGCTGAAGCGCCTGGACCGCGTGGGCGAGGTGCGCAAGCGCCAGGTGCAGCAGGCGCGCTTCGTCGTGCTGAAGAGCCCCGACATTCCCTCGATGCTGGTGGAAACCGCCTACATCTCCAATCCGGGCGAGGAGCATCGGCTGCGCAGCCGGGAATTCCGCGGCCGCATTGCCGCGGCCATCCGCCAGGGACTGCGCGACTACTTCTACACCAATCCTCCGGCCGGGACGCGCATCGCGCAGCTCGCGGCACAGAAGTCGGCATCGCCCAGCGTCGCGCTGGTCAGCCGGCTGGACCGCAGCGGCACCTGAGGCCCCTCCGCGCAGGCGCGGGCGTGGGTCCCCTGGCCTGATATCCTTGTGGCGTGTCCATACGCCGACTGCCGCCTGACCTCATCAACCAGATTGCCGCCGGCGAGGTCATCGAAAGACCTGCCTCGGTCATCAAGGAACTGGTCGAGAACGCGCTGGATGCGGGCGCCACCCGGATCGAGGTGGAACTCGAACGCGGCGGGCTCTCGCTCATGCGGGTTCGTGACGATGGCTGCGGCATCCCGGCGGAGCAACTCACCCTCGCCCTGGCGCCGCATGCCACCAGCAAGATCGCGGCGCTCGAGGACCTGGAACATGTCGCGAGCCTGGGGTTTCGCGGCGAGGCGCTGGCGAGCATCGCCTCCGTCGCCAGCCTCACCCTGACCTCGCGCACCGCCGGCGATGGACAGGCCGCGCGGATCCACGGCGGCGGGTCGACGGTCGAGCCTGCCGCCGCGGTGGCGGGCACTTGCGTCGAGGTGCGCGAGATCTTCTTCAACGTGCCGGCCCGCCGCAAGTTCCTGCGCAGCGAGACCGTTGAGCTCCAGCACATTGCCCGCATGCTCGAGCGCCTGGCGCTGTCGCGGTTCGACGTGGCCCTGTCCCTGTCCAACAATGGCCGGTCCATGTGGCGCCTGCCGAGGGCACAGGATGCGCGCGCGATGCTGGCGCGCGTGGCGAAGATCTGTGGCGATGAGTTCGCCTCGCACGTGATCGAGGTCGAGCACGACATCGAGGCGATGAGCCTGCGCGGCTGGCTGGGGTTGCCCACCTTCTCGCGCAGCCAGTCGGACCTGCAGTTCTGCTTCGTCAACGGCCGCTTCGTGCGTGACAAGCTGCTCACCAGCGCTGCGCGACTGGCCTACCAGGACGTGATGTTCCATGGCCGCTTTCCCGCCTACGTCCTGTACCTGGGGCTGGATCCGGCGGCGGTGGACGTGAATGCGCACCCGCAGAAGCTCGAGGTGCGGTTCCGCGATGCCCGTGGCGTGCATGATTTCGTGTTCCGTACCCTGCAGTCCGCACTGGCGCAAACCCAGCCGCGCAACGAGAGCGCCGGCAGCGCACCGGCCGACTGGCTCACCGGGTCGGCAGGCTTCGCCTCCCGTGAAGCGCTGCGAACGCAGGGAGACTTCCGCTTTGCCTCGACAGGCGGCGCGGGTTCGGGATATGCCGCCCGTGAGCCGGGGGCCGCCGCCTCTGGCGGTGGGCCGGACGCGGTCGCAGGGGCGGAAGGGATACACACAGAGGCCGGTGCATCGGCCGGCGCGTCCGCCTCGGGGATCGCGGCCGGCGATGGCGGGATCACGCCGCCGCTCGGGTATGCGCTGGCGCAGTTGCAGGGCATCTACATCCTGTCGCAGGTGCCGGATGGGCTGGTGCTCATCGACATGCATGCGGCGCACGAACGCATCCTGTACGAGCGCACGAAGAAGCTCCTCGAGGGGCAGGCACACAGCCAGCCGCTGCTGCTGCCGCATTCCCTGCGCGTCACCCCGGCACAGGCGGATGCGGCCGAGACCCACGCGGCTCAATTCACCGCCCTGGGGTTCGAGCTTTCGCGGCTGGCGCCGGACGAAGTGCTGCTGAGGGCGGTTCCGGCCCTGTTGTCCCAGGCCGATGCCGCGCAGTTGGTGGGCGATGTGCTGTCGGACCTGGTCGAGCACGGTACCTCGCGGCGCGTGCAGGCGGCCATCGATCACCTGCTCGCCACGTCCGCCTGCCATGCCTCGGTGCGCGCCCGCCGCACCCTCACCTTGCCGGAGATGAACGCGTTGCTGCGCGAGATGGAGCGCACCGAGCGGGCGGACCAGTGCAACCACGGGCGGCCCACCTGGTTGCGGCTGTCGATGGCCGAGCTCGACCGGCTGTTCCTTCGCGGGCGCTGATGAAACCGCAGGCGCCTATGAAGCCGCCGGCGCTGATCAAGCCGCCGGCGCTGATCAAGCCGCGGGCGGTGCTGCTCATGGGCCCCACCGGCGCGGGCAAGTCGGATCTTGCCCTGGCGCTGGCCTCGCGGCTGCCGCTGGAGATCGTCAGTGTCGACTCCGCGCTGGTCTACCGGAGCATGGACATCGGCACGGCGAAGCCTTCCGCGGCGGAGCGGGCACTGGTGCCGCATCACCTGATCGACCTGCTCGATCCGGCGCAAGCGTATTCCGCCGGCCAGTTCCTGCGCGATGCGCAGGCGGCGATGCGCGCCATCCAGGCCCGCGGCCGGCTGCCGCTGCTGACCGGCGGCACGATGATGTACTTCCATGCGCTCACCCACGGCATCGCCGAGCTGCCCCCGGCAGACGCCGGGCTGCGCGCCGACATCGAGGCGCGCGCGGCGAGCGTGGGCTGGGCGGCCCTGCATGGCGAACTGGCGCGCATCGATCCGGCGGCGGCGCAGCGCATCCACGCGAACGACCCGCAACGGATCCAGCGTGCCCTGGAGGTGTTCCAGCTCAGCGGCCGACCCATCAGCGAATGGCAGCGCGACCGGCGCACGCCCCTCGATGGGGTCGAGGTTCTCGAGTTCGTGCTCGCGCCCCCCGGGCGCCCCGATCTCCACCGCCGCATCGAGCAGCGCTTCGAGCGGATGATGGCGCGAGGATTCATCGATGAAGTGGCGGCCTTGCGTGCCCGCGGTGATCTCACCCTCGCGCATGCGTCGATGCGCAGCGTCGGTTACCGGCAGCTCTGGCGGCACCTGGAAGGGGAGTATGGACTCGAGGAGGCGGCGAGCCGGGCGATCACCGCGACCCGGCAGCTGGCGAAGCGCCAGATGACCTGGCTGCGCCGCCGGCCATCCGCCACCTGGCTCGATCCTGCGCACCCGGAGCAAGCGCAATCTGTAATATTTGCAGCCTTTTCGTGCCGATGAATTTGAGCGAAATGCCGCTTAAGGGACAGCGATTCGCTGTGCTAGCATCTTGAAGGTCGACATAACCGCCCCATATGAGCGGTGTCGCGGACCCGCCCCCAAGGAAGGAGCTGGTCCACAGTGAAAGTGCACGAACAATAAGGAGTTTTTCATGGCCCGAGGCCAATCTCTGCAGGATCCTTTCCTGAACGCCCTGCGAAAAGAACGCGTTCCCGTGTCGATCTACCTCGTCAACGGCATCAAGCTGCAGGGACAAATCGACTCCTTCGACCAGTTCGTGGTCCTGCTCAGGAACAGCGTCAGCCAGATGGTGTACAAGCACGCCATCTCCACCGTGGTGCCAGCCCGCAACGTGCGGCTGCCGACGACCGAGGACGGTGAGGTATCCGAACCTGCCATCGTCGAGTGACCGGTTTCCGGGACGCCCCGCCGC
The DNA here is from genome assembly GCA_046347195.1 of Steroidobacteraceae bacterium. Lineage (GTDB taxonomy): Bacteria > Pseudomonadota > Gammaproteobacteria > Steroidobacterales > Steroidobacteraceae > TMP-86. Next base: position 41,537 of record JAXMGQ010000018.1, read on the forward strand.
GAGGTCCGCTCCTTGATTGACCGCCCGCGCGCGGGCGAGCGCGCCGTGCTGGTGCGCGTGGGTCTGGGCAATCCGGTCGATGCCGAGGATCGTGCGGAGTTCGAGGCGCTGGCCCGTTCGGCCGGCGTCGCACCCGTGGCCTTCCTCACCGGTGCCCGTGCCCATCCTGACCCCCGGTACTTCATCGGCTCGGGCAAGGCTGCCGAGGTGCGTGACCGCGCGAACGAACTGGGCGCGGAGGTCATCCTCGTGGACCACGCACTGAGCCCGAGCCAGGAGCGCAACCTCGAGAAGCTTACGGAGCGTCGAGTATTAGATCGTAACGGTCTGATTCTGGATATCTTTGCGCAGCGCGCGCGAAGCTTCGAGGGCAAGCTCCAGGTGGAGCTGGCGCAGCTCAAGCACCTTGCCACCCGGCTGGTCCGGGGCTGGACCCACCTCGAGCGCCAGAAGGGTGGCATCGGCCTCAGGGGACCGGGCGAGACGCAGCTCGAGACTGACCGGCGGCTCATCGGCAAGCGCATCCGGACCCTGGAAGGGCGCCTGGACAAGCTTCAGCGCCAGCGCGACACGGGACGCCAGGTCCGGCGCGAGGTGCCGGTGCCCACGGTCGCGCTGGTGGGCTACACCAATGCCGGCAAGTCCACCTTGTTCAATGCCCTCACGGGTGCGGCGAGCTACGTGGCCGACCAATTGTTCGCAACGCTCGATCCCACCGTGCGACGGGTGCAGCTGCCGGACATCGGCGAGGTGGTGCTCGCCGATACCGTTGGCTTCGTGCGCGAGCTGCCCCATGAGCTGGTGGCGGCGTTCCAGTCGACGCTGCAGGAGGCACGCGAGGCCGACCTGCTGCTGCACGTCATCGATGCAAATGATCCGCAACGCGACGAGCGCATCGAGCAGGTGCGCACCGTGCTGCGCGGCATCGGGGCGGGCGAGGTCCCCGAACTGCTCGTGTTCAACAAGATCGACCTGCTCGGCGAGCCACCGCGCGTGGAGCAGGGAGCCCGGGGACTGCCGGTACAGGCTTGGGTGTCCGCCGCGGAAGGCAAGGGCGTGGATGGCTTGCGCGAAGCCGTCGCGACCTGCGTGAGGCCGCGGCGCGAGCGCCGGGACGTGCACGTGGAGCTGCGGGCCGGCTCGGTGCGTTCCGATCTCTACTCGCGCAACGCGGTGCGCGCCGAGCGCATCCGCGAGGACGGAAGCTGGGACCTCGAGGTCGAGCTCGCTCCACAGGAATTCGAGCGGCTCGCGGGCCGCGCCGGCGTTGCGCTGCTCAAGCCCGTTCGCCACAAGCGCGTGGCGTGAACCGCCGGTGTCGAACGGTGCGGCACGACCATCGCCGGGACGCGCGTCGACGCGGATGCCCGGATGCGGGCACTGCTGCTAGAATCCTGCCCCTCGCAACGGCGATCCCCTGACAACGAACGGTCGAAGCAGCAGTCCTATGGCGTGGAACGAACCCGGCGGTGACAAACGCAATCCCTGGAACCGCCAGCAGCCGCGCGAGAACGACCTCGACGACGTCGTGCGCAATTTCCAGAAGCGCCTCGCGGCCATCTTCGGCCGCGGCGGCGGCAATGGGGCGGGCGGCAGCCCGAAGCCGCCCGGATTCGGGTTTGGCGGCGGCGGCGTCCTGATCCTGCTGCTGGCGGTGTGGCTGGGCTCGGGCTTCTACATGGTGGATGCGCAGGAGAAGGCCGTCATCCTGCGATTCGGCAAGTACGTCGAGACCACCGGCCCAGGCTACCGCTGGCATTTGCCCTGGCCCATCGAGCGCAAGCTCATCGTCAACGTCTCGCGCCAGTACGGCATCATCGATGACTCGAGCATGCTCACCGCCGACACCAACCTCGTCGAGGTCAAATCCGCGGTGCAGTACACCCAGCCCGATCCCATCAAAGTGCTGTTCCGGGTGCGGGACCTGCAGCAGACGCTGCAGCTGGTCTGTGAGAGCGCCATCCGCGAGGCCATGGGCCAGGCCTCCCTCGACAAGGCCCTCGCGCGTGATCCCACCATCACGGACCGCGCGAGAACGCTCCTGCAACGCACGCTCGACAGCTACAACACGGGGATCCTCATCCTGTCGGTGAACCTCACCGACGTGAACGTGCCCGAGGCCGTGCAGGATGCGCAGCGCGATGCCATCAAGGCGGACAAGGACCGGCAGCGCTTCTCGCAGGAGGCCGAGACCTACCGCAACGACGTGCTGCCGCGCGCGCGCGGCTCCGCCGCCAAGGAAGTGCAGGACGCGGAGGCCTACCGCCTGCAGGTGCAGGCACAGGCGCAGGGCGACACCGCGCGCTTCGACCAGGTGCTGGGCCAGTACCAGAAGGCGCCGAAGGTGACCCGCGAGCGCATGTACCTGGAGACGATCGAGAACGTCTACAAGAACGCCCGCAAGGTCATCGTCGACACCAAGGGAAGCAACAACGTGCTGTACCTGCCGCTGGACAAGATCATCTCCAGTGCCACACCGTCCGCGCTGCCGCCGATCGACGTGCAGGGCGGATCACCGCAACCCTCGGCCGATGCGCCGGCGGATGATTCACGAGCCCGGGGGAGCCGCTGATGCACGCCCGCATCGTCGGCCTCATCATCGGCATCGTCGCGGCCATCCTGCTGGTGCGCTTCAGCGCCTTCACCGTGGGCGAGGGGCAGCTCGCGATCAAGTCCTCGGGCGGCAACATCATCGAGTCGCAGTACGAGCCGGGCCTGCATTTCCGCATCCCGCTGTTCGAGCAGGTCAGCCGGTTCGACAAGCGCATCATCACCCAGGTGTACCCGGGCGAGAACTTCCTGACCCGCGAGCAGGAACGCCTGCTGGTGGATTTCTACGTGAAGTGGCGCATCACCAACCTGCGCCGCCACTACGAGACCACCGGCGGGGTCGAGGAGGTCGCCAATGCGCGCCTCGGCGAGACCATCAAGGACAGCATCAAGAGCGTGGTCACCCAGCGCACGCTGCAGCAGGTGGTCACTGCCGACCGCGCCGAATTCACCGGTGCGATGATGAAGACCGCACGTCCCGCCGCGGAAAAGCTCGGTGTGGAGCTCGTCGATGTGCGCATCACCAAGATCGACCTGCCGCAGCAGGTGCGCGACTCGGTGTACGAGCGCATGCGGGCGAGTTTCCGTGCGCAGGCCGCCAAGCTCCGGGCCGAGGGTGTGGAGTCCTCCGACCGCATCCGGGCCGAGGCGAACAAGGAGCGCACGCAGATCCTGGCCGACGCCAACCGCCAGGCCAGCGAGATCCGGGGTGCGGGCGATGCCAACGCCAGCGCGGTGTACGCGAAGTCGTACTCGAAGGACGCGGACTTCTACAGTTTCTATCGCAGCATGCAGTCCTACCGGCAGTCCCTGGGTCGCGAGGGCGATGTGCTGGTGCTGGCTCCCGACGGCGCCTACTTCAAGTTCCTGAACAAGGGCGACAGCGCCCGCTGAGCGCCGATCATGTCGTCCATGCAGGTGAGCTGGGAGGAACTGGCACGGTACGTGTGCGGCGCGTTCGCCCTCTACCTCGTGCTCGAGGGCATGCTGCCATTCATCAATCCGGCGGCGGCGCAGCGGCTGATGCTGCGCATGTCGAAGATGTCGACCAGCCAGTTGCGCTGGGGAGGACTGGTCAGCATGGCAATCGGCGTGGGGCTGTTGTGGGTGGCGCGCAATGGCTAGGAATGTGGTGGTCATCGGCCTGCAGTGGGGCGATGAAGGCAAGGGCAAGGTGGTCGACCTGCTCACCGATCGCGTGCACGCGGTGGTGCGATTCCAGGGCGGGCACAACGCCGGTCACACGCTGGTCATCGAGGGGCAGAAGACCATCCTCTCGCTCATTCCCTCGGGCATCCTGCATCCGCACGTGCGCTGCCTCATCGGCAACGGCGTCGTGCTCTCGCTCGAGGCGCTGTTCAAGGAATCCGACGGGCTGATCGCCAAGGGCGTGCCGGTGTTCGAGCGGCTGCGCGTGAGCCCGGCCTGCCCGCTGATCCTGCCCTCGCACGTGGCCCTGGACAAGGCGCGCGAGAAGGCGCAAGGGGCCAATGCCATCGGCACCACCGGCCGGGGTATCGGTCCCGCCTACGAGGACAAGGTGGCGCGGCGCGCGCTGCGCGTGTCGGATCTGTTCCAGCCCGCGCGGCTCGCCGACAAGCTGCGCGGCATCCTCGACTACCACAACTTCGTCCTCGAGCGCTTCCTGCAGGTCCCCGGCGTGGACCCTGCCGCGACGCTGGATTCGCTCCTGTCCTGCGGTGAGCGCCTGAAGCCGCTGGTGGCGGACATCACCGGCATCCTCGATGAACTGCATCGCGCAGGCCGCAGCGTCATGTTCGAAGGCGCGCAGGGCGCGATGCTCGACGTCGACCTCGGCACCTATCCCTTCGTGACCTCCTCGAACACCACCGCCGGCGGCGCGGCGGCGGGCTCGGGGCTGGGTCCGCGCTGCCTGGACGAGGTCATCGGCATCGTCAAGGCCTACGCGACGCGCGTCGGGGCTGGGCCGTTTCCCACCGAGCTGTTCGATGCCGACGGTGAGCATCTTTCGCGGGTGGGCAACGAGTTCGGTTCGGTCACCGGGCGCCGGCGCCGTTGCGGCTGGTTCGATGCCGTGGCGCTGCGCCGCACGGCCATCCACAGCAGCTGCTCCTCGCTGTGCGTCACCAAGCTCGACGTGCTCGACGGCCTTGCCACGGTGCGCGTCTGCGTGGCCTACGAGCACGAGGGCCGGCGCATCGACACACCGCCCCTGTTGCCCGAGCAGCTCGCCGAATGCCGCGCCGTGTACGAGGACTGGCCCGGCTGGTCGCAGAGCACGGCCGGGATCACCGAGCACGCGGCACTGCCGGAGGCCGCGCGCCGTTACCTGGCCCGGCTCGAGGAGCTCGTCGGGGTGCCCATCGACATCATCTCCACGGGCCCGGACCGCGATCACACCATCATCCGGCGCGACCCGTTCACGGCGTGAAGGGCGCAAGCCGCATCGCCAGCCGCACCAGCTCGACATCGCTCGACACGTTGAGCTTCTGCTTGATGGCGGTGTGGTAGTTCGCGACCGTCTTGGCGCTCAGGTTGAGCGCCGCGGCGATCTCCGCCCCGCTGTGACCAGCCACCAGTTGCCGGAAGATCTCGTATTCGCGCGCACTCAAGCTGTCCAGCACGTCCTCGCGGCCGGCCGCGTTGAACTGCGCCACCGCGTTGGCGATGTCGGCACTGAGATAGCGTCCGCCCGCGGCCACGGCCAGCACGGCCTCGGCCAGCACCTCCGGCGCGCTGCTCTTGGTCACGTAGCCGCGCGCACCGAGATCCAGGGCGCGCTGCGCCAGCGGCGCATCCTCGTGCATGCTGAAGACGATGATCCGGGCCGACGGATCGCGCGAGAGCACGCGCCGCAGGCTGTCGATGCCGCCGGCGCCGGGCATCGACAGGTCGAGCACCATCACCTCCGGTCCGAGCCGCGCGTATTCGTGGTAGGCATCCTCGGCGTTGGAGGCCTCGCCGATGACCTCGATGTCCGGATACTGCTCCAGCAGGCGGCGGAACCCGGAGCGCACGATGGCATGATCATCCACCAGCATGACGCGCACCCGAGGCTTCATGCCGGCATCCGCGCCGTGAGCCGGGTGCCGGTGCCCGGTGCGCTGTCGATGCGCAGGTTGCCGCGCAGCGCCGCGAGCCGCTCGCGCATGCCGGCGATGCCGAAGCCCGTGGGCTGGGCGTGGACATCGAACCCCGCGCCATCATCGCTCACCTGCAGCGAGAACCACGGCTCAGGCCCGCTCTGCGAGTCCAGCCCCAGCTGGATGCGAACGCGGCGCGCCCGCGCGTGCCGCGCGATGTTGGTGAGGGCCTCCTGCACGATGCGGTAGGTGCCTTCGGCGGAGTCACCGCGCAGGCCGCCCGCGTCGGGCTCGATCTCGAGGACGCACTCCGTGGCGGGATTGCGTTGCCGGAAGCGCTGCACGAGCTCGGCGAGGGCCGCGCCGAGCCCCAGTTCCTGCACCTGCTCGGGGCGCAACCGGCGCAGCATGTCGCGCACCAGCAGCTTGATGCGGGCGGCGGCCTCGATGATCGCCGCCGCGCTCGGCGCGAGCGCCGAGGCATCACCCACGGCGCGGCGGATCGAGGCGGCATCGGCATGGATGGCCGTCACGCACTGGCCGATCTCATCGTGCAGTTCGCGGGCGATGCGCGCACGCTCCTCGGCCTGCACCTCGCGCAGCCGGCCGGTGAGGCGCCGGTTCTCCTTCACGCCCAGATCCAGCGCCTCGGCCATGCGGTTGAAGGCCTGGCCGATGGATCCGAGTTCCGGCGGGTCGAGCTCGGGCAGCCGCACCTCGTGCCGTCCCTCGGCCAGCTCATTGAGGCCGATCCGGATGCGACGCAGCGGTTCCAGTGCGCGGCCCACCGCCCACCAGACCAGCAAGCTCACCAGCACGCCGAAGACCACGAGCAGCCCGATCACGCCGCGCGCCACGTTCCAGATCTCCCCCACTTCGAAGGCGGGGTCCGCGCGGATCCGCAGCATGCCCACGGCCAGGCCATCGAAGGTGACGAAGTGGTGCACTTCCGGGATGGGCGTGAAGTCGCGCTGGATCAGCCACAGGAACCAGGCAGGGGCGGCGGGCCGGGCCGGCGTGCCATCGCCGCTGCGCTCGAGCAGCCGGCCGACGGCGTTGTAGAAAAGCACATCGACGTGGCGGACATCGGACAGGCGTCCGAGTTCCAGCGTGGGGACGCGCTCGGGGTTCGCGCGCCAGCCGTCGCGCGCCAGGATGATGCGCGCATCGAGATAGTGCTCGACCAGGGCGGTGGCGGCATAGACCTCGCCGCGGATGTCCTGCCGGGCACGCTGCACGATGTAGGCGCCACAGGCCGTGCACAGGGCAGCCACCGACAGGCAGATGATGAGCATGAGCCGAAGCCGCAGGCTGGCGCGGGTGAGCATGCGAAGGCCTCCTCGCAGCAAGGGACGGCGGCAATTGTAACAAGCGGTGCGCCTGCCGATCGGGAGGGTCATGCCTTGACGGTGGATGCGCCGCCAGAGCAGCATCGGGCAGTCTTCGAGGAGTTCGAACATGATGCGTGGAATGACTGGCGGTCTCGTGGGCCTGATGATGCTGGGCGCGGCGTTGGGGGCGGGCGCTTCCGACATCGCGGTAGTGCCCAATCAAGGTGATGGCACTCTCTCCCTGGTCGATCCCCTCACCGCCAAGGTCCTGCGGACCGTGCCGGCCCAGGGCCGCCTCGGCGAGAAGATCCAGGCGGTGGCAGCCCCACCCGGAGGCAAGCGGGCGTTCGTGGTGGATGCGAATGCGAATGTCCTGCTCGAGGTCGATCTCGCGGACGGCGCCGTGAAGCAGCGGATCGAGGTGGGGCACAGCCCCGAAGGCGCCTCCATCTCGCCCTCCGGCGGGCTCATCGCCGTGTGCGTCGAGGAAGACAATGCGGTGGTGCTGGTGGATGCGAAGGGCAAGAAGCCGCTTCGCCGCATCGCGACGCAGGGAAGCAATCCCGAGCATTGCGAGTTCAGCCCCGATGCGCGCCTGCTCATGACCAGCAACGAGAACTCCGACGACGTGGATGTCATCGATGTCGCCGCCGGTCGCTCCATCGCGCGCATCAGGACCGCGGGCCATCCGCGTGGCATCGCCTGGCTGCCCGACAACCGGTTCGCCTACGTGGCTCAGGAGACTGCCGGCGGGGTGGACATCATCGACGTGCAATCGCGTTCGGTGGTGGGGAACGTGAAGACGGGCCTGCGTCCCTCGGGCGCCATCACCTCGCGCGACGGAAAACGCGTGTTCGTGAGCAACGGCGGTGCGGGCAGCGTGAGTGTCATCGACACCGCCACGCGGGCGGTGGTGGCGACGCTGAACGTGGGCAAGCGGCCTTGGAACATGGCGCTCACCCATGATGGCCGCCGGCTGCTGGTGGCGAACGGCCGGTCCAACAGCCTCAGCATCATCGACACCGGAGCTCTCGCCGTGGCCGGCGAGGTGGCCGTGGGGCAGTTGCCGTGGGGCGTCTCGGTGCCATGAGCAACGCAACGGTGCTGACCCATGCCTGCCTCAACTGTCCCGTGGATGGCACACTGGCTGATGCGGCGCGTCGGGACTTTTTCCTGATTTAACGTTAAGCGTATGATTCGCTGATTCTCGACGGGCAAGGACGCCATTGCGAAATGACAAGGAGGGGCTGGCATGAGCATTGCAACGATGGCAGGGCATCGGAAAGCGTTACGGCGCCGCCCGGTGACCGAGAAGTAGAAGCAAGGGCACCCAGAATCCAAGCACCAGGAGAATCGAGATGAAATTGCTGGCAGCAGGAAGACAACTCAGGTGGTGGTGCGCGACGGCGGCGCTGGCCACCCTGGCAGGCGCAGCGTGGGCCGCGTCCGACGCCGAGCAGGCGCAACGCTTCAATGATCCGAATCAATGGGGAGCACCGGCGGGCAACCTGTCGGGGACGCGTTACAGCTCGCTCAAGGACATCAACACCGGCAATGCCAGGGAACTGCAGATGATCTGGTCGCAGTCCTCGGGCACCCTGCGCGGCCATGAGGGCCAGCCGCTGGTGATCCAGGACGTGGCCGGCAAGCCCATGATGTTCATGGAGAGCGGCTGGCCCAACATCGTGCAGGCGCTGGACCTGTCCGATCCTGATCATCCGGTGCAGGCCTGGAGCTACACCAAGACCAGCGGGCGCGATGAGTCCGCCGTGCCGCGCGCCTGCTGCGACACCGTCAACCGCGGCCTGTCCTATGCCGACGGCAAGCTGGTGTTCGGCACCTTGGACGGGTTCGTGATCGCGCTGGATGCCGCCACCGGCAAGGAAGTCTGGGTGAAGAAGCATGCGCACCCCGACAACGGCGAGACCATCACGCCTGCGCCGATCATCGCCAACGACAAGGTGATCATCGGCTTCGGCGGCGATGAGTTCGCGGCCCGGGGCCGGGTGACCGCCTACGCCCTTGCCGATGGCAAGAAGGTGTGGGAGTGCCACTCCACCGGGAGCGACAAGGACGTGTGCCTGACGGCCAAGACCAATGCGAAGAACCCGCAGTATGGCAAGGCCGGCAAGGACCTGGGCATCACCACCTTCCCGGGGGATGAGTGGAAGCGCGGCGGCGGCGCGGCCTGGGGCTGGTACGCCTACGATCCGAACCTGCACCTCGTGTACTACGGCACCGGCAACCCCGGGCTGTGGTCGCCGCAGTTCCGTTGCGCGGAGCCCATCACGCAGAAGAACTGCAACAGCGGCAAGTTCGACAACAAGTGGTCGATGAGCATCTTCGCCCGCAACGTCGACACTGGCGAGGCCGAGTGGGTGTACCAGATGACCCCGTTCGACCAGTGGGACTACGACGGTGTCAACGAAGTGGTCCTGGTCGACATGAAGCTCGACGGCAAGGACCGCAAGACGCTGGTGCACTTCGATCGCAACGGCTTTGCCTACGTGCTCGACCGGGTGGACGGCACGCTGCTGCGCGCCCACAAGTACGTCACCACCAACTGGGCGGAAAAGGTCGACATGAAGACCGGCCGGCCGGTGAAGGTGGAGGAGCACTCGCCGCTGAAGGTGGGCATGAACACCCAGGCCTGCCCCTCGGCCATGGGTGGCAAGGACCAGCAGCCGGTGGCGGTGGATCCGGGCGATCCGGCCAACTTCTACGTGCCGACCAACAACTGGTGCATGGAGGATGAGCCGCAGGAACGCTCGCACACCCAGCAGGGCACCGTGTACGTGTTCGCCAACGTGTACATGTATCCGGAGAAGCCGGGCGTCACGGGCAAGTTCAAGAAGTTCAACGTCGACACCGGCAAGACCGAATGGGAGATCCCCGACCAGTTTCCGAACTGGGGCGGCGCGCTGGTCACGGCCGGCGGCCTCGCCTTCTACGGGAGCCTGGGCGGTGACTTCCGCGCCGTGGATCGCAGCAGCGGCAACGTGCTGTGGTCGCGCAAGCTGGGCTCCGGCATCATCGGCAACCCCATCACCTACTCGGTGAAGGGCAAGCAGTACGTGTCGGTGTGGTCCGGCATCGGCGGCTGGATCGGTCTGCCGGTCACTGCGGGTCTCGACCTGTCGGACATGTTCGGCGCCATCGGCGCCACCGCCATGACCAAGGCGGCAGGGCTGAACAAGATTCCGCAGGGTGGAACGCTGTACACGTTCAGGGTCGGCAACTGAAACGTTGACGAGCCGGACGGATCGCAATACCCGGTGGCCTTCGGGTCACCGGGTTTTTTTCCCTTTGTCGCGGGTGATGTGAACATGAGCACTCGGCACTGGAAGGACGGCCACCGCTCCGCCGCCGCACGGGTGGTCCTGGCGGGCCTGGCCTCGATCGCCGCAGCGGCCGGCGTCGCGCCCGCCGCCGGCGCGATGGCCGATGCCGGGCCCGGCGCCACTGCCACTGCCACTGCCACCGCCACCGCCACCGCCGCACCGGCCGCGCCGCAGGTCAAGTCGCTCACCGTCTGCGCGGACCCCGGCAACATGCCGCTGTCCAACCAGAAGGGGGAGGGCTTCGAGAACAAGATCGCGGAGCTCATCGGCCATTCCCTCGGCACGCCCGTGCAGTACTACTGGCGTCCCTCGATCGAGCGGGGCCTGATGCGCACGACGCTGAGCGAGGGCAACTGCGATGTCTGGATGGACATGGCCTCGGACACCGAAGGGGCCGAGGTGCTGGCGCCACTGTACCGGTCGACCTTCGTGCTCGCCTTCCGCAACGATCGCCACCTCGACATCCGCTCACTCGATGCCCCCGCCCTGAAGAAGCTCCGGGTCGGGGTGTTCCAGGTGTCGGCGGCGCGCCTCGCGCTGACCGGGCATGGCGTGGTGAACAACACGGTGATCCATTACCTCAGCCACAACGCCGACATGGTGCCGGAGAACCAGCCTTCGTATCAGGTGCAGCAGGTCATCGACGGCACGCTCGACGTGGCGGCGTCCTGGGGGCCGATGACGGGATGGTATGTGAAGGTGCGGCACGCACCGCTCACGCTGTTGCCGATGAATCGCCTGGAGGACAAGGTCCCGCTGGAATTCGACATGACGCTGGCCGTCCCGCGCGGCCGCGCCGACATCCGCGCAGCCGTCGAGTGGGCGCTGGCGCAGAACCGCGATGCGATACGCCGCATCCTCGATGAATTCGGAGTGCCGCTCATCCAGTGCGATGCGTGCACGGTGTCGGGAGAGATTCCCTCGCACGGGCCCTACGCGGCCGAGGCGCCGGTGCGGCGCTCGGCGAAGGATCTCGCCGCCGACCGGGCCGCGAAACTCGCGCAGCTCAAGCGCTGGCTCGCCGAGGGCGCCAACCCCGACGAGGAGTTGCAGAATGCGGTGACCGCGGATGATCCGCTGCGCGTGGACTACCTGCTGGCGCATGGGGCGCATGCCGATGCACGCGATGGCGAAGGCAACACCCCGCTGATCAACGCCATCCGCAATGGCTTCGCGGAGACCGCCACGCACCTGCTGGATCATCGCGCGGCGGTGGACCAGCCCGATCGCGGCGGGTGGACGCCGTTGATGTTCGCCGTGTGGGGCAATCGCGCCGCACTGGTCACGATGCTGGCCAAGCGCGGCGCGGCGCTCGAGGCCCGCGATGCGAAGGGCGTGACACCCTTGGCGCTGGCCGCCCAGAACAACAAGCTCGAGGCCGCCAGGGCCCTGATCGCCGCCGGCGCCGACGTGAACCAGCCCGTGGCGCAGGCGGGCTATACGCCGCTGATGCTGGCCGCGGTCGCCGGTTCCCGCGAGATGACCGGCGACCTGCTGGCGCGTGGGGCGCGCGTGAACGAGGCCAACCAGGGCGGGGTGACCGCCTTGATGATCGCCAGCGCCGGGAACAAGACCGGGCTGGTGGAGATGCTGCTGAAGGCGGGCGCGGACGTGCATGCGCGGGCCGAGGACGGTCGCACCGCGCTCACCATCGCGCGCAGCGGTGGCTACGACAGCGTCGTGAAATTATTGCAATGAGGTTCACTCGAAGGGTGCCCAGGATGCGAGCCTGCTGGATGGTGGTGATGCTGGCGATGGCTGGCGGTGGTGTGCTGTCGGCCCAGAATGCGCCTCCGGCGCCGGCGCCCGGCGATACCACGCCGGCAGGCTCATCCGCCGGCTCCAGTACCGACTACACGAAGGTGACACCGGTCGACCTCGTCAAGAGCACGCCCAGGGGGAAGCTCGTGAATCCCTACAAGGACACGCAGGAGGACGTGGTCGCGCAAGGGGGCAAGTTCCTGCTGTCCTACGCCTGCAGCGGCTGCCATGGTGGCGGTGGCGGCGGCGGCATGTGCCCGCCGCTGACCAACGATGTGTGGGTCTATGGGGGCGACGATGACACCCTGTTCCGGCTCGTGACGCTGGGCAGCGTCGAGCTGCAGGGCCAGGGCTACATGCGAAAGGGCCGGGAAAACGTGGTCGGACCGATGCCGCCCTTCGGCGCCATCATCAAGACCGCCGATGACCTGTGGAAGATCCTGGCCTTCGTGCGCTCGAAGTACAACGGCGATCCGTCCTACAAGTTCGGCACGCCTCCCGACCAGGAGTGAGCCACTGTCCCGGAACCGGGACAGTGGAGTGCGGCCCGCGTTGCGCTATGGATGAAAACGCGCGAGTCTAGTATCCCGGATCAGCCGTTGATCCCTGATTCGGGACAAGCGGCTGGCAAGCTCGGTCGAAGAGGGGTGAACCCCGCACCGGGACCTGTGGAGGGGAACATGACGAACGTGAACCTGGCGGCGAGCCACGCCTCCCGCATCTGCCACATCGTTCGCAACGGACTGCAACCCGCCGGCATCGAGCCGCATGTCACGCGTTCCTGGTATCGCTGCCTGTCGGAGTACGGCATCGAGCCGATGGGACCGCGCCGCAATGCCGTGCTCAGTCCGCAATCGGTCAAGGAACTGCAGCAGCGCATGGGAGGCCTGCTGCCGGTAGCCCGCGCCGAGATGGAAAGCCTGTACGAGCAGATCGCCGGTTCCGGCTTCGCGGTGATCCTCTCGGACAACCAGGGCGCCATCCTGAGCCTGATCACCGACCCCACGCTGCAGCGTGAGTTCCGCCGAGCCGGCCTGTCCAACGGCACCTTGTGGGATGAACGCCACGAAGGCACCAACGGCATCGGCACCTGCCTCGCGGAAGGCTGCTCGGTCACGGTCCATCGCGAGGAGCATTTCCGCGGATACAACGTCTCGCTGTCCTGCTCGGGGGCGCCCATCCTCGACCCGCATGGCGGGATCATCGGTGTGCTCGATGCCTCCACCGCGCACTGCAACGACAGCCGGCTGATACAGCGCCACACGATGGCGCTGGTCAACATGTCGGCGAACCTGATCTCGCGCTGGAACTTCCTCAACGAGTTCGGCCACGCGTGGATCCTGCGCTTCCACAGCCGGCCCGAGTTCGTGGGACTGCTGCACGAGGCGCTGGTGGCCATCGATGCGCGGGGGCTCATCCAGGCGGTGAACGAAAGCGCGATGCTGCAACTCGGCTGCTCGGCTCGTGGCTCGCTCGTGGGCCACAGCATCGAGGAGTACTTCCAGTTCGATTTCGACACGCTCGAGCAGCGTTCACGCGCGGATCCGAACACCATCTGGCCGGTGCGCGATCTGGCGCATGGGCGCCGCTTCTTCGCGGTGGTGCGGGCACCGCTGCGCCGGCTGCCACGCACCGCCGTACTGTCGGCGGTGGCGGATGCGCCGGACACGGTGCGCGAGCCCGCCAAGCGTCATGTCGGCGAGGACCCGCGCATGCGCCGCAACCTCGCCTGTGGCCGGCAGTTGTTCGCCAGGCAAGTGCCCATCCTGCTGCAGGGGGCGACCGGCACGGGCAAGGAGGCCTTCGCCAAGGCATTGCATGCCGGCGGCCTGTGGGCGGAGAAGCCTTTCGTCACCGTGAACTGCGCGGCGATCCCGGAGAGCCTGATCGAGAGCGAGCTGTTCGGCTACACGCGCGGCGCCTTCACCGGCGCGGTGAAGGAAGGCCGCACGGGGAGGATCCTGCAGTCCAGTGGCGGCACGCTGTTCCTGGATGAGATCGGCGACATGCCGCTGATGCTGCAGACGCGGCTCCTGCGCGTGATCGAGGAGCGCGAGGTGATGCCGCTGGGCAGCGAGCAGGCCATCGCCGTCGACCTGCACGTCATCAGTGCCTCGCACCGGGACATCCCGCAGATGGTGCGCGATGGCGAGTTCCGCGAGGACCTGTTCTACCGGCTCAACGGCGTGACACTGAACCTGCCCTTGCTGCGTGACCGCGAGGACCGGGCCGACCTCATCCGTGCCCTGCTGCGCGAGGAGTGCAACGGCCAGGATGTCGCCATCGCCGAGGATGCCTTCCAGCGGCTGCTCGACTACGGCTGGCCAGGCAACATCCGCCAGCTTCGCAATGCGCTGCGCACCGCCTGTGCCCTGTGCAGGGAAGGCACCATCCGGCTTTCCAACCTGCCGCAGGAGATCCTCGACACCGATGGCCGGCCGGAGCCACCCGCCGTGCCGGCAGCGGCCGCCGAGGATCTCGCCTCACATCCCTCCAAGGCCCTGCGCGAGGCTGAATGCGCGGCGCTGCGCCGGGAGCTGGAGCGACTGCGCTGGAACGTGAGCCGCACCGCCGCGGAGCTGGGCATCAGCCGCAACACGCTGTACCGCAAGATGCACAAGCACGGGATCACCCCCAAGCATTGAAGGCGGTCGGCCCGGCCGTCAGGACTTGAGCACTCCCGAGAGCTTGGCCGCATGCGTGGCCAGGGCATCCATCAGCGGCGGATTCAGGCAGTCGTAGGGTTCGAGCCCCAGGGACTTCAGTCGGCTGCGCACATCGCCCATCTTCGCGGGGTCCGCGCCGGATTCGATGATGGAGGAGACGAAGGCCGCGAAGCCCGGCGCCGACCAGCCCGCATCGTTCGACAGCTCGGTGTGGATGAAATCCAGGCCGTAGAACGCGTGCCTGGTGTTCTCGATGCGGCCGAACAGGTGCACGCCGCAGCCCTTGCAGGCATAGCGCTGGATCGTGGCGCCGGGATCCACGATGGCGAGCTTGTCGCCGTTCTGGATGACCGACACCTTGTCGCGAGGCACGACCGCCACCACGGAAAACAAGGCGCCCTTGGGCTTCCAGCACTTGGTGCAGCCGCAGGCATGGTTGTGCGCGGACTGCGACCTGATCGCCACCTTCACCGGCTTGTCCGTGCACTTGCAGGTCAGTGTCCCCCCTTCAAAATCCTTTGCAGCCGGTTTGATGCCATTGTCGACGGACGGATGAATCGAAATTGACATGAACGGTTCCTCCCGGTTGTTCCTCTACCCCTGTGACCGCGGATTCCGCAATCAGCTTTGGATCGGTGCAGCTTGCGTGCCAGAGAGCTTTGCCATGGTGATCGCGGCTGCCGTGATGCTCGCGCGGGCTTTGCGGGAGGACCGCGTGGGTCGAGTGCGCTGATTCCATGACACCGCCCGAGGCTCACTGATCCGCGGACGGGACAGCCGCGCCAGCCGATCGCGCCGCGACTTCACGAATGGCGCGCCATGCCGCGCGAATCCCCACTGGTACAGCTCTTGCAGCCCCGTTGGAACGTGCGGTGAGCTCGCTCGTGCCGCGCCGATTCCAATCAATCACAAGGACCTGAAGGGGAGTAGCGATGATGAGCAAGCAATCCTGGCGACTGATCGGCTGCGCGGCCCTGTTGGCGGCCGTGCCCGCGAGGCCCGCGCTGGCGGGCATCGACTTCACGGCCGGCGACTGGAAGGTCGACATCTCGGGAAACGTCAATGCCTTCTACGTCGGCGCGAACTGTGATGATGGCGCCAACACCGCGGTGGTGGGTGGACTCGCCTGCACCGGCGATAAGGCGGCGGCGGTCCGCAATGGCCTGCTGCCGGCGGCCATCGTCTTCAACGCCACTTCCCGGCAGGGTGATCTCGATGTGGGATTCACCATCGGGTTCTACCCGGGCATCAACAGCTCCGCCGCCGCCGGCGTGAATGGGCCGGGCCTGCCCTCGGCCCTGCAGACACCCGGCATCGATGCTCGCCAGGCGTTCTTCACCATCGGCGATGCGAGCTGGGGCACGGTCAAGCTGGGACGCGACATCGGGCTGTTCGGCAAGGATGCCATCCTCGATGACATGACCTTGCTCGGCGTGGGCTCCACCGGCGGTAACAGCGCGCCGGGCAACACCAGCCTCGGCCGCATCGGCATCGGCTACATCTACACCGACTGGGAGCCGCAGATCACCTACACCTCGCCATCGTTCAACGGCTTTTCCTTCTCGGCCGGCATCTTCCAGCCGCTGAACTCGGTGGGTGCGGCACCCTTCGGGGCCACCTACTCGAAGCACACGGCCCCGCAGATCCAGGCCGGCGCCAGCTACACCTGGGGCGATGCGACCGGCACCGCGCTCAGTGGCAAGGTGTGGGTGGACGTGGTGACGCAGAAGGCGCAGGCCACCAGCAGTGACGTGGCGGGCAATGCGCCCGGTGCCGCCACCAGCTACAACGGCTCAGGCGTCGATGGCGGCGTGAAGATCGGCGTGGCCGGGTTCGAAGGCGTGCTCTACGGCTACACCGGCAAGGGCATCGGCACCACCGGCTTGTACATCCTGCCCACCTCGGCCGCCGGCGAGAAGCGCAAGTCCGATGGCGGCTACGTGCAGGGGGCCTACAAGTTCAACAAGCTCAAGGTCGGGGTGAGCTACGGCGTGTCGAACCTCAAGCTGGCCTCGGACGAGGAGGCGGGGTCGGCCTCGAGCCTGCTGCTGCACCGGAACGAATCCGTGGTCGGTGGCCTGTATTACAGCCTGACCAAGAGCGTGACGCTGGTGGGCGAGTTCATCGACACCAAGGCCAAGGCCTGGAACGGCAACTCCGCCAAGGAGACCACCTACGCCCTGGGCGGCATCATCTTCTTTTGAAGGAGGGAAACACCACGCGCGCGGTGATGAACCGCGCGCGTGGCGCGGCGGTTGATCGAACGAGGCCTGCGAGTATCATCGAGACGGCGCGATGCGAACTCGAGTGTGGATCGAACACGTGATCGGCACCCAGACCCGTACACCTCCCGTCGATGCCCGCAGACCTCGCCAGCTCCCGTGGTGCCTCCCCGTGCTGTGCACGTCGATGTGCCTCGCGTCCTGCGAGGCCTATCGGCCGGCGCCGGTGGATCCTGCCCGCTCCGCCCGCGAGCTCGACGAGCGGCCGCTGGCCTCCGACCAGGCGCGAGAGGCGCTCGACCGGTTGTTGCCGCAGCCTGACCGCGGCTGGCCGCCCTCGAGCTGGAACCGCGCGCAGCTGCTCGTTGCCGGCCTTGCGCAGAACCCGCAGCTGGCCTGGGCGCGCGCCGAGCAGCAACGGGCCGTGGCGCAGTCGGTGGCGGCGAATCTTCCGGCGGACGGTTCGCTGCTGCTGCAGACCGAGTATGCGCGCCGGGAGCAGCATCCCTGGCTGTACGGGGTGGCCGGTCGCTGGCCCCTGTGGACGGCGACCCAGCGCCGCGAATCCGTGCGTGCCATCGCCGCCGTGACCGAACAGGCCCGGCTCGAATTCTCGCAGGCCGTGTGGCAGTTGCGGCGTGAACTCATCGCGGCGCTCAGCGATCGTGAATCGGCGCAGCGGGAGCTGGCACAGATGGACGGGCTGGATCACACGCTCGGCCAATTGCACGAGTTGCAGCAGGCGCGCATCGCGGCCGGGGAGGATGCGCCGGACACCGCGCTGGCCCTCGACCAGGAAAGGGCGGCGCTGCTGGCCGAGCGGGCCGAGGCGCAGCAACGCCTCGCCGCATCGCAGGCCGCGGTGGCGCAGTGCCTCGGCATCACGGCGCACGGACTCGGGTCGACGCCACTGTCCTGGCCCGAGTGGGGTAGCCGCCGCCCGTCGATGCGGCGTTGCTGGACCGCGGACGCGAACAGGCGCTGCTGATGCGCCCCGATCTGGGGGCGGCCGTGCAGGCCTACACGCTGGCCGAATCGGCGCTTGCCCTCGCGCTGCGCGAGCAGTATCCGCGTATCGAACTGCAACCGGGTTACTACTGGGACCACGGCATCGCGAAGTTTCCCTTCGACGTGGAGATCGGCCTGCCGCGGGGACGGGTGAAGGCTGGCATCGACTCGGCGCGTGCGGCGAGGTCTGCGGCCGGCGCCCATCTGCTCGCCCTGCAGGCACGGATCGGCGGCGAGATCGATGCCGCGAGGGAGCAGGAGAGGCGGGCCGCGGAGGCCGTGAAGGCGGCGCTGGTGCAACTCGCCGCGGCGGACCGGGCGGAGCAGCTGGCAGAGACTGCCTGGCAGGCCGGCGCCGTCGGCCGCGCCAGCCAGCTCACCGCGCTGCTGCTGCGCCAGCGCGCCGGACTGCAGTCGCTGCAGCGGCGCATGGCCTGGCAACGCGCCCGCAATGAGCTCGAGGCGGCGCTGTACCAGCCGCTGTCAGGACCGGAACTCGCGTTGTCATCGACGAAAGGGTGGCTCGACGCCGAGCCGGCCGCGCGCGGGATCGCGGCCCGATGAGCGGCATCGCGCGCCTCTGGCTGATCTCCTGGCTGGGCATCGGCGGCCTCGCGAGCTCGCTGGCCGGCGATGACGAGCAGCCCGCCGCGCCTGCCTCAGCGCTGGCGACGCTGTCCGATTCGCAACGCCAGGCGCTCGGTATCACGGTGGCGCGTGCTCCGTCCACGCAGGCGCCCGCGCGACTGTCCGCCGTCGGTGTCGTCGTGGACGTGGCCGCGCTGGTATCGCAATGGGGCGAGTTGGCATCGGCGCAGGCAGCCGCCTCGGCCGCCGCTGCGGAGCTGTCGCGCCTGACCCACCTGCGCGAATCGCAGGGGTCCGCATCGGATCGGGAGGTGCAGGCGGGCAGGGCGGCGATGGCGCGCGCCAGCGGCGAGGCGCAGGCGCAGCGCGCGAAGGCCGAGCTGCAATGGCGGCCGCTGTGGCGGCTCACGCCCGCGGGACGCGAGGCGCTGTTCGTGCGGCTGCGCGCCGGGACCTCGCTCCTGCTGCGCGCCGAAGTGCCGGGCCGGCAGTCGATGCTGCAGCCGCCGGTTTCGGCGCAGGTGAGTCTCGATGGAATCGAGGTGGCGGCGAAGGTGCTGGGCTTCGTCTCCTCACCGGGCGGCTCGCAAGGCAGTGCCGTGCTGCTCGAGTCGGCCGCCGCGCCTGGCGCGCCGGGCGCGGGTGCGCGGCTGCCCACCTCGCTCCTGTGGCCTTCGCAGTCCGGGCGGCTGGTACCCGCGCAGGCGTTGCTGTACGACGAGCGCGGCGCCTTTCTCTACAAGGCGCTGGCGACCGGGGCCGGGTCGGGCAAGGCGCGATACGCGGCCACCCGGGTGCGGGTGCTTGCTCCCCTGGCGGATGAATGGCTGGTCGACGGACTGGATGCGGAGGATGAGGTCGTGGTGCGCGGCGCCGGCGTGCTGTGGTCGTTGCAGGGCGTCGGCACTTCCCCGGCGGACGATGATGACCAGGACTAGGGTGGCCACCCTCTCCGGATGCTAGCGGCCATCGTACGAACATCGCTGGCGCACCCGCGCATCGTCACGGCGATGGCGGCCTGGGTATTGCTGTTCGGCCTCGCCGCGGTCTCCGGCTCGCGGTTCGATGTCTTTCCGGACTTCGCGCCCCCGCACGTGCTGGTGCAGACCGAGGCGCCGGGCCTGGATGCGGCGCAGGTGGAATCGCGCGTCACGCAGCCGCTGGAGCGGCTCCTCGCCGGCACCGAGAACGTACGGAGCCTGCGATCCACCTCCACGCAGGGACTCTCCGCGATCCAGGTGGTGTTCGACCGGGGCGGTGACCCGTACCGCCAGCGGCAGGTGGTCACCGAGCGGCTCGGGCAGGTGTCCGGGCAGCTTCCCGACGGTGTCGGAGCGCCGCTCCTGTCGCCGCTGAGTTCCTCGATGGAGTACCTCCTGCACGTCGGATTCACCAGCGAACGGCTGGGGCCGGCGGAGCTGCGCGACCTCGTTCAATGGGTGGTGAAGCCGCAGATCCTCGCGGTTCCCGGCGTGGCGCAGGCCCAGGTGTTCGGCGGCGAGTCGCGCGAGCGGGTGGTGGAGGTGGATCCCCTGCGGCTGGCGGCGCGGGGCCTGACGCTGCAGCAGGTGCTGGAGGCGACGCGCAACGCCACCGCCGCCCGGGGCGCGGGCTTTCTCGAGACGCAGACACAGCGCATCATCATCCGGGCGCAGCCGCAGGGCGCGAGCAGCATGGCACTGGCGGATTCCCTGCTCGAGACGGGCGATGGCGCGCTGGTGCGACTCGGCGATGTGGCGCGCGTGCGCGATGGCGCGGAGCCGCGCTTCGGCGATGCGTTGATCGCCGGGGTTCCCGGTGTGCTGGTGGAGACCTCGACCCAGTTCGGCGCGAACACGCTGGAGGTCTCGCGCGCGCTGGAGTCGCGTCTCGAGGCACTCGCCCCGGTGCTCGCGAAACAGGGGGTGCGCTACCACCCGGCGCTGCTGCGGCCGGCGAGCTTCATCGAGAGCGCCATCTTGAAGCTGCGCAATTCACTGCTGATCGGCGCGGCGCTGGTGGTGGTGATCCTGCTGGTCATGCTGCGCGACTGGCGCGGCGCGCTGATCTCCTTCAGCGCCATCCCGCTCACGCTCCTGGCCTGCGTGTGGCTGCTGTCGGCCGCCTCCTTCAGCCTCAACACCATGACACTCGGCGGCCTCGTGGTCGCACTGGGCGTGGTGGTGGACGATGCCGTCATCGACGTGGAGAACATCCTGCGCCGCCGCCGCCTGGCAGGGGAGGGCGCCAGTCCCGCCGGCATGTTCCTCTCGGCCTCCCTCGAGGTGCGCCGTCCGGTGTTCTTCGCCACCGCCGCGGTGGCCGTGGCCTTCTTCCCCGTCCTCGCGATGTCGGGCCTGCAGGGCTCGTTCTTCAGGCCCCTGTCGGTGGCCTTCCTGCTCGCCGTCGCGCTCTCGCTGCTGGTGGCGATGAGCGTGACGCCCGCCCTGTGCCAGCTCGCGATGAGCCGCCACCGTCCCGCGCCCGAGTCCGCCTTCCTGCAGCGCTGCAAGCGCTGGCAGCTCGCCGCCCTCGATTGGCTGGCGCCGCGGCCGCGCGTGCTGTCGTGGCTGCTGCTGGGCTCGGGTCTCGCGGGACTGGTGGGGCTTCCGCTGCTGGGCGCGCGCCTGCTGCCGGACTTTCGCGAAGACTACCTGATCGTGCATGCCTCGCTCCGTGCCGGGATCTCGCTCGAGGAGGTGCGACGGGTCGGCGTGGACATCAGCCGGCGGCTGGCCGCGATCCCGGGCGTGCGCAGCGTGGCCGAGCAGATCGGCCGCGCGGAGAACGGGCAGGATCCGGATACGCCCAACAAGAGCGAATTCGAGGTGCAGATCGAGCCGGGGCGCGACCGGCGCGCCTCACGCATCGATGCGGACATCCGCGCGGTGTTCGATGATTACCCGAACCAGTTGGTGGAGATCTACTCGGTGCTGGCCGAGCGCATCGGCGAGACGCTGAGCGGGGAATCCGCGCCCTTGTCCGTGAGCGTGATCGGCTCGGACCTGGACGCGGACGACGCTGTGGCCGCGCGCATCGTCGCGGTGCTGAAGCGCCTGCCGGGCGCGGGCTCGGTGCGCGCCGTCGTGCCGGCGCGGCAGGCCGAGCTGCGCGTGCTGCTGGATGCGCAGGCGTTGACCCTGCGGGGCCTGACGCCGGCCGATGCGCTGCTCACCTTGAATGCCGCCTACCATGGCGCACCCTCGGGGGAAATCGCGCTGGCGGATCGCAGCATTCCGGTGGTGGTGCGGGTGACGGGCCCGGCCAGTCCGCAATCGGTGGGCGCGCTGCTGTTGCGCGGCGATGCGGGCCAGCTCACGCCGCTGTCCGCGGTGGCCCGGCTCGAGATGGTGTCCGAGCGAAGCCTCATCGACCATCAGGACGGCCTGCGCCGGCAGATCGTGGTCGCGACGCCCACGGTGAGCGATCAGGTCGGATTCGCGCGCCGCGCGCGACAGGCCATCGAAGCCGGCGTGGTCCTGCCCGCCGGCGTGTTCCTGCGCTACGGCGGCGCCGCGCAGGCGCAGTCGGCGGCGGCGCGGGAATTGCTGCTGCACTCTGCCGGGGCCCTCGCGCTCATCGTGTTGCTGCTGGCCGCGGCCTTCGGCCGCACCCGGCAGGTGATCATCGTGCTGCTCGCGCTGCCCAGCACGCTGATCGGCGGCGTGCTGGCCGTCGCGCTGACCGGCGCCACGCTCACCCTGGGTTCCATGGTCGGATTCGTGGCGTTGTTCGGCATGGCCGCCCGCAACACCATCCTGCTCGTCTCGCACTTCGATCACCTGGTGGCAGTGGAGGGCCGACCCTGGGATATCCACACGGCCTGGCAGGGGGCCCGGGAGCGGCTGACGCCGGTCCTGCTGACCTCGCTCCTCACCGGCCTTGCGCTGCTGCCGGTGGCGCTGCAATGGCACCAGCCGGGCCATGAGATCGAGGGGCCCATGGCCATCGTCATCCTTGGCGGCCTCATCTCCTCTACCCTCGTGACGCTGTTGCTCGTTCCGCCGCTGGCGCTGCGCTGGCTGATTCCACGCAATTCCTGAAGGCCCCTCAAGTGCTGCCCATGCAACCCGCTGCCTCCGGGGAGGGCGTCGGGAAACTTTCCTGGGATCAGCAGGGTAAACTGTGAAGTTTCAGTCGAATCGGGATGGAGCATGTCGATGATTCTCAATGGTCGGATCTGCTGTTCGGTCGTGGCGCTGGCGTGCGCTTTTCCCGCGGCGGCGCAATTCCCTGCGGCAGCGGACGGATTCGATGCCCTTTCCCCGGTGGTGGTGACGGCGACGCGCATCGCGCAGTCCAGTCTCGACCTGCCCGTGTCCGTGGATCGCGTCGGCGCACAGCAGTTGCGACAGGGCCAGCTCCAGGTGAACCTGTCCGAATCGCTCTTGACGGTGCCGGGCCTGTCGGTGCAGAACCGGCAGAACTATGCGCAGGACCTGCAGGTGTCGGTGCGCGGATTCGGCGCCCGCTCCAGTTTCGGTGTGCGCGGCGTGCGGCTGTATGCCGATGGCATCCCCGGCACCATGCCCGACGGGCAGGGCCAGTTCTCGCAGTTCGACCTGGGCTCGGCCGAAGCGGTGGAGGTACTGCGGGGACCTTTCTCGGCGCTGTACGGCAACTCCTCGGGCGGGGTCATCGCCATCTTCACCGAGGATGGCCAGCCCGGCAGCCGCATCGACGGCAGTGCCGCCGGCGGGAGCCTGGGAACCCAGCGCTATGCGCTGAAGGCAGGCGGTGACACCGGCTTCGTCAACTACGTCATCGATGCCGCGCATTTCGAGACCGACGGCTTTCGCGTCCACAGCGCCGCGGAGCGCAACAACTTCAACGCCAAGGTGCGGCTGGGCTTCAGTCCCGACACCCAGCTCACCCTGATCGGGAACCTGGTGCAGACGCCGGAGGTGCAGGATCCCCTGGGCCTCACCCGTACCCAGTGGACCGCGGATCCCGAGCAGGCCGGCTCCAATGCGCTGGCCTACAACACGCGCAAGTCCCTGCGCCAGGGGCAGGGCGGGGCATTCCTGCATCACCGGCTCAGCGACACGGATGAACTGTCGGTGAGCGCCTACGGTGGTCATCGCGCCACGCGCCAGTACCAGGCCATCCTCGCGACCGCACAGGCCAGGCCCACGCATCCGGGCGGCATCATCGACCTCGGGCGGGATTTCTACGGCGTCGATCTGCGCATGACTGACACGCGTTCGCTCGCCGGCGGCCCGCTTCAGACCACCGTGGGGCTCAACTATGACGACCTGCGCGAGGCACGCCGCGGCTACCTGAATTTCATCGGCGATGAACTCGGCGTGCTCGGAGACCTGCGGCGCGACGAGTCGAACCATGTCTACGACCTCGATGAATACCTGCAGGTCCAGTGGGAGCCGGGCACGCACTGGCGGCTGCTCGCGGGTGTGCGCAACAGTGAAGTGCGGGTCCGGTCGCTGAATCACCGGGCCTCGATGGGGGATCCTCGCAGCGAGGTCAGCTATTCGGCGGTGAACCCCGTGGCGGGCGTCACCTTCCGGGTAAATCCGCACCTGAACGCGTATGCGGCCTATGGGCGCGGGTTCGAGACGCCGACGATGAATGATCTCGCCTATCGCTCCACCAACGGCAGCACCCCCGGCCTGAATCTCGACCTGAAGCCGGCGCGAAGCGACAACACCGAACTCGGCGACAAGGCGGACGGTGAGGGTTGGCGTGCCGGGTTCGCCGCCTTCTACACCAAGACCCAGGACGAGCTCGCGGTGCTCGCCAATTCCGGTGGGCGCTCGGTGTTCCAGAACATCGGCGAGACCACGCGGCGGGGCATCGAGGTGTCGGTGGATGCCGTGCTGTGGAAACAATTCGATGCACGCCTCGCCTTCACCCACATCCGCGCCGAGGTGAACCAGAGTTACCAGACCTGCGTCGGTCTGCCCTGCGCGCCGGTCATGGTGGAGGCGGGCAACCGGCTGCCCGCGGTACCGTCCAATGCGCTGTATGCGGGCCTCAGCTGGAAATACGCGCCGCTGGGCTTCACCGCGACGGCCGAGGCGCTGGGCCGCTCGAAGATCTACGTCGATGACCGCAACAGCGATGCGGCGCCCGGCTTCTGGGTCGCGAACATCCGTCTCGGGCTCGACCAGCAGACGACGCGCTGGAAGATCAGTGAGTTCGTGCGTGTCGACAACCTCGCCGACCGGCAGTACGTGGGCAGCGTCATCGTGAACGAAAGCAATGCGCGCTACTTCGAGCCGGCACCCGGACGCACCTTCTATGTCATGTTCAGCGCGGCGCGACGGCAGTGAGCGTCGCCGCGTGGTTGCGGTCAGGCTGAGGGCAGGGTTCCTGGGAGCCGTACTCGTGTGCGGCCAAGCCTTCGCTGATCCACGCGAGCCGGAAGACCCCGAGGTGCATGGCATCACGGTGATCGCGATCACGCCGGAACGCAGGGCGCGATGCTTCCCGGGTCAACCTGCTGCCCTACAGCGTGCAGGGCGCCGATGAGCGGCGAGGAGTTCGACCGGGCCCAGGCGCTGGATGTCATCCGATTACCTCAACCGCCACCTCGCGTGGCCGGTGTCAGCATCAACTCGGCCCAATGGCCAATCCACTGCAACCGGATCGTGCAGTTTCGCGGCTTCACCGGCACCCCGCTGCTGGGCGGCTCGGAAGGCATCTCGGTGTACGTCGATGGCGTGCGGGTCAACGAGCTGTTCGGTGACAGTGTCAACTGGGACCTCATCCCCGAGGAGGCGATGTCCTCGCATGACGCTGCTGACTCGGGAGCGAACCCGTGATCTTCGGGTTGAATACCCTCGGCGGCGCCATCCAGATCCGCACCAAGAACGGGCTTCGCGATGCACCAGGACGAGCGCCCAGGCCTACGCCGGCTCCTTCCGGCGGCGCTACGAGTACACGCTCGAACAGCGGTGCGCAACAATGGTGAGCGCTGGGGATACTACCTGCTGGCCAACCATTTCGCAGAAAGGGCTGGCGCGACGACCTCCGCATTCGCGTGCCACCAGCTTCTTCGGCGTACGTTGAGCCGGCGGGCACCGATCACCTGACCCTGGACCTGCATCTCGCGCATGCGCGCACCAACCTGCTCGGCAACGGCTCACAGGCGTGCATTGCCGGTCCTGGCGCTGGCCGGGACAGTGTGTTCACGGCGCCGGACCAGACGAACAATGACTTCGACGGGGTTCACGGCGCAGGGGAGCTGGCACGCCGGCAGGACCTGGTCGAAGATTGCCGGTACGCTGTTCTTCCGCTCGAGTGCGACACGCGCTCCTACAACGGTGATGGCACCAGTCTTCGAGGCCTGCGATGAGGATCCGGCGCATCCTGTGTGATGGCCGATGCACCGGTGCTCGACCAGAACGGCCAGCCGGTCGGCTCGCAGTACGACGCGGTCATCAACCAGACGGCCTGCGCCGGCCGCTCAGCCGAGGCGGCAACCTACGCAGTGGCCATCCTGTCGGCGCCGCTGGCGCGCGCGCACGAGAACCAGTTCGTCGCGGGCCTCGACTACTACTGCATGGGCGGGTCGCGGACTACCACTCGACGCTGTCGAGGCCACGTTCCTCGACGTGTTCGCCCGCATCCGGCTTGCACAGCCTACGTCGCACCGCGAACCTACGGGCGTGCTGAGTCCCTGCCGGCCGACGCTCGCCTGTCCACGTTCAACGATCAGAGCGTCGGCGAACAGCGGACTATTCCTCACCGACACGCTGGTCGATCACCGAAGACCTCGCGCTCACCGCATCGATCCGCTACAACCACACGCGCACGGAGCATTGCGGATCTCACCGGCCTGGATCCGGATCTCGACGGCGATCACGCCTTCGAGCGTCTGAATCCTTCGCTGGGCCTGGCCTGGTCAGATGACCCATCCGGCGGTGAACCTGTACGCCGGCTACAGCGAAGGTCCACCCGCGCGCCCACGCCGGTGGAACTCACCTGCGCCAGCCTCGATGCTCCGTGTCAAGCCTGCCGAACGACTTCGTCGCCGACCCGCAGCTCAAGCAGGTCGTCGCCCGCAAGAGCGTCGAGAGCGGGGCTGCGGGCAGCGTGCACCTGCGTCGCGCGATCAGCGTGGGCTCGACTGGCATGCGGGACCTGTTCCACACCGTCAACGTCGATGAACGACATGCTGTTCCAGTCCACCGGCGGTGCGCAGTCCAACCAGGGCTACTACGCCAACGTCGGCCGCACCCGGCGGCAGGGCATCGAGGCGAGCCTCGCGCGGAGCGATGCTCGCCGGCCGAAGTTGCAGTGGCATCTCAACTACACGCACCTCGACGCCACGTTCCGCAGTGGCCTTTCCTCGAGAACAGCGTCAACCACCCGGATGCCGATCCGCAGACCGGGTTGATCGCCGTGACCCGCGGCAACCGCATCCCGGGACTGCCGCGCGATGCCTTCAAGGCCGGCTTCGACTGTGCGCTGGCCTGACCGCCTTCACGCCGGGCGCGGACCTGCGCTACAACGGGTTCCGCAGTTCTATCCGCGCGGCGACGAGGCGAACCGGATCGTCACCCAGTCGGTGGTTTCGGCATGTGTCTCAATGCACGCATCGGCTGGGCGACCGATTCCACACCTGTCCCTGTATTGCCGTGCGGGCGGACAACCTCCTCGATCGCCGCATTACGCGAACTTCGGCGTGCTGGGCAATGGCGCCGACAGCGTGTATCCGACAACTGCACCGACCCGCGCTTCCTGGGACCTGGCGGCCGCGCGCGGTGTGGGCAGGGATTCGAGCCTGCAGTTGTAGGCCTGCGGGCGCCGGATGCGCGTGTTCGCCGGCGGCGCGAACATCAGAGCGGTACACTCGCCGAAAGGCGGGCTGCGCATTACCTGAAATTGATGATTCGGCCGGTCTTTTTGATGTAGACTTGCGGACTGAAAGATCCGAAACCGTAAAGCGAAGTGGTGCCCAGGAGAGGACTCGGAACCTCCACGAATTGCTCCACTGGTACCTGAAACCAGCGCGTCTACCAGTTCCGCCACCTGGGCTAGAGATGGGCCGAAAGGCGCGCAGAATGTACGCACCCGGTCCCCGACTGTCAACCAACCCCAACCTTTGCTGATAACCTCTTAATTCCGCATGACCCGACCTCTTCGACGCCGCGCCCGAGGGCGCAAGACGCCTGCAACTGCCTGGCAGCAGCAGGACCCCAACTACGCCCGCGAGCAGTCACGCTACGCGGATCCCATCCCCAGCCGGGAGCTGTTGCTCTCGCAACTCACCGCCGCGCCGGAACCCTTGAACGCCAAACGGCTGGCGAAGATCCTGGGCCTCAAGACCGATGCGCAGCGCGATGCGCTGGCAAAGCGCCTGGGCGCCATGGTGCGCGACAACCAGCTTCGCGAGAGCGACCGTGGCTTCGCGGTGGTGGGCGAGCAGGAGCGCCTGTCCGGGCGCGTGCGCGGCCAGCGCCAGCGGTGATGTCACGGTACTGCCGGATGATGGCTCGGCGCCGCTGATGCTGGCGCGGGCGGACCTTGTCCTCGCTGATGCACCAGGACCGCGTGGAAGTCACCGTCGTGGGCACCAACGAGCGCGGACGGCGCGTCGCCCGGCTGATCCGCCGGCTGGAGTCGGCGCCCGCCCGCATCGCCGGCATCTTCCATTCCAACCACGGCCGTGGACGCGTGGAACCGGAGGATCCCGGGCCGCCTGGTACGGCGTGGATGTGGCGCGCGCGATCGTCACGGCGCGCAGGACGGCGCTTACGTGGTGGTGGAGATCACCCGCCGCCCGCATCAGGCCTGCCGGCCCACGGCCGGGTGGTGGAGACGCTCACCGATCTTCGCCCTCGGATCTGGCGCGCGATTCGCCATCCTGCGGCATGACCTGCCGGGCGAGTTCCCGGAAGGAGGTACTGCAGGCGGCCGAACGGTTCGGAAACGAAGTGCGTCCGTCGGACCACGCACACCGCGAGGACCTGCGCGCGCTGCCGCTGGTGACCATCGATGGCGAGGATGCGCAGGGACTTCGACGATGCCGTGTATGGCGAAGCCGTGCGGGGAGGCGGCTGGCGGCTGGTGGTGGCCATCGCCGATGTGAGCCACCGTTGCGCTATGGCGGCGTGCTGGATACCGAGGCGCGCAATCGCGCAACCTCCGTGTACTTTCCCGACCGCGTCATCCCGATGCTGCCCGAGCGGCTCTCCAACCACCTGTGCTCGCTCATGCCGCAGGTCGAGCGGCTGGCCTTCGTGTGCGACATGCGCGTGAGCAAGTCGGGGAAATTGAGCCGTGCGCGCTTCTACGAGGCGGTGATCCGCTCGCATGCGCGCCTGACCTATGAGTCCGCCTGGGACTACCTCAGCAACCCGGAAGGCGCGCGCCAGACGCTCGCGGCCGATGTCAGGTCCTCGCTCGATGCGCTGTATCAGATCTACCAGGCGCTGAAAGGCGCGCGCGATGCGCGCGGTGCGCTGGATTTCCGTGGTGCCGAGGTCAAGGCGCGCATCGGCGCCGATGGTGTCATCGTCGGCTTCCATGCGCCGGTGCGCAACGATGCGCACCGGCTGATCGAGGAGTGCATGATCGCGGCCAACGTCGAGACCGCGGCGGCGCTGCGCCACGCGAAGGCCGGAGGCCTGTACCGGGTGCACGGACTGCCGGAGGACAAGCGCGTGGCCGAGCTCGAGAAGGTGCTCAACGCGCTCAACGTCGGCACGCAGTTCTCCGAGGAACCGACGCCGCGCGAATACCGCTCACTCGTCGACCGGCTGGCGGCACGGCCGGATGGCCTGCTGCTCGAGGGCCTGGTGATCCGCTCGCTGGCGCAGGCCGTCTACCAGGCCACCAACATCGGCCACTTCGGGCTTGCGCTGGAGGAATACGCGCATTTCACCTCGCCGATCCGCCGCTACCCGGACCTGATCGTGCACCGGGCCCTCAAGGCGGCTCTCCTGCCAAGGAGCGCGGCGGGACACCGCTACGAGATCGGTGAACTGCAGGCGCTGGGCCAGGAGACCTCGCAGCGCGAGCGCCGCGCGGATGATGCCGCGCGCGATGTGATGGCGTACCTCAAGTGCCTGTACCTGCAGGGGCGTATCGGCGAGGAGTTCGATGCCAGCATCTCCAGCGCGCTGGAATTCGGGCTGTTCGTTCAGCTCGCGCAGATGCCGATCGACGGACTCGTGCACATCTCGGCCATCCCCGGGGATTACTGGGAACTGGACCGGGGCGGCCTCGGGCTCGTCGGGCGGCGCACCGGACGGCGCTTCCGCATGGGCGATGCGGTGCGCGTGCGCCTTTCGCGCGTCGACCTCGCCCAGCGGCAGATCGATTTCGAACTGGTGGAGGCGGGTGCGTCCATCGGCCACCCGACACGTGGCGCGGGCGGGGCCGCTCGCGGCGGTTCGCGCCGCGAGCGGCGATCGCAACGGCGTGGCTGACCCGTCCCGGCACCTGGTGTACGGGCTGCACGCCGTGCAGGCGGTGGTGCAGCGGGCGCCCGAGCGCATCCTCGAATTGTGGGTGCGCGAGGAGCGCGGCGATGCGCGCATGCGCGAATTGGTGGAACAGGCACGCGCGGCCGGCCTTCAGGTCCAGCCCGCATCGGCCGCGACGCTCGAGAAGCTTGCCACGGGCGGTGTCCACCAGGGGGTGGTTGCGCGCGTGCGGCCGCCCGCTGCCTGGGATGAGACACGCCTCTCCGACCTCGTGGAGCGGCTCACGACGCCCCCGCTGCTGCTGGCACTCGATGGCATCACCGATCCGCACAACCTCGGCGCCTGCCCGAGGAGCGCCGAGGCCGCCGGCGTGCACGCGGTGATCGCGCCGCGGGACCGCTCCGCTGGCCTCGATGCCACCGCATCCAAGGTCGCGGCCGGCGCCGCGAGTTCGTGCCCTTCGTGACGGTCACCAACCTCGTGCGCACGCTGAAATCCCTGCAGCAGCAGGGGCTGTGGGTGGTCGGCCTTGCGGGTGAGGCTGAGCAGGTGCTGTTCGAGGTGGACCTCAAAGGGACCCGTGGTGCTGGTGGCCGGTGCCGAAGGGTCAGGCCTGCGGCGGCTGACGCGCGACAGCTGCGACCTGCTGGCGCGCATCCCCATGGCCGGCCAGGTCTCCTCGCTGAATGTCTCCGTGTCGGTGGGCGTGGCTCTTTTCGATGCGGTGCGTCAGAGGATCGTCGGCCGCTGAGAGCCGCATGAGTTCATGTCCTTTGGTAATGGGACGCATTGCACGTTGGCGCTACACTGCCGGCTTTCCGGCCACGACAACGGGGGATACGGACATGAAGCGCACACGAATCGGGCGGGCGGCATGGACGCTCGCAGGCATCGGGTTGCTCTCGGCCGCGATGGCCGATGAGACCTGCAATTCACCCTACATCAGCAATCTCATCAAGGGACAGGAGAGTTTCGTCCACGTCTGGACGCTGGGTGTCACGGGCCTCGGCGACGGCTCGGACAAGCTGGTCACCGTGGATGCCGATCCGCACTCGAAGTCCTATGGCAAGGTCGTCGGCAGCGTTTCGGTCGGCGGCCAGGGCGAGGCTCACCACATGGGATTCACCGACGATCGGCGCTTCCTGTGGGCGGGCACGCTGGATGACAGCAAGATCTACGTGTTCGATGTTGGCACGACGCCGGGCAAGCCGAAACTGATCAAGACCATCACCGACCTTCCCAAGCGCACCGGGCTCGTGGGTCCGCACACGTTCTACGCGCTGCCCGGACGGATGCTGATCGGCACGCTGTCCAACACGCATGACAATGGCGGGGTGACCGGCATCGCGCTGTTCAACAACCACGGCACGCTGATCCGCAAGTACGACATCCCGACGACCAAGGTCGGCGCCGCGGTGGGCGATGGCTACGGTTATGACCTCGCGGTGAATCCCGCGAAGAACGTCATGCTCAGCTCGAGCTTCACCGGGCGCGACAACTACATGCGTGATCTCGGCGAGGTGGTGAAGGACCCGGCGGCGATGAAGCGCTTCGGCAACACGATGGTGGTGTGGAACCTCAAGTCCTTCCGGCCCACGCAGGTGCTGAGCGTGCCGGGCGCGCCGCTGGAGATCCGCTGGGGTCTGGCGCCGGGGCAGAACTGGGCGATCACCGCGACGGCGCTCACCTCCAGGCTGTGGCTGGTGAAGCAGGATGGCACCGGCGCGTGGACCGCGAAGGACGTGGCCACCATCGGCGATCCGGCAAAGATCCCCTTGCCGGTGGACATCTCGATCACGGCCGACGGCAAGGGGCTGTGGGTCAACACCTTCATGGATGGCATGACGCACTACTTCGACCTGTCCGACCCCGAGCATCCGAAGCAGACCTACGAGAAGAAGACCGGCAGCCAGGTCAACATGGTCTCGCAGAGCTGGGACGGCAGGCGGGTGTACATCACCTCGAGCCTGCTCGCGCACTGGGACAAGAAGGGCAAGGACGACGAGCAGTTCCTGCGCGCCTTCAACTGGGACGGTCATGAGCTCAAGACCGCGTTCGAGATCGACTTCGCGGCGGCGAAGCTCGGCCGCCCGCACCACATGAAGTTCACGGCCGGCACATGAGCTGGCGGGCCTGCCTGCTCGTCCTGATGGGGGCGGGCAGCGCGGCCCCGGGCGCAGTCGACCCGGGCGCCGCCGTCATTCCGCGCATGGAGTACGAGCCGCTCGCACCGGGCAGCTACCGGCTCGAGCGCATCCAGCCGACCCCGGACGCCGGGCTCCTCGACAGCCGTGGGCGCGCGGTGCGGCTCGCCCCGCTGTTGCGCGGCAAGCTCACGCTGCTCACGTTCTTCTACACCTATTGCGTGGATCCGCTGGGCTGTCCGTACTCGCACGCGGTGATGAAGTCCCTGCAGGCCAGTCTCGAGGCCGATCCGCGGCTGCGCGAGCGCGTGCGGCTGGTGAGCATCAGCTTCGATCCGCAGAACGACACGCCGGCGGTGATCGAGCGCTACGCGGGCCAGTGGCGCAATGATCCGGACTTCGAATGGCAGTTCCTCACGGCGCGCAACGTGCACGACCTGCTGCCGCTGCTCGAAGGCCTGGGCCAGGACGTGAGCGTCGAGAAGGATGCACGGGGGCGCGCCACGAGGACCCGGCACCACATGCTGAAGATGTTCCTCATCGATGCCGCGGGGTCGGTGCGCGAGATCTACACGCTCGCCTACCTGCAGCCCTCGGTCATCCTGAACGACATCCGCACGCTGGATCTCGAGCGCGGCCAGCCGCCGCGAATTGCGGCCGGCGCTCCCCACATGTGATCATCCCCGCCGGCGCGATCGGCGCGCAGTGGAGATGACGGTGACCCAGCCCAACATCCTGATCCTGATGGCCGACCAGCTCACGGCGGGCGCGCTGCCGGCGTATGGCAATCGCGTGGCCCGGACACCGAACATCGATGCGCTCGCGGCCTCCGGCGCCGTGTTCGACTCCTTCTACTGCAACAGTCCATTGTGCGCACCGTCGCGCTTCTCCTTCCTGTCGGGACGGCTCCCCTCGCAGATCGGCGCGTATGACAATGCCGCCGAGTTCAGCGCGCAGTGGCCGACCTTCGCGCATCACCTGCGCGCGGCCGGCTACCAGACCTCGCTCAGCGGCAAGATGCATTTCTGCGGCCCGGACCAGCTCCACGGATTCGAGGAGCGGCTGACCACTGACATCTACCCGGCGGACTTCGGCTGGACGCCGGACTGGGAGCGCTTCGAGGAGCGCCCGAGCTGGTACCACGACATGAACTCGGTGTCGCAGGCGGGTCCCTGCACACGCACCAACCAGATCGACTTCGACGATGAAGTGGTCTACGCGGCGCGGCAGAAGCTCTTCGACCTGGCGCGCTCGAAGGACCGGCGGCCGTTCTGCCTCGTGGTGTCGATGACGCATCCGCATGATCCGTACGTGGTGCCGCAGGGCTACTGGGATCGCTACGAAGGCGTGGAAATCGACATGCCGCGCGTGCAGATCGACCCCGCACAGCTCGACCCGCATTCGCGCCGGCTGCGTCATGTCATCGGCCTCGACCTTCGGCCGGTGACCGAGGCGCAGGTGAGGGCGGCACGTCGCGCCTACTACGGCGCCGTGTCCTACGTGGATGACCAGGTGGGCTCGCTGCTCGCGGCACTGCGGGACTCACAGCTCGCGAATGACACCATCGTGATGGTACTCGCGGACCACGGAGACATGCTGGGCGAGCGGGGCCTGTGGTACAAGATGAACTTCTTCGAGCCTGCCTGCCGCATCCCGCTCATCGTGCACGCGCCGGGACGCATCCAGGCGCGCCGCGTGCCGGCATCGGCCTCGCTGCTCGACATCCTGCCCACCTTGTGTGACCTGGCGGGAACCCCGCAGCAGCGCGAGCTGAGCGCGCTCGACGGCACCAGCCTCATGCCCTCGCTTCGCGGCGAGCCCGGGGCCGACGAGGTGATCGGCGAGTACCTGGGCGAGGGCGCCATCGCGCCGCTGGTGATGATCCGCCGCGGCCAGTACAAGTTCGTGCACACGCCGGTGGATCCTGACCAGCTGTATGACCTGGCCGCGGACCCGCTGGAGCGCGACAACCTCGCCGCCGATCCCCGATACGAGGCGAGGGTGGCGGCGTTCAGGCGGGAGGTGATCGACCGCTGGAATCTCGAAGCCCTGCACGGCGCGGTGCTGGAGAGCCAGCGGCGCCGCCGGCTGGTCTACGGGGCACTGCGCCAGGGACGCTTCACCCCCTGGGATTTCCAGCCCATCCGGGACGCCACCACCGCCTATATCAGGAACGACCAGGACCTCCCGGATCTCGAGGCCAAGGCACGATTCCCGGCCTACGGCCGTGTTTGACGGGCCCGCGACAACCCAGTACCATTCGCGGCTCTTTTTGCCGGTCTTGCCGGCAACTCCTTGCCTCACCGCTCGCAACGGGAGGCTACAACCGTAAGGAATGACATGCGGCATTATGAAATCGTGTTCCTGGTCCATCCGGACCAGAGCGAGCAGGTCCCTGCCATGGTCGAGCGCTACAAGGGCATCATCAGTGCCGGTGGCGGTTCCGTGCACCGCTTCGAGGACTGGGGCCGTCGCCAGCTCACCTTCCCCATCGCCAAGGTCCACAAGGCGCACTACGTGCTGCTGAACATCGAGTGCGATGCCAAGGTGCTGGCCGAGCTCACCGCGGCCTTCCGCTTCAGCGATGCGGTGCTGCGCCACCTGGTCGTGAAGATGGACGAGGCCATCACCGAGCCCTCGCCCATGTCGCGGCCGCCGGATGAGAATGCCCGCCGCCACGACGACTTCATCGACTCCGACGACGACGACATGCCGATGGGGTCCCGCTAAAGGGACGCCGGCAGGAGAACATCCATGGCACGTTTTTTCCGACGCAAGAAGTTCTGCCGTTTCACGGCTGACGATGTCAAGCAGATCGACTACAAGGATCTCGCCGTCCTCAAGGGCTACATCACCGAGACGGGCAAGATCGTCCCGAGCCGCATCACCGGCACCCGGGCCCATTACCAGCGCCAGCTCCAGCTCGCCATCCGCCGCGCCCGGTTCCTGGCGCTGCTGCCCTACACGGATCAGCACTGAACTGGAGATCGACCTAGATGGACGTCATTTTGCTGCAGAAGGTCGCCAACCTGGGACAGATCGGCGATCGCGTGAAGGTGAAGCCGGGCTATGCCCGCAACTACCTGGTCCCCACCGGCCGGGCCACCATGGCCACCGCCGCGAACATCGCCAAGTTCGAGGCGCAGCGCGCGCAGCTCGAGCAGAAGGCGGCCGCGGAACTCAAGTCCGCGCAATCGCGCGCCGAGGCGCTCTCCAGCTTCAAGCTGGAGATCAAGGCCAAGGCCGGCGCCGAGGGCAAGCTGTTCGGCTCGATCGGCACCTCCGACATCGCCGAGGCGGTCACCGCGGCGGGTCATCCGCTCTCGCGCAGCGAGGTGCGCATGCCGGCAGGGCCAATCCGGCTGGCCGGTGAACACCAGGTGCAGGTCCATCTGCACACCGACGTCGACGTGACGCTCGCCGTCACCATCGTCGCCGAGGACTGACCGGGCATCAGCGCCGTGTTCGCCCTGCGACTCGCATGTCCAGCCGGGTGAATCCTCGTTCCTTCGAGTCTGGCGGTGAGTTGCGGCTGCCGCCGCACTCCGTGGAGGCCGAGCAGTCCGTGCTGGGCGGTCTCATGCTCGAGGCCACGGCCTGGGACCAGATCGCCGACCGCATCATCGCCGAGGACTTCTACCGGCACGATCATCGGCTGATCTTCGAGGCCGCCGGCGCCCTGATCGAGCGCTCGCAGCCCTGCGATGCGGTCACCGTGTCCGAATACCTGCAGAGCAAGGGACAACTCGAACAGGTGGGCGGGCTCGCCTATCTCGGTGCGCTCGCGCGCGACACCCCCACCGCCGCCAACATCCGCGCCTATGCCGATATCGTGCGAGAGCGCTCGGTGCTGCGCCAGCTCATCACCGCCGGCAACCACATCGTGGGTTCGGCGCTCGAGCCCGAAGGGCGCGAGGCGCGTGACATCGTCGATGACGCCGAGCGCGCGGTGTTCGAGATCGCCGAGCGTGGCGCGCGCGGCAAGGCGGGTTTCAGGCCGGTGAAGAGCATCCTGCCCGAGGTGGTGAACCGCATCGACACGATGTACCACTCCGAAGGCAAGATGACCGGCATCGCCACCGGCTTCAAGGTGCTGGACGAGATGACCTCGGGCCTGCAGCCGGGCGACCTCATCGTCGTCGCCGGCCGTCCCTCGATGGGCAAGTCCACGCTCGCGGTCAACATCGCCGAGAACGCCGCGCTGGGCGCGAACAAATCCGCCGCCGTGTTCAGCATGGAAATGTCGGCCGAGTCGCTCACGCTGCGCATGATCTCCTCGCTGGGCCGCATCAACCAGTCGAACCTGCGTTCGGGAAGGCTCACCGAGGACGACTGGCCGCGCATCGACTCGGCCATGACGCAGCTCTCCAATGCACGCATCTATCTGGATGAGACACCGGCACTCACGCCCACCGAGGTGCGCGCCCGCGCCCGCCGCCTCAAGCGCGAGCGCGGCCTCGATCTCATCGTGGTCGACTACCTGCAGCTCATGCAGGTCTCCGGCACCAAGGAGAACCGCGCCACCGAAATCTCCGAGATCTCGCGTTCGCTCAAGGCGCTGGCGAAGGAGCTCTCGGTCCCGGTCATCGCGCTGTCGCAGCTCAACCGGAGCGTGGAGCAGCGCGTGGAGAAGAAGCCGGTGATGTCCGACCTTCGCGAATGCGTCACCGGGGATACTCCCGTCTGGCTCGCCGATGGTCGCCGTGTTCCGATCGCAGAACTCGTGGGCAAACCCCCGAGGTCTGGGCCATGGACGAGCGGCAGAAGATCATTCGGGCCCGCAGCGATAAGGTGTGGTGCACCGGCGTTCGGCCGATATTCAGCGTGGCGCTGGCGAGCGGGCGCCGCATCCGGGCAACGGCGAATCATCGCCTGTTCACCGGATCGGGCTGGCGCAAAGTCGGGGAAATCTCGACAGGCGATCAACTCGCACGAGTCGACGACCCAGGATTGAACGCGTCTGCGGAATCTGATCTGTTCTGGGACCGCGTCTTGACGGTCGACGCTGCCGGAGAGGAGCCGGTCTACGACCTGACCGTCCCCGGCCCCGCAAGCTGGCTCGCCGATGGCATCGTCAGCCACAACTCCGGTGCCATCGAACAGGATGCTGACCTCATCCTGCTGATCTACCGCGAGGAGGTGTACGAGCCCAACACCACGCGCAAGGGCATCGCCGACATCATCATCGCCAAGCAGCGCAACGGCCCGACCGGCGAGGTGCAACTCACCTTCCTCGGCCAGTACACGAAGTTCGAGAACTTCGCCTCGAATCTTACGCCGAGGGCGTCTTCCGGTGAGGGCGCTGGTCAGCGCTTCCATCTCCGCGCCGCGCTCCGTCACAACCTCGCCGTCGTGCGTGAACGCGCGCCGGCTTCCAAGGTCATGGCCGTGGTCAAGGCCAATGCCTATGGGCATGGCCTTGCGGCCGTGGCGCAGGCGCTGGGCGGCGCGGATGCCTTCGCGGTGGCCCGCGTCGAGGAAGGACTGATCCTTCGCCAGGCCGGCATCACGCAGCCCATCGTGCTGCTCGCGGGCGTCTTCGATGCCGAACAGCTCGAGGCGGCGACGCAAGCCCGCTTCGAGATGGTGGTGCACAGCCTGGAGCAGGTGGAGCTGCTTCGGCGGGTGCCGAATGGCATGCACCTCGTGGTGTGGCTGAAGCTCGACACCGGCATGAACCGCTTGGGGCTGCGCCCGCGGGACTTCGCCACGGCGCTGGATGTCTTGAAGCGCCTGCCCTGCGTCGCACAGCCGGTCCGGCTGTTCACCCACATGGCCAATGCCGATACGCCCGAGCACCCCGGCACGCTGCAGCAGCTTGCGTTGTTCGATCGCGTCTGCGAGGGACTGCCGGGTGAGCGCAGTATCGCCAATTCGGCTTCGCTCCTCGCCTTTCCCCAGACCCAGCGCGACTGGGTCCGGCCGGGACTGGCCTTGTTCGGCGTCTCGCCCTTCGCCGATCAGTTGGGCTCGGATCTGGGCCTCAAACCGGTGATGTCCTTGCGCTCGCGTGTGATCGCGCTCAAGACCCTGGAGCCGGGCGAGCAGGTAGGCTACGGGAGCCTGTGGACCGCGCGGCGCCGCACGCGCCTGGCCATCGCTGCGGTGGGCTATGGCGATGGCTATCCACGCAACGTGATCAGCAATACGCCGGTGCTGGTGGAAGGCCGGCGCGCACTGCTGGCGGGTCGGGTGTCCATGGATATGCTGGGGATCGATGTCACCGACCTGGGCGAGATCACCACAGGTGCCGCGGTGACGCTGTGGGGCGAAGGGCTGCCGGTGGAGCGCATCGCCTCCTGCGCCGGCACGATTCCCTATGAGCTGCTCTGTGGCATCAGCCAGCGGGTGGCGGTCACGCTCGACTGAAGCAGCGCCAGCCGCTCGGCTCGCCCGCCAGCGGCTCAGCTCTCGAAGAACCCCATCTTCACGCCGGCGAGCTGCACTACATCATTGTCGTTGAGGCGTCGCGCCTGCGGTCCGATGGGCACGCCGTTGACCTGCGGGTAGTCGCCCTCGCGGCCGCTGTCGACGTGGACGATGAAGTAGCCTTCCGAGCGGCGCGTGATGGCGGCCACCTGGATGCCGGGCCGGCCCAGCGTCGTGAGTGCCTTGGTCAGCTCCAGCTCGCGCCCGGCGAAGGCGCCGCTCAGTACCTGGAGCTTCGCCTTCGGCAGGGCGGTGGCGGGATCGACCGCCACGGGGCCGCGCTTGGCCGAGACCGCCTTCGCGGCCTGGTCCACGGCCTGGCCTACCCGGCGCACCTCGCCCTGCGAGCTCGAGCTGATGACCATGGTTTTCTCGAACTCGTCCTGCGAGTTGTCGCCTTCCTGCTGGTCGACGAAGCGAAGCTGGTGATGTCCCACGGTGATCACATCACCGTGCTGCATGGCGTGCTTCTTGATGAGCTTTCCGTTGACGTACGTGCCGTTCGTGCTGTTCAGGTCCTCGAGGAAGGAATCGTTGAGGATGTTGATGATGAGCGAGTGGTGTCCGCTCACGGCAGGGTTGTCGATCCGGATGTCGTTGTCCGGCAGGCGCCCGATGGTGTAGCGCTCCTTGTTCATGTTGTATTCGGCCAGCACTTGACCATCCAGACTGAGCAGAAGGCGTGCCATTGATTTACCCCTATCCCTTTAACCAAACCATCCGAGTATTTTGTCAAATATCCCGCGTCTTGCGGGAAACGCTTCTTCCACGTGGGCCATGATGACCGAGACGTTGTCGCGGCCGCCGTTGTCATTTGATAGCTGGATCAATTGCTTAGCAACGGTATCAAGATTAGCATTAAAGGTGCTGATCGTTAAGTGAATATCTTCGTCCTCGATCATGTCGGACAGGCCATCCGAACACAGGACGTAGTAGTCGCTCCTCAGCACTGGCTCCTCGTGGATCTCCACCTCGACATTCTGCTCGACTCCGAGCGCCCTTGTAACATAATTCTTGTTGGTTGCCCGCTGCGCCTCTTCCTGGGAATAGAAGCCGCGGTCCACCAGTTCCTGCAGCAGCGAGTGATCCATGGTCAGCTGCTCGAATCGGTTGTCCCTCAGGCGATAAAGGCGCGAATCGCCCACATGGGCGATCGAGATCTTGTTGTCGAAGAACAGGCAAGCCACCACGGTCGTGCCCATGCCCTCGCACTGAGGCTGGGTCTTCGAGGTGTGGTAGATGATCTTGTTGGCGCGGTGGATGGCATCGCGCAGGATGATGCTGGGCCGGGTGAGGCCAGTCTCGGCGTCGGGCAGCGCCATGTCCTCGCGCAGTACCGCTTCCTTCACCAGGCTGATGATGGTCTTGACGGCGATGCCGCTCGCGACCTCCCCGGCGTTGTAGCCACCCATGCCGTCGGCCAGCACGAACAGGCCGATCTCGGCTTCGGTGCCGATCATGTCCTCGTTGTGCTCGCGGACCTTGCCAGTGTCGGTCAGGGCGACGCTGTTGATCTTGCCCTTCAGGCTCATGATGCGAGGGGGGCCCTTTCTTTCGAATGCGCGCGGATCACGGCAGTCCGTCCGGGATGCGCGCACGGCAATCGTTCAGGGCCGCCGCCATCTGCGCACCGCTTTCGAAGCGCGCCTCCGGCGACTTGGCAAGGGCCCGGTCGATCACCTGTTGTACACAATCCGGCAGGTCCGGCCGGATGGCTTTGAGGGGCGGGTGAGGGGACTCGGCGATCTGCTGCATCAGGCCGGTCATGGTATCCGCGCGGAACGGCAATTGCCCGGTCAGCAGCTGGAACAGCGAGACACCGAGGGAAAACAGGTCCGACTGCCCGGTCACGGCCCGTCCCTCGAGCTGCTCGGGGGACATGAACGAGGGGGTTCCCAGCACGATGCCGGTGCGGGTGCTGCCCGAGTCGGTGAGGCGCGCGATGCCGAAATCGGTGATCTTGAGGGTGTCCGAGGTCATGTCGTACATGAGGTTGGCGGGCTTGATGTCGCGGTGGACGACGCCCTGCCGGTGCGCGAACCCGAGCGCGTCGGCCGTGCGTGCGACCAGGTCCACCACCTTGCGCGGTTCGAGCAGCGTCGTGGCCGTCCCGAAATCGCTCAGGTGCTTGCCCTTCAGGTACTCCATGGCGATGTAGGCGAGCCCGTCCTGCTCGCCCACGTCGTAGATGGTCACGATGTTCGGATGATTGAGCCGGCCGGCCGTTTCGGCCTCGCGGAAGAAGCGGCTGCGGGCCTCGGCGAGTTCGGCATCGCTGAACTCGCGCGCCAGCGGGATGGCCTTGATGGCCACCAGCCGATTGATGGCCGAGTCCCGGCCAAGATAAACGGTGCCCATCGCCCCGCGACCGATCTCGCGTTCGAGCTTGTACCGGCCCAGGGCGCGAATCGGCCCGTGAAGGCCTTCGGCGCTGACGCCATCGCCGGCGGCCGGGACGGCTGCAGGCCGGGCGGGAGCCGCAGGCGCCGGGGGCGAGGCAACGGCGCCGTCGCGGGCCGTGGCCGGCCGCAGGGGTACGACCGAAACACCCTGCGCGTCGATCAGGTTCTTCAACCGCGAACCCACGTCCCTGTAGCCCCCATCGATGCGCGCCAGGTGACGGAATACCGCGGTGGCTTGTTCCAGGCGCTTGCGCTGCTCGAGCTGGCTGCCGAGCTCGTACAACTCGCCGAGGACGGTGGCGTTGGGGGAGCGCTTCTTGAGCTCGGCGAAGCGTTGCTCGAAGTTGTCGAGCAGTCGGCTGGTCTCGAGACCCGGCGTGCGCACGGGCGGGGGAGGCGCGGCCAGCACCGGCGCGCGCTGCGGCCGGGAGCGCAGCCAAGCGGCGGCGCCGGCCGAGAGGAACAGGATGCCGATCACCCAGACCCAGCCCAGCGAGCTGGACAGGGCGCGCAATGCGAGGTCGACGAATACGATCACGGCGCCCAGCGCCATGGCGATCATTCCGAACGTACGCATGCGGATCGGCGGTTCAACATAACGGTTGCGCAGTATAGGTGATCGGGCCCAAATTCCTGCAAGCTAGGCATCACGAATTTGAGAGATCCAGGGGGCGGGTTGGCGAAAATCAAAGAGGTATTCGTCTGTCAGGACTGTGGCGCCGCCTTCCCCAAGTGGCAGGGCCAGTGCGGTACCTGCGGGGAGTGGAATACCCTGGTGGCGGAGGTGCCGTCCCGCGCCGCCCCTGCGCGTCCTGGGGCGGTTTCCAGCAATGTCCGCAGCCTTGCCACCGAGGCGGCCGCGGATCAGCAGCGACTTGTGACGGGTTCCACGGAACTGGACCGGGTCCTGGGCGGAGGGCTGGTGTCCGGGTCGGTGACGCTGGTGGGGGGTGATCCGGGCATCGGCAAGTCCACCCTCATGCTCCAGGCCGCGGCGGCGCTCGCCGCCGGCGGTCCGGTCCTGTACGCGACCGGCGAGGAGTCGGTGGGACAGGTGGCCCTGCGGGCCCGGCGGCTGGGGCTGGCGGAAGCGACCACGCACCTGGTCGCCGAGACGCATGTCGAGTCGGTGCTCGCCCAGGCCCAGGCACTCCCCGCCCGGGTCCTGATCATCGACTCCATCCAGACCATGTACACCGATCGCGTGCCGGCTGCCCCGGGCGCGGTTTCGCAGTTGCGCGAATGCACCGCGGAGCTGGTGCGGTTCGCCAAGGGACAGGGCATCGCCGTGCTGCTCGTCGGCCATGTCACCAAGGAAGGACAGATCGCGGGGCCGCGGGTGCTCGAACACATGGTGGACACCGTGCTGTATTTCGAGAGCGATACGGGCAGCCGCTTCCGCGTGCTGCGCTCGGTGAAGAACCGCTTCGGCGCGGCGAATGAGATCGGCGTGTTCGCCATGGCCGAGGAGGGGCTGCGCGAGGTCAGGAATCCGAGTGCGATGTTCCTGTCCCGGCATGATCAGCCGGTGGCCGGCAGCGTCGTCACCGTGCTGCGCGAGGGAAGCCGTTCGCTGCTGATCGAGGTGCAGGTGCTGGTGGACGAGTCCCACGCCGCCAACCCGCGCCGTGTCGCGGTGGGCATCGACGCCAACCGGCTCTCCATGCTGCTGGCCGTCGCCCACCGG
Organism: Steroidobacteraceae bacterium; assembly: GCA_046347195.1. GTDB lineage: Bacteria > Pseudomonadota > Gammaproteobacteria > Steroidobacterales > Steroidobacteraceae > TMP-86. Next base: position 84,103 of record JAXMGQ010000018.1, read on the forward strand.
CATGCCGGCATCGCCCTGCACGGCCAGGACGTGTTCGCCAACATCGTCGGTGGCGTGCGCCTCACCGAGACGGCGGCGGACCTGGCGATCGTGCTGGCGGCGCGTTCCAGCCTGTCGAATGTCCCGGTTCCCGCCGATCTCGTCGTGTTCGGCGAAGTCGGCCTCGCGGGGGAGATCCGTCCCGTTCCCTTCGGCGAGGAGCGGGTGCGCGAGGCGGCCAAGCATGGTTTTCGCGCGGCCCTGGTACCGGCCGCGAATGCGCCGCGCAAGCCACCCGAGGGCATGCGGGTGCATGCCATTTCGCGCCTGAGCGAGGCGGTGGAGCTGTTCTGATTCGGAGCACTAACCCCTGCCGCGTGTTTCCCCGTTCGCGGCGGGCCCCGCATCGGGCATCGCCGCGACGATGCGTGCCGGCGGCTTCACCCGGACGGTCTTCACCGCGTTGTCGGCCGTCTGCAGCACCTCGAGCGTGTAGTCGGACACCTTGAGCGTGGTGCCCGTCTCGGGAATGTTCTCCATGACCTCGACGATGAGGCCGCTCAAGGTCTTGGGTCCTTCCATGGGCAGCGACCACTGCATCGCGCGGTTCAGCGCCCGGATGCTGGCGCTGCCGTTCACCACGTAACTGCCATCGCCCTCATCGTGCACGTCCCGGTGCATCATGGTCGCAGGGTCGGTGGTGAACTCACCCACGATCTCCTCG
>JAXMGQ010000019.1:0-81988 GCA_046347195.1 Steroidobacteraceae bacterium
GCGTAGGGACGGCGGCGCACGGCTTCGGTGAGATAGCCGCCCTCCTCGTAGCCCACGTAGCCCGGCGGCGCGCCGATGAGCCGCGCCACCGAGTGCTTCTCCATGAACTCCGACATGTCGATGCGGACCATGGCCTCCTCGGTGTCGAACAGGAACTCGGCCAGCGCCTTGCACAGCTCGGTCTTGCCGACACCGGTGGGCCCGAGGAACAGGAACGAGCCACTCGGCCGGTTCGGATCCGACAGTCCCGCGCGGGCACGGCGGATGGCATTGGCCACGGCCTTCACGGCTTCGTTCTGGCCCACCACGCGCTTCTCCAGCGCCTCTTCCATGCGCAGCAGCTTCTCGCGCTCGCCCTCGAGCATGCGCGACACCGGAATGCCGGTCCACTTGGACACGACCTCGGCGATCTCTTCTTCCGTCACGTTGTTGCGCAGCAGCTGCGTGGGCTTCTGCTCGGCTTCCATCGCCTTGGCCAGGCGCGCCTCGAGCTCGGGGATCTTGCCGTACTGCAATTCGGACATCTTGCCGAGGTCCTGCTTGCGGCGGGCGATGTCGAGCTCCTGCTTGACGCGCTCCAGCTCCTCCTTGATGTGCGCGGCGCCCTGCACGGCGGCCTTCTCCGACTTCCACACATCCTCGAGGTCCGCGTATTCGCGCTCCAGCCCCTTCAGCGTTTCCTCGAGCGTGGCGAGCCGCTTCTTCGAAGCCTCATCGTTCTCCTTCTTCAGCGCCTCGCGCTCGATCTTGAGCTGGATCAGCCGGCGGTCGAGCCGGTCCAGCGCCTCGGGCTTGGAGTCGATCTCCATGCGGATGCGCGAGGCCGCCTCGTCGATCAGGTCGATGGCCTTGTCGGGCAGCTGCCGGTCGGAGATGTAGCGGTGCGACAGCGTCGCCGCGGCGACGATGGCGGGATCGGTGATCTCGACGCCGTGGTGCACCTCGTAGCGTTCTTTGAGGCCGCGCAGGATGGCGATGGTGTCCTCGACGCTGGGTTCGTTCACCAGCACCTTCTGGAAGCGCCGCTCCAGCGCGGCATCCTTCTCGATGTACTTGCGGTATTCGTCCAGCGTGGTCGCGCCGACGCAGTGCAGCTCACCGCGCGCCAGCGCGGGCTTCAACATGTTGCCCGCATCCATGGCGCCCTCGGCCTTGCCCGCGCCCACCATGGTGTGCAGCTCGTCGATGAACAGGATGATCTGGCCTTCCTGCTTGGCCAGATCGTTGAGCACGGCCTTGAGCCGCTCCTCGAACTCGCCGCGGAACTTCGCGCCGGCGATCAGCGCGCCCATGTCCAGCGCGAGGATGCGCTTGCTGCGCAGGCTCTCGGGCACCTCGCCGTTCACGATGCGCTGCGCCAGGCCCTCGACGATGGCGGTCTTGCCCACGCCGGGCTCGCCGATCAGCACGGGGTTGTTCTTGGTGCGACGCTGCAGCACCTGGATGGTGCGGCGGATCTCATCGTCGCGGCCGATCACCGGGTCGAGCTTGCCGGCCGTCGCCCGCTCGGTGAGATCGACCGTGTACTTCTCGAGCGCCTGCCGGGTTTCCTCGGCCGCCGCATCTTCCACCTTCGCACCACCGCGCATGTCCTCGATGGCCTTCTCGAGCGAGGCCTTGGCGACGCCGGCATCCTTCAGCAGGCGGCCGAGTTCGCCACGGTCATCGAGCGCCGCGAGCAGGAACAGCTCGCTCGAGAGGAACTGATCGCCGCGCTTCTGCGCGAGCTTGTCGGTGAGGTTCAGGAGCTTCGACAACTCGTTGCCCACCGAGACATCGCCCCCCGCGCCTTCCACCTTGGGCAGGCGATCGAGCAGCGAGGAAAGATCGGCGCGGAGCTTCGGCACCCGGGCGCCGGCCTTGTCGAGCAGGGCGCGCGCGCTGCCACCTTGCTGGTCGAGCAGGGCGCTCATCAGGTGCGCAGGTTCGATGAACTGGTTGTCGCGGCCGACAGCCAGGGACTGCGCGTCCGCCAGCGCCGACTGGAACTTGGTGGTGAGTTTGTCCATCCGCATGGTGATACCGGCCTCGCTCGACTCTCGTGACAGCCGAAGTGGGGGTCGGGAGCCCCCAATTCAACGGGAAAAATCCCTTAACCACCCTCCCCTTGAAAGCCGGCTTCCAGGTCCCATGCGCCCCGCGGTCCGCACCCTCGCGCGCGGCTTCGCGGGTCAGTCCGCGTGCGCGTGGGTGAGGGCGATCAGCAGGATGCCGGCCGCGATCAGGCCCACCTGCGAGAGTGCCGTCCTGGCATCCGTACGCTGGTGCAGTCCCGGGATCAGGTCCGACATCGCCACGTACAGCAGGCTCGCCACGGCCAGCGCCAGGGCATAGGGCAAGAGGTCCTGGGCCTGTCCCAGCGTGAAGTAGGCCACCCAGCCGCCCACCAGGGAGGCGAGGCTGGACAGGAGGTTCAGCCCCAGGGCGCGGGGCACCGAAAAGCCGCCCCTGAGGAAAATGGCGAAATCACCGACTTCCTGCGGGATCTCGTGCGCGATCACGGCGATGGCGCTGGCCACGCCCAGGTTCGGGTTGGCGAGGAACGCCGCGCCGATGACCAATCCGTCGACGAAGTTGTGCAGCGAATCACCGATCAGCACCAGCCAGGCCGAGGAGCGCGCACGCTTGGGCAGGATCGGGGAATGCTCGCCGCAATCGTGCCCATGGTCATGGCTGTGCCTCCACAGCACCAGCTTCTCCAGCACGAAGAACACGAGGATGCCTGCCACCAGCGCCGCACCCAGCTGGTGCAGCCGATGGCCTGCATGGACGATGGCGTGGGGCAGGAGCGCCAGGAGCGAGGCGCCGAGCAGCGCGCCGGTGGCGAAGCTGATCATGTGCGGCAGCAATCGCTCGCGCGCGGCCACCGGCAGCACCAGGAACAGCGACGCGGCCAGCACCGACAGCAGGCCGCCGGCGATGGTGAACGCGGAGATCAGGGCGAGCGGCGACATGGACAGGGAGGGTAGCATTGCAAGGACGCTCATCGGATCCAGATGAGCGTGGCCTGCCGTCCGGTCCGGCCATCGCGGCGATGGGAGAAGAAGCGGTGCGGGTCCGAGTGCGTGCACTCTGAGCCTCGCCTCGATGCGCGAGACGCCCAGCGCCTGCAGCCGCCGGCGCGCGAGCGCCTCGAGATCCGCCAGCCACTTCGCTCCGTGCGCGACGAAGGCCCCGCCCGCTCCCGCATCTCGGTCCAGCAACGCCTCGCGAACCTCCCCGCCCACCTCGAAACGCCGCGGACCGATGGCGGGGCCGAACCACGCCAGCAACCGGGACGGCTCGATGCGCATCGCCGCCACCGTGGCTTCCAGCACCCCGGCGACCAGGCCACGCCAGCCGGCGTGCGCGGCCGCGACACAGGCACCGCGCTCCTCAGTGAACAACACCGGCAGGCAATCCGCGGTCAGGATGGCGCAGACCACGCCCGGCCGGCGCGTCACGGCCGCATCGGCGGTGCCAGGCGATCCGCCGACGGAAGGATCGGGCATCGCATCGAGGTCCAGCACCCGGGTGCCATGCACCTGCGAAAGCCAGGCCGGCTCGGCCGGCAGCGCAAAGGCCTCGCGCAAGCGCTGACGATTGGCGGTGACGCTGGCCGGTTCATCACCGACATGGGCGCCCAGGTTCAGCGAGGCATAGGGACCGTGGCTGACCCCGCCCGTTCGCAGGGTCGACAGCGCCCGGATGGCATCGGGAGCGGGCCAGCCGGGACGGATTGCCGCAAGGCCGGTCATTTCCGCGCCGACCCCGCAGCGGATTCGGCGCGCAGCGCTCCCAGGAGCGCCTGCATGTCGGCGGGCAGCCCGCTGGTGAAAGTGCAGCGCCGGCCGGTGCGCGGATGATCGAAGGCGAGCTGCACGGCATGCAGCGCCTGGCGCCGGAAGCCACGCAGCACCTCGCGCAACCCCTCGCCGGCACCACGCGGCATCGCCAGCCGCCGCCCGTACACCGGGTCGCCCACGATGGGGTATCCCAGGTGCGACAGGTGCAGGCGGATCTGGTGCGTGCGCCCGGTCTCGAGCTGCACGCGGACGTGGGTATGGCCGCGGAAGCGCTCGAGCACGCGGTAGTGCGTGCGGGCGGGGCGGCCATCCTCGCGCACCGCCATGCGCAGCCGGTCGGTGCGATGACGGCCGATGGGCTTGTCGATGCTGCCACCGCCGGTCATTACGCCGACACAGACCGCCTCGTATTCGCGCGAGACCGTGCGGGCGAGGAGCTGGCGCGACAGGGCGGTGTGCGCCGAGGGCGTTCGCGCGATGACCATCAGGCCGCTGGTGTCCTTGTCGAGGCGATGGATGAGACCCGCGCGCGGCACCGCCGCCAGCGCGGCATCGTGGCCCAGCAGGGCATTCTGCAAGGTGTGCTCGCGGTTGCCGGCGCCGGGGTGCACCACCAGGCCCGCGGGCTTGTCCAGCACCAGGCAGTCACGGTCCTCGAACACCACGGCCAGCGGAATCGCCTCGGGTGCCACCGGCGTCTCGAGGGGGTCGGCCGGAATGCGCAGGCGCACGGGGTCGCCGGGATGCACCAGGGCGCTCGGCCGCGAGGGCCTGCCGCCCACCAACACCTCGCCCGCCAGGATCCATTGCTTGATCCGGCTGCGCGATTGCTCGGGCAGGAGTTTCGCCAGCACGGCATCCAGGCGCAAACCGCCGAGGTCCGGCCCGATCGTAAGGCAGATCTCCCGGAACTCGGCGCTCATTCGCGACTCGAAGCTTGCTGCGCGGTGCGGGCGGACCCTGCTGGCGCTGCCAGGGGCCCCTTGGGAGTGGGTCTGTCGATCATCGGGTATACTGCCGCGCCACTGCGGGCGGCCATTGTAAGGAATCGACTGTGCGATCGGGAAACCTCATTCAGGCGGGCCGCGTCGTGTTGGCCGGGATGCTGGCGCTGGCGCTCGCCACCGGCTGCCGTTCGCACCGCGGCGAGGAGGCGAAGTCCACCCCCGAGATCCTCTACAAGCGCGCGCACGACAGCCTGGACAACCAGAGCTTCGAGGAAGCCATCAAGACCCTCGAGGCGCTGCAGTCGCGCTTCCCGTTCAGTGATCCTGCCCGGCAGGCCCGCCTCGACCTGATCTACGCCTACTACAAGACGCATGCGACCGAGCAGGCGGTGGATGCCGCGGATACCTTCGTGCGCGAGAACCCCGCCAGTCCGCGCGTGGACTATGCCATGTACATGAAGGGGCTGGTCTACTTCGAGCGCCAGCCGAACTTCATCGAGCGCTATTTCAACGTCGACCTCTCCGAGCGGGCGCCGGTGGACTCGGCCAAGTCCTTCGAGGCCTTCAACGCCCTGATCAAGCGCTACCCACACAGCGAATACGTCAACGATGCGCGCCAGCGCATGATCTACCTGCGAAACCGCCTGGCTGCCTACGAGCTGCGCGTCGCGCAGTACTACATGCGACGTGGCGCCTACGTGGGCGCGATGAACCGCGCCAAGTACGCCGTCGAGAACTACGACGGCGCCACCGCCATCGAGCCCTGCCTCGCCATCCTCATCCAGGCATACCGGGCGCTCAAGATGGAAGACCTCGCCGCCAACGCGGAGAAGGTCTACAAGGAGAACTTCCCGGCGGACATGCGGGCCATCCGCCGCAAGAAGCACTGGTGGAACATCTTCTGACGATCCAGGTGCGGCGCTCCTGCGCCGCCCCCGCCTGACTCACCTTCAGGGCAATTCGCCCGCATCTCGCGGCTTGCCCATGTCCCGGAACAGATCCCCTTGCGCCGGCATCCTGCCCAGCGCGCAGACGGGGAACGGGATGGGCAGTACCGCGATCGCGCAGCGATCATTCAGCCAGATGAGAGTACCGCCCGACTGGATGGGCTCCAGGCGATGGGTGTGGGCATGTGACCAGGCAAAGTGCTGCGGGGCGCGGGCGGGAGGCAGCTGCAGGTCGAGACGAGGCGCCAGGCCATTGGGCATGGCAGCTCCAGGTGTCGGCGGCGCCTGGACACTGCGTTCGCGCTCACGATCCCAGTCGATGGGCGGCAAGGCCTGCGGTGCGCTGCTCGCCTCGGCGCTGGAACGCGGCGCCTCGGGGCTCCTGATCAGACGGCGCGCCTCGGGGCGCGATCCCGGCGCCGGCTGGAGGTTCGCTCGGGCTGGCTCGGGGACAGCGGCCGGCAGGTCGATGAGCAGGATCGGCGCCATGGTCGTGGCGCCAGCCCGGATGGCGATGCGCCAGGGCAGCAGCAGCAACAGCCCGTGGCAGCCGGCCACCACGAGCAGCGCGAGGACGCGCGGTCGGCTCAGTCCCGCGCCAACGTCCGATGCCATGCCCACCGGTACATCCCCATGACCAGGAGCGCGGGCATCATGCGGCCGAGCAACGCGCTGGCTCAGCGCGTCTTGTACCCGCTGGTGATGGGGTAGCGCCAGTCGCGCCCAAAGGCCCGCCGCGACACGCGCACGCCCGGTGGCGCCTGCCGGCGTTTGTACTCGTTGCGCTTGACCATCTCGAGCACCCGGCCGACGACGGCCCGGTCGAAGCCGCGCGCGCAGATCTGGTCCACGGACAGATCCTCCTCGATGAAGGCCTCGAGGATGGGGTCCATGACCTCGTAGGGGGGCAGGCTGTCGGTGTCCTTCTGGTCGGGCCGCAGTTCAGCCGAAGGAGGACGATCGATGACCCGCTCCGGGATGACGACGCCGCGGGCATTGCGCCAGCGCGCGAGGCGGTACACCAGCATCTTGCTGCAGTCCTTGATCGGTGCAAAGCCACCGGCCATATCGCCATACAGCGTCGCGAAGCCCACGGCCATCTCGCTCTTGTTGCCGGTGGTGAGCAACATCCGGCCGGTCTTGTTGGAGATGCCCATGAGCAGGATGCCGCGGCAGCGCGCCTGGATGTTCTCCTCGGTGGTGTCGGGCTTGTAGCCGGCGAACTCGTCCTTCAGGGCGAGCAGCACCGACTCGAACATGCCCTCGATGGAGATCTCGCTGTGCTCGACGCCGAGGATCCTGGCCTGCTTCGCCGCGTCCTCCTTGCTCATCTGCGAGGTGTAGCGCGAGGGCATGGCAACACTGTGCACGCGCTTGCGGCCCAGCGCATCCACCGCGATGCACAGCGTCAGCGCGGAGTCGATGCCCCCCGAGAGCCCGATCACCACGCCAGGGAAGCGGTGTTTCTCCACGTAGTCGCGCGTACCGAGCACCAGCGCCGAGTAGACGCTCTCTTCCTCAGCAAAGTGCGGACTCACCTTGCCCGCCGGAATCTGCACCGCGCCGTTCTCCAGCCGGAGGTCGATCGGGAACATGCCTTCCTCGAAGGCCGGCGCGCGATGGGTGACCGTCGCGTTCGCATCCATGGCGAAGGAGTTGCCATCGAACACCAGCTCGTCCTGGCCGCCGACGAGGTTGCAGAACAGCACCGGCAAGCGCGCCTCGCGGACGCGCTCGCGCACCACGTTGACCTCGCGCTGCTGCTGCTTGTTGAGCTCGTAGGGCGAGGCGTTGATGACCGCGAGGACCTGCGCGCCGGCGGCGCGCGCCTGCAGGGCGGGCTCCTTTTCCCAGACGTCCTCGCAAACCAGGATCCCGACCTTGACGCCCTTGATGTCCACCACCGTGGGTTCGGTTCCCGGCGTGAAGTAGCGCTTCTCATCGAACACACGGTAATTGGGCAGGCAGGCCTTGCGGTGGTTGCCGATGATCTCGCCATCGCGGATCACGGCGGCGGCGTTGTAGATCAGCGAGCCCGAATACTCCGGGTAGCCCACCACCAGGGTGATGCCGCGCACTTCGCGACGCAGCCGCTCCAGCGATCGCGACACCTGGGTGCGCATGCCGGCGTGGAACAAGAGGTCCTCGGGCGGATAGCCGCTGACGGCCAGTTCCGGCAGCAGCACGAAATCGGCCTTGTGCTTCGACCGCGCGGTATCCGCCGCCTCGATGATGCGCGAGGTGTTGCCATCGACGTCACCGACGCTCAGGTTGAGCTGCGCCATGACGCCGCGCAGCTCGACGGTGGCGCTCACCGCAGGCTCCTGCTACTTCGGCCGGCGCGCGCTGCGCCGGGGCGGTGCGCGCCGGGCCACCGGCTTCGCTGCCGCGCGTCGCGCCTCGAGCCGGGCCGCCGTGCCACGCCCGGCCTTCGCCTGGGGCTTCCCCTTGACCTTGGGCTTGGCCTTGACCTTGGGCTTGGGCTTGGCCTGCGCCGTGGACTTGGCCCTGGCCCGGGGCTTCGCACCGCCGCGGGTCTCGAGCCGCCGCCCGATGGCCGAGCCGAGTTCCGCCGGCGAACGCACCGTGGTGATGCCCGCCGCTTCCAGCGCCTCGAACTTGGCGGCCGCCGTGCCCTTGCCGCCCGCGACGATGGCGCCCGCGTGGCCCATGCGCTTGCCGGGCGGCGCGGCCACGCCCGCGATGTAGGCCACCACCGGCTTGCTGACGTGCTTCCTGATGTACGCCGCAGCCGCTTCCTCGTCGCTCCCGCCGATCTCCCCGACCATGACGATGCCGTCGGTCTGCGGATCCTGCTCGAACAGTTCCAGCACGTCGATGAAGTTCATGCCGCGCACCGGGTCACCACCGATGCCCACGCAGGTGCTCTGCCCCAGTCCCTCGTTGGTGGTCTGGAACACCGCTTCGTAGGTGAGCGTGCCCGAACGTGACACGATGCCGACGCGGCCCGGCTTGTGGATGAATCCCGGCATGATGCCGATCTTGCAGGCGCCGGGGGTGATGATGCCGGGACAGTTCGGCCCGATGAGCCGTACCGGCCGGCCGGCGAGCGCGGCCTTGACCTTCACCATGTCGTTCACCGGGATGCCCTCGGTGATGCACACCACGAGCTCCACGCCCGCATCGGCGGCCTCGAGGATGGCATCGGCGGCGAACGGCGCCGGCACGTAGATCATGCTGACACTGGCGCCGGTCTTCGCCACCGCTTCCTGTGCGGTGTCGAACACCGGCAGGCCCAGGTGCTTCTCCCCGCCGCGTCCCGGCGTGACGCCGCCCACCACCTTGGTGCCATAGGCGATGCACTGCTCGGAGTGGAAGGTGCCCTGCTTGCCCGTGAACCCCTGGCAGATGACCCGGGTTTTCCTGTCGACCAGAATGCTCATCGCTTGCCTCCGGCCAGCTTCACGGCCTTGGTGGCCGCGTCGGTGAGATCGCTGGCGGCCGTAATGGCGAGCTTCGAGCCCGCGAGCAGTTCACGCGCCGCCGGGGCATTGGTGCCCTCGAGCCGCACGATCACCGGTATGTTCACGCCCACCTCCTTGACCGCGGCGATGATGCCCTCGGCGATCATGTCGCAGCGGACGATGCCGCCGAAGATGTTGATGAGGATGGCACTGACGTTCGAATTGGAGAGGATCAGCTTGAAGGCCGCCGCGACGCGCTCCTTGGTGGCGCCGCCGCCAACGTCCAGGAAGTTCGCCGGCTTGCCGCCATGCAGCTGGATGAGGTCCATGGTCGCCATGGCCAGGCCCGCGCCGTTCACCATGCAGGCGATGTTGCCATCGAGCGAGACGTAGTTGAGCTCATGCTCGGCGGCCCTGCGCTCCATCGCGTCTTCCTGCGTGGGATCGCGCCAGGCGGCCAGGTCCTTGTGGCGGAACAGCGCGTTGTCCTCGATGTTGATCTTGGCATCCAGCGCCACCAGCTTGCCCTCGCCCGTCACGATCAGCGGGTTGATCTCGACCAGGCTCGCATCCTGTTCCAGGTAGAGCTTGTACAGGGCCTGCGCGATGCGCCCGAACTGCGCCACCTGCTCGCCCTTCAGCCCCAGGCCGAAGGCGAGCTGCCGGCACTGGTAGTCCTGCAGGCCGGCCGCGGGATGGATGTTGACGCGAATGATCTTCTCCGGCGAATGCTCGGCGACTTCCTCGATGTCCATGCCGCCGGCCGCGGAGGCCACGAAGGCGATGCGGCCCGCCTCGCGATTGAGCACGAGGCTCAGGTAGATCTCCCGCTCGATCTTCGAGCCCGTTTCCACGTACACCTGGTGTACGGGCAGCCCTTCAGGTCCCGTCTGGTGGGTAACGAGCGTGGTGCCGAGCATCGCCGTGGTCGCGGCGCGCACCGCCTCCAGGTCACGCGCGAGCTTCACGCCCCCCGCCTTGCCGCGCCCGCCGGCGTGCACCTGCGCCTTGACCACCCACAGGGAGCCGCCCAGGGCTTTCGCGGCCTCCACCGCGCCGTCGGCGCTGGAGGCCACCTGGCCCGACGGCACGGGGATGGCATACCGCGCGAAGAGCTGCTTGGATTGATACTCGTGCAGATTCATGAAGGATCCTCGAGGCTGATTGGCTGCGTCAGGCGCGGTATTCTGAATTAAGCTCTGCGGTTGCGCAAAGCAGATCCCGATCGAGGTACCGCATTGATCACCACCCCGGACGCCGGCGGGTCCTCCGCATCGCCTGCCCTGACCTGGCGGGTGCTGGGCGTGCTCAACCTGTACCGCGTGCTGGTCCCCGCCGTCCTCATCGGCGTGTACCGCCTCGGTGGCTCGCGCACCATCGGCGTCGAGTCCGCCAGCGCCTTCTTCACCTCCGCCGCGGTGTACCTGGCCTTCGGCTTCGTCTGCGTGCTGGTGGTCAAGCGCCGCGTGGGCCCCGCGTACTGGCAGGCCGTGCTGCAGGTGGGCCTGGACGTCGTGCTGCTGATGCTGGTGCTGCACGCCTGCGGCGGTGTCGCCAGCGGCTTCGGCCTGCTGCTGCTGGTGCCGGTCGGGGCCCTGGGCCTGCTGATCCAGCTGCGGTTCGCGCTGTTCTTCGCCGCGGTCACGGCGCTCCTGCTCCTGACCCACACCATCTGGCTGCAGCTCAACGGTCGTACCGACATCGCCTCCTACGCCACGGCAGGGCTGCTCGGCGCGGTACTGCTCATCGTTTCCATCACCGCGAGCGTCCTGTCGACGCGCATGCGCGAGAGCGAAGCGCTGGTGCGGCAGAAGGATGTCGACCTCGCCAACCTCGCCGAGCTGTCGCAGTACATCGTCCAGCACCTGCGCGAGAGCCTGCTGGTCGTGGATGCGGATGACCAGGTCCGGCTGATCAACGAGTCCGCGGCGCAGATCCTCGATGCCAACAAGGCCGTCCCGGGCGCCCTGCTCGGCGAGGTGTCCCCGCTGCTGCTGTACTCCCTGGCCACCTGGCGCCAGGGCGAGGGCATGACCGATGCGACGACCACCTTCGTCGCGGCCGACGGCGCCCGCATCATCCAGCCGCATTTCGCGCGCCTGGGGCAGCGCATGCCGGCGCCCACGCTGGTCTTCCTCGAGGACACGAGCCTCATGGCCGAGCGCGTGCAGCAGAGCAAGCTGGCGGCGCTGGGCCGGCTGTCGGCGAGCATCGCCCACGAGATCAGGAACCCGGTGGGTGCCATGAGCCACGCGGGCCAGCTCCTGGCGGAGAGCCCTGCCATCGGGCCGGAGGAGCGCCGGCTCACCGACATCATCCGCACCAATTCGGAGCGCGTCAGTTCCATCATCAACAACGTGCTGCAGCTCTCGCGCCGCGAGGCCACGCGCCTCGAGCGGCTCAACCTCGAGGACTGGCTGGAGGATTTCATCGCCGAGTTCGCCGAGACCATGCAGGTCGACCCCTCGCGGCTGGGCGTGCGCATCGCGGCCCAGAACCTGGAGGTGCGCATCGATCCCAGCCACCTGCACCAGGTGGTCTGGAACCTGTGCGACAACGCGCTCAAGCATGCGCCCAGCGACAGCGTGGTGCCGGTGGAGATCGTGGTCGGGCGGCTCATACCGAGCGGCCGGCCGTACCTCGAGGTCAATGATCGCGGGCCGGGCATCGAGACGCAGTACGTAGAACGCATCTTCGAGCCCTTCTTCACCGCGGGCAAGGGCGGCACTGGCCTGGGCCTGTTCATCTCGCGCGAGCTGTGCCAGCTCAACCGCGCGATCCTCCTGTATGCGCCGCGCGCCGGTGGCGGCAGCACGTTTCGCGTGGTCTTCAGCGACCCGCAACGCTGGGAAGAGTGAGCGCGATGCGCCCGCGCGCTAGAATCGCAGGCTTATGACCCAGTCCTCCGTCCTGATCGTGGATGACGAGCCCGACCTGTGCGAGCTGCTGTCGATCACCTTGCAGCGCATGGACCTGCAGCCGCGCACGGCGGGGGATGTGGCCTCGGCGCAGAAGCTGTTGAAGGCCGAGCGGTTCGACCTGTGCCTGACGGACATGCGACTGCCGGATGGCGATGGCCTGGATCTCGTGCAATGGATCGTCCAGCACGTGCCGAACCTGCCCGTGGCGGTGATCACGGCCCACGGCAACGTGGAGACCGCCGTGCGCGCCCTGAAGGTGGGCGCCTTCGATTTCGTCTCCAAGCCCCTGGACCTCGGCCGGCTGCGCAAGCTGGTCGCGGCGGCGCTCAGGCTCGCCGGCGACAGCGAGGGCGACACGACGGTGTTCGGCCCGCGGCTGCTCGGCGCCTCGGCGCCGATGCAGGCGCTGCGCGAGATGATCGCTCGGGTGGCGCGGAGCCAGGCGCCCGTGCACATCTCGGGCGAATCCGGCACGGGCAAGGAGCTGGTGGCCAAGCTCATCCACGAGACCGGCCCGCGCCGCGAAGGTCCCTTCGTGCCGGTCAACTGCGGTGCCATCCCCAATGAGCTCATGGAGAGCGAGCTGTTCGGCCACAAGCGCGGCAGCTTCACCGGCGCAGTCGCCGACAAGCAGGGCCTGATCCAGTCGGCCGAAGGCGGGACGCTGTTCCTCGACGAAGTCGCCGACCTGCCGCTGCACATGCAGGTCAAGCTCCTGCGCGTCATCCAGGAAAAGGCGGTGCGGCCGGTGGGCGAGCAGCGCGAGACGCCGGTGGACATCCGGCTCCTGTCCGCCACCCACAAGAGCCTGTCGCAGCTCGTGGCCGAGGGCAAGTTCCGCGAGGACCTGTTCTACCGCATCAACGTCATCGAGCTGCGCGTGCCGGCGCTGCGCGAGCGCCTCGAAGACGTGCAGGAACTCGCCGATGCCATCCTGCGGCGGCTGGCGAGGCGCATGAAGATCGGGCAGCCCAGTCTTGCGCCCGATGCGCTCGCGCTGCTGTCCTCGTATGCCTTCCCCGGCAACGTGCGCGAGCTCGAGAACGTGCTGGAACGTGCCATCACGCTGAGCACGGAAGGGGTCGTGCATGCCCGCGACATCCAGCTTCGCACCTCCCCCGCCGCGGCTCCCGCCGCGCCCGCGACGGCCGCGCCGGTGCTGGGCGACCATCTCGAGGAGATCGAGCGCGCCGCGATCATCAAGGCGCTCGAGCAGACCCGCTACAACAAGACCGCGGCCGCGAAGGTGCTGGGCATGTCGTTCCGCGCGCTGCGTTACCGGATCAAGAAGCTGGGAATCGAGTAGCCTCATGTCCGCTTCTCCTCCGCCGCTCATCGCCGTCCTGATCCCCTGCTTCAACGAGGAGCCCTCGATCGCGAAGGTGGTGGCGGACTTCCGCGCAGCGCTGCCCGATGCGGCCCTCTACGTCTTCGACAACAATTCCACGGACCGGACGGCCGCGGTGGCCGCAGCGGCCGGCGCCACCGTGCGGCGCGAGGCGCTGCAGGGCAAGGGCAACGTCGTGCGGCGCATGTTCGCGGACGTCGAGGCCGATGTGTACGTGATGGTCGATGGCGATGCTACCTACGATGCACAGGCGGCACCCGGCATGGTGCGGCAGATCCTCCAGGACAAGCTCGACATGGTGGTCGGCGCGCGGATCGCTTCGGCCCAGGACGCCTATCGCCTGGGCCATCGCGCCGGCAACCGGCTGCTGTCCGGGGCGGTGGCGCATTTCTTCGGCAAGCAGTTCTCCGACATGCTGTCGGGCTATCGGGTGTTCTCGCGCCGGTTCGTGAAGTCCTTCCCCTCGCTGTCGGGAGGCTTCGAGATCGAGACCGAACTCACGGTGCACGCGCTGGAACTGCGGTTGCCGGTGGCCGAGGTGTCCACGCCCTACGTGGGCCGGCCTCAAGGCTCGAGCAGCAAGCTGTCGACCTGGCGTGACGGCTGGCGCATCCTCCGGCTCATCGTCGTGCTGTACAAGAACGAACGGCCGTTCCGCTTCTTCACCTGGCTGTCGGTGGTGCTGGGAGTGACCGCGCTGGCGCTGGGCACACCGCTGATCATCACCTTCATCGAGACGGGCCTCGTGCCCCGCATGCCCACGGCCATCCTCGCCACCGGCCTCGTGCTGCTGTCCGCGCTGAGCTTCATCACCGGCCTCATCCTCGACACCGTCACGCGCGGGCGGCGGGAAATCAAGCGCCTGGCGTATCTTGCGAATCCGCCGCCCTGAGACGGGGCTCAGGCGCGCAGGATCGCTGCCGTGAAGCTCAGGGCCCCTTCAGCGTGAACACCGGCGGGCCGCCCGCGACGGCTGGCCTGCGCAGATCCTCCGGGCCCAGGTACCACTGGTCTCCCCAGTAGCCGCCGCTGATGCGCCGTGCCTGCGGCCAGTTGCGGCGGACCAGCGCCTCGTCGCGCCCTCCGCCGCGCCTCGCGAGCAGCAGGTCCGCATCGCGCAGCAGCGGATCGAACTGCACCATGTCCGCCGAATAGAAGCCATCCATCGTCTCGATGAAGTACACGTTGTTGCCGGGACGGCGCGGCGGCGGGAGCTGCTCCAGGTGGCGCACCATGAAGCCATCGATCTGGTGGAGCTGCAGCGGAATCACCAGCAGGAGGTTCAACACGGTGACGGCTCCCGCGAACGCGACGAGACGCGGCGCCGTGTTCTGCCGGGCAGCCATGGCACAACCCGCGAGCACGGGCAGCACGCCCCAGGCCGAATGGAAGTACCGATAGCCCCAGCCGTGGCCCTGGTCGACGTATACGAACAGGTAGGCCGAGAAGGTGAGCACCGCGGAGGCAACCAGTCGCCTCACCCGGGAGTCGGCCCAGCGTCCGCGGGCGCCGTCCCAGGCGAACAGCAACAGGCAGGGCACAGCCCATACCCAGAGCTTCGCCAGCGCGGCGCTGCGCATGTTCAGCACATCGAGCGTGGGCAGCCCGAACACGCCCTTGACCAGCGCGCTGGCCGATGCGCTCACCGGCATCGACGATGCCAATGAGCTGCGAAGCCAGAACCATCCGCCACCGATGAACAGAAGAATGGGCAGGTAGCCCAGGATCAGCCAGGGAAGCTGGCGCCGGTCGCGTGGCGAGACCAGCAGGCCCACGAGCCAGGGCACTGCGAACAAGGCATGCGGAAACGGATTGTGCAACACGAGCGCGAAGGACCCGACCACGCCCGCCGCCAGCGCACGGCGCGGCGTCGGTGTGAACAGCAGCCACGCGTACAGCAGGTTCGCCGCCAGGTGCGCCTGCATCGAATAGAACGAGATGCCATCGACGAAGAACGCGCCCGAGGCGATGGCGAACAGCAGCGCCCAGCCACCGGCGATCTTTTCACCGCCCAGTTCCACCGCCACCCGGTGGATCAGCCACAGCGACATCGCGCTCAGCACCGGATTGCACAGCCAGGGAACCCCGAGCCACTGGAACGGCGCGAGCAGCAGCGCGAAGCCGGGCCAGTAGCCTTCGATGACGCGGCCGCTGACCGGGGAGCCGACGAGGAACATGCCGTTGAAGCCGCGGATGACGAACCAGTCGAGCAGGTTCGCCGGCACCTGGGCGAACAGCCGGCCGGCCGCGAAGAGCTTCGCCTGGAAGACGGCCGCGTATTCATCCATGCACAGCGGATAGGCGCGATAGATGAATCGGGACGCCGCCGCCAGGAAAGGGACGGCGATGAGCGAGCCCAGGACGGGACGGGAGCCCACCGCGCCTGCAAGGCGCGTGAACGGCGCCGGATTGCGCCAGGCCAGCGCGAGCAGGCAGACGGCCACCGAGGCCCAGGCCGTCTGTGTGTCGTAGACGGTCAACAGGAACTGGAAGATGGGCGAGAAATGCGCGCTCGAGAACAGCGCCCGGTCCAGCAGGTAGAAGAACGCCAGGCAGCAGACGCAGGCCAGCGTTCCGTAGAGGGGCGCGCGATGTTCGAAGGACGGATTCACCCGGGGCCTTGCGTCGAAAAGCCGTAGTCTACGACACGGCCGCGGCGGGGCCCGGCACCAGCGCACGTTCCCTGCGTCGCCTCCGGCGATCTGCAATAATCGCAGCCGAGACCGGTGTCCTTCCCGACTTGAACATCCTCACCAAAATCCTGCGCGTGCTGTGGATCTCCGAGTATCGCGCGGCCTTCCTGCGCACGCGGGTGGTGGCCTCCACCGAGCACGATGCCATCCTCGAAGGCCTGGATCTCGACACCGTGGTCGACATCGGCGCGAACCGGGGCCAGTTCGCGCTGTGCGCACGGCGGCTGTATCCGGCGGCGAGGATCATCTCCTTCGAACCGCTGGCGGGACCGGCCGGCACCTGGCGCTCGGTCTTCAAGGGCGATGCACGCGCGAGCCTGATACAGGCGGCCGTGGGTGAGCAATCGGGGCAGGCACAGATGCACGTGGCGCGCTGGGATGGCTCCTCCTCGCTCCTGCCCATTGGACCCGCGCAGCAGGATCATTTCCCGCTCACCTCGGAGGCGCGTCGCGAGAGCGTGACGACGGTACGGCTGTCCGAACGGCTGGGCGCGGCAGAGCTTGCGGGGCGCGCCCTGCTCAAGCTGGACGTTCAGGGGTTCGAACTGTCCACGCTGCGGGGTTGCGAGGACCTCCTGTCCCTGTTTCGCTACGTGTACGTGGAGGCCTCATTCATCGAGCTGTACACGGGACAGGCGCTGGCGGGCGAAGTGGTGGGCCATCTGCTGTCGCGAGGCTGGCGGCTGGCCTGCGTCGCAAACCCGTCCTACGGCAAGTCCGCGAAGCCCATCCAGGCCGACTTCCTGTTCGAGCGCACCTGAGCGCCCGCCCCGGCTGCGGGTGCGGATGCGGGTGCAGAAGCGGAAGGTCAACCGGCCTTTCGCAGCACGATGAGCTGATGATCGCGGAACGTGCCCGGGATCCCCGGCGAATGGCAACGCCGGCCTGCCGCGGTCTCGCCCCGCGGCGGCACCAGCGCCCGGCCCACGGCGTTGAAGACCGCGGGGCTGGCCGCATACGCACACTGCATGATGAATCCCGCCAGGCGGCTGAAGGGACCGGCATCCTGGTAGTTGAATCCCGTGCAGGACTCGAGCGTCGCGCCGCGCCGCGCGGCCCATTGCGCCAGGTAGCGACCGGACGGAAAGACCAGGTGCTCAGGAAAGCTCGCGTACCAGAAGCGGGCCCCGAAGAGGCTCCGCCAGGCACGGCACTGCGGGTCTCCCGTGGAGATCAGCAGGCGTCCGCCATCCGACAGCCGCACCCAGGCTTCATCGAGCATCCGGTTCGGATCGACGAGGTGCTCGATGACATCGATGGCGACGATGGCATCGAAGCTCCGCTCGGCTCCCACCTGCGACAGGTCCTGGCCGAGCACGGTGATGCCCCGGCCAGCGGCAACGGCCGCCGCCGCCGCGGAAGGTTCGACGCCGAAGCGTCCGATGTCCGCGGGCACGCCCATCAGGAACTCACCGCTCCCACAACCCACATCCAGAACGGTGCGCGCCGCGGAACGCACGAGGACAGCGGCGATCAACGGGAAATCATGGCGGGCACGCTGCGTGCTCCATTGTTCGGCGCGGCCCTGCTGATACAGGCGGCCGTATTCCGCGGCGCTCGCCACCGGCCAGCGGAACAGGGACTCGCATGGCTGGCAACGCCACAGCCGCCCGCCCGGCAACGGCGCCGGCAGCACGCGCCCCGCGAAGAAATCCCCATCGGGAATGCGGCCCAGGCTGCGGGTTGTCGCGGAGTTGCACAGGGGGCAGCGGGGAGCGGTCATCGGCCGCTACCATATCGGGCCACGCGGTACAGCGAGGCCGTGATGATCGAGTAAGTGAATCGGCTCGCCGCCACGGCCAGCAGGCCCGCGGGGGCCGCCAGCAGGATGGCGATGACCTGGGCGATGCCCGCGGTGAGCACCACCAGCGCCGAGCGGGCCGCCCGGCCCGTCGCCAGCAGCACGTAGTAGCCACCGATGTTGATGGCCAGCACGACGTGCACGGCGACCAGCAGGCGCAGGAGGCCGGCGTTCATCGCCGCGAAATCCGCACCCACCCACAGCCGCAGCAGGGGTTCGGCCAGCAGCGCGATCACGACACCGATCAGCAGTGCAACGCCCACCCCGGCAAGGGTCGCCTCGTTCAGGATGCGATTGCCCTGGCGGGCGTCCAATCCCGCGCCACGCGCGCTGATGCGGGGAAAGATCACCTGCAGCATCACGCTCGGCGCGAAGTGCACGTACTGCGCGAGCTGCAGGCAGACGCTGTAGCGTGTCAGGGCGCCGGCGCCGAGGAGAGCGCCGACCAGCAGCGGATCCGCCGTGGTGAACACGAGGGTGCCGGTGGACTGCAGCCACTGCCAGCCTCCGAAGCGCAGCAGGCGCACCAGGGGCTGGCGTGCGAAGGACGGACGGTAGGCCTCGTTCGTGCCGAACAGACGCGCCACGCAAACGGCCTTGATGATGGCCTTGAGCAACATCATCGCGACCCACGCCGCGAACAGGCCGGCGACCGTCACGCCACGCGCGGCCAGCAGCGCGATCACGGCGACCATGGCGAGGCGTGCGGTTTCCGCCCGGGCCGCGAGGTCAAACCGCTGCGCGCCGCGCATCGCGCTGGCGAGGACGTTGTCGCATTCGTTGAGCAGCACCGCGGGGCCGCACAGCACCAGGATTCCCGCGAGCGCAGGCTGCGGCGCCAGCGCACCGATTCCGTGCGCGCCGACGATGCTGCCCAGGATGCCGGCCAGGAGGATCGCCACGCCTCCACCCGTGACGGCGAGTCCGAGCCCGGCGCGCACCGCGAGCACCGCCTCGGCTGGACGGGCGGCGCCCAGGTCCTCCGACACATGCTTGATGGTGGCGAAGCCCGCCCCCGCCGAGACGAGCTGGCTCAACCCGATCAGCGTGATGCCGAGCACCCAGAGCGCGAAGGCCTCGCGCCCCAGCGAGGACAGCAGGAGCGGGGTGAGCGCGAGCTGCAGCAGGGGATTCAGGCCCTGCTCCACCGCCGACCAGACCGCCGGCCGGGCATGCAGGAGGATCCGTCGCGGGAACGCGGGCAACATCATCCGGCGAACCAGCGCCGGTGGGGACAGGGTCCGTAGCGAACCTCGGACAGCGACTGCAGCGTCTTCACCAGCGCCATCGACGCCGAGCGCAGCCGGCCTCGATGCCTGCGCAGATGGGCGTGGATCTCGCGGGTGCCCAGCCACATGGCGGCAAGGCTGCCGTTGGCGGCGCCGCCGGCGCGCATGAAGGCGATGTCCTCGCGCACCCTGCGGATGCGCAGCGGCCGCAGCCGCTCCATGTCGTAGAACTGCGTGACGTCCGCGGCGAGCCGCGAGCCGGCATCGAACCCTCCCACCGCCTCGATCAGCCGGCGCTGCACGAACCGGCCCTGGTGCACGGGGAACAGGCCTCGCCCCGGCCAGCTCGACAGCGCGCGGGGAACGCGGCGATGGCGCCACAGGCCGCATTGGCCAAGCCGCGCCATGGCCACATCGCCCACGACCAGGTCCGGATTGTCCGCATCGCCGGGCGTCATTCCCTCGAACGCCCGACTCAGTGTGTCGGCGCAGACGAGGAAATCGTCCGCGTTGAGGTACAGGACGTACTCGCCGCGACAGGCAGCCAGGCCCTTGTTCATGGCGTCGTAGATGCCGCGGTCCGGGCCGTACACGCAACGGATGTGTGGATGCGAAGCGGCCGCCGCGTCGATGAGCGCGCGAGTCGCATCCCGCGAGCCGCCATCCACGCACACGTGCTCCAACGGCAGGCCACCGCGCTGCAGGGCCACGGACTGCAGTGCATCGCCGATGGTGGAGGCGGCGTTCAGCGAGACGGTGACGATGGAAACGAAGGGAGCCACTTCAATTGTGATGCGATGCCCGGACACGTGGAACCGGTGCGTATCTGATCACACATCTTCGCGGCTTAACCAGACATAATGCGCAACTTCGCGATCCTGGATGATGCCCGAACCTTGCTGAACGACCGCACCGACCCGCGCACGACGCTCCCAGCGCGCCCCGATGAACCCGGCCGCCGCAACCTCGCGCTGGCGCGCCTCGCTGCCCTCGCGATGTTCATCCTGTGCTGCTGGGGCGTGACGCATCGATACAAGGGACTGGGGTATGACGCCCAGCTCTATGCCTTCCAGGCACTGGCCAGGATCCATCCGGCGCTGAACCTGGACCTGTTCCTCGTCAACAATTCGCAGGACCGCTACACGCTGTTCTCGCCCTTCTATGCCCAGGTGATCCAGTGGCTGGGCGTCGAATCGGCAGCGCTCGTGCTGCTGGTGGTGTTCGCCACGGCGCTGCTCGTCGGCGCCTGGCATCTGGTTCGCCGGCTGACCGATGCGCGGCAGGCCTGGCTCGCGGTCGCGGTGCTGGTGATCACCATCGGGAACTTCGGCGCCTTCAGCGTCATCCGCTATTCGGAGGACTTCTTCACGGCCCGAACGGCGGCCGAGGCGCTGGTGGTCATCGCGCTCGCGCTGGGCGTGGCGCAGCGGCGCGTGGCCGCCGGCCTCGTGATCGTGGTGGCGATGCTGGTCCATCCCATCATGTCGCTCCCGGGACTCCTGATGCTCATGTGCCTGTGGCTGCCGCTCATCGTGTGCGCCTGGACCGCGCTCGCCGGTGTCCTGGGAACCCTGGCGCTGGCGCTGGCCGCCGCGCACATCCCCGCCGTCGCCCACTGGTTCCCCCTGATCGACGGCGAGTGGCTGTACGTGGTTCGTGAGCGCTCGCAGTACCTGTTGATCGATATCTGGACCCTGAACGACTGGAAGCTCAACGCCCGTCCCTTCGCAGCGCTGCTGCTCACCGCGCTCGCCGTGCCGGCGCCGCAGATCCGCCGTCTCGCGCTGGCCGCCATGCTGGTCGGACTGACGGGGCTGCTGGTCGCGGCCATCGGCTGCCTGATCGGCCCCATCGCCATCCTGGTGCAGACCCAGCCCTGGCGGCTGGTGTGGATCACCACCTTCATCGCCGTGTTGCTGCTGCCGGCGACGGTGATGAGCGTGCTGCGCGAGCCTCGCGGCGGACTGCTGTGCGCCGCCTTCGCGATGCTGGCCTGGACCTACCCCATCCTGGATCCGCTGCTCGCCGCTTCGCTGGCCACCGTGCTGTGGGTGCTTCGCGGCCGCTTCACCGATCGCGAGCAACGCTGGCTGCACGGTCTGGGGCTCGCCATCCTCGGCATCGCCGCCATCTGGATGGCCGGCAACATCTGGACCACCATCGGCAAGCCCTTCGACACGGGCCGGGATCCCCTGATGCTGCAGACCGTGCGCAACGTGCTCGGGTTGCAGACACCGATGATGGCCCTGGTCATCGCGCTGTGGTGGCTGATCCACCGGCAGCGCACGGCGCAGGCCCTGTGGCTGTGGGCGGCCGCGTTCACCGGGCTCGCCGCCATCCTCGTCCCCAGCGCGTTCAAGCAGGCGATGCCGCTCGCGGCGGCCTACCATCCCGGCGAGTTCGACGACTGGAAACGGCTGATCCCCGAGGATCGCAGCGTCGTGCTCGCGAACCAGGAAGCCTCCAGCCTGTTCATCTGGTTCGTGCTGGAACGGAGCAACTACCTGTCCGAGTCGCAGTCCGCCGGCGTCGTCTTCTCGCGCGACACGGCGCTCGAGGTGAAGCGACGGTCGGACGTGCTCGCGGCCCTCATCGACCCCAACTGGAAGATCCTCTCCTCCTTTGCCGAGTACGCGAAGAATCCCAAGGCCTACAAGCCACCCGGCGTGCACCCGCTAACGGCGGCCACCCTGGTCTCCGTGTGCGCGGACAGCCAGCTGGGCTTTCTCATCGCCAGGGAAGACGTGGGCTTCGGGGCGCGGACGCACCTGAGCCGCGGCGTGTGGAACCACTGGAACCTGTACGACTGCGCGCAGGTGCGCGCGCAAGGGATCGCGCATGCGAACCCTGGCTAGGGAAGCCGCCGGCTACCTCGGCGTCTCGTTCATCGCGCTCGGCGTGGACATGGGCGTGCTCGCGGTGCTGGTACGGATCGCATCGCTCGGCTACCTGCCCGCGGCCTGCATTTCGTTCTGCGTGGGCTTGCTGGTAAGTTACGCGCTTTCGGTCCTGTGGGTGTTCAAGCATCGCCGCCTCAGCAGAAAGCCCCTGGAGTTCGCCAGCTTCGCGGCCCTGGGAAGCCTCGGCCTCGCCGTGAACGCCATCGTCATGTCCCTCGCCGTGCGCATCGGCGGACTGCACTACCTGGTCGCGAAAGGCGTCGCGGCGGTGTGCACCTTCAGCTGCAACTTTCTGGCGCGCCGCCAGCTCCTGTTCGTGCCACGGGCGCGCGCCACCGCCGATGGCTGATCCCCGCAAGGTCGCGGTCATCGCCGGCGCAGGCCCGGCCGGCCTCACCGCGGCCTACGAACTGATGCGCCGCTCGGATGTGCTGCCGCTGGTATTCGAGGCGGACGCACAGGTCGGCGGCATTTCCAAGACGGTGAATCACCGTGGCAACCGCATGGATCTCGGCGGCCACCGGTTCTTCTCGAAATCCGACTGGGTGATGCGCTGGTGGCAGGAGATCCTGCCCGTGCAGAGCGAAGGCGCGGGGGCCCTGCGGATCAGCTACCAGCAGCAGGCACACGACTTCGTCCCGGAAGACACCGGCCGCACCGATCCAGATGCGGTACTGCTGGTCCGCGAGCGCCTGTCGCGCATCTTCTACCGGCGTCGGTTCTTCGACTATCCGTTGAAGCTCAACACCGCGACCTTGCGCAACCTCGGCCTGTTCGATGCCCTGCGCATCGGCATGAGCTACGGCCAGGCACGGCTCATGGCCCGTTCGCCCGAGCGCACGCTCGAGGACTTCCTGATCAACCGCTTCGGTGACCGGCTGTACCGCACCTTCTTCAAGGACTACACCGAGAAGGTCTGGGGAGTGCCCTGCGAGGAGATCTCCGCGGAGTGGGGCGCGCAGCGGATCAAGGGGCTGTCGGTGACCAAGGCCATCGCCCATGCGGTGGCGAGCGCCTTCCGCTCGCCCGCGGACACGGCGCAGAAGCAGGTGGAGACCAGCCTGATCGAACGGTTCCTGTATCCGACATTCGGCCCGGGCCAGATGTGGGAGGAAGTCGCGCGCCGCATCCTCTCGCGCGGCGGCCAGGTGGAACTGGGCCAGCGCGTCGTGGGCATCGAGCGCGAGGGCCAGCGCGTGCGGGCGGTCCGCGTGCGCGATTCGCGGGGGGAGGAACGACGCGTGGCCTGTGACTGGTTCATCTCCACCCTGCCGGTGCGCGACCTTTGCACGATGCTCGCGCCGGAGGACCCCGACACGCTTCGCATCGCAACGGCCCTGCCGTACCGCGATTTCATGACCGCGGGACTGCTGCTCAAGCGCATGCGCTTCGCGCCCGATGCCCGCACGCGCGTGGCCGCGAACGGCATGCCGCCGGACAACTGGATCTACATCCAGGAGCCCGATGTGAAGATCGGCCGTCTGCAGGTATTCAACAACTGGAGCCCGGCGATGGTCGCGGACCCGGCGACGATCTGGCTGGGGCTCGAATACTTCTGCCGGGAAGGCGATGAGCTGTGGTCGATGCGCGATGGCGCCTTCCTCGACTTCGCCGCCGCCGAACTCGAGAAGATGGGGATGATCCACCGGCAGGACGTGCTGGATGGCACCGTGATCCGCGTGCCCAAGGCCTATCCCGCGTACTTCGGCGAGTACCGTCGGTTCGCGCAGCTGCGCGAGTATCTCGACCGCTTCCCCAACCTCTTCCCGGTGGGGCGCAACGGCATGCACCGGTACAACAACCAGGATCATTCGATGCTGGCCGCCGACGGGGCGGTCAGCGCCATCGTGGAAGGCCGCGAGGACAAGTCCGCCATCTGGCGGATCAATGCCGAAGAGGACTACCACGAGGAGATCGGCAAGGCCGCCTGAGGGACACCGCCCGAAGGACGACGGCCTGTCCGCTCCGGGCGACAATTTTTGTCACCTTGTGACCTCGCCGGTCCGGACCTGCCCTCGATCGACGACGCGGCTATGTCAAATCAGCACACCGCGACGCCCTGAAAACCTTTGTGAATCATGTGGTTGAGGGGTTCCTGCCGAGGGTGGCACGCAGCTTGCTCATACCAGGGCACGGGCGAACAGCCGTTGTCGATATCCCACAGATTTTTCTCAAGGAGTGATTACATGCTGAAGCAAGTCCAGAAGGGTTTCACCCTGATCGAATTGATGATCGTCGTTGCGATCATCGGCATCCTGGCGGCCATCGCCATTCCTGCCTACCAGGACTACACGATCCGCGGCCAGGTGGCCGAAGGTCTGACCCTGGCGGCGCAGGCCAAGGCTGCCGTCTCCGAGACGTTCGCGAACACCGGTGCCGCCCCTGCCACCCGTACGGCCGCCGGCATGTCGCCGAACGCCACGGATACCAACGGCAACTACGTGTCCAGTCTCGGCGTCGCCAATGGCGTCATCACGATCACCTACAGCAGCGCCACCCCGCAGCGTGCAAACGCTGTGATCAACGGCCTGACCGTGACGTTGGTGCCCTACCTGTCCGCTGACAACAGCGTGTCGTGGAAGTGCCGCGTGGTGGGTTCGACCGCCTCGCCGACCAGCACCATCATGAGCGGTGCGACGAACTCGGTGGGTACGCTGCCGGCCAAGTACGCGCCGTCCGAGTGCCGCGCGTAAGACGAGTTCTGCCTTCACAGGTGGATAAGGACCCCTCCCTCGCGGAGGGGTCCTTTTAAGGAAAGCCTGAGTTTCACGAAAGCCGCGTCAAGACGCGCGGAAGTTTCCAAGAAAAACACTGTCAGGAGCACGTATGCCCAAACAGATACAGAAAGGTTTCACCCTCATCGAATTGATGATCGTGGTGGCGATCATCGGCATCCTCGCCGCCATCGCCATCCCCGCCTACCAGGACTACACGATCCGCGGCCAGGTGGCCGAAGGACTCACCCTGGCGGCGCAGGCCAAGGCTGCCGTCTCCGAAACGTTCGCGAACACCGGTGCCGCCCCGGCCACCCGTACGGCTGCCGGCATGTCGCCGAACGCCACGGATACCAACGGCAACTACGTGTCCGGTCTCGGCGTCGCCAACGGCGTCATCACGGTGACGTACAGCAGCACCTCGCCGCAGCGCGCCAACGCCGCGATCACCGGCCTGACGGTGACGCTGGTGCCCTACCTCAGCGCCGATCGCAGCGTGTCGTGGAAGTGCCGCGTGACCGGTTCGACCGCCTCACCGACCAGCACCATCATGAGCGGTGCGACGAACTCGGTGGGCTCGCTGCCGGCCAAGTACGCGCCGTCCGAGTGCCGCGCCTGAAGATGACGTTTGCCTTGCGGCGGTGCGCGCCGCGGGGCCTGCAAGCCCGAAAAGCCCCTCCCCGCGGAGGGGCTTTTTGCTGGGTGCGCGACCGCGTTTCGGATGAGGCCAATTGAGAAGGCAATCACGCAGAATCGCCCCCCGATTGTGCGACCATCTCGTGACATATTTGCCCATTGTCGGTGAGACGCGCAGTAGTACACTAAGCCGGATGGATCCGCGAGTTAACCTGTAAGTACATGAATGACAACGCTTTAGCGACGGTTGCCGGCGCAGGCCGGGTTGCGCTGGGGGGTCTGGCGCAAAGACTCGTTCAGGATGGCCTGATCGAGGAAATCACCATGCAGGATGCCATCGCGCGCGCCAAGGAAAAGCGCACCGGGCTCGTGACCTTCCTGGTCACGAACAACATGGCCAGCGCCCGCGACATTGCCATTTCCGCCTCCAACGAGTTCGGCGTACCGCTCCTCGACCTCGACGCCGCCGCGGTGGACATGGACGCCGTGCGCGTGGTGAGCGACAAGCTGCTGCAGAAGCACCGCGTCCTGCCGCTGCTGAAGCGCGGCAAGCGCCTGTTCCTCGCCGTTTCCGATCCGACCAACCTGCATGCCCTGGACGAGATCCGCTTCCAGACCTCGATGAGCATCGAGTTCGTGGTGGTGGAGGACGACAAGCTGCAGACGGCCGTCGGCAAGGCCATCGAGCAGGTCGATGTGGCCATGCCGAACCTGGTCGACGAGGATTTCGACCTCGAGAACCTCGAGGTCACCGGCGGCGACGAGGAAGCCGACGCCGAGTCCCTCGGCCGCGACGATGTCGAAGACGCGCCCATCGTGCGCTTCGTCAACAAGATCCTGCTCGATGCCATCAAGAAGGGCGCCTCCGACATCCACTTCGAGCCGTACGAGAAATATTTCCGCATCCGCACGCGACTCGACGGCGTGCTGAAGGAAGTGGCGCTGCCGCCCTCGCAACTCGCCGTGAAGATCATCGCGCGCCTGAAGGTCATGTCGCGCCTCGACATCGCCGAGCGGCGCGTGCCGCAGGACGGCCGCATCAAGATGCGGCTGTCGAAGAACCGCGCCATCGACTTCCGTGTCAGCACCTGCCCGACGCTGTTCGGCGAGAAGGTGGTGGCGCGTATCCTCGACCCCTCGAGCGCCATGCTCGGCATCGATGCGCTGGGCTACGAGTCCTTCCAGCGCGACCTGTACATGAAGACCCTGGCCAAGCCCCAGGGCATGATCCTCGTCACCGGCCCCACGGGCTCGGGCAAGACGGTGTCGCTGTACACCGGCCTCAACATCCTGAACACCGAGGACTGCAACATCTCCACCGCCGAGGATCCGGCGGAAATCAACCTGCCCGGCATCAACCAGGTGAACGTCAACCCCAAGGTTGGCCTGACCTTCGCCGCCGCGCTGCGCGCCTTCCTGCGCCAGGACCCGGACGTCATCATGGTGGGAGAAATCCGCGACCTCGAGACGGCGGAGATCGCCATCAAGGCCGCACAGACCGGCCACCTCGTGCTCTCCACGCTCCACACCAACGATGCGCCGCAGACCCTCACGCGCCTGGTCGACATGGGCGTCAAGCCCTACGCCATCGCCACCTCGGTGAGCCTGATCATCGCACAACGCCTGGCGCGCAAGCTCTGCTCGAACTGCAAGACGCCGGTGGACATCCCGGCCGAGGCGCTGTTGAAGGAAGGCTTCGAGCAGGCCGATGTCGAGGCCGGCATCCGCGTGTACCGCGCGGTGGGCTGCGGGCAGTGCAACGACGGCTACAAGGGCCGCTGCGGCATCTACCAGGTGCTCCCCGTCACCGAGACCATCGGCCGGATCATCATGGAAGGTGGCGGCGCGATCCAGATCGCCGACCAGGCCGCGAAAGACGGCGTCTGGAACCTGCGGCGTTCGGGCCTGCAGAAGGTCAAGGACGGCCTCACCAGCCTCGAAGAAGTCAACAACGTCACCGTGGACTGAAACGGAAAGGTTGAACATGGCAGTTTCCTCGGCAACCGCGACCAAGAAAGACATCCAGTTCCTCTGGGAGGGCACGGATCGGCGCGGCAAGAAGGTGCGCGGCAAGGCGCTCGCGACCAATGAAGCGGCGCTGCGCGCAGACCTCCGGCGCCAGGGTGTCGCGGCCACCCGCGTCAAGACCCAGAGCAACACCTTCAAGGGTGGCGGCAAGGTCAACCCGGGCGACATCGCCGTGTTCGCGCGCCAGCTCGCCACCATGCTCACCTCCGGCATTCCGCTGGTGCAGGCTTTCGAGATCATCGGCAACGGCAACGAGAAGCCTTCGATGCAGAAGCTGATCCTCGACATCAAGGCCAGCGTGGAGGGCGGCTCCACGCTGCACGAGTCGCTCGCCAAGCATCCCTTGTATTTCGACGACCTGTTCGTGAACCTGGTCGAGGCCGGTGAACAGGCCGGTGCGCTCGAGACCCTGCTCGACAAGATCGCCACCTACAAGGAAAAGACCGAGGCGCTGAAGAAGAAGATCAAGAAGGCGCTGTTCTACCCGACCGCGGTGCTGTTCGTCGCCATCATCGTCACCATCATCCTGCTCATCTTCGTGATCCCGCAGTTCGAGAGCCTGTTCAAGGGGTTCGGCGCCGACCTGCCCGCGTTCACGCAGATGGTCATCAACATGTCGCGCTTCATGCAGCACAACGGCCTGTTCGTGGCGGCCGTGGTGGGCGGTGGCATCTACGGCTTCCTCTACTTCAAGAAGCGCTCCAAGAACATGCAGCGCACGCTGGACCGGATGATGCTCAAGTTCCCGATCATCGGCCCCATCCTCGTGAAGGCAGCCATCGCGCGCTTCGCCCGCACGCTGTCCACCATGTTCGCCGCCGGCGTGCCGCTGGTGGAGGCCATGGAGTCCGTGGCCGGCGCCACGGGCAACATCGTGTACGAGGAAGCCACCCTGCGCATGAAGGACGAGGTGGCCACCGGCCAGCGTCTGCAGCGCGCCATGGAGAACACCGGGCTGTTCCCGAACATGGTGGTGCAGATGATCGCCGTCGGCGAGGAATCCGGTTCGCTGGACTCCATGTCCGCCAAGGTCGCCGACTTCTACGAGGCGGAAGTGGACAACGCCGTGGATGCGATGTCGAGCCTCCTCGAGCCGCTGATCATGGCGGTGCTCGGCGTGCTGGTGGGCGGCATGGTCATCGCCATGTACCTGCCCATCTTCAAGCTCGGCGCCGCCATCTGAGGCGGCGCGGCTCCGGCAGGGGGGCCGCCACCGCGCGGGACGCAAGGGCATGCTCAACGACATCGCGGCCTTGTATGCAGGCAACCTGGCCCTGTTCTCCGGCAGCGTGTTCCTGCTCTCGCTGCTGATCGGCAGCTTCCTGAACGTCGTCATCTACCGCATCCCCGTGATGCTCGATCGCGAGTGGCGGGCGCAGGCCGCGGCGCTGGACTCGGCGGACGGCGCCGCGCCGGTGGTTGCAGCCGAAGCGTTCAACCTGCTGGTGCCCCGCTCGGCATGCCCGGCCTGCCGCGCACCGATCGGCGCGTGGCAGAACGTGCCCGTGGTGAGCTGGCTCCTGCTGCGAGGCCGGTGTGCGGCCTGCAAGGCACGCATCTCGCCGCGCTATCCCATCGTCGAGGCCCTCACGGCGATCCTCTCGGCGTGGGTGGCCTGCCACTTCGAGTTCGGCTGGCCCGCCGCGTGCGCGCTGCTCGTCACCTGGACGCTGATCGCGCTCACCGGCATCGACATCGACCACCAGCTCCTGCCCGACAACATCACCCTGCCGCTGATGTGGGCAGGCCTGCTCGCCGCGGTGCTGATCGGACCGCAGTCCGGTGCGGCCCTTCCCGTCGCGCCCACCACCGCCATCGTGGGCGCGGCCGCGGGTTACCTGAGCCTGTGGCTGGTGTTCCACACCTTCCGGCTGCTGACCAGCAAGGAAGGCATGGGCTACGGCGACTTCAAGCTGTTCGCCGCGCTGGGAGCCTGGCTGGGATGGAAGGCGCTGCCGCTGATCATCCTGCTCTCCGCCGCCACCGGGGCGGTGGTCGGCATCGCGCTGATCCTGTTCAAGGGCCGCGATCGCGCCCAGCCCATGCCCTTCGGGCCCTACCTTGCCGCCGCCGGCTGGCTCGCGATGATGTACGGCGACTCGATCATCAGCGGCTACCTGCGCGTCTCGGGACTCGCCCGCTAGCCCCATGGAAAGTCCACGCGCACGCAGGCTGCGCGTCGGTCTCACCGGCGGCATCGCCAGCGGCAAGAGCACCGTCTCGCGGCTGTTCGCCGAACTCGGCGTGCCCATCGTCGACGCCGACGAGATTTCGCGGCGTGTCGTCGAGCCCGGGACACCGGGCCTCGCCGCCGTGGTGGACCGCTTCGGCCGCGAGGTCCTCGATGACGCAGGCCACCTCGACCGCGCCGCCCTGCGTGCGCGGGTGTTCGCCGATCCCGGCGCACGGCGCGACCTCGAGTCGATCCTGCATCCGCTGATCCGCGCGATGATGGATGCCGATGCGCGAAAGGCAGCGGGCCCGTACGTGATCCTCGCGATTCCGCTGCTGGTCGAGGGCGATGGCCGCAACCGCGTCGATCGCGTGCTCGTGGTCGATGCCGAGGAGGATACTCAGCTCGGTCGCGTGGTGGCCCGGGACCGCGTGCCCGAGTCGCAGGCCAGGGCCATCCTCGCGGCGCAGGCGAGCCGCGCCCGGCGGCTCGCGGCGGCCGACGATGTGATCCGCAACGAAGGCTCTGTCGCCGATCTGCGCCAGGCGGTGGAAAGTCTTCACCAGCGCTATCTGCGGCTCGCGCACGAGCGTGATGGTTTACCCTCGGGCGGCGCTGGATCACAATAGGCGGATGAGCTTCAACATCGAAGCCAGCCCCGAAGGGTTGGCCGAGCTCCTGCCCATTGCCTACGAGCAGCCGCTGAACGAGCGTATGCGCACGTTCCTGCGGCTGGAGTTCCTCTACACGCAGGCCAGCTTCCATGCCGAGTCGGACAATCCCTGGAGCACCCGCGCCGCGGTGGCGAGCCTGCTGGAGATCCTGGCGATCACCGCCCGAGGCGATGCGCGCAATGACGTGTTGAAGGAACTCGAGCGGCAATCGGCCATGCTCAAGGAATTCCAGACGCGCCCTGGCGTGGACGCCGGACGGCTGCGCTCGCTCCTGTCGAACATCAACCGGCTGCGCAGCGACCTCAACAGCGCCGGCGGCAACTTCATGGCGCCGCTGCGGGACTGTGAGTTCCTCAGCGCCATCAAGCACCGCAGCGCCATTCCCGGCGGGACCTGCGACTTCGACCTGCCGGACTATTCCTACTGGCTGCACCGCCCGGCCGAGGTCCGCGCGGCGGAATTCAGCACCTGGATGACCACCATCCGGCCGCTGTGCGATGCCATCGCGGAGCTGTTGTGGCTGACTCGCGAGAATGCCCGGCCCAAGCAGGAGAAGGCAGTCGGCGGGGTGTACCAGATCCAGTTCGACAAGGAAAATCCCTGCCAGCTGGTGCGCATCACGCTCGATCCGGACAGCGACCTGTTCCCGGAGATCAGCGGCAGCCAGCACCGCTGCACGGTACGCTTCCTGCGATGGTCGGGCACGCATCAGCGGCCCATCCATGTCGAATCCGACGTTCCGTTCGTGCTGACATGCTGCGCGTGACGCTGGGCGGCGCGCGATGAAGCGCGTCCCATGTCCCACCTGCCGGCGCGAGGTGGAGTGGTCGGAGAACTCGGCCTTCCGCCCCTTCTGCAGTGAGCGCTGCCGCCTCATCGACCTCGGCGCCTGGTTCAGCGAGGAGCACGCCATTCCCGGCGAGCCCGCCTCCGGGGAAGACGCGGCCGCCGCGCGTGAGGTTCCGCCTCGCGATCAGCACTGAGTTGCCGGCTGGCGGGGCCGGTAGCTTCCCGTGGCGCCCGCCGCCCGTGCCTCGGGGCAGCCCAGCCCGCAGGCGTAGACCGGCAGGTTCAGCTCCATCACGGCCGCACGCAGGACCGGTGCCGGCCATCGCGAGGTGAACACGATGAAATCCGCGCCTGCCCGCGCCGCCTCGCGAGCCTGGTCGATCCCGGCGCAAAGGACCCCATGGGGAATCTCGCGGTGAACCGGCAACGAGGCCGGCTCGGCGAGCAACCGGAAACCCGTGCTGGTGTGATCCTCGATGAGGTCCGGCAAGCGCAGGGCCGTCACCACGGGCCGGTCCGCCGGCAGCAGCTCAGCCCGCGCCAGCTCGCCACGCGAGCACCAGCGAAGGGCTTGGCCGTCGAGGCCGCGGGGCCGGCCGCTGTAGTCCTCCACCTGCCACACGTCCAGCAGCACCTCGCGGTCGGGATATCGATGCCGCAGGCAGATCAGGGGATGCGCGCGATGCACGCGGACACCGAGTTCCTCGGCGAGTTCGCGCACGAGCCCCGCCTCGGCGGCTTCGCCGGCCTCGAGCTTGCCGCCCGGGAATTCCCAGCCGCCGGCCAGGTGACGGCCGGGGGGACGCTGGGCGATGAGCACCCGGTCGTGCTCATCGAGGAGCACCCCGGCGACCACGTGCACTGCGCCCGCGGCCATGCCCGGTGGATCAGCCGCCGACCTGCTGCAGGGCTCCGTGGCAGTGCTTGTACTTCTTCCCCGAGCCACAGGGGCACGGATCGTTGCGCCCCACCTTCGGCACCGAGCGCACGAAGGGCGTCGCCACCGGTGCTCCGCCCCGCATCGCGGCCGTCGCCGGCCCCTCCGCGGTGCTCCCCGCATCGCCGGCGAGACCATCGCCCTGGATGAGCGAGACGGCCTCGGCGTGCTGTGCCTGCAGGGCACGGGCCAGCCGCTGCTGCCGCTCGTGCTCCTCGCGCTCGATCTCGGCCTGGCTCCTCACCTGGATCTTCGACACCGTGGTGACGGTGTCGAACTTGATGCGATCGAGCATGGAGGAGAACAGCGCGAAGGCTTCCCGCTTGTACTCCTGCTTCGGATCCTTCTGGGCGTAGCTGCGCAAGCTGATGCCCTGGCGCAGGTAGTCCATGGCGGCCAGGTGTTCACGCCAGTGCTGGTCCAGCGTGCGCAGCGTGACTTCCTTCTCGATGTAGCGCATCACCGGCTCGCCCACGCTCGCGCACTTCTGACCGTAGGCCTCGTTGAGGGCGCCGAGGATGCGCGACTTGAGGCCGGAACCATCGCCCGCCTCTTCCGATTTCACCCAGTCCACCACCGGCAGCGCGACCCCGAAGTCGCGGTCGATGGCCTGCGCGAGACCCGGCGGATCCCACTGGTCCTCGGCCGATCCGCCCGGGATGTACTGGTCGACGAGCTGCCCGACGACGTCCTCGCGGATGCCGCCGATGGCCTCGGCGACGTCCTCGGCGGCCATGAGGTCGGTGCGCTGCTGGTAGATCACGCGGCGCTGGTCGTTGGCGACGTCGTCGTACTCGAGAAGCTGCTTGCGGGCGTCGAAGTTGTGCTGCTCGACGCGCCGCTGCGCCCGTTCGATCTGGCGGGTCAGCATGCCGCTCTCGATCGCCTCGCCGGGCTTCATGCCCACCCGCGACATCAGCGACTTCATGCGCGTCGGATCGCCGAAGATGCGCATGAGGTTGTCATCGAGGGAGAGGTAGAAGCGGCTGGAACCCGGGTCACCCTGGCGTCCCGAACGGCCGCGTAGCTGGTTGTCGATGCGGCGGGACTCGTGCCGCTCCGTGCCCACGATGTGCAGTCCGCCCGCCGCCACGACCGTCTCGTGTCGCTGACCCCACTCCGCCTTGATGGCCTGCACCTGCTCGGCGGTCGGATTCTCGATCCGGTGGATCTCCGCTTCGGGGTTGCCTCCGAGCACGATGTCGGTGCCACGGCCTGCCATGTTGGTGGCGATGGTCACGGCACCCGGGCGGCCGGCCTCGGCGACGATGTGGGCCTCACGCTCGTGCTGCTTGGCATTGAGCACCTCGTGGCCGATTTTCTTCTCGGCGAGGAGCTTCGACAGCCGCTCGGAGGTCTCGATGGAGGTCGTGCCCACGAGCACGGGCTGGCCCCGTCCACTGCATTCCACGATGTCATCGAATATCGCCTGGAACTTGTCCTTTTCCGACAGGAACACGAGATCGGAGCGGTCCTTGCGGATCATCGGCCTGTGGGTGGGGATCACCACCACCTCGAGGCCGTAGATCTGCTGGAACTCGAAGGCCTCGGTATCCGCCGTGCCGGTCATGCCGGAGAGCTTGGCGTACAGGCGGAAGTAGTTCTGGAAGGTGATGGAGGCAACCGTCTGGTTCTCCTCCCGCACGCGCACGTTCTCCTTGGCCTCCACCGCCTGGTGCAGGCCGTCGGACCAGCGCCGGCCCGGCATCGTGCGGCCGGTGAATTCATCGACGATGATGACCTCGCCGTTGCGCACGATGTACTCGACGTCCCGCCGGTACAGGGCGTGGGAACGCAGCGCCGCGTTGAGATGGTGCATGAGCCGGATGTTGGCCGGGTCGTACAGGCTTTCGCCTTCGCGCAGCAGCCCCCCCTCGCTCATCAACCGCTCGACCTTCTCGTGGCCGTCCTCGGTGAGGTGGGCCTGCTTGGTCTTCTCATCGACCGCGTAGTCGCCCGGACCATCCTCTTCCTTCTGGCGGACGAGCTGGGGGATGAGCGCATTGATGCGCACGTACAGTTCGGTGCTTTCCTCCGCCGGTCCCGAGATGATCAGCGGTGTACGCGCCTCGTCGATGAGGATGGAGTCGACTTCGTCGATGATGGCGAAGGACAGCTTGCGCTGCACGCGGTCCTCGAGCCGGAAGGCGAGGTTGTCACGCAGGTAGTCGAAGCCGAACTCGTTGTTCGTGCCATAGGTGATGTCGCAGGCATAGGCCGCGCGCTTCTCCTCCTGCGACTGGGCATTCTTGATGACGCCCACGTTCAGGCCGAGGAAGCGGAACACCGGGCCCATCCAGTCCGAGTCGCGTTGCGCGAGATACTCGTTGACCGTGACCACGTGGACGCCATCGCCCGTCAGCGCATTGAGGTATGCGGGCAGGGTGGCCACTAGGGTCTTGCCCTCGCCCGTGCGCATCTCCGCGATGCGGCCCGAATGCAGGGCCAGTCCGCCCACCATCTGCACATCGAAATGGCGCATGCCGAGGGTGCGGCGCGCCGCCTCGCGCGCCAGCGCGAAGGCCTCCGGGATCAGGTCGTCGATCGGGGCGCCGCCGGCGAAACGGTCCTTGAGTTCCTGCGTCTTGACGGGGAACTCCTCGTCGCGCAGCGCCTTCGTGCGTTCCTCGAGGGCATTGGCGGCCGCCACCTTGCGGGTGAGTTCCTTCACCAGCCGCTGGTTACGGCTGCCGAAAATCTGCGCTAACAGCTTCCTCACGGGTTCGACGGGTCCTTGGGAAAAACGGCTATTGTACGGATAGACCGGAGGGGCGGGAAATCGTTTCGGGCCGTGCCCGACCGACCGAAGGAGGAGGTGTTCGTCGAAGCGGTGGACCGTCGGCTCACCGGACCACCGCGGCGCGGCGGCCCATCCGGCGATTCAATCCGCTCGCCGGATCAGCGGACTTCGCCGACGAATCGCAGCGGGTCGACCTGCGCGCCGTTCTTCACGACCTCGAAATGCAGGTGTGTGCCCGTCGAGCGGCCGGTGGAGCCCATCAGCGCGATGGCCTGACCCTTGCGCACCATGTCACCCGGCTTCACCAGCAGCTTTTCGTTGTGGCCATAGCGCGTGAACAGACCGTTGCCGTGGTTGATCTCCACCAGTTCGCCGTAGCCCGAGCGGTCGCCCGCCCAGGTGACGAGACCCGCGCCCACCGCCTTCACCTGAGTACCCTCCGCCGCAGCGAAGTCGATGCCGCGATGGAACGCCGTATAGCCGGTGAAGGGATCCGGGCGATGCCCGAAGTAGGAAGAGATCCAGCCCTGCCCCACCGGGCGGCCCTCCGGGTAGACCTGCTTGTTGAGCTCGCGCGTGAGGATGAGGTTCTCCAGCACGCCGAGCTGCTGCTCACGGCTGGACAGCTGCGCCTGCAGGGAGTCGATCATCGAGGTGAGGCTGGGGATCTGCGCGGGCTGGCCATCGGCCGCTCCCTCCGAGCCACCTTGCGGCGGCGGGGAGCCGAAATCGAACTCGCCATTGTCGAGGTTGGCCATCTGCGTCAGGCGCTTGCCCAGGGCATCGAGCCGGATGACGCTGGCGTTCATCTGGCCCACGCGCATGGCGATGGCGTTGACCTTCTCCTGCAGCGCCTGGCGTGTCTGCTCGAGCTGCTCCTTCTGCTTGATGATCTCGGCGGACCAGCCGCCAAGCTGCTCGAGAGGACGGCCGTCATGCCGCCCGCCCAGGCTCAAGCCCAGGCTGAACGCACCACCGACGATCATCAACACCAGCGCGACCGCGGTAGTGATGACCACGGGGTGGCGCAAGTCCACCTGTCTGACATTGCCGGGCTGACGACCGACGAAAATGATATTCATGCAGTGGGCTCCCGCCGTGACCGCAGTGCTTTTCCAACGCATATCGGGCTCCGCACCGCGCGGAACCACAGAAGGCGCAAGCCCGTGACGAAGTCGCCGTCCACACATCCGTGGACCTGATGCACGACGCCTCAATGCGCGTGTCACTGGCAACCCCGCCGTCCTGGCCCGTCGCAACGGGCTGTAGACCGGTGGCTTTGCGTCCCCACCTTTCGGTGGGTATGCCCTGTGCAGTCGGGTGAACTATGCAACAAAAAGGTGACTGAAAACAAGGATTTCCGCACACTCTGGGGTGTAGGAGCAGTTCTCGTTTTGGTATCGGAATGCAAAAAACCAGAAGTGTCAGCGAGTTAATCCACCATAACTCGAAAGCACTTGCACAATTGAGGGAGCGCCTCGATGAACGGGCGCAGTTGCTCCTGCAGGTCCGCGCCGCCGTACCCACCCCCCTCGTCGCCTGCGTGCTCAGCGCGGGCCTGGACAAGGGCGTGCTGACGCTGGGGACTGCCAGTGCCGCGTGGGCTTCGAGGCTGCGTTATGTCAGCTCGCAGGTTATTGACAAGTTTGCGAAGGATTACGAAGTGAAGGTCGCTCGGGTTCGCGTCAAGGTCGTTCTTCCGGATCGGTGACGTTGGAAGACCCGTGCTGCATGGCGTTGCGATGGTGCTGATCGGGAATCTGGAGGAGGAGGAAGCTTGCGGAGATTGGTCGCGCGGGAAGGCATCCCCGCCGGCTTGGTGCGTCACTAGCGCACATGGCCTCGTCACGACGCTTGCGTCACCGCTCAGCGTGACGCGCAAGCCGGCGGGGCCGCGCTCCGACAATCTCCGCAAGCTTCCTCCTCCTCCTCCAGATTCCCGATCAGCACCGCGGGCGTATGCGTACTCGTTACGACGTCACGAGCCAGAGAATGGAAAGAGTTCGAGTCGAGCGAGCGCCGCCTCAGCAAGACTTCGCGCTTTGCAATACGCACGCTGGCCCTGAAATCCCTGACTCGAGTCTCAAGCATCGAAGCGCCCTCTCGTCGTCCTGCTCAGTGAACTGACGACGTCGGCTGCTTTTGCAGTTCGGGTGCCTGGCTGGCAAGCCTGCGGAGATTGTTGGAGCGCGGCCCCGCCGGCTCGCGCATCACGCTGAGCAGTGAAGCATGCGCGCTGATGAGGCCATGTTGGAAGAGCAGTGCTGCATGGCGTTGCGGTGGTGCCTTTCCGCGCGACCAATCTCCGCAGGCTTGCCAGCCAGGCACCCGAACTGCAAAAGCCGCAGTAAAACCTCAGGCCACAGCAGCCGGAACGTAAGAGATCGGCGCGTCCTTGAGACTTTCGAAGGTGACTTCCCGCCAGGCGCTCGGCGTGGCCATGAGCGTGCGAAGCAGCTTGTTGTTGAGCGCGTGCCCGGACTTGAAGCCGCTGAATTCGCCGATGAGGCTGTGTCCGAGCAGGTACAGATCGCCGATGGCGTCGAGGATCTTGTGCTTCACGAACTCGTCCTCGTAGCGCAATCCGTCCTCGTTGAGGATGCGGTTGTCGTCCAGCACGATGGCGTTGTCCAGGTTGCCGCCGAGCGCGAGGTTGTGCGCGCGCAGGGACTCGATGTCCCGCATGAAGCCGAAGGTGCGGGCCCGGCTCACCTCGCGCAGGAACGAGGTGGTGGAGAAATCCATGGTCGCGGTCTGCGAGTGCTTCTTGAACGTCGGGTGGTTGAACTCGATCTCGAAGTTCACACGGAAGCCGTCATAGGGTTCGAAGCGCGCCCACTTGTCACCGTCGCGAACCTCGACGCGCTCGAGGATGCGGATGAAGCGCTTGGGTGCGCGCTGCTCCTCGATGCCCGCCGACTGCAGCAGGAACACGAAGGGGCCGGCGCTGCCGTCCATGATGGGGACTTCGGGGGCGCTCACCTCGATGAGCAGGTTGTCGATCCCTAAGCCCGCCAGCGCCGAGAGCAGGTGCTCGACGGTGGAGATCTTCGCATCGCCCTTGTGGAGCGTGGTGCCCAGCGTGGTCTCGCCGACGTTCTGCGCATGCGCCGGGATGTCCACGGGCTGCGGCAGGTCGGTGCGACGGAAGATGATGCCGCTGTCCGGCGCAGCCGGGTGCAGGGTCATGAGCACCTTCTGTCCGGTGTGCAACCCGACGCCGGTGGCGCGGATCGAGTTTTTCAGCGTTCGCTGGTTCAGCATGGCGTCATGAGGTTATCACAGCCTCGCAGGGCGCCAAAAGGCGAGCCGATGGACCCGTTCCATAGGCTCGCCGACCCTGGAATGTCGACTGTAAACACTGTGCGGCGGGCGACCACCTGTCGCCGGAACCGCACATTTTTCAATGCCTCAATCGGCCTGGCGTCGCAGGAAAGCCGGGATGTCGAGCATGTCCTCGCTCTCCATCGACCGCAGGCCATCGCCCACCGCCCGTTGCCGCTGGACCGTCGGGCTGTCCAGGTCCCGGTAGTCCGTCGCGATCATCGGCGCGGTCCGGCGCACCACCCGCATCGGTGCGGATTGGGAGCTCGCCGCGTGGCCCTGCGCCTCGCGATGTGCCGACTCGCGATGCACGTGCGCCGCAGCATGCTGGTTCATCGTGTGCTGCATCGGTTGCGGTGCGGACTTCGCCACCGGGCGGCCGAGGCCGGTCGCGACCACGGTGACGCGGATCTGGTTGCTCATCTCCGGATCGATCACCGTGCCCACCACCACCGTCGCTTCATCGGAGGCGAACTGCTTGATGACGTTGCCGACTTCCTGGAACTCGCCGATCGACAGGTCCATGCCCGCGGTGACGTTCACCAGGATCCCCTGCGCGCCGGCGAGGTTGATGTCCTCGAGGAGCGGCGAGGAGATGGCGGCTTCAGCGGCCTCGCGCGCGCGATCATCGCCCGCGGCGCAGCCCGAGCCCATCATCGCCATGCCGGTCTCCGACATCACGGTCCGCACGTCCGCGAAGTCGACGTTGATCAGGCCGGGACGGGTGATCAGCTCGGCGATGCCCTGCACCGCGCCCTGCAGCACGGTGTTGGCGGCCTTGAACGCATCCAGGAGCGTGGTGTTGCTGCCCAGCACCGACAACAGCTTCTGGTTGGGGATGGTGATGAGCGAGTCCACGTACTTGGACAGCTCGAGCATGCCGTTGTCGGCCACGCGCCCGCGCTTGTTGCCCTCCATCTCGAAGGGACGGGTCACCACCGCCACGGTGAGGATGCCGAGTTCCTTCGCGACCTGCGCGACCACGGGTGCGGCGCCGGTGCCCGTGCCACCGCCCATGCCGGCGGTGATGAACAGCATGTCGCAGCCCTCGATCAGCTCGATGATGCGGTCGCGATCCTCCATCGCGGCCTGCCGGCCCACTTCCGGGTCGGCGCCGGCGCCCAGTCCCTTGGTGATGTTGCAGCCGATCTGCAGGGCGGTGCGCACCTTGGAGTGCTTGAGCGCCTGCGCGTCGGTGTTGATGCAGATGAAATCCACCCCCTCGATGCCGGATTGGACCATGTGCGACACGGCGTTGCCGCCGCCGCCGCCCACTCCGAGCACCTTGATGATGGCGTTTTGGCTGTAGGAATCCATCAGTTCGAACATTCCAGTCTCCTCACGGGTCGTAAACGGGTTAGAAATTGCCTTGGAACCATGCCTTCATTCGCTCGAGCAGGCTCTTCACGCCGCCCCCGGACAGGAGCGGGCCTTCAGGGCGCTGCAGGTCGATATTGTTCTTGGCGTACAGAAGCAGACCCACGCCGGTGGCGTGGATCGGATTGCTCACTACGTCGACCAGGCCGCTGACGTACTGCGGCAGCCCGAGACGCACGGGCATGTGGAACACCTCTTCGGCGAGCTCGATCGCGCCTTCCATCTTCGAGCTGCCGCCGGTCAGCACGATGCCGGCGGCCACGGACTCCTCGAAGCCCGAACGGCGCAGCTCGTCGCGGATCAGCGCGAACAGTTCCTCGTAGCGCGGCTCGACGATCTCGGCGAGCGTCTGGCGCGCGAGCCGCCGCGGCGGCCGGTCGCCCACGCTGGGCACCTCGATGGTCTCGTCGGGATTGGCGAGCTGCGAGAGCGCGCAGGCGTAGCGGATCTTGATGTCCTCGGCGTACTGCGTCGGCGTGCGCATCGACACCGCGATGTCGTTGGTGACCTGGTCGCCGGCGATGGGGATCACCGCGGTGTGCCGGATCGCGCCGCCACCGAACACCGCCATGTCGGTGGTGCCGCCGCCGATGTCCACCAGGCACACGCCCAGGTCCTTTTCGTCATCGGTCAGCACCGCGTAGCTCGAGGCGAGCTGCTCGAGCACGATGTCGTCCACCGCGAGGCCGCAGCGCTGCACGCACTTGACGATGTTCTGCGCCGAGCTGTCGGCGCCGGTGACGATGTGCACCTTGGCCTCCAGGCGCACGCCCGACATGCCGATGGGGTCGCGGATGCCCTCCTGCGAATCGATGATGTATTCCTGCGGCAGCACGTGCAGGATCTTCTGGTCGGCGGGGATCGCCACCGCCTTGGCGGCGTCGATGACGCGATCGACGTCGCCCTGCCCCACTTCCTTGTCCTTGATCGCGACGATGCCGTGGGAGTTCAGGCTCCGTACGTGGCTGCCCGCGATGCCGGCATAGACCGAGTGGATCTCGCAGCCGGCCATCAGTTCCGCTTCCTCCACGGCGCGCTGGATGGACTGCACGGTCGACTCGATGTTCACCACCACGCCCTTCTTCAGTCCGCGGGAGGGATGGCTGCCGATGCCGATGATCTCGAGCTGCCCGTCCGGCCTGATCTCGCCGACGATGGCCACGACCTTGCTGGTGCCGATGTCCAGGCCGACGAGGAGATTGCGATCTGAGCGCTTTGCCATGTGAGTGTGCCGGTCCTCTAGCGGTCGGGGTCCTGCGCCCGCGCCGACATCGGCGGAGCGGACGCAGCGGTGTCTTGCGCCGGCGGCTGGGTGCGCCAGCCGATGGTGAAGCCGTTCGAATAGCGCATGTCGACGTAGGCGACCTCGTTGGCGCGGCGCGAGACGACCAGCGAGGCGGTGCGGATGAAGCGCTCGAGGTGATCCTCCACCTGGGTGCGGCCCAGCCGGATGGTCAGCCCGTTGTCGAGGTCGAGCTCCCAGGCGCCGCGCTCGTCGAGCCGCATCGCGGCGATGCGCATGCCCGCCTCCAGCATCTTTCCCTGCGCGGCGAGATAGTGCCTGGCGACCTCGGCTTCGGTGCCTTCCGGGCCGGACAGCCGCGGCAGCTCCGGTGGCACGTGCGCGGCGGTCCTGGCGAACAGCTCGCCGCGCGCGTTCAGCAGGCCGGACTCTCCCCAGCGCGCGGTCGCGACCTGCTCGAGGATGGTCACGTGCAGGCTGTTGGGCCAGCGGCGCTGTACGCGCGCATGGTCGACATAGGGGATGGACTCGATGGCGCGCTGCACGGCGTCCAGGTCCGCGGACATGAAGCCGGTCTTGAGGAAGGGTGCGGCCGCCTGCTCGACCTGGTTGGGCGAGACCCTCTGGAAGCTGCCATCGATCGACATCACCCGGATCGGCCGGTCGAGCACGAGGGTGAGACCCACCAGGCTCCCGGCGAGGATGCCCACCACCGCGACGCGCCGCGCGTGCAGCTTCCAGTCGATCGAGGCCAGCCGCGCGAGGATGCGCGGGCTCCCGCGCTCGTTGCGGCTGCGCGGCTTGTAGCGGTTCTGCGGCTTGAACAGCTTGTCGATGGTCTCGGTGATCATGTGCGTTGCCTGCTGAAGCTGGTCTCGAGCACTCGCCACACGAGTTCCTCGAAGGCGATGCCGGCCTGGCGCGCGGCCTTCGGAACCAGGCTGTGATCGGTCATGCCGGGCGTGGTGTTGATCTCGATGAAATGGAACTCACCGCTGCCGGCATCGCGCATGAAGTCCACGCGGCCCCAGCCGTAGCAGTCGGTGGCGCGGAAGGCGGCGAGCGCCATCTGCCGGATGCGAGCCTCGGCCGGCTCGTCGATGCCGCTCGGGCACAGGTACTGGGTGTCGTCGCGGAAATACTTGGCCTGGTAGTCGTAGAATTCCGTGGCGGGCTGGATGCGGATCGACGGCAACGCCGCCTCCCCCAGCACCGCGACGGTGAATTCCGGGCCCTGGATGAAGCGCTCGGCGAACACCACCGGGTCCACCGCCCGCGCCTCACGGAAGGCCGTGACCAGCGCCGCCTCGCTCTTCACCTTGCTGATGCCCACACTCGAACCCTGCGAGGCGGGCTTCACCATCATCGGCAGTCCGACCGTCGCCAGCGCCGCCGGGATGTCGGCCTCGTCGCGCAGCACGGCGTAGGCCGGCGCGTTGATGCCCGCGCCCATCGCCACGCGCTTGGTCTTGAGCTTGTCCATGGTGAGCGCCGAGGCCAGCACCCCGCTCCCCGTGTAGGGAATGCCGAGCCACTCGAGCGCGCCCTGCATCGCGCCATCCTCCCCGCCGGGCCCGTGCAGGATGTTCCAGGCGCGATCGAAACCATCCTCCACCAGCGACTGCACCGGCCGCTCCTTCGGGTCGAAGGCATGCGCATCGATGCCGCGGCGCTTCAGCGCCGCGAGCACGGCGTTGCCGGAGATCAGCGAGATCTCCCGCTCGCTCGAATCCCCGCCCAGCAGCACGGCGACCTTGCCGAAATCGCGCGCCTGGCTGGCGCGCTTCGCGCCTTCGATGAACTTCAGCCGGCTCATGCGGGCACCTCGACCCGGTCGCGCCGCAACCTGAATCGACGCAGGCTCACTTGGCCTCTCCCACGATGCGGACCTCGGGAGTCAGGTGGACGCCGAAGCGTTCCTGGATGACTTTCTGTACGTGCAAGATGAGGGCTTCCAGGTCGGCAGCGCGCGCGGCGCCGCAGTTGACGATGAAATTGGCGTGCTTCGGCGACACCTGCGCATCGCCGATGCGATGTCCCTTGAGGCCCGCCGACTCGATCAGCCGCGCGGCGTGATCGCCGCTCGGATTGGTGAACACCGAGCCGCAGCTCCACTCGCCGATGGGCTGGGTCTGGCGGCGTCGCACCAGCAGGTCGCGGATGGTGTCCAGCGAAGCGTCGGGCCGCGGCTCGAAGCGCAACCGCGCGGCGAGGAAGCATTCCCCGGTGCCTGGGCCGCTGACGTGGCGATAACCGACGGTGTACTCGGACCGGGCTCGCGTGCGCCGGGTGCCGTGGCCGTCCATCACCTCCACCTCGACCACGTGGTTCCAGGTCTCGCCGCCGAAGGCGCCGGCGTTCATCGCGAGCGCGCCACCGAGCGTGCCGGGGATGCCGGCGAAGAACTCCGCGGGACCCAGGCCCCATTTCACGCATTGCCTGGCGATGCGCGCGCAGTGCACGCCCGCATCGGCCTGCACCTCGGTGTCACCGATGCGCCGCAGCCCGTGGAGCGCCGCATGCGTGGAGACCACGACGCCGCGGATGCCACCGTCGCGCACCAGCAGGTTGCTGCCCAGGCCCAGCCACAGCACCGCGGTCCGTTGCGGCAGCATCTCGAGGAACCTGGACAGTTCGATGGCATCGCGCGGCTCGAAGAACACGTCGGCCGGCCCGCCCGCGTGCCAGGAGGTGTGGCGCGACATCGGCTCGGCGAACCGCACCGACGGCCCGAAGCGCTGGTTCAGCCACTCGTGCGACAGGGCCGCGCTCATGCCACCGCCCCGGCCGCGAACCGGCCCTTCAGGTCCTGCGCCACGGCGCCGATGTTGCCCGCGCCCATGGTGAGCACCAGGTCGCCCTCGCGCACCACGCGCCTGAGCGCATCGGCGAGTTCCTCGACGTGTTCGACGAACAC
This sequence comes from Steroidobacteraceae bacterium, assembly GCA_046347195.1. Taxonomy (GTDB): domain Bacteria; phylum Pseudomonadota; class Gammaproteobacteria; order Steroidobacterales; family Steroidobacteraceae; genus TMP-86. The sequence continues at coordinate 43,549 of JAXMGQ010000019.1, forward strand.
CGGCTCGACCACGCCCCGGCTGCGCACCGCCCGGCAGATCGCACGGCCATCGGCATTGGCGATCGGTGCCTCGCCGGCGGCATAGACCTCGGTCACCAGCAGCACATCGGCGCCGGAGAGCACGCGACCGAAATCGTCCAGCAGGTCCCGGGTGCGGGTGTAGCGATGAGGCTGGAAGGCGAGCACGAGACGCCGGCCCGGCCATCCCTGCCGCGCCGCCTCGAGCGTGGCCGCAATCTCCGTGGGATGGTGGCCGTAGTCATCGATCAGCAGCGCAGTGCCGCCGTCCCAGCGCAGCTCGCCGAGCTGCTGCAGCCGGCGGTCGATGCCCTGGAAGTTGGCCAGCGCGCGCTGGATGTCGGCGTCGGGTACTCCCAGCTCGCCCGCCACCGCGATCGCCGCCAGCGCATTGCGCACGTTGTGCACGCCCGGCAGGTTGAGCGTCACGGTGAGCGGCGGGCCATTGGGGCGCACCGCGTCGAAATGGCTCACCGGCCCATCGCGACGAACGTTCACCGCGCGCACGTCCGCGCCCAGTTCCAGTCCGTAGGTGATGATGGGACGGGCCACCGAATTGAGGATGCCGCGCAGCTGGTCATCATCGATGCACAACACGGCCAGGCCGTAGAACGGCAGGTTGTGGAGGAAATCGACGAAGCTCTGCCGCAGGCGCGAGAAATCGCCCTCGTGCGTGCCCAGGTGATCGTTGTCGATGTTGGTGACGACCGCAATCATCGGCTGCAGGTGCATGAACGAGGCATCGCTCTCATCCGCCTCGGCGACGAGGTATCGGCCGGCACCGAGCCGGGCGTTGCTGTCCGCGCTCTTCAGCCGCCCGCCGATGACGAAGGTGGGATCGAGTCCGCCTTCGGCCAGCACGCTGGCCACGAGGCTGGTGGTGGTGGTCTTGCCGTGCGTGCCCGCCACGGCGATCGAATAGCGGAAGCGCATCAGCTCGCCGAGCATCTCGGCACGCGGCACGACGGGGATGCGGCGGTTCAAGGCTGCCACGATCTCCGGGTTCTGGTCCGACACCGCGGTGGAGACGACGACGACGTCGGCCGCGCCCAGGTTCTCGGCGCGATGGCCGAGGAAGACCTTCGCACCGAGCTTCTCCAGCCGTCGCGTCACGCCATTGGCCTTCAGGTCCGAACCCTGCACCTCGTAGCCCAGCGACAGCAGCACCTCGGCCACGCCGCCCACGCCGCTCCCGCCGATGCCGACGAGATGGATGCAGTGGATGCGGCGCATGCGATCGTTCATGCCGCCGCTCCCAGCTCGAGGCAGCAGTCGGCGAGCCGCACGGCGGCATCGGTGATGGCCGCACCGCGCGCCGCGCTCGCCATGCCGAGCAGCCGCGAGCGATCCGCCGCCAGCTCGCCGATCAGGCGCCCGAGGCCCTGCGCATCGAGGTCCCGTTCCTGCACCAGCCGCGCCGCGCCCAGCCGCACCATCACCTCGGCGTTGCGCGTCTGGTGATCATCGACCGCCGCCGGGAAGGGCACGAGCACCGCGGCGAGGCCCGCCGCCTGGAGCTCGGTGATGGTGAGCGCACCGGCGCGGCAGATGGCGAGGTCCGGCCATTCATAGGCGCGCGCCATGTCATCGATGAAGGCGAACACCTCGGCCTGCACCTGCGCAGCCGCATAGCCTGCACGCGTGGCCTCGAGACCCCGCTCACCGGCCTGGTGGCGCACCAGCGGACGCTGCGCGGGCTCGATGCGCGCCAGCGCCTGCGGCAGCAAGGCGTTGAGCCGCTGCGCTCCCTGGCTGCCGCCCAGCACCAGCAGGCGGATCGGGCCCGTGCGGCCGGCGAAGCGCTGGGCGGGAGGCGCGAGTGCGGCGATGTCGGCGCGCACCGGATTGCCGATGCAGGTTGCCCGCACCGCCGGCCCGAAGCTGCCCGGGAAGGCCTCGAACACCCGCGTGGCGAGGCGCGCGAGGCAGCGGTTGGTCAGTCCCGCGACGGCGTTCTGCTCGTGCACCAGGAGCGGGATGCGCGCGAGGCGTGCGGCGATGCCGCCGGGGCCGGAGGCGAACCCACCGGCGCCGAGCACCACGCGCGGTTGCACGCGGCGCACGATCGCGCTCGCCTGCCGGACCGCGGCGAGCAGCCGCCACGGAGCGCCGGCCCACGACAGCAGTCCCTTGCCGCGCAGCCCCGTGATGCGCACCTGCTCGAGCGGAAAACCGTTGGCGGGGACCAGCCGCGCTTCCATGCCCGCAGCGCTCCCCAGCCACACCACCGGCACGCCGCGCTCGCGCAGCACCCGGGCGACGGCCAGCGCGGGGAACACATGCCCCCCCGTGCCGCCGGCCATGATCATGACGGGACGCCCGTTCATCGCGCCCCTCCGGGCACCCGCGTCACCGAAGCGCGCGAGTGGCAGCGCACCTCGTGATACACGCGCAGCAGCACGCCGATCCACGCCAGGGTCACGAGCAGGCTGCTGCGTCCATAGCTCAGCAGGGGAAGCGTCAGGCCCTTGGTGGGCAGCACGCCCATGTTGACGCCGATGTTGACGATGGCCTGCAGGCCGATCCAGATGCCGAAGGACAGTGCGAGGTACGACTGGAAGCGCATGCCGGCCTGCGCCGCGAGGCGCGCGATGTGGAAGGAGCGCCACACGAGGGCCATGAACAGGCTGATGACCACCACGACGCCGGCCAGGCCGAATTCCTCGGCGAGCACCGCGAAGACGAAGTCCGTGTGCGCCTCGGGCAGGTAGAAGAGCTTCTGCACGCTGCTGCCCAGGCCCACCCCGAACCACGAACCACGGCCGATGGCGATCAGCGACTGGGTGAGCTGGAAGCCGCTGTTGAACGGGTCGGCCCAGGGATGCAGGAAGCCGGTCAGGCGCTTGAGCCGGTACGGGGAGGCGAGTGCGAGCATCGCGAAGGCGCCCGCCGCCAGCGCCACCAGCAGCAGCACGTACCGCAGCCGCGCGCCGGCGACGAACAGCACGGCGAGGCCGGTGGCGAACAGCACCGTGGTCGCGCCGAAATCGGGCTCGGCGAGCAGCAGCACCGCGGCGACGACCAGCAGCCCCACCGGCTTCATCAAGCCGGCGAAGGTGGTCTCCAGTTCCTCCCGCTTGCGAACCGCGTAGCTGCACACCCAAGTGAGCACGAGCACCCGCGCGAGCTCCGACACCTGGAAATTGACCGGCCCGATCCGCAGCCAGCGGCGCGCGCCATTGACCATCGCGCCGAGGCCCGGGATCAGCACGAGCAGCAGCAGCGCAAGGCCGGTCAGCATCAGCGGCATGCTCCAGCGATCCCACAAGGCGGTGGGGATGCGCGTGAGCAGGACCGCGCCGCCGACGCCCATCAGCCCGAACAGGAGCTGGCGCTCGAGGTAGAAGAACGGGTTGCCCAGGTCGCGTGCCGCCACGGACATGGAGGCGGAGGTGACCATCACCATGCCGATGAGCAGGAGCGCCGCGCACAGGCCCAGCGTCGCGCTGTCCCAGAAGAAGGGCATGCGCTCGCGCACGCGGCTGCCGTAGGCCAGCGTGGCGGCGGTCATGTGCGCGCTCCCGGCAGTTCCCGCACGGCCTGCGCGAACACCTCGCCCCGCTGGGCATAGTCGCGAAACATGTCGAGGCTGGCGCAGGCCGGCGAGAGCAGCACCGTGTCCCCGGCTCTCGCCAGGCGCCGCGCGATGAGCACGGCCTCGGGCAGCGTCGCGGCTCGATGCGTGGCGCACACGCCGGCGAGCGCCGACTCGATCTGCGCCGCATCGCGCCCGATCAGCACCACCTCGCGCACCTTCGATCCAAAGCCCTGCGCCAGCGGCGTGAAATCCTGCTGCTTGCCGTCCCCGCCCGCGATCAGCACCAGCGGCGTCATCGCGCCGCGCACCGCGGCAAGGGTGGCCCCGACGTTCGTGCCCTTGGAGTCGTTCACGTAGGTGACCCCGTCGATGCGGTCCACCCACTGCGAGCGATGCGGCAGACCCTCGAAGCGGCGCAGCGCCCCGAGCATGGCGCTGCGCGACAGTCCGGCGGTCTCACCCAGCGCGAGGGCGGCGAGTGCATTGGCGGCATTGTGCAGGCCCGTGATCCGCATCTGCGCCAGCGGCAGCAGCGGCTCGCCGCGGCGGGCGAGCATCGGCCCCTGGCCGCCCCGCAGCAAGGTGAAGTCGGCATCGGGCGACTCGATGGAATAGGTGAGCGTGGGCCGGCCCGCGCGGCGCATGGCGGCCACCAGCGGATCGTCGAGGTTGAGCACGGCCGTGGCCGCGTGATCGAGGATGCGGGCCTTCGCCGCGGCGTAGTCCTGCATCGAGTCGTAGCGGTCCATGTGATCGGAGGTGACGTTGAGCACCACCCCGCCGACCAGGTCGAGCCGCTGGGTGGTCTCGAGCTGGAAGCTGGAGAGCTCCAGTACGTAGAGCTGCGCGGCGGGCCGGGCGAGCAGGTCCAGGGCCGGTTCGCCGAGGTTGCCGCCGGCCAGCACGCGGCGGCCGTCGGCGGCCGCCATGCGCGCGACGAGCGTCGTCACCGTGCTCTTGCCATTGGTGCCGGTGACGCCGATGACCGGGGCGCGCACCGCCCGGGCGAACAGCTCGATGTCGCCGATCACCTCGAGCCCGAGCGAGCGGGCCCGTGTCGCGATGGGCTCGCGCAGCGAGATGCCCGGCGAGAGCAGCAGGCGCGAGGCACCCTCGAGCAGCGACAGGTCGAACCCTCCCAGGCGCAGCTCGATCCGTTCAGCATCCTCACCCAGCGCCTCGAGGCCCGGCGGCCGCGGACGGGTGTCGGTGACGGCGACGCGCGCCCCCTGGCGCAGCAGGTAGCGCACGCAGGACACACCGGTCTTGCCGAGGCCGGCGACGACGGTGCGGGGCGCGGTGGCGGCGGCGGCGGGGCTCATCGGATCTTCAGCGTGGCAAGGCCGGCGAGCACGAGCAGGAAGCTCATGATCCAGAAGCGCACGATCACCTTCGGCTCGGGCCAGCCCTTGAGCTCGAAATGGTGGTGGATGGGCGCCATCCTGAAGACCCGTTTTCCGGTGAGCTTGAAGGAGGCCACCTGCAGCATGACGGAGACCGTCTCGAGCACGAACACCCCGCCCATCACGAACAGCACGATCTCCTGCCGCACGATCACCGCGAGCGTGCCGAGCGCGGCGCCGACGGCGAGCGCGCCCACATCGCCCATGAACACCTGCGCGGGATAGGCGTTGAACCAGAGGAAGCCTAGCCCGGCGCCCACCATCGTCGCGCTGAAGATCAGCACCTCGCCGACGCCGGCGATGTAGGGGATCTGCAGGTAGGTCGCGAACTTCACGTTGCCGGTGACGTAGGCGAAGACGCCCAGCGCGGCCGCCACCAGCACCGCCGGCATGATGGCGAGGCCATCGAGGCCATCGGTGAGGTTCACGGCGTTGCTCGTGCCGACGATCACGAAATAGGCCAGCACCACGAAACCCAGCGCGCTCATCGGCACGACGAAGGTCTTGAAGAACGGCACGTACAGCGAGCTCTCCGCCGGATTCTGGTGCAGCCAGTGCAGCGCCAGCGCCGCGCCCAGCCCGACCAGCGACTGCCCGGCGTACTTGTAGCGCGCGATCAATCCCTTCGAGTTGCCGACCACCAGCTTGAGATAGTCGTCGTAGAAGCCGACCAGGCCGAAGCCCAGGGTGGTGAGCAGGGCGATCCACACGAAGCGGTTGTGAAGGTCGGCCCACATCAGCGTGCCGAGCGTCATCGCGACGAGGATCAGCACCCCGCCCATGGTGGGCGTGCCGGCCTTGGTCAGGTGTGTCTGCGGACCGTCGCTCCGCACGCGCTGCCCGATCTGGTAGCGGCTCAGCCAGCCGATCATGGCCGGCCCGATCAGCAACGCGATCGCGAGCGCAGTCATCGCGGCGAGGATCCCGCGCAGCGTCAGGTACTGGAATACGCGGAATGCGGAGTGGAATCGCGCCAGGTATTCGCTGAGCATCAGCAACATGGTCAATGCTCCCCGCCGGATGCCTTGACGGACTGGCCGGCGAGCGCCTGCACGACCCGCTCCAGCCGGTTGACGCGCGATCCCTTGATGAGCAGCGTGATGCCGGAGGCGACCTCGGCGGTGAGCCTGCGGATCAGCGATTCGGCATCGGGGAACCACTCGGCTCCCTGGCCGAAGGCCTCGGCGGCCCGCGAACTCTCCGGCCCGATGGCGAACAGGCGCTGCACGCCGCATTCGCGCGCGTAGCGGCCGATCTGCACATGGCTCTGCACGGCGTGCTCACCGAGCTCTGCCATGTCGCCGAGCACCAGCCAGGTTGCACCGCCCACCGAGCGCAGCACGTCGAGGCCCGCCCGCACCGAGCTCGGGTTGGCATTGTAAGAATCGTCGATGATCCAGCTGTTGCGCAGGCCTGCCTTGAGCTGCAGCCGGCCGGCGACGGCACGGAATTCGTCCAGGCCCGCCGCCACGTCGGCGAGCGTGGCCCCTGCCGCCGTCGCGGTGGCCGCGGCAGCCAGGGCATTGAGGAGATTGTGGGAGCCGCCGGCGTGCAGGCACACCTTGCAGTTGCCCTGCGGGCTCACCAGCTCGAATCGCGTGACGAACCGGCCCTGCTCGATGCCCTGCCGCACCTCGCGCGCACCGAAGTCCGCCGGCCTCTCCGCCCCGAAGGTGAGCACGCGCGATGCGCGCGCGAGATCGCGCCAGAATCCGGCGTAGGCATCGTCGGCATTGATCACCGCGACGCCCTGTGCGCCCAGCGTCCCGAAGGCCTCGCCTTCGCCGCGGGCGACTCCATCGAGGTCACCGAAGCCCTCCAGGTGCTCGGCACCGGCGTTGGTCACCACCGCCACGGTGGGACGCACCCATTGCACGATCCCGGCCACATCGCCGATGCGGTTCGCGCCCATCTCGATCACCGCGCTGCGGTGCGTGGCCTCGAGGCGCAGCAGGGTGAGCGGCACCCCGATGTGATTGTTGAGGTTGCCGCGGGTCGAGAGGCAGGCGCCACGGCGCGAGAGGATCGAGGCGATCATCTCCTTGGTCGTGGTCTTGCCGTTGCTGCCGGCCACCGCCACCACCGGGATGGAGAAATCCTGGCGCCAGGCGCTGGCGAGTTCCTGCAACGCAGCCAGGGTGTCGGGCACCACGACTTGCGCGGGTTCCGTCCCCGCCGCGCGCATCACCAGCGCGCCGGCCGCGCCGCGCGCCGCAGCCGCCGCGACGAATTCGCCGCCATCGAAGTTGGGGCCGCGCAGCGCCACGAACAAGGCGCCCGCCTCGAGCGTGCGCGAGTCGCTCGAAACGCCCAGGAAGGGCGCGTCGCGCCCCACCAGCTTTCCGAAGGTAGCCCGCGCCACCTCGGCGAGCGTGCGCTTCATGCCGCCATCCCGAAGTGCCGCTGCACTTCAAGCTGGTCGCTGAACGGCGCCCGGCGTCCGCCGTGGATCTGGTAGTCCTCGTGCCCCTTGCCCGCGATGAGCACGAGGTCGCGCGCGCCGGCCTGCGACAGCGCGGAGCGGATCGCCTCGCGGCGATCGTTGATGATGCTCGGCCGATGTCGCCGCATGCCGCTGGCGATGGCGGCCGTGATCGCCTCCGGCGCTTCGGAGCGGGGATTGTCATCGGTGAGGATCACGCGATCGGCGTATTCATCCGCCACCTCGCCCATCAACGGCCGCTTGCCGGGGTCGCGATCCCCGCCGCAGCCGAACACGCACCACACGAGGCCACGGCAGTGCTCGCGCACCGCCGCGAGCACCTTGGCCAGTGCATCCGGCGTATGGGCGTAGTCGATCACGGCCAGCGGCCGGCCCGCACCGCCGCGCACCGCCTGCATGCGTCCCGGCGGGGCCGTGCACGCGGCCAGTGCGTCGATCGCATCACCCAGCGGCACCTCCAGCGAGAGCAGCAGCGCCAGCACCACCAGCAGGTTCTCGGCGTTGAAGCGGCCGATCAGGGGCGTGCGCAGGGTTCCCGGCCCGAAGCTGCCGTCGAATTCCACGAAGAGTCCGCCGCTCTCGGACCGGATGGCCGTGGCGTACAACGCTCGAGGCGATGCGCGCGAACCGTCCTGGATCGCCGGCGTGATATCGACGGGCCGGCCATCGGCGCGCACCCTCGTCAGCGGCACGGATCCGGGGACGCGGCGCGCGAGATCCTGTCCGAATCGATCGCCGACGTTGATGACCGCGTGCCCGATCGGCGCGTGCGTGAACAGCAGCGCCTTGGCCTCGCCGTACGCCTGCATCGTGCCGTGGTAGTCCAGGTGATCGCGCGTGAGGTTGGTGAACGCTGCGGCGGCGAAGCGCACCGCCCCCACCCGGCCCTGTGCCAGCGCGTGCGAGGAAACCTCCATGCACAGCGAGCGAGCGCCCTGCTCGAGCAGCGCAGCGCAGTCGCGATGCACGCTGATCGCATCGGGCGTGGTGTGGGTCGCCGGCCGCAGCGCCGGGGGCGTGCCCAGCCCCAAGGTCCCGAGGTACACCGCGCGGCCGCCGAGCCGCGCGAGCGCGCCGGCGAGGAGCCACGCGCAGGTGGTCTTGCCATTCGTGCCCGTGATGCCGGTCACCTGCAGGTGCCCGGTGGGCGCGCCGAAGAAGCGGTCGGCGATGGCGCCCACGAGTGCCGACAGGCCGGCAATCTCCGCCGCGAACACCTCACCGGTCACCACCGGTGGCGCAACGTCCGGCGCGCTCTCCCAGAGGATGGCGCGGGCGCCACGGCGCAATGCCTCGGGCGCGAACTCGAGCCCGTGCTGCCGCGTGCCCTTCAGCGCGAAGAACAGGCTTCCCGGGCTCACCTCGCGCGAATCCAGCGCGAGATCGCTGATGCGGATCTCCCGTGCCGGCACCGGCGCGAGACCCGCGAGGAGTTCCCCCAGCGGCATGTCGCGCTTCGCGCTCATGGACCGTCGTTCGACTGCACCAGCGTGGTCGCCGGCACGTTCTGCAGGTCATCGGGAGGAACGTCCATGAGACGCAGCGCGCCGGTCATGACGCTGGAGAACACCGGTGCCGCCACCTCGCCGCCGTAGAAGAGCTTGCCGCTGGGCTCGTCGATGACCACCACGGTGGCGAGCTTCGGGCGCGTCGCGGGCACCACGCCGCCGAACACCGCCATGTAGCGATCCGTGGAATAGCCGCCGGCGGTGGATTTCCAGGCGGTGCCGGTCTTGCCGGCGACGCGGTAGCCCACCACGGCGGCGCGCTTGCCGGTGGCGCCTTCCGCGTTCACCACCGACTCCATGAGCTGCACCAGCGAGTTCGCGACGTTGCGCGGGATGACCTGCGCGCCAGGCACCGGCCCCGTGACGCGCTCGAAGGAGATGGGCCTCGACACACCGCCCGCGCCGATCGTGGCATAGGCGTGCGCGAGCTGGAGCGGCGTCACCGACAGGCCATAGCCGTGCGAGAGCGTCGCGATGCCGATGGGCCGCCAGTGCGAGTAATGGCTGAGCATGCCGGCCGATTCGCCGGGGTAGCCGCCACCGGTCACCTGCCCGAACCCCAGCGCGGTGAGCGTGTGCCAGATCTGCTCGGGCTTGAGCGACAGCGCGATCTTCAGCATGCCGACGTTGCTCGACTTCGCGAGGATGGTGGCGATGTCGATGGTGCCCAGCGGATGCTCGTCCTCGAACACCTTGGTGCCCACCTTGAGGAAACCGGGCGCGGTGTCGACGACGCTGTCGGGACGCCACTGGCCCGACTCGAGCGCCGCCGCGATGACGAAGGGCTTGATGCTCGAGCCAGGCTCGAAGATGTCGGTGGCCGCGCGGTTGCGGTACAGGCCGGCCTTGATCTGGTCGCGATCGTTCGGGTTGTAGGTGGGCTGGTTGACCATCGCCAGCACCTCGCCCGTGCCGACGTCGATGACCACCACGGAACCTGCGCGCGCGCGGTATTCCTGCATCGCGGCCTTGAGCTCGCGGTAGGCGAGGTACTGGATGCGAAGGTCGATGCTGGTGGTGAGATCGCGCCCCGGGCGCGGCGCGCGGATGCTCTCCACGTTCTGCACCGAGCGGCCGTACAGATCCTGGATCACGCGCTTGGCGCCATTCTCGCCGTCGAGCACCTGGTCGAACCCCAGTTCGAGGCCTTCCTGTCCCTGGTCATCGACGGTGGTGAAGCCGACCAGGTGGCCGGAGACCTCGCCCGCGGGGTAGTAGCGCCGGTACTCACGCAGCAGGTAGACGCCGGGAATGCCCAGCGCCTTGATGCGCGCGGCCTGCTCCGGCGGCATGTGCCGCGCGAGGTAGAGGAATTCGCGGTCGAGGTTGCTGGTCACGCGGCGCACCAGCGACTGCGGTTCCTGCTTCAGCGCCTTGGCGAGGCGGGGCACCTCGTCGATGTTCTCGTTGATCTCCTGCGGATTCACCCAGACGGTGTCCACCGGCGTCGACAGCGCCAGCGGCTCGCCGTTCCTGTCGGTGATGGCGCCGCGATGCGCGATGATCTTGGCCACGCGCATGGTGCGCTCATCGCCCTGCTTGGCGAGGAACGGCCGGTCCAGCCACTGCAGCTCGAGCGCGCGCACCGACAGTCCCGCGGCGCAGGCAAGCACGAGCCCGAGCACCAGTGCCGATCGCCACCGGTAGCTGCTCATCGCCGCGGTGTCGGCCTGCGCGGCGCGTCGCTTCATTGCCGCACGATTCTCACATCCGAGGGCGCAGGCAGGCCCATCTTCATCTTCGCGCCGGCGACCCGCTCCACGAAGGCATGCGAGGACCAGGCGCTCTGCTCCAGCTGCAGCCGGCCCCATTCCATCTCCAGCGCGTCGCGATCGGCGTTGAGGTGCTCGAGCTTCACGAACAGGTTGCGCGCCTGGTGGCGCGCGTAGATCACGGCGGTGGCGGATCCGAGCACCGCGACCCAGAGGATGGGCAGCGCGATGTACAGCAGGCGGTGTGTCTTCATGCGGCAAGACCTCGTGGCAGTCGTTCGGCGACACGCAGCCGGGCGCTGCGGGCTCGCGGGTTTCGATCGATCTCGGCCTCGTCCGGCTCGATGGAGCGCCCGACCAGGCGAAGCACGGGCAGTGCGTGCGCCGGGATGCCCGGCAGGCCCGCGTACACCGGATCGACGCTGGCGGCGTCGCGGAAGAACCGCTTGACGATGCGATCCTCGAGCGAATGGAAGCTGATGACGACGATGCGCCCGCCGACCTTCAGGCGCGACAGGGCGGCGGCGAGCGCGGTGCGCAGTTCCGGAAGCTCGCGGTTGACGTGGATGCGAAGCGCCTGGAACACACGCGTGGCCGGGTGCTTGCCGCGCTCGCGGGTGGGCGCGACGCGCTGGATCAGTCCGGCGAGCTCGAGCGTGGTGCGAAAGGGATGTTCACGCCGGTCGTGCACGATGGCGCGGGCGATGCGCCGCGCAAAGCGCTCCTCACCGAGCTCGGCGAAGATGCGCGCGAGGTCGGCCTCGCTGGCCTGGTTGACGACATCCGCTGCGCTCGCGCCGTGCGTGGGATCCATGCGCATGTCGAGCGGTCCGTCGGCCGAGAAGCTGAACCCTCGCGCTGCCTCATCGAGCTGCGGCGATGAGACGCCGAGATCGAACAGGATGCCATCGAAGCTCAAGGCCGGCTCGATGCGGTCCGCGCAGTCGGCGAGCCGTGAGAAAGGCGCCTGCATGAGGTGCACGCGTGCATCGGCGGTGAATTGCGGGCCGGCGCTGGCAATGGCCGCGGGATCGCGGTCCAAGCACAACAATCGCCCTTGTGCGCCCAGCTTTCCCAAGATCGCCCCTGCATGTCCCCCACGGCCGAAGGTGGCATCGAGATAGACGCCATCGGGCCGCACATTCAACATCATCAGCACCTGCGCCGGCATCACCGGCACATGACTGACCCCTTCCCCGCTCCGCGCCATCGATCAACGAGGCAAGTCGTCGATTACAGCGACAGCGATTCGAGTCCGGCCGGCGCATCGGACGCATCCGATTCGGCGGCCAGCCACTCATCCCGCCGCTCGTTCCAGCGCGCTTCGTCCCAGAGCTCGAAGCGCTGGCCCTGGCCGATCAGCATCGCGTCGCGGTTCAGGGCCGCGAATTCGCGCAGATTGGGGGGCAGCAGCAGTCGGCCATGGCTGTCGAGCTCGAGGTCGGTGGCATGACCGACCATCAGGCGCTGCAGGCGGCGAGCCTGGGGGTTCAAGGTGGGGAGGCTCATCAGCTTGCGTTCGATTTCCTCCCAATCGGGCATCGGATAGATCAGCAGGCACTGGTCCTTGTCGACCGTGACCACGAGCTTCCCCCCGCAGCGCTCCTGGATGCGCTCCCGGTACCGGGTCGGCATGACCAGCCGGCCCTTCACGTCGAGCGTCAGTTTGTTGGCACCGCGGAACATGTCGTCAGGATGGGTCGAAAACCCATTCTCTCCCACTTTTTCCCACCGGCCGCCACTATAGGGACGGGCAGTTCGCACTGTCAACGCCTTAAGTTAAAAAAACCTTCGTACGGACAGTGACTTAGATCACAGTTTCGAGTGCGGGGCGGCAAACCCGGGGGAGGTTGTTCTGAATCAATCTGTTAGCGAAAACACCTGAAATGCAGCGCAACATTTGAAATCCGCCATTTTCGGCGAACTTCGATGAACATGCTGCAAACGTGTAAGAAAGGAGTCGGCCGGTAAGCCGGGTTCTGTCGTGGACAGCCATTCCTCTAGGATGCGCGTCGCCGCGCACCTCCAGCGGCCTACCCGGAAGTCCCTGTGGGCACAGGTGGAAGGCCTTGCGGCCTGCCGTGCTTCCCTATTTGGCCTTGCTCCCGGTGGGGTTTGCCGTGCCACGGCTGTTGCCAGCCGCGCGGTGCGCTCTTACCGCACCATTTCACCCTTGCCAGCACCCGTAAAGGCGCTTCGGCGGTATCTTTCTGTTGCACTTTCCGTGGGCTCACGCCCCCCAGGCGTTACCTGGCACCGCGCCCGATGGAGCCCGGACTTTCCTCCCCGCGGTTGCCCGCGCGGCGGCTGCCTGGCCGACTCCGGAGCGGGACGATACGCACTTGGCGCGCGTTAATCCATGGGGGCCGGCGCCGGGGCGCCTTCCTTCAGCTCCAGGGCCCGGCGGTAGGCCTGGTTGTCGCGACAGCCGGTGAGCTGGGCGGCCAGCGCCGCCGCCTGCTTCAGCGGCAGCGCGGGCAGCAGCACCCCGAGAACGCGATCGAGCTCGGCCAGCACCGCCTCCCCGGTGGGCGCCGGTGCGCCGGCGATCAGCAGCACGATCTCGCCGCGCTCGAAGTCCGCATCATCGAGCGCCCTCGCCGCGAGTTCGCCGAGCGAGCCTCGGTGGAACGTCTCGAACTGCTTGGTCAGCTCGCGCGCCACCACCGCCTCGCGCGATCCGCCCAGGACCTGCGCGCAATCGGCGAGCGCATCGGCGATGCGATGTGGCGACTCGTAGAACACCAGCGTGCGCGGCTCCCTTTCCAGCGAGGCGAGGCGCGCGCGGCGTGCGCCCGCCGCGGCCGGCAGGAAGCCCTCGAAGCAGAACCGGTCCGTGGGAAGTCCTGCCGCGCACAGTGCCGTGATCGCCGCACAGGCGCCCGGCAACGGCTCCACCACGATGCCCTCGATCGCGCAGGCGCGTACCAGCCGGAAGCCGGGATCACTCACCGCAGGCGTTCCGGCATCGCTCACCAGCGCGACATGCGCGCCCTCGCGCAGCCGCCGCAGCAGCTGCTCCACGCGAGCCTGTTCATTGTGCTCGTGCAGGGACAGGAGCGGTTTGTTCACCCCCAGGTGACGCAGCAGGTTCTTCGTGTGCCGGGTGTCCTCGGCGGCGATCAGGTCGCAGCCCGCGAGCACTTCGCGTGCGCGCTGCGTGATGTCGCCGAGATTGCCGATCGGCGTGGCGACCACGCTCAGGCGCCCCGCCGCACCCGGATCCGTCTGCTGCCCCGTCTTTGCCACTATAATCGCCAGGACCGTTGCGAAGGGATTTCAGGAGATTCAAGACTATGGCAGTGATCGCCCCGCGTCCACGACGCCGCGCCGGGATGCTGTGCCTGCTGTTGCTGCTGGCGGGCGGATGCAGCCTGGTCCAGGCGCCAGAGACGGAAGGGGATCGCGCCGCGCAGGCCGATCGTCTCGCGCGCGGTGCGCGCCACGCCGATGCCGCTGCCACCTACGCATCGCTGGCACAGGCAGAGTCCGCGCAACGTGATTACTACCACCTGCGCGCGGCGCAGGAGTTCGCCGCCGCGGGCAATGTCGCGGCCGCGCGCGCCCAACTCGCCGCCGCGGCGCCCGACGTGCGCGCACGGCTTCCCGTGCTGCGCGCCTTTGCCGGCGCCGAGATCTCGCTGGCGCAGGGAGATGGCGCGGCGGCGGTGCGCGAGCTGGACCAGATCCAGGTGCCGCCCCAGCTCGAGGAGGCCCAGCACTACTGGCAGCTGCGCGGACGAGGTGCGTTCCTGGCGGCGCGGCCCGCGGAAGGCACGCGCGCCTACATCGAGCGCGAGCGCTTCCTGGCAGGTCCCGACATGCTGCGCGCGAATCGCGAGGAGCTGTACGCGCGATTGAGGACCGCGGCCGAGAAAGGCACGCCGATGAAGGTGCCGCCGAAGGCCGATGGCATCCTCGCCGGCTGGCTCGAGCTCGCGCCCGTGGCGCTCGAACTCGCCCGCAATCCCATGGGTGCGCAAAGCGCGCTGGCGGCGTGGCGCCGACGATTTCCCGTGCACCCGGCCAACGACAGCGTCCTGCCCGCAGCGCAGGCGCAGCTCGCGCAGGCCACCGAGTTCCCCGACCAGATCGCCCTGCTGCTGCCGTTGTCGGGCCGCTCGGAGCCCTTCGGTGTGGCGGTGCGTGACGGCTTCATCGCCGCGTATCTTGAACAGGGAACCGGCGAACAAGGGTCCGGCGAGCCGGGCGCGGGCAAGCATCCGAGGCTGCGCATCTACGATGCGGCCGAGAATCCCACGGCGGCCTACGAGAAGGCGGTCGCGGATGGCGCAAGCTTCGTGGTCGGCCCGCTGACCAAGGAGGACGTGGCGGCGGTTGTGCCGCTGGCGGCGGGCCGCACGCCGACGCTGGCCCTGAATTTCCTCGCCGACGGGACGACCGCGAGCGCCAACTTCTACCAGTTCGCGCTGCTGCCCGAGGACGAGGCGCGCGCCGCGGCGCGGCGCATGGTGGCGGATGGTCGGTTGCGCGGCGTGGCGCTGGCGCCGATGAACGAGATCGGCTCGCGCGTGCTGGCGGCATTCACCGACGAGCTCACGCACCTGGGTGGCGCGCTGCTGGACACGGGCCGGTACGACAGCGCGCAGGCGGATTTCTCCGACCTCATCCACAAGGTGCTGCAGGTCAAGGACGTGAAGGGGGAGCCTTCCACGCACCGCACCGATGCCGGCTTCGTGTTCGTCGTTGGCGCGCCGGTGGCGGCCCGGCTCATCCGCCCGCAGCTCAAGTTCCACTATGCCGGGGACGTGCCGATGTACTGCATCTCCGACAGCTTCGAACCCGATCCGAAGGCCAACACCGACATGGACGGCGTCATCATCGCGGACATGCCCTGGATGATCTCCAGCGACCCCGTGACCAGCCAGGTGCGCAACGACGTGCGTGCCGCGTGGCCGGCGCGGGCCTCGCGGCGCGGCCGCCTGTATGCCTTCGGCTTCGATGCCTACCGGCTGATCCCGGCGCTCAAGGGACACTCGATCGACACGGCGAACGGCATCTCCGGGATGACGGGCAAGTTGCGCCTGGATGACAGGAACCGCATCCGGCGCGAGCTGGACTGGGCGGAGATCAAGTCGGGCGTGCCGCACGCCCTGTGATCAGTGCAGGTCCTGCGCGCACCGCCCGCAGCGCCGTTCGCGCGCGCGCAGCAGTTCCTGCTCCTTGAGATTGAGGGTGAGCTGCGCCGCACGCGCGAATTCCGCACTGGCCTCCTCGAACCGCCCCAGCTTCTCCAGCAGATCGCCGCGCACGCTGGGCAACAGGTGGTAGTCCTGCAGCCGCGCATCGGCCGCCAGCGCATCCACCGAGGCCAGGCCCGCGGCCGGACCGTAGGCCATGGCCAGCGCGACGGCGCGATTGAGCGCCACCACCGGCGAGGGCGACACCTGCGAGAGCGCATCGTACAGCGCGACGATGCGCGCCCAGTCCGTGTCCGCGGCGGCGGGCGCGCGCGCGTGACAGGCGGCGATGGCCGCCTGCAGCGCATACGGCCCCAAGGCTGAGCCTGCGCCGCCGGCCACCCGCTCCGCCAGGCCGAGCGCCGCGAGGCCGCGCGAGATCATCAAGGGGTCCCAGCGCGCACGGTCCTGGTCCAGCAGCAGGATGGGTTCCCCGCCGGGGCCGACCCGTGCCCGGTTGCGCGAAGCCTGGATCTCCATCAGGGCGACGAGGCCATGGACCTCGGGCTCCTCGGGCACGAGCTGCGCAAGGACCCGGCCCAGGCGCTGCGCTTCCTCGCACAGCGCGGGACGCAGCCAGTGCTCGCCCGCCGTCGCCACGTAGCCTTCGTTGAACATCAGGTAGATGACTTCCAGGACCGAGGCCAGCCGCGCGGCCCGTTCGGCCTCCTTCGGCAGCTCGAAGGGAACCCGGGCCTCGGCGAGCGTGCGCTTGGCGCGCACGATGCGCTGCTGGATCGCGGCCTCGCCGGCGAGGAAGGCGCGCCCGATCTCCGCGGCGGTGAGGCCGCCGAGCAGGCGCAGCGTGAGCGCGAGCCGCGCGTCGGTGGGCAACACCGGGTGGCAGGCGATGAAGATCAGTCGCAGCAGGTCATCGGGCACATCGGCGGCGAGCGCCTGCTCGAGCGCGGCGTCCTGCGCGCCCGCGCCCTCGGGGTCGGCGGCCAGCAGTCCTGACTTGCGATCGTGCAACCGCAGGCGGCGCAGGTGATCCAGCGCGCGGTTCCTGGCCGTGGTCATGAGCCACGCGCCCGGGTTGTCCGGCAGGCCGGTGCGCGGCCATTGCTCCAGGGCGCTGACGAATGCCTCCTGCGCCATCTCCTCGGCGAGCCCCACATCGCGCAGCACGCGCGTGAGCCGGCCGAGGATCCGGCCCGATTCCATCTGCCAGATGGCCGCGATGGAGCGCCGGATCGCATCGGATGCGCCAGCATCGTTCACTGGAAACAGGGCCCCAGTTCGCGCACTTCGATGGTGGCCCAGGCCGCCGCCGGACATTCGCGGGCGATGGCGAGGGCCTCCTCCCGCAGCTCGCAGGTCAGCAGGAAGAACCCGCCGACCATCTCGCGCGCCTCCGAGAAGGGACCGTCGCGAAGTATCGTCTTGCGCCCCTGCCGCGACACGCGCACGGCATCGGCATCGGACTTGAGCGACTGGCTCATCGTGAGCAGGCCGCGGCGCTTCAGCTCCTCGCTGTAACGCACCATCACCTCGTACAGCTCGCGCCCCTCGCTTTCCGTGCGCGTGGCGCGGTCCCCCGGCTTCTCGACCACCAGCAGCATGTAAGCCATGCGCCCTCCTATGTCTTCGCGTACACCGGCAGTAACTCGCCGTTGATGATCCAGGGCGTGCCATACCGGTCGTTCACCATGCCACAGACCTTCGCCCAGAAAGTGGGCTGAATCGGCATGCCCACGCTACCGCCGTCAGCCAGCGACTTGAACACCCGTTCGGCCTCGGCGGTGGTGGGATAATTGAGCGTCATCGTGATGCCCTTGATGCCTTCCCACGCACGGTTGGCCGGTGCATCGCCGGCGAACAGCCACGATCCGTCCTCGAACGCCAGCCGCGCATGCATGATGCGGTGACGGTGTTCGGCCGGCATCTGCTCTGCCATCGGTGTGTCGGCGCCGCTCACCAGCACCTCGAGCCGGGCCCCGAGCCCCAGCACACGTTCATAGAAGCGCATCGCCTCGGCGCAATTCCCGTCGAATCCCAGATAGGCAACCATGCAAGCCATCGTATTGACCTCCGTCGTGTCCCGAGCGTTCTTTCAGTTGGTCTGCCGCGCCACCTGGCGACGCAGGCCGGCCTCGTGGGCGCGCTGCTCCTCCGTCATGACGCCCGCGAAATCCTCGGCTTCGTACAGCGGCCGGATCTCGATGTCGGAATCCGAGAGCATCGGATTGGGGCAGCGCTTCACCCACTCGACCGCCTCCTCGATGGAGCGCACCTGCCACAGCCAGAACCCGGCCACCAGTTCCTTCGTCTCGGCGAAGGGTCCGTCGGTGACCGTGCGGCCAGTTCCGGCGAACCGGACGCGCTTGCCCTGCCGGCTGGGCTTCAGGCCCTCTCCTGCCAGCAGGATGCCCGCCTTGACCAAGGCATCATTGAACCGTTCCATGGCCGCGAACAGTTCGGGGGTCGGCAGGACCCCCGCCTCGCTTTCGGCCGTCGCCTTCACCAGCACCATGACCTTCATATCGACCTCCTGACGGATGAGATTCCGCCTTCCTGATCCCACGACGAACGGGCGGGCGGCAGATCGACATTTGCGCACGGTTGCGACGGATTTGGAGCATGCCCTTCCCGGGCCCGTGGGGCAGCATGACCCGATGGCAAAGGAACTGCAGTCCTCCGGGGCGTGGCACCTCGTCCACGGTGCGCACGCCGAGACGCTGGCTGCCCGGTACCTCGAGTCCCGGGGCCTCGTGATCATCGCGCGCAACCTGCGCTTCAAGGTGGGGGAACTCGACCTCGTGTGCCTGGACGGACACGTCCTGGTCATCGTCGAGGTGCGGCAGCGGCGCAACGAGGACTTCGGCGGTGCGATCGCCTCGGTGACGGCGTGGAAGCAGCGCAAGATCATCCGTGCGACGCAGTGCTTCCTGCAACGCTGCACGGAATGGGGTCATCTGCCGGTGCGCTTCGATGTGGTCGCGCTGTCCGGCCTGCCGGACCAGGGCCCGCAGATCACCTGGATCCGTCAGGCATTCACGGCCTGACCCGCCGCTACTTCACGACCTTGAATCGGGCGCGCTTGTCCTTCGCGGTGGCATCGGCCGCGCTCGCCGCCGGCGGCGGCGACTTGTCCTCGGGATCCGGGTCGGCATCCCCTTCCGGGAAGATCATGCCCTGGCCCGTTTCCCGCGAGTAGATGCCGAGCACGCTCTTGATCGGCACGCTGACGCTGAAGCTAGAGCCGCTGAAGCGCGCATCGAAGGTCACGAACTCGTTGCCGAGCTTCAGTCCCTGCGCCGCCGAGTAGCTCACGTTGAGCACGATCTTGCCGTCCTTGACGTACTGGCGCGGCACGATGACCGTCTCATCCGTGGCATCGACCACGATGTGCGGGGTATCGCCGCTGTCGGTGATCCACTCGTGCAAGGCACGCAGCAGATACGGGCGCCGCGGCTTCACCGGCGCATCTCGCGCTCCGCCTGGGTGAGGCTGGCGCCAAAGGCCGGGCGCGTGAAGATGCTGTTGGCGTACTTGACGATGGGCTGGGCCTGCGGCGGCAGGTCGATGCCGTAGAACGGCAGGCGCCAGAGGATGGGCGCGATGCTCGCATCCACCAGCGAGAACTCATCGCTCAGGAAGAAAGGCTTGGCCCTGAACACCTCGGCGCTGGCGGTGATGGCCTCGGCGAGCACCTTGCGGCTGTTCGACCCGGTCTTGCCTTCCGGGTCCTGCTCGATCTCGCGCGCGAGGCCATACCAGTCGCGCTCGACCCGGTACAGCGCCACGCGGAACTGCGCACGCGTGGTCGGGTCGATGGGCATCAGCGGCGGGTGGGGGAAACGCTCGTCCAGGTATTCGATGATCACCCGCGAGTCGTACAGGACGAGGTCGCGGTCCACGAGCGTGGGACCGCTGTGATAGGGGTTCAGGTCGAGCAGGTCCTCGGGCAGGTGCCCGGGGTCCGTGTTGATCACGTCGATGAAGATGCCCTTCTCCGCGAGCACCAGCCGCGTGCGATGGCTCCACGGATCCGTGGGCGCGGAAAACAGCGTCATCACGGCCCGGCGCGCCACCTAGATTGCACTCCCCACCGGCATCAGTGGACGTCTTTCCAGTATTCCTTCTTCAGGAGCCAGGAGAAGGCAAAGAACACCAGCAGGAACAACGTCACCCAGACGCCCAGCGCCTGCCGCTCGGCCTTGATCGGCTCCCCGGCGTAGTCCAGGAAGTTCACGAGGTCGCGTACGAATGCATCGTACTCCTCGGGCTTCATCGAACCGGGAGTCATCATCTCGACGCCGGTGAGCACCATGTGGGCGCCGCCCTTGTCATCGCCCTCGCTCTTGAACACGGGCTTCTGCAGGCCCTGCAGGTCCTGCAGCACGTGAGGCATGGCGATGGCCGGGAGGACCAGGTTGTTGGTGCCCCAGGGGCGCTGCGGATCGGCGTAAAAGCCGTGCAACAGGGAGTACAGGTAGTCGACACCGCGCGCCCGCGCCATGAGGGACAGGTCCGGCGGCTGCTTGCCGAACCAGCCTTCCGCCTCCGCCGGCATCGCCACCTCGACCGGGTCGAAGGGCTTGTCGGTGGTGAACATGAGGTTGGCCGTGAGATCCGCCTCGGGGATCTTGAGGTCCGCGGCCATGCGGTTGTACCGCAGGTACTGGAGCCCATGGCAGCCCGAGCAGTAGTTCATGTAATTGCGCGCACCGCGCTGCAGGGACGCCAGGTTGTTGATGTCCGTGCCGGCGTGCAGGAGGCCAAGGCCGCCCTCCTCGGCCATGGCCGGCAGCGCCAGCCCGAGGCAGGCGATCAGAATGGATGCAAACGCGGTCGCCCGCGAGACCTTAGGCATGTCCCGTCACCCTCTCCGGCACTGGCTTGGCTTTTTCAAAATGATGATAGAACGGCAGACCCAGGAAGAAGGCGAAGTACAGGACGGTCCCGACCTTCGCGAGCTGCGGGTAGATGCCCGACGGCGGCTTGAGGCCGCAGATGCCCAGGGTGATGAACGCCACCACGAAGACGGCCAGCGCCGACCGGTACGCCCAGCCGCGGTAGCGGATGGACTTGACCGGCGAGCGGTCCAGCCAGGGCACGAAGAACAGTATGACGATGGCCGCGCCCATGACCAGCACACCCCACACCTGCGTGCCCATGAAGGAGGGCACCGCGCGGAGCATCGCGTAGTAGGGCGTGAAGTACCAGACCGGCGCGATGTGCGGCGGGGTCTGCAGCGGGTTCGCCGGCTCGAAGTTCGGCGCCTCGAGGAACAGCCCGCCGAAGCTCGGGGCGAAGAAGATGATGCCGCAGAAGATCAGCAGGAAGCCGGCCGTGCCCACCAGGTCCTTCACCGTGTAGTACGGGTGGAAGGGGATGCCATCGAGCGGGATGCCACGTGCATCCTTGTTCTTCTTGATCTCGATGCCGTCCGGATTGTTCGAGCCCACCTCGTGCAGCGCCGACAGGTGCACCACGACGAGGAACACCAGCGCCAGCGGCAACGCCACCACGTGCAGCGCGAAGAAGCGGTTGAGGGTGGCATCGGCGATGTAGTAGTCGCCGCGGATCCACTCCACCAGCGCGCCACCGACGTAAGGAATGCTGCTGAACAGCGAGACGATCACCTGCGCGCCCCAGTAGCTCATGTTGCCCCAGGGCAGCACGTAGCCCATGAAGGCCTCGGCCATGAGCAGCACGAAGATGATGCAGCCGATGATCCACAGGAGCTCGCGCGGCTTGCGGTGCGACCCGTAGAGCAGCGCGCGGAACATGTGCAGGTAAACGACGATGAAGAACGCCGAGGCGCCGGTGGAATGCATGTAGCGGATGAGCCAGCCCCAGCTCACGTCCCGCATGATGTACTCGACCGAGGCGAAGGCTTCGGCCGCGGAGGGCTTGAAGCTCATGGTCAGGAAGATGCCGGTCAGGAGCTGGTTCACCAGCACCAGCATCGCGAGCGAGCCGAAGTAGTACCAGAAGTTGAAGTTCTTCGGCGCGTAGTACTCGGCGGCATGCGCCTTCCACGTGGCGGCGAGCGGCAGGCGCTCGTTGATCCAGCGGGATAACCCGCCACCTTCACCGCTGCCGGTGGATTCTGGGGATGAAGCCATCGATCAACCTCTCGCGAAAAGACTCAGGTCCGGTCAGGCGCTCTGCGGCGCAGTGTCGACGCCGATGACGATGCGGGTGGCGCCCGCGAACGAATACGGCGGAATCTCCAGGTTCTTCGGCGCCGGCACGCTCTTGAACACGCGGCCGGACAGGTCGAACTTCGAGCCGTGGCAGGGGCAGTAGAACCCACCTGGCCAGCCGGCTCCCAGGTCCACCCCGGTGAGCTGCGCCGCGTTGTTGGGCTCGAAGGCCCCGAGCGGGGAACACCCGAGGTGCGTGCACACCGCGAGGCCGATCCAGTACTCCGGCTTGATGGCGCGCGCCGCCCCGGACTTCTTGATGTAGTCAGGCTGATCGGAGCCATCCTGCCCCGGATCGAGCAGCAGGGCATCGTGATTGCCCATCTGCTGGAGGATTTCCGGGGTGCGCCGCACGACGTACACCGCCTTGCCGCGCCACACCACCTTCATCATCTGCCCGGGTTCGAGCTTGCCGGCATCGACCTCGACGGGCGCCCCCAGCGCCTTGGCACGCGCGCTGGGCTGCCAGGAGGCGAGGAAGGGAACCGCGGTGAATGCCGCACCCACCGCACCGACGCCGACGGTCGCCGCCGTCAACAACCGGCGACGGCTATGGTCAACCTGATCACTCATTCAATCGCCCTCGACACTTCAGCTGACAATTCTTGACCTGCGCGCCGGCCGGCAAGGTGTTTCGCCCAAATTCAAAGCGGCGCATTATACACAAAATCACGGCTCTTAAGCGCGAGGCCCGAGCCTGGCGCCGCGCGTGGGGACGCTCCTTCTTGAAAAGCGCGTTGTCGATCCTTTCCTTCCTGCTCAAGGCCATCATCGTCGGGCTGGCGGCCGCCTTCCTCATCGTCATGTGGAAGCTGCCGCTGGGCGAGCTGCTGCACCCCGCCCCCGCGGAGCCCGCCGGCGGTCCGCCCGCCCCGGCCTCAGCGCCTCCCGCGCACGCGCAGGCGCCGCCGGCGGTGCCGGGCACGGCCAGCTACGCCGACGCCGTGGCTCGCTCGGCCCCTGCCGTGGTGAACATCTACACCGCAAGGGTGGTCACGGAACGCACCCAGCCAGCGCCCCTGGAGCAACTGTTCGGCGACTACTGGCCCAGCTTCCGCCGCCGGGTGGAACGGAGCCTCGGCTCGGGCGTCATCGTCGACAAGGCCGGGCACATCATCACCAACCACCACGTCATCGCCGGCGCCGACTCGATCCGCGTGCAACTTTCCGACCAGCGCGTCGCCGATGCCAAGGTCATCGGCACCGATCCGGATACGGACATCGCGGTGCTCCAGCTCACGCTGTCGAACCTGCCGGTCATGCCGCTCGGCCGCTCGGATGCGTTGCGGGTGGGCGATGTGGTGCTGGCCATCGGCAACCCCTACGGCCTGAGCCAGACCGTCACCCAGGGCATCGTCAGCGCCACGGGCCGCGGCCAGCTGGGCCTCGCCACCTTCGAGAACTTCATCCAGACCGATGCGGCCATCAACCTCGGCAATTCGGGTGGCGCGCTGATCGACGCAAAGGGCGAGCTCGTGGGCATCAACACCGCCGTGCTGAACCGCAACTACGGAGGCCCGGAGGGCATCGGGTTCGCGATCCCCGTGAACCTGGTGCGCGGCGTGATGGACCAGATCGTCCGGCAGGGCCGCGTGGTGCGCGGCTGGCTGGGCCTCGAGCCGCAGGATCTCACCGAGGAACAGGCCTCGCAGCTCGGCCTCGTCGACGGCGCCGGCGTGGTGGTCGCCAACATCATGGTGCAATCGCCGGCCTTCGAGGCCGGCGTGCGGCCGGGTGATGTCATCGAAAAGCTGGCCGGCGTCCCCGTCCACAGCGCCCAGGAAGTAACCTCCAAGGTCGCCGCCCTCAAGCCCGGCGCGCCCGTGGATCTCGCCCTGCGGCGTGGCGGACAGCGGTTCTCTGTGAAGATCAAGGCACTCGAAAGGCCCTTGCGGGACAGTCGGACTGAGGGTCAGCAGAACTGATCATTAGTGTTGAGATTCACGACCAGCGAAAAGTATCGGTCCGCCCAACTGAACCCGACAAGTGCTTTGCATGATCCATCGTATATTTTGCCCGCAGCATAGTCGTACGGGATGTATTGGAAACCAGAGTCCTTCAATACACTGAGGATCTTGCCGATCAGTTCCGGATCAGTGCAGTCCTTAACAGTCGCCAGATTTCCAAAGTGCGAAAGCAGGATCCAGCCGATAGTGCGTGCGAAGGGTCCTGTGTTGTCCTTTGTGGTGATGCGATAGTCAATCATTCCTGTGCCGTCTTGATACAACTCCGTGCTAGCAGCCTGTCGGACTGAGCTTTTGTGAGCGCGGGAAAACGGCAAATGAGTTTGGATTCATGGTTGAGGTAATTGATTCCGAAGCTCGAAAGGGTCTTGATGCCTTCTCAGCAAGCCTGCATAGCGAACATTCGCTTGATGTTCCAGCTCATCGTCACCAGATTCCACTCGCCTTTGACGTTTTTCAGCCCTCTGAGCAAGCATTGGCGATAGCCCATCACCGACTTGATGATGCCGAACACCGGTTCCGGGGTCTGTTTGCGAAGTCCGTACAGCTGCTTGCCGCGGGGCGTGCGCAACCGATACGCCATCTTCTGAAGCGATGTGGCCGAGTCGGGCGGGGATTTTGGAGCCGGGGCGAAGCGCTGCTTCCAACTCAGGTGATGTGGGCAGCGCCCCATGGCGATCAACGGCTCAATCTGCGCCGCTTCACATTGCTCGACGTTGGCCTCACTCAGATAGCCGTTGTCGGCGAGGATACACTGGGCACGGCCCAGCTCCTCAGGCAGCGCCGCGAGCTTCTCCAGCATCGGAACCAGCTGCTCTTTGTCGTTGGCCGCTTGGCTGACCTCGGTGGCCACCACCAGCATACTTCCCGTAGCCACAACGGCCTGGGCGTTGTAACACTGATCAAAGCCGCCACCGGCGACTTTCATGATCCGCGACTCTTCATCGGTCAGATTGATTTGGTCTTGGTCCTTCACCCCGCCGCTGGGTGGTTCGGGTGGACGACCGCCGGGCTTCTTGCCAGTGCGCTTCTCGCGCTCGGCGCGGGCGGCAAGTTTGGCTTGATGTTCGGCCTGCTCGCGCCCCAAGCGCTCTTCAGCCCGCGCCTCGATCTTCGCCTTCGCCACAGCGATCGCCGCCAGGCGCTCCTCCCGTCTTGCCAGCTCCTGCGGGATCGACATCCCGTCGGGGATGTCCCGGGCGTCGGCCCGTTCAGCCAGATTCAGCAGCTGCTTCACTTCACGCTTCAACTGCTTCTCGATCTTCTTCGCATGCCCGTAGGACAGGGCACTGTGCCGGCTCGCATTGGCGTGCACCTTCGTGCCATCCAAGGCCACGGTGCCGAGCTTCAAAAGCCCCGTATCGCGCGCAATCTTCAGTACCTGCACGAACAAGGGTTCAAGTTGCCGCAAAAAGCGCTTGCGAAAAGTTGCAATCGTGTCGTGGTCGGGCTGCTCGTTACCCGCGATATAGCGAAACGCCAAAGAATCATGCGTCGCGCGCTCAATCGCGCGGCTGGAAAAGGTCTTCGTCGAATAGCCATACACCAGCAATCCCAGCAACATCGCCGGGTGATACGAGGCCGATCCGGACCCTCGATACGCTTTGACCAGCTCCGACAGGTCCATGCCGTCAATGATCTCCACCACAAAGCGCGCCAAGTGCCGCTCCGGCAACCATTCATCCACCGAAGGCGGCAGCAAGAATCCCGTGTCGCGGTTGATCGGTCGAAAGTTGCTCATCGCTACCGTCATTGAGGAAAAAACTGCCTATGATTATCGCGCATTTGTACCGCTTAAGTCCGACAGGCTGCTAGCGGGCTGCACCCTGTATGCACCGAGGGCGACCGATAGTTGTTGCTCCAGTTCCTGCACTCGCAACCGCGCACCATGATCATCGTACCCAGCCGGAGCCAACACGTTGGCTGAGTCTTCCGCCAACCATTTGTCCCACGATGCAGCTTCACTCAAAGTCTGGTCTTTGGAACGGGAGACCCAGGATTGCGTTTTCCAGATCCAGATTCAATCCTTGATCCCATGTGGATTGAACATCGGTGGGTCTCGCCTGGAAAAATGCCTGAAAACCTTGACTGAGAACAAGTCAGTTCGGGTACGCAACCAAAGAAAAATCCATGAAAATGGAACCATCAACGCTCCCATCACCTTCTTCCAGGTTCCCAATCTCCCCGTTTGATATAGCCGATAAAGCAAGTATGACGAGGGCACGTGTCCCTGGCCAATGGCACGTTTGAACATCTTTTCTGCAAAAGCGGGATCTGGAGGAACAGTAACGCCTTGATTGAAGAGCATCGCAAGCGCCGCATACGCAGGAACAAAACCTCCTACGGAGGACTGATACATCAGGCGAAGTAACTTGGAAAAGTCTCGCTCCTCCATGGCCACATTCGCCAATATGTAATTGGCAAACCCAGGCTCTGACCCAAGAGCTTCACTGGCTAGGCGCTTTGCCTCGGCCAGGTTCACATCCGTGTTCGGCAAACCGCGGAGCTCCAGATACGCAAGTACGCAACGCGCCATCGCAGATCCCAGACTTGCCAATCTACGATATTCCGCAATGGCAGCATTGACCTTCCCTTCCGACAGAAGAATGCGCGCTTGCGGCGAGACATTCCCGTCATAAATCGGATAGTTGAGAACCGTACCGGAAATGATGAAGCTCAACTTGGCATCTTGAAGCACAGTTCTCGGCCACCTATCCCGTCAGATTGACCAATCATTCGTAGTCCCGACCCCAATCTACCTCCGGACTCCCAACTGAGGTGTGCTCGCCGGAGACTCCTGGAACCTCACTCACCGCGCCGTGGGTGAATTCAAGACGACGCCGAGAGGGGGCGGGAAGTCATTTGTTTTTGCGCGGGCGGGGCTCACACCCGAAGCCGTTCAGGCGCGGCCCAGCCGCACGCTGCCGCAGACCGAAGCGAGAACGCGCGCGAACTGAATCCCTGCTTGACTGGCACGGCCGCGCCGGGGTCAAAGATTGAGGGCTGCTCACCAAAAGCCCCGCCCGCGCAAAAACAAATCACTTCCCGACCCAACAACGACCGCCGATTCTTGAATTCACCCAGGAACGCGCTTGATCCGAGCCCCCAACTGCTGCAGCTTCTCTTCAATCGCCTCATAACCGCGATCGATGTGATAGATGCGTTCGATGTCGGTGCGCCCTTCGGCCACGAGGGCGGCGAGCACCAGCGACGCGGAGGCGCGCAAGTCGGTGGCCATGACCGGAGCGGCGGTCAGCTTCTCCACGCCCTTGATGATGGCGGTGTTGCCTTCCAGCCGGATCTCGGCGCCCATGCGCCGCATCTCCAGCATGTGCATGAAGCGGTTCTCGAAGATGGTCTCGATGATGGTGCCGACGCCGTCGGCCACGGTGTTCAGGGCGGCGATCTGCGCCTGCATGTCGGTGGGAAAGGCCGGGTACGGCGCCGTGCGGATGTCCACCGCCTTGGGCCGGCGGCCGAGCATGTCCACCTCGATCCAGTTCTCGCCAGTGGTGATGCTCGCGCCCGCCTCGCGCAGCTTGCCGAGCACGGCATCCACGTGCTCGGGCCGGGTGTTCTTCACCCGCACCTTGCCACCGGTGATGGCGCCGGCCACGAGATAGGTGCCCGTCTCGATGCGGTCGGGCAGCACGTCGTAGCTGCCGCCGTGCAGGCGCTCCACGCCCTCGATGACGATGCGATCGGTGCCCGCGCCACTGATCTTCGCGCCCAGCGTGTTGAGGAAGCTGGCCAGGTCCACCACCTCGGGCTCGCGCGCGGCGTTCTCGAGCACGGTCTGGCCTTCGGCAAGAGCGGCCGCCATCATCAGATTCTCCGTACCGGTGACGGTGACCGTTTCCAGTACGATTTGAGCTCCCTTGAGGCGCCCGGCGCGCGCCTTGATGTAGCCGTTCTCGATGTGGATGTCCGCGCCCATGGCCTGCAGGCCGGCGACGTGGATGTTCACCGGCCGCGCACCGATGGCGCAGCCGCCCGGCAGCGAGACATCGGCCTGTCCGTAGCGCGCGACCAGGGGCCCCAGCACCAGGATCGAGGCCCGCATGGTCTTGACCAGCTGGTAAGGCGCGAAATGCTCCCGGATGGTCGAGGCATCGACCTCGATGCGCATCTTCTCGTCCACCGTCACGGACACGCCCATGCGTCCGAGCAGCTCGATCATGGTGGTCACGTCCTGCAGGTGCGGGACATTGCCCACCGTGACCGGCCCGTCAGCGAGCAGACACCCCGCCAGGATGGGCAGGGTGGCGTTCTTCGCACCGGAAATGCGGATCTCGCCCGACAGGGGCACGCCGCCCTGGATCTGCAGCTTGTCCACGCGCCCTCCTAGCCTGCGCCGTGGCGCGCCGCTTCCTCGGGCGTGAACACCTGCAGCGCCATGGCGTGGATCTCGTTGCCCATGCGAGGGCCCAGTGCCGCGTACACGAGCTGGTGGCGCTGGACCGAGCGCTTGCCGGCAAAGGCCTCGGAGATCACCACGGCCTCGTAATGCACGTTGTCATCGCTCCGCACCAGGACCTGCGACCCGGGCAGCGCGGCCTGGATCAGGTCGGATATCGCCTTGGGATTCATGTGGATTCAACCTCGAACTGCTGGCCGCGATCTTAAGGGAACCGCGATATGATTACGACGATGAATGGCCCCCTATCCGATCAGGCGCTCATCGACCAGGGGCGCCGGGCCCTGCAGGTCGAGATCGACGGCCTGAGCGCGCAGCTCGCGCGCCTGGATGGCGCATTCGCCCGCGCCTGTCGGCTCTGCCTGGACTGCCGGGGCCGGGTGGTGGTCACCGGCATGGGCAAATCCGGCCACATCGCCGGCAAGATCGCCGCCACCCTGGCGAGCACCGGCACGCCCGCCTTCTTCGTGCACCCCGGCGAGGCCAGCCATGGCGATGTGGGGATGATCGTCCGCGAGGACGTGGTCATCGCCCTGTCGAACTCGGGCGAGACGGCCGAGATCCTCGCCATCCTGCCGGTCTTGAAGCGCCTGGGCGTGCCACTCATCGCCCTGGTCGGCGCGCGCGACTCCACGCTCGGGCGCGACGCCGATGTCTTCCTCGACACGCAGGTACCCGCCGAGGCCTGCCCGCTGAACCTCGCCCCCACCGCGAGCACCACGGCGGCACTGGCCGTGGGTGATGCGCTGGCCGTGGCCCTGCTGCATGCGCGCGGCTTCACCGAGGAGGATTTCGCGCGCTCCCACCCGGCGGGCAACCTGGGGCGCCGTCTGCTGCTGCACGTCGCCGACGTCATGCGCAAGGGTGCGGAGGTGCCGCGCGTCGGACCCGAACAGACCCTGGCGGAAGGGTTGCTCGAGATGAGCCGCAAGGGCCTGGGGATGACCACCATCGTGGACGGCGAGGACCGCCTGCTCGGGGTGTTCACCGATGGAGACCTGCGCCGTGCGCTCGATCGCGGCGTCGATGTGCACAAGACCCGCATGCGCGAGGTGATGACCCCCCAGGGACGCACCGTCGCGCCCGACGTGCTGGCCGTCGAGGCCATCAACCTGATGCAGGCGCATCGCATCACGCAGCTCGTGGTGGTGGACGGGCAATCGCAGGTCCGCGGCGCGCTCAATGTCCACGACCTGATGCGGGCCGGGATCGTATGAGCGCGCGCCGGGCAACGAAGCTGGCGACCATCGGCCTCGTCGTGTTCGACGTGGACGGGGTGCTCACCGACGGCCGGCTGTATTTCGGCGCGCGCGGCGAGACGCTGAAGGTGTTCCACGTCCGCGACGGCCATGGACTCAAGCTCCTGCCGCAGGCGGGCGTGGAGGTCGCCATCATCAGCGGGCGGCGCAGCGCCGCCCTCACCGCCCGCATGCGCGAGCTGGGCGTACGCCACGTGGTGCAGGGCTGCGCCGACAAGGTCGAGGCACTGCGGCGCATCGCCGGCAAGGCCGGGGTGCCGCTGCTGCGATGTGCCTGCCTCGTCGATGACACGCCGGACCTGCCGCTGATGTCGGCCGTGGGCTTCGCCGCGGCCGTTGCCGATGCGCATCCGCTGGTACGCCGTGCCGCGCACTGGGTGAGCCGTACGCCGGGCGGGCGGGGCGCTGCCCGCGAGCTGTGCGATGCGATCCTGCGCGCCCGTGCGAAGGGCGGCTGATGCTGCTGCGCATCGCCACGATCCTGGCGCTGGCGGCCCTGGCCATCGGCACCTGGATCCTCAGCAAGCAGAGCCGCCTGCCCCGCTCCTCGCCGCAGGCCGCGCAGGCGCAGCTTCCCGGCTACTACCTCACCGGCACGGTGATGACCGACTACAACCTCGCCGGCTTCCCGGGCGTCAGGATCGCGGCGGAGCGCATCGAGCAGATCGGCCAGAGCACCGATGTCGCGCTCCACAACGTACGCCTGGATTACCAGACCGACGGCGGCCAGCAGTGGGTGCTGGTGGGCGACACTGCGCACGTCGAGCAGAGCGGCAACATCGTCGAGGTCAATGGCAACGTGCAGTTGCAGGGGCTGGAGCAGAGCCGGCCGGACCCTGCCATCGTGCGCACCGACCAGATGACCTACGATGTCCCCGCCGCGGAGGTGCACACGGACCATGATGTCAGCATTTCCTTCGGTGAGAACGAGCTCAATGCGCACGGCCTGGTGGTGCGCTTGAAGGAGCGGACGATGCGTCTGGAATCCAAGGTCTATGGCCGCTTCACTCCCTAGGCGCGCAGCGCTCCTGGTCGCCTGCGCTTGTGCCTGCGCCTGGGCCATCCGCTCCGCGGCGCAGATCCCCGGCGTCGATACGCAATTGCCGATCGAGCTGGTGGCGCAGTCGACCGACATCGACCAGCGCAACAAGGTGGTGGTGTTCCGCAAGGTGAAGATCACCCAGGGGAAGCTGGCGGTGGAGGCCGACCAGGCCACGGCGAATGGCGTGGACTTCGACAACAGCCACTGGCAGTTCCGCGGCAAGGTGCGCATCAACGTCGAGGGCGGCTATCTCACCTCGGATGATGCGGAGATCTTCTTCGCCAACAAGCTGCTGACGCGCGCGGTGATCAACGGCGATCCGGCCGAGTTCCAGCAGCGCCGCGAGAAGACCGGGCAGATGGCGCGCGGCCGCGCCGACTCCATCGTCTACGACGTGAAGGCCGGGACGGTGTCGCTGACCCGCAATGCCTGGCTCTCCGATGGCCAGAACGAGATCCGCGGCCAGTCGCTCAAGTACAGCATCGCCGAACAGCGGGTCGTGGCCGATGCGGCCGAGCAGAACTCGCAGCGCGTGCGCATCACCATCACCCCTTCGGCGCAGAAGCCCAAGCCATGAGCGTGCTCAAGGCCGATCACCTGGCGAAGAGCTACAAGTCGCGCCAGGTGCTGCGGGATCTCAGCCTGCAGGTGGGCAGTGGCGAGGTGGTGGGGCTGCTGGGGCCGAACGGCGCCGGCAAGACCACCGCCTTCTACATGATCGTCGGCCTCATCCCCTGCGAGCGGGGCAGCATCTTCCTCGACCAGCGCGATGTGTCGAGCCTGCCGATGCACCGGCGCGCCCAGCTCGGCATGGGCTATCTGCCGCAGGAGCCTTCCGTGTTCCGCAAGCTGTCGGTGGCCGACAACATCCTCGCCATCCTCGAGACGCGGCCGAACCTGGATGAGCCTGCAAGGCTTGCGCGATTGTCTGAGCTGTTGAACGAATTGCACATAGGACACGTTCGCGACACCCTGGGCATGAGCCTGTCGGGAGGCGAACGCCGGCGGGTGGAAATCGCCCGGGCCCTGGCGGCGGACCCGCAGTTCATCCTGCTGGATGAGCCCTTTGCCGGCGTGGATCCGCTGAGCGTTCAGGATATCCAACGCATTATCAAGCACTTGAGCGAAAAAGGCATCGGCATCCTGATCACCGACCACAATGTGCGCGAGACGCTGGATATCTGCGGCCGCGCCTATATCGTCAGTCAAGGGTCGGTCATCGCCATGGGAACTGCGGAACAGATTCTTGCCAACCGTGAGGTCCGTGAGGTGTACTTGGGCCAGGACTTCGAACTGTAGTGAGGGCCTGCATCAGGGCGGTGCGGGCAAGGGCGGAAGGTCGAACTGACGGGTTATGTTGAAGCCGAGTCTGCAACTTCGCATCGGGCAGCAGCTCACGATGACGCCGCAGTTGCAGCAGGCGATCCGCCTGCTCCAGCTCCCCTCGCTGGACCTGCAGGCGCACGTCCGCGAGACCCTGGAATCCAACGTGATGCTCGAGGCCGACGAGGAACCGGGCAGCGACACGCTGAGCACCGAAGCGCTGCAGGAGGCCGAGCGCACCGCGCCCGCCGAGGAATACGCCGAGCTCAACGGCGAACCCGCCGCCGAGCGCGACCAGCGCGAGGAACCCGAGGTGGAGATCGCCGATGAGGCCTGGGGCGAGCCCACGGCCGGCGTTTCCGAGTCGCCCTGGTCGGGAGACGACGAGCGCAACTCCGACCTCAGCGACCGCAGCGGCCAGACCCTGCAGGAGCAGCTCCTCGAGCAGCTCGATCTCGCCCGGCTCTCCCCCGTGGACATGGCCATCGCGCGCGTGATCGTCGATGCCATCAACGATGATGGCTACCTGCAGGACAGCCTGGAGGAGATCAGCGCCAGCCTGCTGCCGGAGATCCTGGCCGATGCCGCACACGTTGGACGGGTCCTCGGCGTCGTGCAGGGACTGGAACCGGCCGGCATCGGTGCGCGCAACCTGGGGGAATGCATCGCGCTGCAGTTGCAGCAACTGGACCCCGACACGCCGGGCCGCGCCCTGGCGATCCGCATCGCCCTCGAGCACCTCGACCTCGTGGCCGACCAGCAGCTCTCGCTCCTGCGCCGCCACCTGCGCTGCAGCGATGCGGAGCTGGAGACGGCGATCGCCCTGGTGCGCTCCTGCCACCCGCGCCCCGGCAGCACCGTGAGCTCGCAGCAGGCCGAATACGTCATCCCCGACGTGTTCGTGCGCCGCACCGACCACGGCTGGGTGGTGGAGATCAATCAGGCGACGGTACCGCGCGTGCGGGTCAACCAGAGCTACGCGAACCTGGTGTCGCGCTCGGCCGACCACGCCATGCTGCGCACCCAGTTGCAGGAGGCGCGCTGGCTGCTGAGGAGCCTGGAGATCCGCAACGAAACGCTGCTGAAGGTCGCGCGCTGCATCGTGCAGCGCCAGGCCGCGTTCTTCGAGCTGGGCGATGAGGGCATGCAGCCGCTCATCCTCAAGGATGTCGCCGAGGCCGTCGAAATGCACGAATCGACGATCTCGCGCGTCACCACCGCCAAGTACATGCACACGCCACGCGGCGTGTTCGAATTCCGGCACTTCTTCTCGAGCCACGTGGCCGCGGCGGACGGCACCGAGATGTCCTCCACCGCGATCCGCGCCAAGATCAGGAAGCTGATCGCGCAGGAGGACCCGGAGAGCCCGCTGAGCGATTCGAGGCTCGCGGAAGTGCTGTCGCAGGAAGGCATCCCCGTGGCGCGGCGCACCGTCGCGAAATACCGGGAGGCCATGCAGATCGAGCCCTCCAACGAGCGCAAGAGGTCTGCGGCCCGTGCCTGAATCGCAACCAGTTGACAACGACGACGTGCCATTGACGAAGGAGGCATCATGCAGCTAGATCTGAGTGGACATCATGTGGAAGTCACGCCCGCGATGCGCGGCTATGTCTTGAAGAAGTTCGAGCGCATCGCGCGCCATTTCGACCAGCTCATCGACGTGCATTGCGTGCTGACGGTCGAGAAGCTGCGCCACAAGGCCGAGGCGACGCTGCTCATGCGGGGCAGCAAGCTGTACGCCGATGCCACCGAGAGCGACATGTACGCGGCCATCGACGCGCTGGCCGACAAGCTCGACCGCTGCGTCAAGAAGCACAAGGAGAAGATCTCCGACCACCATGCCGGCGACGTGCTGAAGGCGCGCGATGCCGGCATCCGCGCGCGCGCGCCGGAGGGCTGAGGGCCCGGCTGGCCGCTGCCGCCCCGCTGACGCTATGATGGGGCCCTTCGGTTCCCGAGGGGCCCCAGCCACCACATGCGCCTCATCATCGTCAGCGGACTGTCGGGCTCGGGCAAGAGCGTGGCGCTGCACATGCTCGAGGACCTCGATTTCTACTGCGTCGACAACATCCCCGCGGCGCTCCTCAAACCCCTGATCTCGCACAACCTGCGCGGCCCCGAGGCCGGCTATGCGCGCACCGCCGTGGGCCTGGACGCGCGCAACCGCCCGAACGAGATCGCCACCATCCCTTCCGTGGTCCAGGAACTGCGCCGCAGCGGCATCGCCTGCGAGGTGCTCTACCTGCACGCGAACGAGGAGGTGCTGCTCAAGCGCTACAGCGAGACGCGCCGCAAGCATCCCTTGAGCAGTTCCGGGGTCGGGCTGCGCGAGGCCATCGCGGCCGAGCGCCGGCTCCTGGAGCCGATCACCCTGGCGGCGGACCTGGTCATCGACACCTCGCAGATGGGCGTGCATGCGCTGCGCGAGCTGGTGCGCGAACGCATCGAGCGCCGCCGCGAGGGACGGCTGTCGCTGATGTTCGAGTCCTTCGGCTTCAAGCACGGCATCCCGGGGGACGCGGATTTCGTCTTCGACGTGCGAAGCCTGCCCAACCCCTACTGGGAGCATTCACTGCGCGACCTGTCGGGGCGCGACCCCGCCGTCATCGAGTACCTCGGCGGGCACGCCAGCGTCCGCCGGATGATCGATGACCTGTGCACCTTCCTCGAGCAGCGCCTCGCGGAATTCGCCGCGGTGAACCGCAGCTACCTGACCATCGCCATCGGCTGCACCGGCGGACAGCACCGCTCGGTGTACATCGTGGAGCGGCTGGCCGATCACTTCCGCGGCCGGTACCCGGAAGTGCTCACGCGTCATCACTCGCTCGATCGCGTCTGAGGAAGCCTTCAGCCCACCGCACCGTCCGCCGGGGCCAGCGGCGGCGACGGCACATGCACGTGGATGCCGGCATCGGAGCTGCGTCGCCGCCGGACCGCCTTCGGCACGATCCTCAGGAACTCGCGAAGCTCATCGGCGCGCCTGAGGCCATCGGCATGGCCCAGGTCGATCAGCTCGCGGGTGAAGGCGCGTTCGAACAGCATGTAGCTGATGAGCTGCTGGCCGCGACTGCCCTGGGCGCCCAGGGTGCGCAGCAGGGTGCGCAGCGTCACCGGCAGTTCCCGCCGGTGCCGCCGCGCGATCTCGCCGATCTCCTGCGAGGGTGTCACCACCAGCGACTCCACCCGGCGCAGACGGCGCTCGATGCCATCCGGCGCATCGACACTGTCGTTGATGTTGTTCAGCCGCTCGAGGTCGGAGACGATCTGGTCCATGAACAGCGTGTCGAGCATGAAGCCGAAGAGCTGGCCGAAGGTGGGCTCGGACGGACCGTTGGCCGGGACGGGCCCCGTGCCGGCGGGCTCGCGCACGCCGATGACCAGCAGCCGCTCGGCGCCCAGGTGGAGCGCGGCGCTCAGCGGGGCGGTCTGGCGCATGGCGCCGTCGCCGAAGTACTGCCCGCATATCGCCACGGGCCGGAACAGGAAGGGGATCGCCAGGCTCGCCATGAGGTGATCGAGCGTGAGCTGCGTGCGCTCGCCGCGCCGGAATGCGCGCTGCCAGGTGCCCACCTCGGCGTTGGACTGGTAGAACGCCACGGAGTCCGCATCGGCGTAGCTGGTCGCGCACACCGCCACGGCGTGCAGATGGCCGCGATGCAGGCTCTTCGGGATGCGGTCGAAGTTCAGGTGCCGGCGCAGCAGCGCCCACAGCGGCGCATTGTCGAACATCGCGTGGGGCGGGGCCACGAGCCAGCCTCCGGTCAGCAGCGCGCACATCCAGTGCAGCCCCGAGCGCACCATGCTCAGCGCATCCGTCCGGATCACCTGCGAGACCTCGAAGTTGCGCCACACGTGGTCGATGGCGAACACGGCGCGCCGGAACTGCGCGGCCTGCGAGGCCAGCACGATGGCGCTGACCGCGCCGGCCGAGGTGCCGGTGATCACGGGGAAGGGGCAGGGAGCGCCCCGCGGCAGCAGATCCGCGATGGCCTTGAGCACGCCCACCTGGTAGGCCGCCCGCGCGCCACCGCCGGTGAGGATCAGCCCGACGGCGCCTGACTGTAGTGGTCTCGCTTGCATCCGCTCGCCCCACCGCTAGTATGACACCAGCTCCACCACAATTCGTGATGCGCCTCACGGCGCGGGGGTCGATGCTTGGCTCACGCGGTTCGAACGCCATCCGCGGCGGGTGCCCCGGCGGTTGCCCTGCGGGCCCGTGCCTTGCTGTTCGCCGGCCTCCTGCTGCCATGGGCCGCGGTCCGGGCGGCCGACCCGGCACCACCGGCGGTGGGATCGCCGGCGCCCGCCTTCCGGCTGCAGGATCAGGACGGGGCCTGGCATGACCTCGCCTCGTACCGCGGGCGCTGGCTGGTGCTGTATTTCTATCCCAAGGACAACACACCGCACTGCACGACCGAGGCCTGCGGATTCCGCGACAACCTGTTCGCCTTCCGTGCGCTCGGCGCGGAGGTGGTGGGGATCAGCCTGGACGAGGTGGCGAGCCACCGGCAGTTCGCACGGGACAATCGCCTGCCCTTCACGCTGCTCGCCGACACCACCGGCACCGCCGCGCGCAGCTACGGCGTCCTGCGCCGGGTGCTGGGCATCATGGAAGTGGCGAACCGCGAGACCTTCCTGGTCGACCCCGCCGGCCGGATCGCCCGGCACTATGCGCAGGTCGATGCCGACCGCCACCCGGCGGCGGTGCTCGCCGACCTGAAGGCGCTCGAGGCCCGGCCGCACTGAAAAGGCGCCTTGCTCAGCTCAGCGCATCGATCGCATCATCCAGCCCCGCGACCGTGAGCGGGTACATGCGGCCCTCGAGCAGGTCCCGCGTGATGGTGATCGACTGCGTGTAGCGCCAGCGATCCCTGGGCTGCGGGTTCAGCCAGGCGAACTTGCGGTAGTGGCGCAGCAGTCGAGTGAGCCAGGCGCGTCCGGACTCCTCGTTCCAGTGCTCCACGCTCCCGCCGGGCTGTTCGATCTCGTAGGGACTCATCGTCGCATCGCCCACGAGGATCAGCTTGTAGTCGGATCCATAGGTGCGCAGGAGCTGGTCGGTGCCGAGGAAATCGCTGTAGCGGCGGTGGTTGTCGCGCCACACCTTCTCGTACACGAAATTGTGGAAATAGTAGTTCTCGAGGTGCTTGAACTCGCTGCGGGCGGCCGAGAACAGCTCCTCGCAGACGCGCACGTGATCGTCCATCGAACCGCCCACGTCCAGCAGCAGCAGCACCTTCACCGCGTTGTGCCGCTCCGGCACCATGCGGATGTCGAGCCAGCCGCCCGAGCGCGCCGTGCTGTCGATGGTGTCGGGCAGGTCGAGTTCGGTGGCCGCGCCGCGTCGCGCGAACCGGCGCAGCCCGCGCAGGGCCAGCTTGATGTTGCGCGTGCCGAGCTCCACCGAATCATCCAGGTTCGAATACTCGCGCCGGTCCCAGACCTTCACGGCGGAGCGGTTGCGCGAACCGTCCTGGCCGATACGCACGCCTTCCGGGTTGTAGCCATAGGCACCGTAGGGCGAGGTACCCGCGGTTCCGATCCACTTGCTGCCGCCCTGGTGGCGGCCTTTCTGCTCCTCGAGCCGCTTGCGCAGCGTCTCCATGAGCTTCTCCCAGCCGCCGAGCGCCTGGACCTTCGCCTTCTCCTCATCGCTGAGGTTCTTCTCCGCGAGCCTTGCGAGCCAGTCGGGAGGCAGGTCCTTCGAGAGCACCGCGAAACCGGCCTCCACACCCTTGAAGAACCGGGCGAAGGCGCGGTCGAAGCGGTCGTACCAGCGCTCGTCCTTCACGAGGCAGGTGCGCGCCAGGTGGTAGAAGTGCTCGGGGCTGGCCTCGCACACGCCCTTCGACAGGGCTTCGAGCAGCGTCAGGAACTCGAGGATGGAGACCGGGACGCCGGTCGAACGCAGCAGGAAGAAGAACCTAACGAGCATTCCGGCGGTGGAGGAACAGCAGTTGCTCGAACAGGTGCACGTCCTGCTCGTTCTTCAGCAACGCGCCATACAGCGGCGGGATGGTCTTGTGCGAATCATCCGACCGCAGTGCCTCCGGCGGGATGTCCTCGGCGAGCAGCAGCTTGATCCAGTCCAGCAGCTCCGAGGTCGAAGGCTTCTTCTTCAGGCCCGGCACCTCGCGCACCCGGAAGAAGCTGCCCAGCGCCTCGCGCAGCAGCTCCTGCTTGAGTCCCGGGTAGTGCACCTCGACGATGCGCCGCATCGTCTCCTCGTCCGGGAAGCGGATGTAGTGGAAGAAGCAGCGGCGCAGGAAGGCGTCGGGGAGCTCCTTCTCGTTGTTGCTGGTGATGATGATAAGCGGCCGGTGCCTGGCACGCACCGTCTGGCGCGTCTCGTAGACGTAGAAGTCCATGCGGTCGAGCTCGCGCAGCAGGTCGTTCGGGAACTCGATGTCCGCCTTGTCGATCTCGTCGATCAGCAGGACCGGACGGGTCTCGCTGT
>JAXMGQ010000002.1:0-270410 GCA_046347195.1 Steroidobacteraceae bacterium
GATCCACCTGCTCAGGGAACTGCCCGCGCAGAGCGTGTGGCTGTGTTCCGGAATCGGCCCGTTCCAGTTGCCGCTGACCACGATGGCGCTGTTCATGGGCGGCCACGTGCGTGTCGGTCTCGAGGACAACCTCTATTACGCCCGCGGCCGCAAGTTCAAGGACAACGCCGAGGCGGTGCGGCGAGCCGTGCGCCTCGCCGGCGAACTCAACCGCAAGGTCGCAACGCCCGCCGAGACCCGTGCCCTGCTCGGCCTGCCATCGAATCCCAAGGGCGGCAAGACCGCCAGGAAACCCGCATGAATACCGCATTGAAGGAAACCTCCGTCCTGCAAGAGACGCTCGCCGCGGCGGAAAGCCGCTTCACGGAAGGCCACCCCGCCAGCCGCGCCCGCCACGAGCGCGCGCAGGCCGTGCTGCCCGCGGGCCATTCGCGCCAGACCCTGTTCTTCGCGCCGTTTCCGCTCACCATCGCCGGCGGCAAGGGATGCCGCATCACCGACATCGACGGCAAGGAGTATCTCAACCTGGTCGGCGATTACGCCGCCGGCCTGTTCGGCCAGCAGTGCGAGCCCCTGCAGCGCGCGGCGCTCGAGGCCATGCAGGCGGGCATCTCGCTGTCGGGCCCGAACACGCGGGAAGTGGAGTTCGCCGAGTACATCTCCAGGCGCATCCCCTCCATGGAACAGGTGCGGTTCTGCAATTCCGGCTCGGAGGCTTGCCTGTTCGCCACCCTCCTCGCACGGCATGCGACCAGGCGCCGCAAGATCCTCGTGTTCAACTTCTGCTATCACGGCGGCTTCATGATCTACGGGCCCTCGGACCCCGCGCTGTCCGTGCCCTTCGAGACCGTGAAGGCCGACTACAACGACATCGCCGGCACGCGCGCCGTGCTGCGCGCCAACGCCCCCGACATCGCCGCGGTGCTGGTGGAGCCCGTGATGGGCTCGGGCGGCGCCATCGTCGGCACGCCGGATTTCCTCGGCATGCTGCGCGAGGAGACGCGCAGGCTCGGCGTCGCGCTGATCTTCGATGAGGTGATGACCTCGCGCATGGGACCGGGCGGCGTGCAGGGCATCCGCGGCATCCGTCCCGATCTCACCACCCTGGGCAAGTTCTGGGGCGGTGGATTCGCCTTCGGCGCCTTCGGCGGGTCGCGCGAGTTCATGCGCCACCTCGACGTGCGCGCCGGCGGAGTGCTCTCGCAGGCCGGCACGTTCAACAACAACGTGGTCGCGATGACGGCTGGCCTCGTGGGTGCCCGCGATGTGTATTCGCCCGAGGCCTGCGTGCGGCTCAACGCGCTGGGTGATTCGCTGCGTGAGCAGCTCAACGAGGTCGGCCGTTCGCTGCAGGCACCGTTCCAGGCCACCGGTGTCGGCGGCGTGATGAACACCCACTGGAGCCATCAACCGGTGACCGATCCTGCGCAGGTGGTACCCGCCAATGCGCCGATCCGGCGGCTGTTCCAGCTCGAGATGATCGAGCGCGGCTTCTATGTCGCCCAGCGGGGCATGATCAACCTGTCCCTGCCCATGCAGGAAAAGGATCTCGCTGCCTTCGTGGCCGCCGCACGGGACTTCCTGATGCGCCACGCCGCGATCCTGCCGCGCGCGTGAGCGGCGCGCCGGCACTTCGCGGCAACATAGGATATTTCCAGTTCCTGTCGCTGGGCTTCGGCACGATGATCGGCTCCGCCTGGGTCATCCTGCTCGGCGACTGGCTGGGAAAGGCGGGACCGGGCGGTGCCGTGCTCGGCTTCGCGTCCGGCGCCCTCGTCGTCATGGCCATCGGCGCCTGCTATGCGGAGCTCACATCGCTCCTGCCGGAGGCCGGCAGCGAATTCATCTACGCACACCGAGTCTACGGGCGCCGGCTGGCCTTCACGGTGGGCTGGTTCCTGGTGCTGTACCTGGTCAGCGTCACGGTGTTCGAAGCGCTGGCGCTGGCGTGGATCTTCGAGCTGCTCGCGCCGGGCTGGGTCTCCGCGCCGCTGTATTCCGCCTTCGGCGGGTCGATCACCTCGCAGATGCTCATCATCGGCATCGGCGGAGCGTTGGTCCTGTTCTGCCTGAACTTCGTCGGCACGCAGGTGGCGGTGGTGTCGCACAGCATCCTCACCTACGGCTTCCTCGCCGTCGTCCTGGTGATTCTCGCGGCGCTGGTGCTGCACGGCCATGCGCCGCACCTGGCGCCCCTGTTCGGCACCACCAACGGCAAGCCGTGGTGGCTGGGCACTTTCGGCATCTTCTCCTTCTGCGCGTATGCGCTCAACGGATTCCAGGCGATCCCGCAGGCCATCGAAGAGCGCTCCGGCCACACCGACCTCGCCACCATCGGCAAGGTGATCGTCCTGTCCATCGCCGCCGCCGCCTGCTTCTACTGTCTCGTGGTGCTCGCCGCCGCGCTCGCCACGCCCTGGCAGAAGCTCGTGGACCAGCCGCTGCCGATGATCGCCGCGGCGGCGACCCTGCCGCGCGGTGATCTCGTCGCACGGGTGCTGCTGGTGGCCACCGCCGTGTCGCTGGTCAAGGCGTGGAACGGGATCCTCATGATGGCCGTCAGGCTGGTGGTGGCGATGGCCCGTGCGGGCTACGTCCCTGCGCGCCTGGCACGGCTCCATCCGCGCTTCGGATCACCGGGAGCCGCGCTGCTGTTCATCGGATCGCTGAACGTCGCCGGCATCTTCTTCGGCAAGGCGGCGATCGAGCCGATCACCGACATGTGCGCGATGGTGCTCACGCTCACCTACGTGATGTGCTGCCTCACGGTGCTGCGGCTGCGCGCCCGCCAGAACGGCGCGCAACCGGCAGCGCAACGCACACGGCTCTTCGCGTGGGTGGGCCTCGTGGGCGCGCTGGTGATGGCCGTGGTCGCCTTCCTGGCGCCGTGGTGGCAGCGCCCCGGCGTGCCGCTGGAATGGAAGCTGCTCGCGGTGTGGGGCGCGATCGGCATCGCGGTATGGGTATGGGCGATCCGCCAGCAGCGGCCGGTACCGGCGTGAACCCGCGGGCACCGCGCAGCCGCCGGCTCCTTGGGTCAGCTCGCGGTGATCGGCAGGCTTTCCCAGTAGCCGGGGATCTTGTCGAGGATGGCGAGGTCGCGGCGCATCGCATCCTCGGCCGCATCCGGGTCGCGCGCCTGGAAGGCGGCGAGGAGCCGCTCGTGCTGGTCGAGCGCACCGCGCCGCGTGTGCGTCGTGCGTGTCAGCAGCGTGACCGTGCTCGCCACCAGCGGGGCCATGCGCAGCCAGAGCATCTGGATGAGCGACACCAGCACCGGGTTGTCGGCGATGCGGTAGATCTCGAAGTGGAAGGCCATGTTCAGCGCCGTGAAGGTGTGCAGGTCGCCGCCGGAGATGCTCTTCTCGATGCCCGTCTGCACGGCGCGCAGGTGCTCGATCTGCACCAGCGTGATGTTGCGCGCGGCCAGCGCTGCCGCCTTGCCCTCGAGCTGCTGGCGCAGGTCGATGAGCTGCTCGACCTGGCGGCGGTTGAGGGTGGGCACGCGCGCCGAACGGTTGGGCAGGCCCTCGAAGGCGCCCTCGGAGGTGAGCCGGCGCAGCGCCTCGCGCACCGGCATCTCGCCCATCGAGAGCTCCTTGGCGAGCGATCGAAGCGTGATCACCTCGCCGGGACGGAAGTGCCCCGCGAGCACCGCCTCCTTCAGCGCGGCATAGGCCCGGCTGTGCGCGGCCTCGCCCGGCACCTGGCGGTCGGCGCTGACCGCGAGCGAGCGTCGTGGCGCCTTGGCGCGCGATTTCCGTGTCGCGGCGGATTGCTTGGTCCTGGTCGGCATTGGCGCAGCCTCCCGACTGCGAGCGCAAAGCCTATTCCGCACTCCCCGGCAGCGCAAGCGCTGCGCGAGGATTGTGATCAATGATTCCTGATGTGATCATATACTCATGAACCCGCAACCGGCCAGTGCCCGTATCCTGATCATCGGCGGTGGCATCGGCGGCGCCAGCGCCGCGTACCACCTGGCGCGGCTCGGCGCGCGCGACGTGGTGCTGCTCGAGCGCGCCATGCTCAGCTCCGGCACCACCTGGCACTCCACCGGCAACATGGAGACCTACCGGCCGGATCCCCTGGTGTTCGACATGGTGCGCTACGCCGCCAGCCTGTATCCCTCGCTGGCGCAGGAACTGGGGCGGGAGATCGGCTGGCGCAACGTCGGGCGCATCCACTACACCGATCGCGAGGACCGCTGGCAGGTGATGCAGACCCTGCCGGAGTTGTGCCGTGCCCGCGGGATGCAGCTCGACCTGCTCACCCCTGCGCAGGTGCAGGCGCGCCTGCCCATCATCGACCCCGCCGGTCTCGCGGGTGGAGTGTGGATACCCAGCGATGCGCGCGTGAACGCCACCGATGCGGTGCAGGCGCTCGCGGCCGGCGCTCGCGCCGGCGGCGTGCGCATCGTGCAGGACTCCCTGGTGCAGCGCATCCTCGCGCGCGACGGCCGCGTGTGCGGAGTCGAGACGGCGCAGGGCATCATCGCCTGCGAAACCCTCGTGCTGGCCGCGGGGCTGTGGTCGCGGGACCTGGCCGCGACCTGCGGCGTGCACCTGCCGATGTATGCCCTCGAGCACCAGTACATGATCACCAAGCCCCACGGCATGCCGCGCGACCTGCCGCTGTTCCTCTCCTACGAGGATCAGCTCTACGGCCGGGAGGAGGTGGGGGGCCTGATGATCGGAAGCCTGGATGATGATGCCATCCCGCTGTCGGCCGCCGAGCTGCCGCAGAATTTCTCCTTCGCGCTGCTGAACGAGCGCTGGCCCCAGTTCGAGCCCTACCTCGCCACGGCGATGAGACGTTTCCCGGTGCTGCGCGAGGTCCAGATCCGCATGCTGCTCAACGGTCCGGAGAGCTTCACGCCCGACGGGCAGATGCTGCTCGGCCCGGCGCCGGGCCTGTCGGGCCTGTTCACCGCCTGCGGGTTCAATTCCAATGGCATGGCGCTGGCGCCCGCCGCGGGCCGCTACGTGGCCGAGTGGATCGTCGAGGGTGAACCCAGCGCCGACGTCGCGCCACTCGATG
Source organism: Steroidobacteraceae bacterium (assembly GCA_046347195.1). Lineage (GTDB taxonomy): Bacteria > Pseudomonadota > Gammaproteobacteria > Steroidobacterales > Steroidobacteraceae > TMP-86. The sequence continues at coordinate 5,038 of JAXMGQ010000002.1, forward strand.
TGCGCCGGTTCTCTGCACCGCAGGCGACCGAGGGCTTCATGCGCGCCCGCGCCGCCGAGATCCCGGGCTTCCATTGCCGCCTGCATCCGCTGGACGGCGACTATCACAGCGCGCGCAACGTGCGCCTCTCCCCCTTGCACGAGCTCAACGCCGCCGCCGGGGCACGCTTCGTGTCGGTGAGTGGCTGGGAACGTCCCGCCTGGTTTGCGCCTGCCGATGATGCACGGCTGATCGCAGGGGTTGCCGCGGAAGTGCGGGCCGCTTGCGGGCAGGCGCTGCTGGTGGACCGGTCGATGGACCTCAAGTGCGAGGTCGGGTCGATGCCGCCGTCCGACAGCGCACCCTGGCTCGCCCTCGAAGGCGCGCATGGCCAGGTGGAGGCGCTGGTGCGGACAGCCGGTGGCAGCGGCGATGCAACGTTGATCAGCGCATCGCCCGAGCAGGAGACGCGTGTCCTCGAGTACCTCAGGCGCGCGGGCCGCGCCGTTCTCGACCTGACCTCCTCGCAGGCATTGCTCGAGCTGCACGGCCCGGCGCGACAGGCGCTGCTGGCGAAGCTCAAGGAGATGGGTCCCCCGGTGCGGCTGTGGCAGGATCCGGTGATGGACTCGACGCTGCTCATGATGCCAAGGGCAGAGAGCCTGCGCGTGTGGGAGCATCTGCTGCGCCTGGGCGAACTCCAGGGTCTGCGGATCGGCGGACACCTGGCGCAGGAAGCCCTGCGCCTGCAACGCGGCGTCCCGGGCTTCGGCAGCGAAGCGACACCTGCGCGGCTGGCCACCGAGCTGGGATTCCGGTGTGCGCCGGACCGGCCGTCCACGCCTGCCGCCGCGCCCCGCACGCATTCACCCCGCCTGCTGATGGCCGTGGCCAGTGACATGCCTTTCGAGGAATTCGGCGCGCGTGAAGTGGTGATGAGCGAGGGCCGCACGATCGGCGAACTCACCGCGCGCGTCCGCCTGCCCGGCTGGCCGCAGACGCTGGGACTCGCGTTGCTCGACCCGCGCCAGTGGCAGGACGGCACGCCGATGGAGACGGTGGCCGGCGGACGACGCTGGCCGCTTGCGCCGCGGCCCAGCCCCTGGAGCACGCGCCTTGCAACCGGCGCCCGCTGAAGGTCCTGCCGGAGATCCGCCGCTCCTGCGGGCGATGGGAACCTGGGGCCTCACCGCCTCGATCATCAACATCACCATCGCCGGCAGCATTCTCGTGTTGCCGGGCACGCTCGGCGCCTCGATGGGGCCCTCGGCATCGCTGGCCTTCCTGCTCGGCGCCGTTCTGTTCGTGCCGCTGATGCTGTGCTTCGCATCCGTCGGCAGTCGCGTGGTGGCCAGCGGCGGTCCGTACGTGTACGTCGAGACGGCGTTCGGCCGATTCCCGGCCTTTCTCATGGCGGCACTGCTGTGGATCTCCAGCGTGTCGGGGAGCGGGAGCATCGCCGCGGCCCTGGCGGACCAGCTGACGCAATTCTCACCGTTGTTCTCGCAGCCGCTGGCCCGCGCGGCCCTGTTGCTGGGTGTCTACGGCTCGCTGATCGCGGTGAACGCCGCGGGGGTGCGCGCCGGCGCCCACGCGAACATGCTGTTCGCCGCGGCCAAGGTCCTGCCACTGCTGCTGATCGCCGTGCTCGGCCTGCTGCACGTGCAATGGCAGCACTTCGAGGTCCACGCCTGGCCCGGCGCGCAGGCGCTCGGCACCGCCTTGCTCCTCGTGGTGTTCGCCTATTCCGGCGCCGAGACGGCGCTCGCACCCTCCGGCGAGATGCGCGACAACGCCCGCGTGGTGCCCACCGCCGTCTCGCTCGGGGTCGGCGCAGTCGTGTTGCTGTATGTCGTGATCCAGATCGTCTGCCAGGGCATGCTGGGTGATGCGCTCGCGGGACATCCGGCGCCGGTGAGTGCCGTGGCCGGTCAGGTCATGCGCGGTGGCGCCGTCCTCGTGATGGCCACCGCGGGCATCTCGCTGTACGGTTGCCTGCAGGGCGACCTGCTCGGCACCTCACGCCTGCTGTTCGCGCTCGCACGCGACGGCCTGCTGCCATCCCCATTGTCACGCGTGACCTCGCGCACACGTGTCCCGCTGGTGGCGCTGATCACCCACGCGGCCGCAGCCTGTTGCGTCGCCATCGCCGGCAGCTTCGGCGCGCTGGCCCTGCTCTCCGGCGGCGCTTTCTGCTTCGTCTACATGGGCTGCGCGGCGGCGGCCTGGCAACTCCAGCGGCAGGGCTACAGCCAGACGGCCGCGCCCGTCACCTTGCCCGGCGGTCCATTGATCCCGTTCATCGGCATCGCCGGCTTCGCGGCCATCCTCGCCTCGCTCCAGGCGCGCGAGTGGCTCGCCATCGGCGCCGCATTGCTCCTGATCAGCGCCCTGTACGCCATCGCCCGGCGCAGGCGCTGAGCAGCATCGGAGGAGGTGGCGCTCCGTCAACCGGTGCGAAGGTCCTCGACCAGCGCGCCATGTTGCAGCGTCTCGCGCTCGTGATCCGTCTCACGCCACGGCTCGGCCAGCGCCGCCGCGTACCAGGCGCGCATCGAGGGAAGCGCCACCAGGCGCTCCGCGTAGTCGCGTGCGATGGGGGATACCGGGGGAGAATAGGTCTGCAGCCGGAAAGCCACCGGCGCGAAGAAGGCATCCATCGCGGTGAACCGCTCGCCGGCGAGGAACGGCCCACCGAAGCGCGCCAGTCCCTGCTGCCACAAGGCATCCAGGCGTGCGAGATCCTGCGCCAGCGCCGGCGGCACGCCGTTCAGGCGTATCCGCAGACCGCAGTTCATCGCGCAGATGGTTCGCAGGGTCGCGAAGCCCGAGTGCATCTCGGCACTCGCGCAGCGCGCGAAGGCGCGGGCGGGCGCGGCCTTCGGCCACACGGCCGGAAAGCGCTCCGCCAGGTATTCCGTGATGCCCAGGGTGTCCCACACCGTCGTTCCCTCATCGACCAGGCAGGGGACCTTGCCCGTGGGTGAGAACCAAGTGAAGGCACTGGGCTCCCCGGGCTGCGCGAAGGGCACGAGCTTCTCCTCGAAGTCGATGCCCAGCTCGCGCATCAGCACCCAGGGACGCAGCGACCAGGACGAGTAGTTCTTGTTGCCGATGTAGAGGATGAGCATGGAGGTCCCCCGCCGATTGTCGATGCGGCATTGTACGGGAACCCGCGATGCCCGCCTGCATGACGCGGCGCAGTGTCGCCCCGGCTCATCTGCGGCTCATCGGTCCTCGTTCGGAGGCGCTGGCCGCAACGCTTTCCAGAGCAGCAACAGCAGCACGAGGTCGAGGAACACGGCGCCGAGGCCGAAGGCGATGCGCCCGCTCATCTCGGACGTACGGGCGACGCTCGAGAACGGCCCGATGCTCACGCCGCCACTGAAACGTCGCGGACCCGGACCGAAAGCGATCCAGTTGCAGATGGAAGCGAAGCCGCCGACGAACAGCAGCAGGAAGTTCCGCGAGATCATCGAGTCGGGACCCAGTCTCGAGATCAACGGCGCGAAGCCGCCCAGGAAGAACACGCCACCGGCAACGCCCAGCACCCAGCGCGGGGAATGGAAGTTCTCGGGGCGGGAGGGAATCCAGCCCAGGGCTAGCGCCATGATGAGACCGCCGGCGATCCAGAACACGGCGCCGAACAGCCATTCGCCCCGGGGTGACAGCGGCTGGGACATGCAGGAAGTCTAGTCTTCGCACCGGTGGCGCGACCGTGCGGCGCGTCACTACGCGCGTCGGGAAAACATGGCGCCGTCCCCGGGACGCCGGCCTTGGGGTCACTGGCCCTAGGGTCGCTGGCGATACAGCCGGTCGAAATGCCGTTCCAGCGGCTCGCTGGTTCCCCGCGTTTCATCCACCACGCGCTTCGCCCAATCGAAGTACTTGCGCACCCGCTCGATTGGCCAGCCCGCGGGCGGATCGGCCAGCATGTCGCGCAGGTTGCAGATCTTGTCCGCCTGCTTCACCAGCCGCGCCCGGCGGGTGGAATGACCGGCACGTGCGATCTGCACCCGCTTGCGCGACTCCTTCTTCAGGAACTTGGTGTCCGTCACCTCTTCCACCACCTCGGTGACCGTCTTGCCAAGATGGCCGCGCAACTCCTGCGCGCTGGTCTGGGTATCCTCCAGCGTGTCATGCAGCAGCGCCGCCGCGATCGTCACGCCATCGCGCACGCCGCCTTCGAACCACAGCACGTGCACCAGGGCGATGGGATGGTTGATGTAGGGGTAACGCTTGGAGCCCTTGCGGCGCTGGTCGCGGTGCTTGCGCGCCGAGAACTGCAATGCCTTCAACACGAGGCCCGCGCCTCGCTGCGGTGTCGTCTGGATCATCAGCACTCCTTCGTCCTGCATCCGCCAAACCGGCGGCCGCACAGGAGCGTGCCGCAGGGCGGCCCGACCAGGCGGGCCGGCGGCCCGCAGGACATGTCGAGGATGCAGCCAGAAGAACACCAGGCTGCGCGGTGTGTGGCGCAAGAATTCTCGCGCGAGCGGCGCGGGATCCGCGACCACGGCTCCATTATACTGCATCCACGCCGCGCCCGCGATGCCCGACCTGCAGGAGATTCGCGCATGAATGCCGCAACACCCATCACGCCCCGCGATGCCACGCTGGTGGAACGCTCGCTGCGCATCGACCTCGCCGCCGCCTTCCGCCTGGCGGCACGCCACGGCTGGCACGAGGCCGTCGCCAATCATTTCAGTCTCGCGGTCTCCGATGACGGAAAGCGGTTTCTCATGAACCCGCGCTGGCGGCACTTCAGCCGCATCCGCGCGAGCGACCTGCTGCTGCTCGACAGCGCCGACCACGGCGTCATGCAGCGCGCCGATGCACCGGACCCGTCGGCGTGGTGCATCCACAGCCAGCTCCACGCGCGCGTGCCGCAGGCCCGCTGTGTGCTTCACGTGCATTCGACCTATGCGACGGCGCTCGCCGCGCTGGCCGATCCCACCCTGCAGCCCGTCGACCAGAACACTGCGCGCTTCTACCAGCGCGTGGCCATCGACCAGCACTTTGGCGGCATCGCCGACAGTCTCGAGGAAGGCGCGCGACTGGCCGCGGTCCTGGGCCGGCATCGCGTGCTGCTGATGGGCAACCACGGCGTGCTGGTGACGGGGCCGACGGTGGCGGCCGCGTTCGATGAGCTGTACTACTTCGAGCGCGCGGCGCAGACCCTGATGCTCGCCTACTCCAGCGGCCAGCCGCTGAACATCCTCTCGCACGAGATGGCCGAACGAACCGCCCGCGATTGGGAAGCGTACGGCGATGCGGCCGCAGCGCACTTCGAGGAACTCAAGTGCCTGCTCGACGCCGAGGGCGCCGATTACCGGGATTGACGCTTACTGGGATTGACGCTTGCCGCGATCGGCGGCGGGACGCGGCGCCCGCCGCCTCAGCCGGGAACGAGCGCCAGCGCGCGAATGGGACTGCCCGACCCCTTGCGGATCTTCAGCGGCGCACACACGATGAACGCGCCGGTGGGCGGAAGCTGGTCGAGATTCGCCAGGCACTGCAATCCGTAGCGGCCTGCACCATGCAGGAAATAATGTGCCGGGTACGGAGGCTTCAGATGAAACCCCTGCCCCGCATCCGTGCCGATGGTCTCGGTGCCGAACCCGAGGATATCGCGCGACTCCACGAGGAAGCGCACGGCCTCGGTCGAAGGACCCGGCGTGTGCTGACCGGTGTCATCCAGGTTCTGGTAGGCGATGGGGTCGGTGCGCTTCGACCAGTCGGTGCGCATCAGCACCCAGCTTCGCGGCAGGATGCGGCCATGCCGGGATTCCCATCGCTCGAGGAAGGGCACATCCAGCAGGAAGTCCGCATCGGCGCGCGCCTCGGCACTGCAGTCCACGACGCAAGCCGGTCCCATGAGATCGCGCACCGGGATGGTGTCGGTGGCATTGTTCGGCAGGTCACGGCCCGAGATCCAGTGCACCGGCGCATCGAAATGCGTGCCCGTGTGTTCGCCGCAGGAGAAGCTGTTCCAGTACCAGGACGGACCGCGCTCGTCGTAGCGCGAGATCTCCTGCTGGCGGAAGGGCGCGCTTTGCCCGAACTCAGGCGGCAGCACGATGGCCGGAAACTCCGGCGACAGCGTCTGGGTGAGATCGACGACCCGCACGCGACCCGAGGCGAGGTCCGCGGCCAGCAAGCCCAGTGATTCAACGACCATCGGTGCTCAGCTCCCGTTCGAGGACCTTGGGATTTTCCTGCCAGCGTTCCAGCCATTCCTGCGCGACATCGCCGGGATACACGTCCTCGACGCCCTCGCGCAGCGCCGCCACCACGGCCTTGGCCAGCGCCTCGGGCGCCAGCTTCGGCGGCGGCATCGCCTGGTTCCACTCATCATCGATCGGACCGGGGAACACATTGATGACGCGGATGCCGCTGCCGCGCATCTCGGCGCGCAGGCATTGCGACAGCGACAGCGCCGCGGCCTTGGAGGCCGAGAAGGTGCCATGCGGCGGGAAATTGCTCAGCGCGTAGATCGACAGCAGGTTCACCCAGGCGGTGGCCGCGGTCGCACCATCGGCGGCGCGCCCACGCAGCGCAGGACCAAAGGCCTGGGCGAGGCGCAGCAGGCCGAAGTAGTTGATGTCCATCTCCGCCTGCGCCACGTCGAGCCCAGCGCGCGAGGCGATGCCCTGCGTGCGATGCACCTCCGCGGTGTTGACCACGATGTCGACGCGACCGCCGAAGCTGCCCGCCGCCTCGGTGACCGAACTGCTGTCGGACAGGTCGAGCGGCACGATTGCCACTTGCGGCAGGGCCCGAAGCTGCTCCAGTCCCGGCGTCGGCTTCCACGGTTCGGCCTGGCCCACCCAGACGAGATCCGCGCCCGCCGCCACCAAGGCGCGCACCAAGGCCTGGCCCACGGCCGTCCTGCCATCGGTGACCAGCACCTTCCGGAACTTCGGGTCGCAGGTCATTTCCCGCAACTGCGGATCGTCAGCCATGTCGAGAACCTCATCGATCGGAAAGGCAACCAGCACGCCCTGTCCGGACTTGTCCAGGCGCGCACCGATGCGCACGCGGCTGGGAGCCGCGCCACATCCGGAATGCAGGTGGGCGATGACCGTGGGACCCGCCTCGAGCCGCACGAGGCCGATGCGCCACGGCGCGCGTTCGCGAAAATAAAGATCCTGGCTCAGGTGAACGTGCGTGTCGGCGAGCAACTCACCCTCGCCCGACTGGCCGCGCCAGCGCAGCGAGCCGGAAAGGCACGCACCGCAAGCCTCGCGCGGCGGGTACTGCACGGCGCCGCAGTCCTCGCACACCTGCAGCTCGAAGCGTCCGCGCGCCGCCGCGGCCGTGAGACCGAGTGCGGCACGCGAGCGTCCTCCCGGCGGCAGGAGCGGCGTGCGCGTGCGCAGCAGCGGATTCTTGCGCTTCGGCCGGGTGAAGGGAGCGCTCATGCGTCGGCTCGGCCGAGGATGGCGGCCGCGGAGCACAGTCCGCGATCGTAGGTGATCATGCCGTAGCCCAGGGCGAGCCCGAAACGCGCCTCGGGGACGGGACGCGAGAGGTTCTGTCCGGTGAGCTGACGAATCGTTTCCACCAATCCCAGGAAGCCCGCCGCGCAACCGGCCTGTCCCACCGAGAGTTGTCCACCGCTGGTGTTCAGCGGGAAGGTCCCTTCCGTGGTGAAGGTGTTGCGGCGGATGAACTCGGGCGCGCCGCCCTTCTCGCAAAAACCCAGGTCCTCGATCTGAATGGCGGTCATGACCGGATAATCGTCGTAGGTCTGCACGAAGTCGATGTCGCCGGGTGACAGGCCCGCCGTGCCATACAGCCGGTCGCGATCCAGCGCCCAGCCGCCGCGCATCTGGATGGCATCCTCCGGAAAGGCATTGTGGCGTTCGCAGGTGGCGCCGGATGCGCGCATACGGGAGGCGCAGTTCCAGCGCGCGCGCGCGCGTCATCACCAGGAAGCCTTCGGCGCCGGCACAGGGCATGACGCAGTCGAACAGGTGGATGGGGTCGGCGATGACCCGCGCCGCCAGGTACTCCTTCATGCTCAGCGGCTTCGAGAACAACGCATGCTTGAACCCCAGCGCATTGTCACGCTGCGCGATGCAGATCCTGCCGAAGTCCTCGCGCGTCGCGCCATAGGTACGCATGTAGTACTGCGTGAGGAACGCGAAGCTCGCATTGGGCCCGCCCGAGCCGTACGGAAACACCGCATCACGCGCGAACACGCTGAAGCTGGCCAGGGACTGGCGGAAGGAGTCGGTGTGATTGGTGTCGGCGCCCATGCAGGCGACGACCTCGGCATCGCCTGCTTCCACCGCGCGCATCGCCCGGCGCAGCGCGACGATGCCGCAGGCACCGCCGATGGGCAGGTAGTCCAGCCAGCGCAGCGTGACACCCAGGTGCTGCGTCAGGCCGATGGCGGTGTCGGGCGCGAGCCCGAAGCTGCCCACGCACAGTCCGTCGAGCTCCTGCTTCTTCAGGCTCGCGTCCTTCAGGAGCCGGGCCAGCGCCTGCGCGCAGAACCAGTGCGCGTTGCGGATGGAGTGGCGCCGGTAAGGCACGGTCACCGGGGTGGTGATGACGGCCTCGCGGTCGGAGCGCGAAGTGGAGGTCGGCTGGGTCATGATGTCGGACGAGTCCATTATACAAGGCGGACCCGGTTCTCAGTCGCTTGGTCGTGGCGTCGAGGATCTCGCACCGCCTCGCGTGTCCAGCCTCGACACGCCCCAGGCCAGCAGGAAGGCCGCGGCCATGGTGATGACGGTCGGGTATTCGAAGGGCACCAACGGTGCTGCGTGACCGAACGTACCCACCCACACCTTGGGGCTGACCAGCACCAGGGCGATCGAGCCCAGGAGGCCGGTCCAGCCTGCCGCAACGGCGCCGCGCGTCGTGAGCCCCCGCCAGTGGATGGCGAGCAGCAGCACCGGGAACGTGGCGCTGGCCGCCGCGACCAGCGGCAACGTGGCCAGGAACCCGACGTTCTGATGCTGGAACAGGATCCCGAAACCGACGGCCACGGCGCCAATGCCGGCGCTCGCCCATCGGGAGATCCGCAGTTCCTGCGCATCCTGGATGGCGCGGCGCTTGAACACCGTTCGCGCCAGGTCGTGTGACACCGTGGTGGCGGCCGCCAGCGTGAGACCCGCCACCACGGCCAGCACCGTCGCGATCGCGACGGTGGCCGCAACGCCGAACAGCACGCTGCCACCCAGATGTCGCGCCAGGAAGAAGGCCGCCGTGTTCACACCGGTCACCTCCGGCACGCGCAGCATGGCCATCGCGCCGAGGCCCAGCACGATGATGAGCGCCTGGAACAGTGCAATCAGGCAGGTGGCCACCACCAGCGATCGGCGCGCCGCGACGCCGTCGCGCACGGTGAACGAACGCATCAGGACATGCGGCATGCCGGCCGGACCGAAGATGAACGCCAGGGCGAGGCCCAGCGCGCTGAACGGGTCCTCCAGCAGCACCTTCTGCGGACCGACTCGCTCAGCCATGCTCGCGGCCGCCTGCCGCGAAAGGTCGGCAGCATTCCAGCCGAACCGGTGCAGCACCAGGGCAGCCATCAACGCAACGACCAGGAGCAAGGCCGTCGCCTTGATGATCTGGATCCAGGTGGTCGCCACCATGCCGCCGAACAGCACGTAGCAGACCATCAGCGCGCCCACCACCAGGATGGCTTGGCCGTACGGCAGGCCCGAGAGCAGTTCGAGCACCGTTCCGGCAGCGACCATCTGCGAGATCAGGTAACCACAGCAGATGACCAGCGTGCTGACACCCGCCAGCAGCCGGATCGGCCGCTCTTCCAGCCTTTGGCACAGCGCATCGGCGAAGGTGAATCGTCCGAGGTTGCGAAGGGGCTCGGCCAGCAGGCAGGCGAGAACCGGCCAGCCGGCGACGGCGCCCACCGCGTACAAAACGCCATCCGTACCCGAGGTGAAGAACACCGCGATGGTTCCCAGGAAGGATGCCGCGGAGAGATAGTCACCGGCGGTGGCGATGCCGTTCTGCACGACGGAGACGGAATTCTCCGCCACGTAGAATCCCGCGGTGGTCCGGACCCGCCGGCGTGCCAGCAGGATGATCACCACGGTGGCAACGAGAAACAGCGCAGCGATCGCGGCGATGATGGGCTGCGGCGAGGTCAAGGGCGCGACGCTCGCCGATCGGCCGCGGCATCACCTGCGACCCGGTGATAAAGCAGTACCGACAAGGGTGCCAGCAGGATCAACCCCAGCGCGATCAGCGGGACGAGTCCGGGATGCTCGTGACGCAATCGCGAGGCCCACGAACCGTCTTTCCCTGCGAGCATGACGAAGAAGATGGCCACCAGCACGGCGAACCCAATCGCCAGCGTCCAGGCCAGGACTCTCGTGCCACGGCCCGGCGCCAAGCCATCGGCGCCGCCGCTCATTTCAACTCCGGCCCGGGTGGCGCCCGGTGGATGACGGAAGTCCGCAATCCGCTCTTCAGCGCGCGCAGGTCGAACAGCGAGGGATCCGCTCGCTGGATCATGGAGGTTGCCATCTCGATGAGCATGCCGTATCGCAGCTTCTGGGTCGATGTCGTCGGCATCGACGCAACGAAGGCCAGGTAGCCCGGCAGCTTGAAATACGACAGGTGGGCGGCCGCCTCGCGCAGCAGCCCGATGGCCGCCTGCTCGCTGGCCTGAAAACCCTCCTCCGCCACGACACAGGCGAACACTTCCTCTTCACGCACGGGATCGGGCACCGGCACGACCGCCGCCTGGCGCACCCGCGCAAGCCCCGACAGCACCGCCTCGACTTCCGCCGCCGAGATGTTCTCGCCGCTCCGACGGATGATCTGCTTGCGCCGACCCACGAAGAAGAAGGTCCCATCCTCATCGGTGCGCGCCAGATCGCCGGTGTGCAGCCAGCCGCCCTCCCACGCAGCCTCGCTCGCATGGCGGTCACGGTAATAGCCCGAGAAGAATCCGCGGCGCGGGTCCGCGCCCGGCGCCCTCAGGACCAGTTCGCCCACGACCTGCGGAGGCACCGGCCGTCCCGATTCATCGGCGATGCGGGCCTGGGCGAAGGCCGCTGAAGGCATCCCGATGCAGCCCGTGCCCACGTGCCGCGGTCCGCGGTTGGTGCACAGCGTGCCGGTCCCGCCGGTCTCGGTCATGGCCCAGGCCTCGATCAGCGGCACCGCGAATCGCGTCTCGAAGACTTCGTGGTCCGCGTGACGCACGCCGCCGCCGATGCCGAAGCGCAACTGATGCTCCCGGTCGGAAGGCTCGGGTGGCCGCTTCAACAGCATGCCCGGCATCACGCCGAGGTAGTGCATGACCGTGGCATGGGTCTCGCGCACCAACAGCCACCAGCGATCGGAACGGAAACGATCCAGCTGCACGATGCAACCGCCGGTGAGGATCGCGCCCATGCTGGAGAAGGCCAGCGCATTCACGTGGTGCGGCGGAAGCGGCGTGATGAAACGCTCGCAGCCGGGACGCAGGGCGCATCGTCCGCCGAGATCCCTGTACCAGCGTCCGAACGACAGGAAGTACTCGTTCGACAGCAGGCATCCCTTGGGCCGGCCCGTGCTGCCCGAGGTGAACACGATGGCCGCGGCGCCGCTGGCGCGGCCGGCATCGGCCGCCGGCCGCAGCCGCGGCAATGGCTCATCGACAACCGCGACGGCGGCCTGACTTTGTGAATCGAGACCCGCTGCGGCCGCCCGCACCTGGGCCAGGCGTTCGGGCAGGCAGAGGACGAGGTCCACATCGCCATGGCGCAGGATGGAACGAACCTCGTCCTCGACGAGGTCCGCGCCGATGGGCACCAGGGTCGCCCCCACCTCGTTGAGTGCGATCCAGTGCAGGTAGAAGTCGGCGCGGCTGTCGAGCATCAGCGCGATGTGGTGACCCGGTCCGAGCCCCGCTTCCCGGTAGCTTCTCGCCCTTGCGTCGACCGCCGTCGCGGCCTGCGCATAGGACAACTCCAGCGGCCCGCCCGGACAGCCGTCGGGGATCATCAGGAAGGCGCGGTGCGGATGCTGGTCCCGGGCGATGCGGAAGGCGTCCGCGACACGCAGCGCCGGTCCCGTCTCGTCCGCGCCGGGACCCGGAACGCTCACGTGCGCCACCGGCGATTTTGAATTGGCACGGCGCCCAAGGTATATCTGCCACCGCTCCAGGCGCGAAGCCCTGACAGGTGAAACACGACATGCAGATTGCCCGCTCGTGACGGTGGCCGTTTGTGCAATGTCCGTTGCCGAATCTGCAATCTGACGGGTGCGCCGCCGATGAGAACATCGAATTCGATGGGTAATCCTCCTCCCACCCCGTCGGCGAGCTCAGCGCCGGCGTGCTCGGCACGGCCGAGATCATCTTCATGGTGGTCGCGGCCGCGGCACCCATGGCGGTGGTCGTGGCCCTGATGCCGATGGCATTCGGATTCGGAAACGGGGGCGGTGTCCCGGGGTCTGGCTCGGCGCGGTCATCGCCATGCTGCTGTTCGCGACGGGTTACGTGAAGATCATCCCGCATGTGCGCAACGCTGGCGCCTTCTACGCGTACATCGCCGCCAGCATCGGCCGGCTCTGGGGCCTGGGCGCGGCCTATGTGGCGGCCTTCTGCTATTTCACGCTGGCCTGCTCGACGCTCGGTGCCTTCGCTTTCTTCGGCGAGCAGTTGTTCGAATCCCTGACCGGCACGTCGTGGCATTGGGGCATCTGGGCCTTCATCGGCATCGCGCTCGTCGCCTGGCTGTCCTACCGGCGGATCACCCTGGCGGCCTCGGTGCTGGGCGTCGCTCTGCTGGCAGAAACGGCCATCATCCTGCTGCTGGATGTGAAGATCGTGTACGACCTGGGGTTGCGCCAGTTCGACCTGTCGGTGTTCTCTGCGCACAGGGTCTTCGCGCCGGGCCTGGGCATCGCCGCCATCTACGCGTTCAACAGCATGATCGGCATCGAGGGTACCGCGATCTACCAGGAGGAAGCGCGGGACCGGCAGGTCACGATTCCGCGGGCGACCTTTCTCGCACTGGTGCTGATCGGACTGTTCTATCTGTTCACGGCCTGGTGCCTGGCGTCCTCCGCCGGCGTCGACTCGGTGGCCGCGCTGGCCCATGCAGACCCGGGCAACTTCGTGGCCAATCGCAGCCGCGAGCACCTGGGACGCCTGGGCGTCGCCGCCGTCGAACTGCTGGTGCTGACCAGTTCGTTCGCGGCGGTACTGGGGCTGTTCAACAACTCCGCCCGCTACCTGTATGCCCTGGCGCGCGATGGCGTCATGCCGCGCGTCCTCGCGAGCACGCACCACCGGCACCACTCACCACACGTTGCCGCGCTCACCCTGGCCGTTGCCATGGCCATCGTGTTCGCCGCCGCGGTGATCATGAAGCTCGATCCCCTGGTCAACGTGGCGACCGCGCTGGCGGGCCTCGGTTCCGTCGGGCTGATGGCCTTGCTGAGCCTGACCTCGCTGGCGATCCCGCTGTTCTTCCTTCGACGTCGCGAAATCGGCGTCGCCACCTGCATCGCGCCGGCGCTCGGCGGACTGGTGATCCTCATCGCCACCCTGCTCGCCTTCTTCAACTATCCGGCGCTCACGGGCGTGGACTCGGTCGTGATCAACCACCTCCCCTATGTCCTGCTGGTGCTGTTCCTCGCCGGCATGGCGCAGGCGGGATGGTTGCGCGCCTCACGCCCCGAACACTACCAACGCATCGGCTCGAACCGCGTCGATGGCTGAACTCCCATCATCCCCGCTCAACACAGGCAGGATCCCATGATCACCCTTGCGAACGATCTGTCAGTCCTCGGAACCTCGAGCCGCGCCTACCTGTCCGAGCGGCACGAACATTTCATCGATGGCCGCTTCGTGGCAGGCAGCTCGGGCAAGCTCATCGCCGTGGTCGATCCCACCAGCGGCCAGACGGTGGGTCAGGTGCCGGCGGGTGAAGCCGAGGACATCGATCGCGCAGTGGCGGCCGCGCGGCGCGCCTTCGAGTCCGGCCCCTGGCACCGCATGCGGGGTGGCGAGCGTGAGCGCTTGCTGCTGAAGCTGGCCGACCTGCTGGAGGCCAACGCCCAGGAGTTCTCCGAGATCGAGAGCGTCAACAGCGGCCGGATCCTGCCGGCCACGCGCGCCTTCGATGTCGACCTGTCGGTGAGCTACCTGCGCTACATGGCCGGCTGGGCGACCAAGATCCATGGGCAGACGCTCGAGCCCACCGTGCCTTACGTCCCGGGCGGGAACTTCTTCGGCATGACCTTGCGCGAGCCGGTTGGGGTGGTCGGCGCGATCACACCCTGGAACGTGCCGCTGGGCCAGGCGATCTGGAAGATCGCTCCTGCGCTGGCGACGGGTTGCACGCTGGTGCTGAAGCCCGCGGAACAGACACCGCTGACGGCGCTGCGATTCGCGAGGCTCATCGCCGAGGCCGGGATCCCCGAGGGCGTGATCAACGTGGTGACCGGCTATGGCGAAACCGCGGGCGCCGCCCTCGTCGCTCACCCCGGCATCGACAAGATCAGCTTCACGGGCTCGACGCAGGTGGGCCGTCTCATCGGCGAGATCGCGGCGCGCAGCATGAAGCACGTGACGCTGGAACTCGGCGGCAAGTCGCCGATGGTGGTGCTGGACGATGCCGACCCGGCGGTCACCATCCCGGGCACCGCGATGGGCATCTTCGCCAACCATGGCCAGAACTGCTGCGCGGGATCGCGCCTGTTCGTGCACGAGAAGCTGTTCGATCGCATCGTCGAGGGCATCGCCGAGGCGGCACGCTCGATCCGCCTGGGTCCCGCGCTGGCGCCCGATACCCAGATGGGTCCGCTGGTGTCGAGCAGCCAGCAGGCCCGTGTCATGGGGTACATCAAGTCGGGCCGCGAGCAGGGCGCGAGCGTGGTGGTCGGGGGCGAGGCACTGCCAGGCCCCGGGGCCTATGTGCTTCCTACGGTGCTGGCCGACGTGCGCCCGGACATGCGCGTGGTGTGCGAGGAGATCTTCGGGCCCGTGCTCACGGTGGCACGCTTCTCTGACCTGAACGACGTCCTGAGGCGGGCCAATGACACGCACTTCGGACTGGGTGCGAGCGTGTGGACGCGCAACCTCGACCGCGCGCATTGGTTCATCCGCAACTTCCGCGCCGGCACCGTCTGGGTCAACACCCATGGCGTGCTCGACCTGGCCGTCCCCTTCGGTGGCGTCAAGCATTCAGGTGTGGGCCATGAGCTCGGCGAGGAAGCCATCCGGCACCACACCGTGCTCAAGTCGGCGATCATCTCCCTGCAGAACGTGGTCTGACCAGCGTGGCTCAGCGCTTGCGCGACTTGGCGTAGCTGCGCGGTGACATGCCGGTCCAGGCCTTGAAGGCGCGCGACAGCACGGCGGAATCGGAGTAGCTCACGCGACTCGCGAGATCAGAGAGCCTCGCGCCATCGCTGCGCAGGATGGCCTCCACCGCCGTGCGCCGATGCGCCTGCAGCAACTGCCGGAACGAGGTGCCTTCCGCCGACAGGTGACGCCGCAGACTGCGCACCGACATGCTCATTTCCGCCGCCACGGCCTCGATGCTCGCCGGTGCACGGCCCAGCCGCCGCGCGATCAGCGCATCGGCGCGCGCGGCAACCGTTCTTGTGGCCTCCTTCGGCGGCGCCAGGATCTCGAGCAGGTGGCGCTCCAGGGTGGGCACGATGTCCTGCTCGCCGGCGTCGAGCCGCAGCCGCAGGGGCTTCTCCAGATCCTCGTTGGCCAGCACCAGCTGGTTGATGGCGCGGTTGCCATGGACCGGCGCCAGGAAGAAATCCTTCAGCTGCTCCACCCGGCCGGTGACATCGTGCTCGAACTCCACCGCCAGGGGTCGCCAGCGCGCGCTGGTCAACTTGCGGATGAAGCTCGTGAAGGTGGCCAGCGCGAACTCCGCATCCTGCCGGCGCGGCCAGATGGACGGATCCTCGATCAGGTATCGGTACGACGAGGTGGACGGCCCGTGGACGAATTCCAGTGTCGTGTTGGTCTGCCACACGGACTGGAACCGGCCCAGGGTTTCGAGTGCGCTGCGCAGGTCGCGCGCCAGCACGAACATGGCGTAGAACGGACCGAGGTCCGCGAGGGTGAAACGTTTGCCGAGCTCCAGCCCCAGGAAGGGTCTTTCCAGGCGCTGCGCGGCGTGTTCGGCCAGTGCCACGAAGTGCTGCAGCGGCACCGGCTCGTACAGGCTGCTGAGCTGGGCCGCGGACAGTCCATAACGGCGAAGGAAGGTGTCGATGGGGACCTTGGCTTCCGCCAGTTCGCGCACCATCGGGGTAAGGAAGAACGCCCGGATCGTCGAGGGCTGGCTCGGGACTGGCTGGCGCTTCGAAGGAGGACGTGGCCGGCTCATGGGATTGCCTGCGTGTTACACCGGCGCATCGCCGGCGTGGCCGAATATGCAAATATTATGGCTGACTTCGCCATACCTGTATAGCCGTGGGCCGTGCCAGCATCCTGCCACATCATCATCCGGCAAGTACCCTCACGGAGACTCGCGTGGCCAAGAATCCCCCCCCGATACCCGCCGCCTCGGACAGCATCGACTGGAAGCAGGTTGCCGAATGGGACGAGAAGTATGTCTTCCACGTCCTGTATACCAAGGACGAATATCACAGCACGCCCGTCGCCAGCGCCGAAGGCTGCTACGTCACGCTGGCCAACGGCCAGCGCATCTTCGACTTCGCCAACCAGCTCGTCTGCGTCAACATGGGTCATCGGCACCCGCGCATCCAGCAGGCCATCCGCGACGCTACCGAGAAGTTCGGCTACGTCTGGGAAGGGATGACCACCGAGTACCGCTCCCGGGCCGCCAAGATCATCATGGAAGACATGGGCGTGGGCCGCTGGGCCGGCCGCATCCGCTTCCTCTCCACCGGCACCGAGTCGGTGGAGAACATGGTGTTGTTCGCGAAGCTCTACACCAACCGCCGCAACATCGTCACGCGCAGCTACGACTATCACGGCTGGACGAACACCATGTCCGGCGGAAACGGCGTGCGCGGCTACCGCTCGAGTCTCGCCTCAGGGGCCGGTGATCCCGTCATCCGCGACGTTCCGGATTCACCCTCACCCAACTATCACTACGCACCTGCCCCACAGTGCTATCGCTGCCCCATCGGACACAAATACCCGAACTGCAAGGACAGCAAGGGCACGCTGGCCTGCGTGCGCGCCACCGAACACCTGATCCGCACCATCGGCCCCGAGACCGTTGCCGGTTTCCTGACGGAGCCGGCGCAGGGCGCGGGCATGATCCATCCGCCGAAGGAATACTTCCCGCAGATCCGCGAGATGACGCAGCGCCTCGGTGTGCTGTGGCTCGATGACGAGGTGATGACCGGCTTCGGCCGCCTCGGCGAATGGTTCGGCTACGATGTCTACGGCGTCGAGCCGGATATCATGTCCGTCGCCAAGGGCATCGTTTCCTCAGCGCTCCCCGCGGGCGGCGTCGTGTTGTCGAAGAAGCTCACGGAGTTCTTCGATCATTGGCGATTCTCGACCATGAGCACCTTCGGTTCGCATCCGCTCGCGATGGCGGCGGTGGCCGCGAATCTCGAGGTCATGGTGGAGGAGAACATCCTGGAGCGCGTGCGCATGCTCGGTGAGCACCTGGGCGCGGGCCTTGCGGACCTGGAGCGGCGTCATCCCTCGCTGGGCCTGGTGTCGGGCCGCGGCCTGATGTGGGCGATGGAGCTGGTGCGCAACAAGGAGACGCGCGAGCCCTTCGTCGGCGTGGACCGCTTCTCGATCTATGCCAAGACGCCCGAAGTGCCCGCGAGTGCCGTGGTGGGCAAGGTCTGCTTCGAGGAGGGCGTGGCGGTGGGTGCGTTCCTGCCGAACAGCATCCGGCTGGCGACGGCCTTCATCGCCACCAAGGCGGACATCGACTTGGGGTTGCGGGCGCTGGACAAGGGACTTGCGGAGCTGGACAAGCACTGCGACTGAAGCGTCCTGTCACGACAGCGCAGACCAGTAGTCGCGAGCATAGTCCTGGAAGGAGCGGGCCGCTCGCCCGAGCACCTCTTCGACGTGCCGGGTCGTTGCGGCGGCGCGTCCGGACCGGACCACCGGGAACATCGCGACGACCAGCTCTGCGTAATCCGCCGGCATGCCATCCGCGATCAACCGCGAGCGGAATTCCTCGTCGGACACGTCCCGGTACCGGACATCGCGCTGCGTGCAGGCGGCGATGATGCCGGCCACATCGGCGTGGCTCAACGCCTCCGGACCCGTCAGGATCAGCGTCCGGCACTCCGTCGAGGAATCGAGCAGCAGTTGCACCGCGACATCCGCGATGTCGCGCGCGTCGATGAAGGGGATCCGGCCTTCGCCCGCGGGCAATGCGATGACGCCGTCCCTGCGGATGCCCTCGCCCCAGTAGGTGTGGAAGTTCTGCATGAACCAGCTGGGTCGCAGGATGGCGCCCGCTATCCAGGCGCCGAAGGCATGCTGGTCGATGATGCCCGTGGGTGCGAGCAGGAACAGTCGCTCGATGCCATCCAGCGCCGCGGCCGCAATGCCGGAGTCATCCGAATGTACCCGGGTCCAGGTGACACGGGGATGGAGCGCGCTCGCGGGCTCGCGGGAGGTTGCCCGCATCGTCCCGGTGGCCGCCAGGGACGCAACGATTCCAGATCCGACGGGTCCCCTCCCTCCTACGACCAGCAAGCTCATGTACCTTCTCCCGCCCTGCCGACCAGTTCACGCGCGGTATTCACGGCTTCGTGAATCACCGCCGCGGTAGACCGCGGCGAGCGCGCATCGCCGATGCACAGCACGCGCGGATGGAGGTTGCGGATCCGTTCGTACAGGCGCGATTCCGGCTGCCGCTGCTCGGCGAAGACCAGGCAGTCCACCGCCTCGATGCCGATCGGCGCCTGGCCCCAGATGCCCTCCAGTCGCACCGCATGAGACTGGATCCGCCCGAGGCGGCGCTCGGCATGCATCGTGACCCCACGCTGCGCGAGCCTGGGCAGCACATGCGGCAGGTCCAGCTCCATCGCGGCCACGGTGCCGACGCAGCGCTGCTCGGTTGCGAGCGTGACCTGGATCCCTGCATCCGACAGCAAGTCCGCGAGTCCCAGCGGCGCATAGGTTCCCGTGCCGTCCACGATCAATGCGTGGCGGCCGAAGGGCGTCAGATCCTTCCTCGCGGCTTGCGCGATGGCCTGGTCCAGGGATAGGCACCGCATGCCCCCGCCATCCGGCGCAACGGCGGGCTCCGTGGGCAGGACCCACGCCGAGCCGGTGGCGATCACGATGACATCGGCCTCGCCCGCCAGCGCCGAGGTCTCATCCAGCTCTCGTTCCAGATTCAACCGGCTCCTGCGCTTCCTGCAATGAACGACACAGATCATCGATGGCTGGCGCACGCGCTGCGCGTGGGCAGGGCAGCGAGCCAGCGCAGATGCCCACCGGGATCCGCGCCGGCCTCGAAGACCTCGACCGCGTGACCCAGGCGGGCAGCCGTCACCGCAAAGGAAAGCCCCGCTGGCCCTGCGCCAATGACCCGGACCTGCAGGCCTCGGGCAGCCGGGCTCAACGGTTGCCAGGTCAGCTCGCGTCCAGCGGCCGGGTTGAGCACGCAGGTGACGGCTTGATCGGCCAGCGCCCGGCTCACGCAGTGGTTCGCGCCGATGCAGCGCAGCGCTGCCGGCGCAGCGTGTCCCTGTGCCCTGGCAGGTAGCTGGGGGTCGGCGATCACTGCGCGGGTCATGCCAATGACATCCGCCTGACCGGTGGCCACGGCCTGGCCCGCCATCGCCGGGTCGGTGATCCGGCCGCTGATGAACACCGCCGCGCGTGAACCGAGGGCCGCCTTCGCTCTCGCCGCAAGGAGCAGCGTGAAGCCCTGCGGAACGGCCATCGAGGCGATGGTGAAGTGCTGCTGATGCGAGGATCCCACCGACAGGTTGAAGAAATCGAAGAGTCCGGACGCAGCCAGAACCTCCAGTTGCGCCAGCGTGTCGTCCTCGGTGATGCCGGCAGGCCCCATCAGCTCATCCGTGGTGAGCGCGATGCCGACGGGGAGGTCCTCGCCCACCGCGGCCCGGATCGACCGCCCGATGCGCAGCGCCAGCCGGCAGCGGTTCTCGACGCTCCCACCGTAGGCATCCTGTCGATGGTTGTAGTAAGGGCTCAGGAATTGCCCGACGAGCCAGCCATGCGCGCCGTGGATCTCCACGCCATCGAGCCCTCCTTCCACACCTGCTGCGCCGAGCAGCCGAAATCAGCCGCGATCCGCTCCAGTTCCGCCTCGCTCAGCGGCAGGGGAACCTCACCGCCGGCGCCGGGATCATCGATGGCGCACGTAGCGGTGCCCAGCGCGCAAGGCCCACGGTGCGCTGGCGCCCGCGGCGCCCGCGCAGAAGAGCTGCGCGAAGAACTTCGCCCCATGAGGGTGCACGGCATCAGCACGCTGCGGAACCGCACGACCTGCCGCCGGTCGTAGGCCCGCAGGGCGTGTGCGAACGGGACTCACGCTCAAGGACTGGCATCGAGCTGTTCACTGAACATCAGGCCCACGCCGCCCCGCGCCCGTTCGGCGTAGAAGGCCACGTGGCGATCGGAGATCAGCCCGTCCTCGCCATACTGCAGCGTGAGCGCACTCATCATCACCCGGTTGCGCAACACCCTGCCGCGAACGCGCAACGGCTGCGAGAGCGCGGACAGCCATTGCCGGCGTTGAACGTCCTGCGGCATGCCGTTTCCCTTGTGAGGGCGATGCCCGCACTGTGTCGCGCAAACGCCACGGCTGGTGGCCGTTTATGCAAAGACTAGCCGATTCTGCAATAACAACTTGATGGCCCGGCTGCCAAGATGAGGCCGCAACGAGGGGGCATCAACATGACAACACTTGCTCGGCCGGTCGGCCATCCACGGTCCGCCATCCTCACGCTCATCCTCGGCTCCGCCCTCGCCATTCCCCTGGCGCAGGCGTCCGAGCAGGTGCTCGAGGAGGTCACGGTCACCGCACAGAAGCGGCAGCAGCGGCAGGAAGACGTCGGCATCTCGGTGACCGCGTTGTCCGGCGACCAGGTGCGCGAGCTCGGGTTGCGAAGTCTCACCGACGTCGCGGCGCAGACGCCCAGCCTGTCGGTGGCGGCACCTGGGTTCCAGCGGCAACCAGAATTTCACGCTGCGCGGCGTGGGCCTGAATGACTTCTCGGAGCACAACGAATCGCCGGTGGCCGCTTACCAGGACGGCGTCTACCAGGCCACCATCGCCGGCATCAACTCGGTGCTGTTCGACATCGATCGCATCGAGGTGCTGCGCGGCCCCCAGGGCACGCTCTATGGCCGCAATTCCACCGGCGGTCTCGTGCAGTTCGTCAGCAAGCAGCCGACGGCCGAGTGGAACGGCTTCGTCGATGCCAGCTACGGGAGCTTCTCCGAGAAGCGCGTGGAAGGCGGCTTCGGGGGACCCATCTCCGACAACCTGCAGTTTCGCCTCTCCGGCATCTACCACCACAACACCGGCTGGGGCCGGGCCACCCAGCCCGGCGTTGCGGCCTCGAATGGCCTGGACCAGGCCGGCGGCCGGATCATGCTGAAGTGGCTGACCGGCAATGGCGGATCCCTGCTCTTCAACGTCCACGCCAGCACCAACCACGCGACGGGCCCGGCCTATACACCACTGGCGAGCATGTACGCCCCCGACGGCGTGACGCAGATCGCGACGCCGCCGAACGTGGTCAACCCCACCTGCGCTGGCCTCTTCGGCCTCATGGGACCCGGCCAGGACTGCTTCGGGTATCGGGACCTGCATTCCTCGCCCTGGGTATTCGACAACAACCGCCAGTCGTTCCAGGACCTGGACACCAACGGCGCCTCCATCACCTTCGAATCACCCCTGTTCGGCGCCAACTTCACCTCGATCACCGGCTACGAGCGGGTACACAAGCTCTATGGCGAGGACACCGATGGCGGCCCCGTGCCCGCCATCGCCGTCACCAATCCGGTGGAGAGCAAGCAGTACACGCAGGAGCTGCGGCTGAGCAACAAGAACGGCGCCCTGTTCTGGACGGCAGGCCTGTTCTATTTCTACCGGGACATCCGTGCCGGCTCCGACACCAATCTCGCCGGCGTCGGCTTCGTCGACGATGACTTCAACGACGAACTGCGCAGCAAGTCGGCCGCGGCCTTCGGCCAGCTCGAGTACTCGATCAACTCGAAGCTGACGCTGATCGGCGGGCTGCGCTTCTCCCACGAGGACCAGTCGTTCAGGCTGCTCAGCGTCGATCACACTGGCCTCACGCCCGTGATCCTCGGCATCACCACCGATCCGGTGCCCGACTACAACGTGTTCCCCTTCACGGGCGGCACGACCGCGGATCCCACGCCGTATCGCGACCGGCGCAAGGACAACCTGGTGACCTTCCGCGGCGAAGTCGATTACAAGCTCACCGAGGACTCCCTTTTCTACGCATCGATCTCCAAGGGCACCAAGAGCGCCGGCTGGAACGGGGCGATCGACGGATCCTTCCTGATCGGCGCCAGCACCGCCGACAAGATGGCCTACGGACCGGAGAACCTGATCGCCTACGAACTCGGCTTCAAGCAGTTCGCGCGCGGGCTCTACCGCCTGAACGGTTCGGTGTTCTACTACGACTACAAGGATTTCCAGGCATTCACCTTCAAGGGACTGACGCAGCAGATCGGCAACCTGCCCGCCACCGTGAAGGGAGCGGAGCTCGAGTTCGTCGTCACGCCGGATCGCCATCTCGACCTCACCCTGGGCGCCAGCTACCTGTCGACGCAAGTCAAGGGCGTGATCACACCGGTGGTGGGCGGTGGCACCGTGACGAACGATCCGCAGATGGTGCTCGCGCCCAAGTACTCGCTGAACGGCATCGCCCGCTATCACGTCAATGTGTTCGGCACGCGTGAACTGGCCCTGCAGCTCGACAGCCGGTACACGGGCAAGCAGTTCTTCGACCTCAACAACAACCCGATCGCCACCGAGGGCGGACAGGCCGTCACCAACGCATCACTGAGCTTCTCCGATCCGGCCACGCACCTGTCGGCATCGATCTGGGTGAAGAACCTGGCGGACCGGCGTTACCGCCTGTACGCCATTCCCGTCACTGGCCTCGGGTTCACGCAGCAGATGTACGGCGCACCGCGCTGGTACGGAGCTTCGCTGAGCTACAGGTTCTAAAAGCGCTGCGCCGGGATGAAGGGCGGACGCCGGCACATCACCCGGCGATCGTTGCTGCGACCACATCCTCCAGTTCGATCACGACCTGGCCTTCGGCATCCAGTCCCTGGTTCGAGCGCGTGATCCAGGCCAGCCCCGGTCGGGCCGCATCGAGATTCACGTCCCGAGCCACCGACCGGTAGGCAATCGTTTCGCCCGCAAACACGGGGCGATGCCATCGCAGGTGACGCAGGCCCTTCGGCTGCACCACCCAGCGCGAATCCTCCGCCAGCGCGGCCCACGCCACCGCGGTCTGCAGCCCGGAAGCGCACAGGCGCCCGAAGAGTGAGGCTCGCGCGGCTTCAGCATCGATGTGGAACGGCTGTGGGTCGAAGGCACGGGCAAAGGCGATGATGTCCTGGGCATCGAACCGGTAGGAACCGAGTTGCGCAATGGCACCGGGACTCACCCGGTGCCAGGCGCTCCAGGGATCGGGCATGCGTGCCATCCTTTGCTCGCCGCCGGGCGGCACATAGTGAACGTCTGCGCATCGAGCCGATGCCGCGGACACCGATGCGGCGGACGCCGATGTCGCGGACAGCATCGGCGCCTCCGCAGCATCGTCCCGCCGGAACATCATCCATTGCGACACGGACAGCACGACCTCGTCGTGCTGATTGAGCGTGTCGAAACGGAATCGGGTGAGCCCGATCCCGGGACGCTTGCTGCTGACCCTCGTCTCGAGGGTCTCCCGGCGCACCGTGAGCTGATCGCCGGGCTGAACCTGCGCGCCCCAGTCGACCCGCTCGAGACCAGGCGCGCCCTGGCTCGAAGTGCGGGTCAGGAGTTCATCGACGATGGCCCGAAGTTGCCGCGCGACCACGAGCCAGCGCATGGCCGCACCGGTTTGGCCATCGAAGCCCACCGCCTCGGCAAACCCGCGAAGGTCGGCACTGGATGGCTCGAACCGGCCGCAGATGGCCATATCCCCTGCCCGGAATGCTGCGAAAGTGGTCACGGCCCGGAATTATGCAATCCGCGGCTTCAGACCGGAACCGGCTGCGCATCCAACCACGCCTCTAGGTAGATCCCCCGATCGCAGACGCCAGCCCCCGGCTTCACTGTCCCTACGATTGCGGGAAGATTGGGATTCCAGTCCAGCCAAGGACCTTGCCGATGAAACGACTCGCGGTGCTGACCAGCGGCGGCGATGCGCCCGGCATGAATGCCGCCGTGCGGGCCGTGGTCCGTTGCGCCATCGGCCGGGGCATCGAGGCCCTGGGCGTTCGCAACGGGTACTCGGGTCTCATGAGCGGGGACTTCCGGCCGCTGGGACGCCGGGATGTCGGCGGCATCATCCAGCTCGGCGGCACCGTGCTCGGCACCTCGCGCAACCCGCGCTTTCGCACCGAGGAGGGCCAGGCCGAGGCCATCGCGCAACTTCGCGCGCGCGAGGTGGACAGCCTCATCGTCATCGGCGGCAATGGCTCGCAGAGCGGTGCGCACGGCCTGGACCAGCACGGCATGCCGGTGGTGGGCATCGCCTCCACCATCGACAACGACCTCGCCGGCACGGACATCACGCTCGGCGCCACCACCGCAGTCGATGTCGCCCTGCAGGCCATCGACAGCCTGCGGGTCACCGCCGCGGCCATGCGCCGTGCCTTCCTCGTCGAGGTGATGGGCCGGCACTGCGGCTACCTCGCGGTGGCGGCCGGCATCGCCGGCGGCGCGGAGAGCATCGTGCTGCCCGAGGTGGACGCCAGCCCCGCGCAGGTCGCCGGGGAACTGGCGGCCTCCTATGCCCGCGGCAAGAGCCACGCCATCGGTGTGATCGCCGAGGGCGCACGCTATGATGCGGACCAGATCCTGGCCTACCTGAAGGAGCACCGCGATAGCCTGGGCTTCGATGTGCGCATGACGCGGCTGGGGCACATCCAGCGCGGCGGCTCACCCGGCGCGTTCGACCGGCTGCTAGGATCGTTGTTCGGCGCCGCAGCCGTGGGGGCGGCGGCGGCCGGCCGCCGCGGCGTGCTCATCGGGATGCGGGGCGGGGACATCGCCGAGACGCCGCTGTCGGAAGTGGCGGGCCGGACGAAGCCGGCCGATGCCCGCCTGATTGCGCTCGCCCACACGCTCGCCCAGTGACGTTGAGGAACCGACCGCAAGGAGATCGATCATGCTGGTACGTGAAGCCTACACCGCGAACGTGCATTGCTGCGGACCGCGGACCACCGCGGCGGAAGCCGCGCGGATCATGCGCCACAAGCACGTCGGCGACCTCGTGGTCGTCGATGACCCGCAGGAGCAGGGAGTGCCGCTGGGCATCGTCACCGACCGGGACCTCACCATCGAGGTGCTCGGCAAGGGGCTCGACCCGGCCGCCACCACGGTCGCGAGCCTGATGCGAAAGCCGGTGGTCATCGCCCACGCCTCCGAGGACACCTCCGCGGTGCTCGAGCGCATGAGGCATCACGGCGTTCGGCGCATCCCGGTCGTCGAACGGGAGGGCGAGGTGGTCGGGATCCTCACGCTCAACGACCTGCTGCGCCTGCTGGTGGCCGATGCCTCGGCGCTGCTCGAGATCATGCGCAAGGGCCAGCAACAGGAACAGCAGCTTCACCGCTGACGCGATGGAGTGGTGCGCCGGTGGATGGCGTCCTACCTGACCTGCACCGAGCGCAGGTACGCGACGATCTGGTCGATGAGCTGCGCCACGCGCTGCCGGCGCGTGGCATCCTCGCCCTCGAAGCCGTAGAACTCGCGTCCCCACACGGGCATCTCCGAGGTGCCATGCGCCTCGCGGGTTCTGCGCCCGTCGATGATCTGGTGGATCTCCTCGTCCGGGAACGCCCCGCCACGCCGCGCGGCCAGCCGGGTGAGGTCGGGCACCTTCTTCTTCAGGCTGGCGGCGACGGGTCCATCGCCATGAGCGCGCAGGCCGTGGCAGCTCGCACAGAACTCGCCGTACAACTCACCTCCGGTGAGATCCGGCGTCTCGCCGGCATGAACCGCCGCGGCGGCCGCCAGCGCGAGGCCCAGGATGACCAGCGTTCGTCCGGGAATGCCGTGCATATGCCTTCCAAAAAACCCGCGTGGCGCGGAAGCCTCGCCGGATTGTATGCTTGGATTGTAGGATAGTCGACCGACCCACTGGAGAGACCCATGCAGATCGGGCCATTCACGCGACGCCTGGCCCTGGGCCTTGCGCTGCTGCTTCCCGCGTTGCGCGCGAGCGCCGCCGGCGACCTGAACATCCTGAGCTGGGAGGGCTATGCCCCGGCGAGCATCGTCAAGCCCTTCGAGAAGGCCACGGGCTGCCGCGTGTCGGCGACCTATGTCGGGTCGAACGATGAATTCGTCGCCAAGATCCTCGCCGGCGGCGGCGCCTATGACCTGATCACGCCGTCGAACGACACCACCATGCGGCTCATCGACGCCGGGGCCGTCGAGACCATCGACCGCCGGCGCCTGCCCGCCACCGCGGATTTCTTCCCGATCTTCTCCTCCCCGCCATGGATCACCAAGGGCAACGCCTTGTACGGCGTCCCCTACGGCTGGGGCATCGTGCGCCTGATCCTCGACGCGGATTCGGGGCTGGGAACGCCCGACAGCATCGGCTTCCTGTGGCAGCCGCAGCTTCGCGGCAAGGTCGCCATCTGGGATGACATCGAGGCCGTCTACATGGCCTCGCGCTCCCTCGGCTTCCGCAACACCTACGATCTCAGTGACGATCAGCTCCAGAAGGTCAAGGAACGCCTGCTGGCGCTCAAGCCCAACCTGCGGAAGTTCTGGGCGACCACCGGCGAGATGGGCACGCTCATGCAGACCCGCGAGGTCGTGGCCGGCAATTCCTGGGAAGCCACCCTCGTCAACCTGCGCAAGGCCGGCCGGCACATCATCGACGTGCTGCCCAAGGAAGGCCGCAGCGCCTATTCGGACAGCTGGATGATCGTCAACGGCTCGGGAAAGAACGCCTGCGTGTATCCCTGGCTCAACTGGGTGTCGACGCCGCTGGCGCAGGCGCTGGCGCATGCGGTCACGGGCTTCGGCTTCTCGAATGCGAAGATGCCGGAGAAGCTTTCCCCGGCGAATCGCCAGCAGTACGAGAGCCTGGGTCTCACCGATCCGAACGTGCTGAATTCGCTCGACTGGTGGCAGCTCGTGCGCCGCCGCGGGAAATACCTGGAGATCTGGAACCAGGTGAAGGCGCAGTAGCGCCCGCCATCCCGGGCCAGCGCGAGAACGACCGATGCCAGTGATCATCGAAACCAGGAATCTGCGAAAGGCGTACGGCGGGGCGACTGCGGTCCGCGACGTGTCGCTCTCGGTCAACGAGGGCGAGTTCCTCTCGCTGCTCGGCGCGAGCGGCAGCGGCAAGACGACGCTCCTGCGCATGATCGCGGGGCTCGAGCAGCCCACCTCCGGGCAGGTGATCTACGGGGGAAAGGACATCACCGATCTGCCGGCGGCCCAGCGCAACATGCGCATGGTGTTCCAGGACTTCGCCCTGTTCCCGAACCTCACGGTGCGCGAGAACCTCGCCTTCGGCCTGCGCCTGCGCATCTACCGGGGCCGGGTGAGCGAACAGGAAATCACGGCGCGCGTGGGCAAGTATCTCGAGACCGTGCAGTTGTCCGCGCATGCGGACAAGCTCCCGCACCAGCTCTCCGGCGGCCAGAAGCAGCGCGTGTCGCTGGCCCGCGCCCTGGTCACCGATCCGCCCGTGGTGCTGTTCGACGAGCCCCTGGGCTCGCTCGATGCCAACATGCGCAAGGCCATGCAGATCGAGCTCAAGCGGCTGCACCGCGACCTGCGCAAGACCTTCATCTACGTCACGCACGACCAGGAAGAGGCCATGGGCCTGTCCGACCGCGTCGCCGTGCTGCAGGATGGCCAGCTCCTGCAGCTGGCCTCGCCCGAGGCCATCTACGCCCAGCCGAACAGCGTCGCGGTGGCGAAGTTCTTCGGCGCGGCTAACGTGCTCACGGGCGTCGCCGAGAGATCTGCCGATGCCGTGGCGCTGCGCCTGCCTGGTGGGGAACGCATCTGGCTGGGACCGAAGGCCGGTGTCGATGCGGCAGCCGCCGCACGCCTCACGGTGATGATCCGGGCCGAGCATCTGAACGTCGCGCCTTCGGGCGGCGGCTCCGCCGGCGCGCTGCCGGCGCGCGTCACGGAACGCCTGTTCCTCGGTGACAAGGTGCGGTACGAGCTCGAGATGCCGGGTGGCGAGCTGCGGCTCACGGCCCTGACCGGCGTGTCACGCGGCCAGTTCGATGTCGGCGCCGCCGTCGAGGTGTTCGCGGACCCTTCGGCCATCTGCCTCATTCCGGACACGACGCCGGCGGGTGCGCCATGAACGCGGCGGCGAGCCCCACGGGTGCGCAGCGCCGCCAGCTGCTGATCTGGCTGGTGCCGCCGCTCCTGTGGTTCACCGTGTTCATGGTGATCCCGTACTGCCTGCTCTTTTATTACAGCCTCGGCTCGACCGAGTACATGACCTTCAAGCCGGGTTTCTCGCTCGCGAACCTCCTCAAGGTCTTCCAGGCCGAGCCTTATCTCACGGTGCTGCTGAAGTCGGCGCGCATCGGCGCGCTCACCGCCATCGGCGCGACCATCCTCGCCTACCCCGTGGCCTTCTGCCTCGCCTTCCACACGCGCACCGCGCGCGCAAAGTTCCTGATCTACCTGCTGGTCATCGTGCCCTGGTGGGCGGCGTACCTCGTCAAGGCCTATGCCTGGAAGACCATCCTGGGCACCAACGGCCTGCTGAATGCGCTGCTGCTGAACCTGCACCTGATCCGCGAGCCGATGACGCTGTTCCTGTACAACCAGTTCAGCGTGGTGCTCACGCTGGTGTACATCTTCACGCCCTTCTCGGTGCTGTCCATCTACGCACAGCTCGAGCGCATTCCCACCTCGGTGCTCGAGGCCTCGAGCAACCTGGGCGCCACCACCTTCGAGACCCTGACGCGCATCGTCATCCCCTTGAGCCTGCCGGGAGTCATCGCCGGCGCCATCATCACCTTCGCACTCGCCACCGGCGATTTCATCGCACCGGCGCTGGTCGGGGGCTCGGATGCGGTGATGATCAGCAACGTGGTCATCAACCTGCTCGGCGTGGCCTTCGACTGGCCCATGGCGGCCTCCATCGGCATCGTGGTGATCGGCGTGGGCACCGCCCTCATTTCTGTCGCGCAATACCTCGAGCATCGCTCCGAGGCCAGGTTCTAGGAGGACGGCATGCGTGAACTCGGCAGCCGGCGCAAGGCCTGGACCCTGGGATGGGCGGTGCTCGCCTTCCTGTATGCGCCCCTGGTCGTCATGGCCGTGTTCTCATTCAACGACAGCGAGTTCACCAGCCTGCCCTTCAACGGCTTCACCTGGCGCTGGTACGGCGTCGTTCTCGAGGACACGCGCCTGCTCGAATCGGTGTGGAACAGCGTCTACGTCGCGCTCGGCGTCGTCGCGCTCAGCACCCTGTTCGGCGTGCCGGCGGCCATCGCGCTCGACCGCTACGAGTTCCCGGGCAAGGCCTGGTTCGGCCGGCTGGTGCTGCTGCCCATCGTGCTGCCCGGAGTGATCACCGGCGTCGCACTGCTGCTGTTCTACATGCTGATGCACTTCAAGCTCTCGCTGTACACCATCATGCTCGGCCAGGGCACGGGCCTCATGTGCGTGACCATCACCGAAGTGTCCGCGCGGCTGCGCCGCATGGGCCGCAGCACCGAGGACGCGGCGCGCATGCTCGGCGCCAGCGAATGGGAGGTGCTGCTCAAGGTGACCCTGCCGGGCGTGCTGCCGGCGCTGCTCGGCGCCATGCTCATCGCCTTCTCGATCTCCTTCGACGAGATCGCCGTCACCTACCTGCTGACCGGCCGGCAGAACACCCTGCCGATGACGCTGTGGTCGCTGCTCCGGCGCGAGGCCACCCCCGAGGTGAATGCCATCTCGACGCTGGTCATCCTCGTCTCCATCGTGCTGATCTGCATCGGCACCTGGCTTTCCCGCCGCGGGAGCGGTGAGCCGGTCGCCGCTCCCGGCCACCCGGCCTGATCTCACGCTTTCGCGGCCGCTTCCGCCGGGCAAGCTGGCGGCGGGGTGGCCGGCTGCGTGGCTGGTCACGACGATTTACGCAGCATCTTGCTGTTGTTTGTGCGCACTTCTTGGGTTTCCCGGGCCCTGGTTGCGCATTTCAAAAGCCAGTGCATATAATTCTCAATACCGGCAGCCCGGTCGCGGCGTCCGGCTGGAGTCCCTTGGTGCAGCCTGCCTCCGACCACGTCCCCAGTGCCCTGGCGAAGTCGATCCGCTGGTGGGATGGTGTTGCCCTCACCTTGAGCCTGCCCGCGGCGCTGTTCGTCAGCCTCGGCTATTCCATCGGTGCCATCGGCGCCTGGTCGGCCATCACCCTGTGGGCCGGCATCGCCGCGATCGCGGCGCTCCACAACTGGCTGTACTCCGAGATGGGCGCGATGTTCGTCGACAAGTCGGGCGGCATCGCGCTGTACGCGAACGAGGCCTGGCAGGCGCGCGCGCCCGCGCTGGGACCGCTCGCCACCTACGCCTACTGGTTCGCATGGGCGACAGCGCCCGCCATCTGGGGCCTCGCCGTGGCCCAGATCCTGAGCGCCCAGGCCTTCCCCGGCGATCGCCTCCTGTTTTCCGCCGGCCCGCTGGCACTGGATGCGGCGCACGCCGTGGCGCTGCTGGTCGCGCTGCTGTCGTGGGCGCTGTCCATGGTGCAGTTGCGCTTCGCCATGCTGCTCATCACCGCCGCCGGCCTGCTGCTGATGATCCCGGTGGCGATCTTCAGCACCACCTACCTGTGGGCTCCCTCGAGCCTCGCTGGCCTCACGTGGCGGATGGGCGGCGGCCTGCACGGCGTTCGCGTCGCGCTCGCCTGGCTGTTCGTGATGGCGTGGTCGGCGTACGCGGTGGAAGCCGCAGCCTCCTTCATCCCCGAATTCCGCGACACCGTGGCCGATACGCGCAAGGCGCTGCGCGGGGCCGCGCTGGTGCTGCTGGTGGTCTTCTGCGCGACCCCTCTCGGGCTGGTCGCGCTGCTGGGCGAAGAGGCGGTGGGCTCGCATCCCAACGGGTTCCTGCAGGCCGGCACCCTGGCATTGTTCGGCGGCGGCGCCGCGGCCATGACGGTGGTGCTGCTCGCCGGCATCCTCGTGCTGTCGGTCATGGGCACGGCGGATGCCGCCCGCGCGCTCTACCAGAGTGCCTGCGATGGCCTCACGGTGCGCCAGTTCGCGCGCCTCAACCGCCACGGCATTCCGGCGCGCGCGGTGACCCTGCAGCTCATCATCAACGTCGCGCTCGTGCTGTTCGTCGGCAATGCGCTGGCGGTCATCGTCGCCGGCAACATCGGTTACATCCTTGCGCACCTGCTCGCCGTGTCGGGCTTCGTCGCGCTGAGGAAGGACCGTCCGGACGCGCCACGGCCGATCCGGCTGGCGCGCGGCTGGGTGGGCGTGGCCGTGGCGCTCACGGCCTTCGATGCGCTGATCCTGGTCGTGGGCACCACCAGTGCCTCGATCACGGGCTATGGCGGCCTGAAGGAAGTCCTCATCGCCATCGGCGTGCTGGCACTGTCACAGGTGCTGTACTACCTGCGCCGCTGGCAGGACGCGCAGGACGCAGGCCTCGAGAGCGACGCTCGCACCGCCGGAGGATGAATGAATGAGTAATGGCATGAACTCCATCTCCGACCTGAAGTGGCCACAGGGCAACGTCGCCGTGTCGCTGAGCTTCGACGTCGATGCCGAGGCTGGTCTCCTGGGCGACAGCCCGACATTCGAACGCCGGTTGACGGCGCTCTCCGAAGGGCGCTATGGCGTGACCCGGGGCGTGCCACGCATCCTCGAGCTGCTGGCACGGCACGGCATCCCTGCCACGTTCTTCGTCCCCGGCCACACCGCCGATCGCCATGCGGGCCTGGTCGAGAAGCTGCTGCGCGCCGGACACGAGATCGGCCATCACGGCCACATGCACCTGCGCAGCGACAAGGTCTCGCCCCAGGCCCAGGTCGAGGAAATGGAGCGCGGCCTCGAGGCCCTGACGCGCGCCGGCGCACCGAAGCCGGCGGGCTACCGCTCCTCGTCCTGGGAGATCACGCCCGAGACCTTCGCCCTGGTGGTGGACAAGGGCTTCGTCTACGACTCGAGCTGCATGGGAGATGACCGTCCCTATTACGAGCAGCACGATGGACGCTCCATCCTGGAGCTGCCGGTGCACTGGTCGCTGGATGACTGGCCGATGTTCGGCTGGGGCATCGATGCGGGCGGCAACTACACGAGCCCGGGCACGCTGTTCGAGACCTGGCGCGCGGAGTTCGACTGCGCGCGGTGCGAGCGCCGGCATACCACCTTCACCATGCATCCCGAGGTCATCGGCCGCGGCGGGCGCTTCGCCGCGCTGGAGCGATTCGTCGAATCGCTGGTGCAGGAAGGCGAGGTGTGGTTCGCGAGGCTCGATGCCGTGGCCGCGCACGTGGCTCCCCAGCTTGCGCGGGCGCGCGCGTGACGCGGCACTTCCGTTCCACCGAGACGGACGCCCTGGCCCGGGGCCGCGAGTTCGGAACCCGGCATGCGGCCGAGATCCGCCGCTCGACCGAACTCTACGATGCCCTGTTCGCACGGGTCGCAGGCCACCCCATCGACACCCGCGCCATCGGCGCCGAGGCGCTGGCGCGGATCTCGCGCTTCTCGCCGCCGCTCGCCACCGAACTCCACGGCATGGCGGTCGGGGCGGCGATCGACCCCACCCGGCTTGCGGCACTCAACGCCCGCACGGAGATCCTCGCGAGGTCAGGCGCACGGTCCCGCGGCGAATGCTCCACGGTGGTGCGCATCGATCCCTGGTCGAGCTCCGCGCTCGCCGTGCAGACCTGGGATTGGTACGCGGAATTCGCCGGGCAGTGGCTGGTCTGGGAAATGCCGCGGCCCGATGGCGGGCGCGTCATCACCGTCACCGAGTTCGGCATCCTCGGCAAGGCCGGGGTCAACAGCGGCGGCCTGGGCCTGCTGTTCAACATCCTGCACCACCGCCGCGATGGCGGAGAGCTCGGGGTCCCCGTGCACGTGCTCGCACGCGCGCTGCTCGATGGCAACGGTGACATCAACCAGGCGCTGCAGCGGGTGCACGCGACGCCGGTGTCCGCCTCGAGCTGCATGACGCTGGTATCGGCCCGCGACGGGGCCAGCCTCGCCGTTGCCGTCGAAGTCCACCCAGGCGGACCCGCGCTGGTGTTCCCGGACGCGCAAGGGCTGCTGGTCCACACCAACCATTTCCTCGCACCGGCCGTGGCCGCGGATGACCTCGAGCCCTCGATGTACCCCGACACGCAAATCCGCCACGACCTGCTGATGCGGCGCATGCGAGGCCGGCCGGCGACACGCGCCGCGGCGCTCGAAGCCATGCGCTCTCACCTGGGCGGCCCTGCCGCGGTGTGCTGCCACCCGGATCCCGCGCAACCCTCGGCCGGGCAGTACGAGACCCTGGCAACCCTCGTACTCGACGTGGCGAAGGGTTCGCTCGAAGCATTGCCCGGCGGGCCCTGCGGCCATCCCGATTGAGTCCACGTCCTTCCCTCCCTGAACGGAACATCGCCATGCTGAAGCTCAAGCGCATCGACAACATGGACATCCTCACGCCCGACGTGCAACGCCTGGTCGACTTCTACCATGGGGTGCTCGGCCTGCCGTTCTTCCTGCCGTACCAGCCCGAGGAGGAGTGGGCGGCCCTGGATACCGGCAATCTCACGCTCTATCTCTTCAAGACCACGAATCGCACGCCGAACCCGAGGCGCACCGCCGTCAACCTCGAGGATCCGCCCGGCTTCGACTCCTTCGCCTTCGAGGTCGCCGATCTCGATGAGGCCGTCGCGGCCCTGCAGGGCAAGGTGCGCTGGGTAACGCCCGAGCCCATCACCTGGCGGCATCCCAGCGGCACCTGGTACCGCTACCGGCCGATGTTCGATCCGGACGGCAACATGCTGTACGTGACCGAGCCGCACAAGGCACAGGGCTGAACGGAGGCGGCAGGATGACATCGTCGCAGGATTCGAAGCGCGCCATGCGCGATGCGCCCCGCTCGGTGCTGTCACTCGCGCCCGATGCCCACCGGCTGACCGGCCGCGTGGCGTTCGTCACCGGTGCCGGTCGCGGCGCCGGCCGCGCCCATGCGCGGCTCCTGGGTGCGCGCGGCGCTGCCGTGGCCGCGGTCGACATCGACACGGACGCCGCCGCCGCGGTGGCCGCCGAGATCATCGCCGCGGGCGGCCGCGCGCTCGCGCTCGGACTCGACATCACCGATGCAGCCGCGGACGCCGCCGCCATCGAAGCCACGGCCCGCGAACTGGGAGGCCTCGACATCCTCGTCCACAACGCAGGTCTCATGTATTCGATGACCGGCCTGGAGCAGACCGATCTCGCCGACTTCGATCGGCTGATCGCCGTCAACGTGCACGGACCCCTGCACCTGACGCGGGCGGCGCTGCCCTGGCTGCGGCGCAGCCGCGCGCCGCGCGTGATCTTCATCAACTCGCAATGGGGCCAGGTCCCCGACGGGCACTCCTATGGCTACATGGTCGCGAAGGCCGCGCAGCTCGGCCTCATGAAGACCCTCGCGAAGGAGTTCACGCCCGAGGGCATCCTGGTGAACGCCATCACGCCCGGCGCCATCCTCACGCGCATGGTGCCGGCGGAGTACATCGAGGCCGAGCAGAAGAACATCCCGCTGGGCCGGCTCGCACATCCCGAGGACATCGCCTACGCGGTCGCCTTCCTCGCCTCCGACGAGTCCGCCTTCATCGCCGGCCAGACCCTGGCCGTCAACGGCGGCGCGCTGGTCGTGGGCATCTGATCGACATCAACGGATCCACATCAACGGAAGTCAGCCCTCATGTCAGCCGCCAGCGAACTCATCCCCGGCCCCACCTCCTGGAAGGCACGCGCGGAACGCGCATTGCAGCGGAGCTGGTTTCCCGTTGCGCGTGCAGTGGACCTCGGCAAGCCGCAGGCCGCCACCCTGCTCGGCCGGCAGTTGGTGGTCTATCGCACGGCCTCCGGCCGCGCCGTGGTGCAGGAGGCACGCTGTCCCCATCGCGGCGCGAACCTCGCCCTGGGCAAGGTGCACGGCGAGGCCATCGCCTGTCCCTACCACGGCTGGCAGTTCGAGGGCGCGGGTGGCAAGTGCGTGCACATCCCCTCGCTCGAGGATCAGGGCAAGATCCATCCGAAGGCGCGCATCCGCACCTATCCCAGCGTGGAGCGCTTCGGTCACGTCTGGACCGCTCTCGAGGACCCCGTGAGCGAGGCCTACGATCCCGCCGAGTGGCGCGGCGTGGATTACGAATGGCGGGCCGGCGAGATGCTGGATTCCCCCACGGGTGTCGCCATCGCCATCGAGAACTTTGCGGACGTGGCGCACTTCGCCTTCATCCACACCGGCATGATGGGCCCCACCCTGCCCGTGATCGAACCGCTCAACGTGCGGCGCGAGGGGCTGGATGTGTGGATGGACCGGCCGCTCGGCGCGTGCAGCGGGGACTGGGCGAAGGACGGGCCGTGCATGATGGGCTACCACATCATCGCGCCCGGGTTCATCGCCATCACCTACGACTACGAACGCCTGGGCCGGCGCATCGTCGCCGGGTTCCCTTCGCCCGTGGCCTACGATCGCGTGCGCATCTTCTGGGGCGTGGCCAACGAGCGCGGCTACCAGGGAGCCGACCTCGCCGAGTGCCTGAACATCGAGGACCTTCTCTACCGGGAGGACCTGCCCATCGCCGAGACCATCGTGCCGCGCGAGGTCGACTGGGACGGACACGCGCTCGAGTTCTCCGTGCCGGCGGATCTGTACACGCTGAACTATCGGCGCGCGTTCAAGGAGTTCATCGAACGGGCGGTGCCCGCCCGCGCAGGGTAGCGACTCGGCTTCCGCCCCTCGGCTCGGCGCCCCCGCTACTCCACGCCGCTGCTCGCCGGCAGCGTGAAGCGGAGCTTGTGCACCTTGATCTCCCACAGCAGCCGCAGCGACTCCACGCCCGAGAGCTTGCGCACGCGCTGCTGCAGGGCCCACAGCGCATCATCGTCGCGGCACATCACCTGCACGCACAAATCCGCCTCGCCGATGGTGGTCGACAGGTAGCTCACCTCGGGCCAGGCCTCGAGCGTGCGCATCAGGCGCTCATGCGCTTCGGGCGCCGCATCGACGAGCAGCAGCGCCATCTTGGTGTTGCCGAGCTTGAACGGATCCGCGAAGGCCAGGATCCGCACCACGCCCTGCTCCTCCAGCCGCTTGAAGCGCGCACGCACCGTGGCTTCCGGTATGCGCAGGTGACGCGCGATCTCGCGGAAACTGCGCCGCCCATCGGCCTGCAGCTCCTGCAGGATGCCGAGGTCGATCCGATCGGGCGACGCAGTAACCAACGCAGTCGTTCCGGGCTGCCTAGAAGCGCACCGTACCGGTCAATCCGAACGTGCGCGGCTCGGCAGGCACGGTGTAGTCCAGGCCCAGGCCGCCCTGGCTGGGGTCGCGAACCGCGAGCGCATAGGTGATGTAGTTCGTCTCGAACAGGTTCTTGCCCCACAGCGCCACGTTGTACTGGTGGTTCTCGCCGAAGGCGAGCGAGGCGCGCGCGTTCACCACCGTGTAGGACTTCTGCGCGATGCGCTCGAGGTTGGTCGGGTCGAAGTACTGCTTGCCGTAATAGAAGGCATCGCCACCGAGGTTGAAGTCCCCACCCAGCAGCGTGCCCACGCGCCAGTCGACGCCCAGGCTCGAGGTCACCTTCGGCGCCATCGGCAGCACATTGCCGGCGACGCTCGCCCCGTGGCTCACGAACTCCTTGTACTTGGAATCCGTGTAGCCCAGGTTGGCGCGCAGCTCCAGGTCCTCCGTGACCTTGGCCTTCAGCTCGATCTCGCCGCCCTGCAAGCGGGACTTCGGCGCATTCAGCTCGCGATACAGCAGCACGCCGTTCGCGCTGTAGGTATCGAGGAACTGCTGGTTCTTGTAATCGTAGTAGAAGACCGCGGCGTTGATCTGCAGGCGCCGTTCGAGGAACTCCGTCTTGGCACCGATCTCGTAGGAGGTCAACTCCTCGGGGTCGGCGAAGGTCACCTCGGCATCGTAGTTGAAGGCGTTCGCGTTGAAGGCCGCGCCACGGTAGCCGCGGCTCACGCTCAGGTAATAGAGCTGACCGTGCGCCGGCTTCCAGTCGATGCCGCCGCGGTAGCTCACGTTGCTGTTGTCCTTGTGCAGGTCCGGATAGGTCACGCCGCCGCGCGGGTAGATGCCCTCGCTGAAATCCACGTAGGTGCCGGGGACCACCGGCAACGACTGGGTCCACAGCGTCGGCAGGCCCAGGCCCTGGTAGGCCGGCGGGTTCGCAAGGCCGCCGTTGAGCGCGAAGAAGTTCTTGATCGTCAGCTTGTCCTTCGTGTAGCGCAGCCCACCGCGCAACGTGATGGTGGGCGAAACATCGAAGCTGGCATTGGCAAAGGCCGCGCGGCTCGAACGCACCTGGTCGAAGCTGTTCGCCTGGTCGAAGCCGTAGAGGAACAGCGGATTACCGTTTGCGTCGGTGCTGTACTGGATGACCCCGGGAAAGGCATCGAAGTAATGGTACTCGAGCCAGCCGTGCACCTTGTCCTGGCCGTAGTACGCGCCGACGATCCAGGTGTAGCGGTCAGTGTCGACCGATGCGAGGCGGAATTCCTGCGAGAACTGGTGCACGCTCGAGGCGTAGGTGTCGGCGCCCCAGAGCTGCACGCCCACGCTCGCATCGTCACCCACCATGACCCAGCGGCCATAGTCGAAGCCCGAGACGGAGCTCAGCACCGCGTGGTCGGCCACCTTCCAGTCCATCTTCAGGGACGCGCCCTCGCTGTCGATGACCTTGTGGACCATCGAGATCGCCGCGTTGCGATAGAAGTCCGTGGGCGGGTTGCCACCGGTGACGTTCGGATCATTGTTCATGGGACGCACGCCATATGGCGTACCCCGCGAACGGGTGACGTTCAGCTTGAGCTGCGCGGTGAAGTTGTCGTTCGGCTTGGCGAGAAACGTGAGCCGTCCGCCCAGCGCATCGATGCTGTTGGCGGGCTCAATGCCGGGGACCACGCTCTTCAGCCAGCCATCGCGCTTGTTGTAGTACACCGCCGCGCGCCAGCCCAGTTCGCCATCCTTGATGGGTCCGCCGACGGCACCTTCCACCGTGTACTGGGAGAACTTGCCGAACCCCGCCGTGGCGTAGCCGTTGTAGGCGTTCAGGTCCGGGTTGCGCGTGAAGAAACTGATGGCGCCACCAGTGGAATTCTTGCCGTAGAGCGTGCCCTGCGGCCCGCGCAGCACCTCGACGCGCTCCAGGTCGAAGGTCTGCAGCGCCTGCGACCCACCGAGCGATAGACTTCATCGACGTACATCGCGACCGGCGCGCTCTGGTTCTGGCTGAAGTCGTTCGACGTGACGCCGCGCAGCGAGAACACCGGCTCGGCTTCCTCGCCGTAGGGTGAGGACAGCAGCAGGTTGGGAACCAGGGTGGTGATGTCGCCAGCCTGGCGGATGTTGGTGCGCTCCAGGTCATTGGCCGTGAACGCCGAGATCGCGATGGGGACGTCCTGCACGTTTTCCGCACGGCGCTGGGCGGTGACGACCACCGCTTCGAGATCCGCATCGGCCCAGCACGGCACGGCGAAGCCCGCGAGCGTCACCACGGCCGCGGCGAGCCCACCGCGTGCAGCAGCCAAGCGAACGAGGCGCCGGGCGCAAGGGCCCGCAGAACGGATCAACGAAGTACTCATGATTCAGGATCTCCTGGGAGCGGGCCGATGATCTTGTTGCGTGG
Organism: Steroidobacteraceae bacterium; assembly: GCA_046347195.1. GTDB lineage: Bacteria > Pseudomonadota > Gammaproteobacteria > Steroidobacterales > Steroidobacteraceae > TMP-86. Next base: position 44,008 of record JAXMGQ010000002.1, read on the forward strand.
GTGCTACAACCCGCTTCGATGCCCCACGGAGCATAGATTTAGCATGTCGCAAACAAAGACGCGAATTTTTGCCAATTGCGCAGATGCGACCCAGATTTCATTGCGATGCGCAAGGCCGCGAGCGTCCCGTTGCCGCCAGGCACGGAACGGCCGGAGACTGACAATCCCCAGGAGCAGCACTCCAGGCGTCGATCTAGCGGTGGCCGAAAACGTAGACCTCGGCATCGCCCGGGGAGTATCCGCCCCGCCTGAAAGGCGAGCCGATGACGAGCACGGGTCCGGATATCTGCATCGAGTAGCCGGACTCTTCAAATCGGCTGGAGGTGCGGGCGGTCACCGCGTAGTCCCCCGCGCCGCGCTCGTAGATGTGGCAGTCGATGCACCAGGGCCCGTGAAACGGCGTTTCACGCCGGCCGACAGGCCCTGGTACCGTTCAGGCCGCCTTGCCCGAGCCCAGCGAATGCACGTCGGAAGCCTTCAGCGCCTTGCCGCCGATGGCCCAGTCGCCGCTCTCGAACTCGCTGATCCTGACCCACGTGACCGGGCGCATCTTCTCGCCCTCCACCGCGATCATCGCTTCGGTTACCTTGGCGATGAGTTCCATCTTCTGGGTCGGGGTGAACACGTCCTTGATCACATCGATGGTTACCAGAGGCATGGTGCTTCTCCTGCAGTTGAGTGTTGATCCGAGGCGCAGCGCTGTCCGCCCGTGCCATGCGTACACGATGGCAGCAGGTCGGCTGAATTGCTTGCAGAAGCCGTGGAGATTTCCTGGAGAAGACTTGGAGTTGTGCCGGGTTGGCATAAGATTGAGCGATGATCTACCGGTTTGGCGCCTTCGATCTCGATGTCGCGGCGGCCGAGCTGCGCATCAACGGGGAGCTCCTGCCGCTCGAGCCGCAGGTGTTCGCGCTGCTGACGCTGCTGGTGGAGAACCGCGACCGGCTCGTCAGCCGCGACGAGATCATCGAGCGCGTGTGGGACGGCCGCGTGGTGTCCGATGCGGCGCTGTCCAGCCGGATCAAATCGGTTCGCCACGCCTTGGGTGATGACGGCCGCGCGCAGCGCATCATCCGCACCCATCACGGGCGCGGCTTTCGCTTCGTCGCGGAAGTCCGCGCAGCGCAGCGCACCAATGCCGGTCCACTGCTGGTATCCGTCGGCGGGGAACTCCGCGCCGTTCCTGTCCGATGCGCAGACCAGCGCCCGTCTATTGCAGTGTTGCCCTTCGACCTGCTGGGGCAGACCGGGCCGTACGATGCACTGGCGCAGGCGATACCCGCGGAGCTGATCGGCGAACTGTCCCGCCTGCGCTGGCTGTTCGTCACCGCCCGCGGATCCTCGTTCCGGCTGCGCACCGCCGATGCGACGTTCGAGGACATCGGCCGGCTGCTGGGAACACGCTATTGCCTGACCGGCTCGCTCGACTTCACCGGCCGTCGCATCACGGTGCAAGTCGAACTCGTGCACACCGCCGACAGCGGCGTGGTGTGGGCCGAGCGATTCAGCGGATCGATCGATGACGTCCATGCCATCCGCGAGCAGATCCGCACCCGCGTGGTGACCTCGCTCGATGCGCGCATCCCGTTGCACGAAGCGGCGCTGGCGCGCATCGCAGTAGCGCAAGGGCTGGACGCCTGGTCCGCCTATCACCTGGGACTGCAGCACATGTTCCGGTTCAACCGGGTCGGCAATGCCAGCGCCCAGGTCTTGTTCGACCAGGCGGTACGGCTCGATCCGGATTTCGCCCGCGCCCATGCGGGCCTGTCGTTCCTGCATTTCCAGACCGCCTTCCTGCGACACACCTCGGACATCCGCCAGGAAATCGCGCTGGCGCGACGTTGCGCGGAGCGAAGCATCGAGTGCGACCCCCTCGACCCGTTCGCGAACTTCACCATGGGGCGCAGCTACTGGCTCGAGGGCAACCTCGGCGACAGCCTGCCGTGGCTGGAGCGCGCCATCGGCTTCAATCCGAATTTCGCCCAGGGCATCTACGCCCGCGCATGGACCGACATCCTGAGCGGCCGGTTCACCCAGGGCCGCCAGGGCGTGGACCTGGCCATGGAACTGAGCCCGCTGGATCCGCTTCACTACGCGATGGTGGCCACGCGCGGCCTGTCGCATATCGGAATGGGAGAGGACGCCGACGGAGCGGTGTGGACGGATCGGGCGGCGCGGGCGCCGGGCGCGCACCCGCTGATCGCCATGGTGGCCGCGGCATCGCAAGCGCTGGTGGGCAACGATTCCCGCGCCGGCGCCTGGGCGGCGAACGTGCGTGAGCGCAATTCAGCGCTGCAGCGCGAGGATTTCTTCCGCTCCTTTCCGATCAAGGATGAGCAGATGAGGTCGCGGATATCGGGGGCGCTGGCGAGGTTCGGGTTCTGAGGACAACTGGCTCATGACATCTTCAGGTCTCATGTAGCAGGCATTTCCTCGCGGCGTGTAAACGCTCAATATGGAGCTGCCAACTTCTCGAAGCGAAGAGCATTGAAGTCCTGCAATTCCTTCACTGCTCCCAGGCCTTTCGGGCAAAGACGGGCAGCGAACAGCTTTCCATCGGCGGCCCAGACTATCCGTCCACCATCGACATCTGCCCATTCCCACCTCTGGCAGCTGATGACCTCGTGTGTTCGCGTGTTACAAAGTTCGTGCTCATCGAAGTAGCAACCCGTCCCCACTGGATGATGAACGGTGGCATGAGCGATCTTTCGCAAGTTCCACTGCGCGCTGACGCGCTTCTCGAAGACGACGATACGTCCACCGGCATCGTCGGCAGCAGCGCATTTCATCGTCCAACCGTTCCGCTGCAGCCGGACGTAATAGACCCCAGGACACTCGCCACCGTAATGCTCATGCCATGGGTAATCGCCGAAACGCACCAACCCGGATTGGTCTCGTTGCTTTTCGTGCCCATACCCGTCGTTCAGCCAATACTCGTGGCGCGACACGAATAGGCCACCGCCATTCCAACAGTCACCCTTTGCGTATAGAGCAACCGCCTTGAGATACGGGACCTTTGAAATCGCCGTCCAAGACCCCTTCATCGCCGAGTCCCATCGTCCATTCATCGCGAAGTAGATGAGATGGCATCCGTCGGGTGAGATGTCGCAGCGCCGTTCGTAGATGCGGCCATACAGCCATTGGCCCATCTCGAACTTGTCGGTCTTTCTATCCCATCCGATCACAGCAGTGTGGCGTGACGGACCGCGGCGAATCACGACGGCAGCGGGCGACTCGCTTGCAAGCAGCACGTGAAGGCGCGCAGGAACAGGACGAGGCACCACTACGCCCAGCGATCCATGATGCGTCAGAGACCAAGCACGAGTCTCAGACCATCATCGATGGTACGCATCGCGTCCGCGGGAAGTGCCCGCACCCGCTGAGTAAGAAGCTCACGATCAAGTGTGTAGAGCTGCGAAACATTGACCACTGACGACTTAGGCAAACCAGACTCGGCCTTCCCGACGCGGATGTTTCCCGGCGCATCCGCCATCGCCAGGTTGGATGTGACAATTGCAACGACGACTGTGGCGATGCGACTCTGATTGAAGGGGTTGGACTGAATCACGACGACGGGGCGTCGGAACCCAGGTCCTGAGCCGGTTGGCGCCGGCAATGAAGCCCACCAGACTTCACCACGTTTCATTTGCAAGGCGCATCAACTGCAAGCGATCAATTGCAGGGTCGGGCTTCGAGGGCTCCGTCGCATAGACGGCGTTGAGCTTCGCAGTAACAGCCGCAGCTCCCCGTTCGCTGAGGTAGGCTGACAGCGCGTCCGCATAGAGCTGGCTGCGAGACAGCCTTAGCTGCCTGGCTAGATGCTCGCCAGCTTCAAAAATTTCATCCGGTACGGAGATGGCGATTTTCATGGTCGCATGGTATCACCGCGGTATGACCAACGCAACACGGACGCATCACGTTCGAGTGCCAGAAATAGCTGATTTCCGCCGTTCTGTGTGGCGATTGAATGGACCGCGCAGCAATCTTTGATTCCGTGGTCCGCCTGCAGCCGGAGCATGCCCGCAGAAGGGGCCGGTAACCAGATGAAGATGCACTATCACTCGGCAACGGGGGAGATTCGGGTGCCGATCCTATTGCATATCCCACCAAAACAGCCGCTTGCTGGTTGGTTAGCTCGGCGTTGATGGGCACCATGCTGTCCGCGTTGCCTTGGGCCATCTGCGCACACCTTCAGGCAGCAACTTCGACGTAGTCGACTCGACTCGTCGGCTCCGGGATTTGCTCCCCGTCTGCGCGCATCCCCTCCAGATGAAATACGATCGCCTCTCGAATCGCGAGCTCCGCTTCCTCTACGGAAGCGCCAGTGGCAACACAGCCCGGCAAGTCTGGAACATAGGCAGAGAAATTGCTGCCTGCGTTCTCGATGACAACCGCATAGCGCATGGATTTACCTTATTTCCTCAGGCCTGATTGGCTAAGGATATAGTTAGCGCCCCAGGCGCAATTCGTCACTGGCTTTATCTGAAACCGTAGCCCGACCCGGCTTCGCAGAGTGTTTGAACTGCCTGGGGCTGCCTTTGGTGGCGACCAAGTGCCAGCCATTATCGTGCAGGAGACGGAGTATCTCCGAGACTTTCATCACGCGACCGTACCACCTGTGCCAATTCAATTCGACGTTGGTTTCTGGCCACGTTGTCTACAAATCGCTGCCGCGAGGCTATCCGGCCCGCTGCACGAAACAGCCGCCGAGGTCAATTGGTGGGCCCGCTGGGACTCGAACCCAGGACCAAGGGATTATGAGTCCCCTGCTCTAACCGACTGAGCTACAGGCCCGTCCGCCGATGCGAACGCCCATAGTAGCAACTCAATGACGGCGAGGCATCGGGGATTGACTTGCCCCGTGGCCTTTCGACCAACGGCGGATCGTTGCCGCTTCACGACGCCCGATGCCCAGCGATTCGAGGAACGCGGCGTGCCCTTGCGGATCGTCCCTTTCGAACTCGACATGCCATCGCCGCATGTCCGATTCGCTGAACCCGGCGCGGCGCAGGAGTGCGACCCACGCGGCCTTGTCGCAATGCCTGTGGCTGTTGCGAAACCCCGGAATCGCGAGCAGGCGCGCCAGCAGCCGCTGTTGCTCCCGCAGGCGTTCCAGTTCCGCGCCGCCATACAACCGGTATCCGGCCGCGCTTCGTCCGCCCGGCACCAGCAGTCCGATGGATTCGTAATGCAGGATGGACGAACGTGCGAGCCCGACCTGCGAGGCCAACCGTCCGAGCGTAAACCGCTCCCGTCCTGAGCCGCTCACGTTGGCAGCGGCAGGCGGTCCGGTGGGACGAAACGCATGCGTGCTTCCTCGGATTCCAGCAGTTCGGTGGAGTAGTGACGAGCGAGCATGCCGCGCGCGTCGCTCATCAGCGCCGCATTGGCGGCGAGGAATGCCTCCCATGAGATCGAACGATCGGCTCCTCCGCCGCACGCCATCAACCGCACCATCGCCTCGGTGAGCGTGCAGTGGTACTTCCCGGGAACCCCCAGTCGTGTCGCCAGCCGGAGGATGGCTTCGCAGGTTTCCTTCACCGCGTCCGGCAATGGTCGGCGCTGCAGCAGGAGCCAGGCGGCCCGTACGTGCCCGCGGTGGTCGAACCCGGCCGGCGGCATGCTGGAGTCGAGGAAGGCGGCGAGGAAATCTTCGTCGGACATCGTGGTCGTGTCTGTCATGCCGGGCTCCGGTGATCGGGAGGCGCAGCATCAACCCTACTACAGTAGTCAGGTCAAGGTAGCGTGGTGATCCGTGTCATGCCAGGTTGAGCTGCCACGAAACGCCGAACCGGTCCTGGAACCAGGCGAACCAGGTGCTGAATCCGTAGTTGGCCGGCGGCATCAGCATCCGGCCATCCTCGGCGAGATCCTCCACGATCCGGTCGAACTGCTCCCGCGTGTCGGCCTCCACGAAGAGAGAGGTGGATGGGGTGAAGGTGAAGGCGTGCTTCACCGGGCTGTCGATCACGATGAATTCGGTGCCCGCGAGGCGAAGGCGGGCCATCTTCACCGTCCCGGCCTTGCCGGCTTCTCCTTCTCCATAGCGATCGACCCCGATCACCTGGCTTTCCGGCAGGACCCGGCAGTAGAGCTCCATGGCGGCCGCCGCGTTGCCCTCGAACATCAGATGGGTGCAGACCCTCATGATTTCCTCGCAACCTTCGCCCCATTCAGTTCCACGGCTTCCCGGATGAGCGACTTCAGTGCCCGCTCGTCGAGGCGGTCGTTCTCGCGGATGTCGATGGCCCGCCGCGTATTGCCCTCGAGACTCGAGTTGAACAGTCCTGCCGGATCCTTCAAGGCCGCGCCCCGGGCAAAGGTCAACTTCACGACACTCTTGTATGTCTCGCCGGTGCAGATGATCCCATCATGCGACCAGACCGGCACCCCTCGCCATTTCCACTCCTCGACGACATCGGGATCCGCTTGTCGGATGAGCGCACGGACCCGGCCGAGCATCGCGCCTCGCCAGTCGCCCAGTTCGCTGATCCTCGCATCGATGAGCGCCGATGCCGATCCGCTGCCCGATGAGGCTGCCTTGGACATGCTAGTGCTGGCTTCTCAGCCGTGGGAGGGATAACAGCAGGCTGGCGACGGCATCGTAGTCCACTGGCTTCACCAGGTGCGCATCGAACCCGGCCGCCTGCGACTTGCGCTTGTCCTCATCCTGCCCCCAGCCGGTCTGGGCGACGACGACGATGTTCCGGCCCCATTCCTGCTCGCGGATGCGCCGGCAGGTCTCGAATCCATTGAGCCTCGGCATGCCGATGTCCATCAGGATCACATCCGGCTTGAACGCCGCCGCCTGGACCACCGCCTCCAGTCCGTCGTGCGTGCTGCGCGTCTCGTGACCCATGATCGCCAGCATTTCCGCAAGACTCGTGGCGCCGTCCACGTTGTCGTCGACGACGAGTATGCGCATGCGCGGACCGGCCTCCACGAGCGCTGGACCGTTGACCCTCGATTCAGTGACGTCCGTCAACACGGGCAACCTCACGTTGAACCGGCTTCCCTGCCCGCGTCCGCCGCTCTGCGCCGTGATGCTGCCGCCATGCTTCTCCACCAGCCGCTTGACGATGTTCAGACCAATGCCCAATCCCCCGCGGGATCTCTCCAGGGAGCTGTCCACCTGCGTGAACATCTCGAACACCTGCGTCAGCATGTTCGCCGGGATCCCCACGCCGTTGTCCTCGACGCTCACCAGCACCTCACCCTCCAGGCGCTGCACCGCCAGACGAATGCGCCCGCCGCGATCCGTGTACTTCGCAGCGTTGTTCAGCAGGTTGGTGAAGATCTGCGACAGTCTCAGCGGATCCCCGTCCAGGTGGATCGGTTCGGCCGGCACTTCCAGCAGGAGTTCATGTCCGCCTGCATCGATCATCGGCCGCACGCTGTCCACGGCATTGCCGATGGCATCCGCCAGCCGCGTCCGCTCCTTGTGGAGCACGATCTTGCCGCGGCTGATGCGGCTCACGTCCATCAGGTCGTCGATCAGCCGGGTCATCTGCTCGACCTGGCGCTCCATCATCACGCGCGCCTGCTGCATCATGGCAAGGTCACCGCCCGCCAGCTTCATGATGTGCAGTCCATTGCCGATGGGCGCCAGCGGATTGCGCAACTCGTGGGCCAGCGTGGCCAGGAACTCATCCTTCTTGCGGTCGGCCTCGCGCAGCGCCTCCTCCGCGCGCTTGCGCTCGGTGACATCGCGGATCGCCACCAGCAGGCCGGTGGCGGCGCCGGATTCACCGCGCAGGACGTTGAAGGCGGACTCGACGTGCAGCTGCGCCCCCGCGCGGGTGAGGTGGATCTCCTCGCCGCGCCAGTGCCCGGTGTCGAACAGCAGGCGCTGCGATTCCGCTTCGTCCTCGGGCCGCAGCCAGCGTCGCTCGTAGAGCTCCGTGTGCGGCCGGCCCAGCACCTCGGCCAGCCGCACCCCGTACAGGCGTGCGGCCGCCTCGTTGAGCCAGGTGACGCGATCCTGGTTGTCCAGCATGACGACGGCGTCGCTGACGGTGGCGAGAGCACGGCCGCGGATCTGGTTCGACGCCGCTTCGGCGCTGGTCAGCATGTAAACCTGGTTGTCCACGACCAGGGCATCCACCTCACCGTTGCGGATCGCGTTGAGGGTGTCTTCGGCTTCGCGCAGCCGCGTTCGCAGCTCGGCATTCTCCGCCTGCAGCCTCGCGAGTTCGTCGGGGATCATCGGCTCGCGCTCCGTCTCAGGCCCTGCGCAGGTCCAGGCCCAGGAGCACGCTGTCGCGCTGGGACAGGTCGCCGATGAATCGCCGCAACGGCAGCGGCAACTGCTTGATCAGCGTGGGCGCCGCGATGATCTGCTCGCCCGCGGCGAGCGTCGGACGCTGCGCGAGATCGATGACCTCCAGGTCGTACCGCCCTGCCAGGTGCTCATCGCAGATCCGTCCGATGTTCGCGACCGCCCGCATCGACTTCGGTGTCGTACCCACGATGTACAACCGCAGCACGTAGCGGCCCGCCTGGCTCGCCGCTCCCGCCGCCGGCACGCCATCGGCAGGATCCTGGTCCGGATGCTTCGACATGATCTTCTCTCATTCCACCGGCTTGATATCCAGGCCGACCAGCACCCGGGCCTCGTTCGACAGGTCACCGATGATCTTCTTGATGGGTTCGGGCAATTTGCGCACCAGCGTCGGGACCGCGAGGATCTGATCGCCGGCTGCCAGCGCCGGCGACCTGAGCAGGTCGACGACCTCGATCTCGTAGCTGCCGGCCAGGTGCGTCTCGCACAGGCGCTCGAGATTTGCGAAGGCCGCGAGGGATTTCGCCGTCTGGCCGGCAACGTACAGCCGCAGTTGCCACTCGGGTTTCAACTTCAGTGACAAGGCCTTCACGGATGTCTCCTGGATGATGAGTTGCCGCCGCTGCGCCGCCGCTCCGCCATCGACTCCGCCGCGTGACGCTCGGCATCGAACTGCCGCGTCTGTTCGCTCTCCGCATTCTCCGTCTCGGCATCGAGGGCCTCCAGCTGCAACCGGAGCGAGGACATCTGCGCTTCCAGGGCCTGTCGTTTCGCCCCCAGTTCCCGCTGGCGCCGCTCGTGGTCGCGCCGGCGAACGGACGCGGCCGCGCGTTCCTGGGCCGCCTGCGCGAGCCGCGCCGAGCCGGTGAGCACGCGATCACTCCCCAGGTACACATCGACCAGGTCGATGCCGGTCCCGCCCATCAGGAATTCGCGCACCTGGTTCGAGTGATGCATGCCCCGCGACTTCAGCACGTAGAGCGTGCGGTTGCGCTCACCGTTGTATTCGATGTTGCGAACCAGCAGCCAGGTGTCCATCAGCGATGACACGCTGGTCTGTGAGTCCTCGGGCGCCGCGGCTCTCTCCGTGAGGCTGGTGAACAGCGTGGTGACCTGCTGCTGCTTGAGGAAATCGGTCAGGCGCATCAGCGCCGACTTGACGTCGCGGGAATTCACATCCAGCGACAGATTGGTGATGGGGTCCACCAGCACGACGCTGGGCCGGAACTGCGCCACCGCATCGTGCATCGTCAACAGGTGCTGCTCCAGCCCCTGCAGCGTCGGCCGTGTCGCGTGGATCTTGAGCAGCCCGCTGGACACGTGCCGCTCCAGATCGACGCCGATGGAGCGCATGTTGCGGATGATCTGCGCGGGGATTCCTCGAATGCGAACACCAAGGCACGTTCTCCCCGCCGGCAAGCGGCCGCGACGAACGTCGCGCCGATGCTCGTCTTGCCGGTACCGGGCGTTCCCGACACCAGCACGCTGCTTCCGCGGAAGAACCCCTTGCCGTCGAACATCTCGTCCAGCGCCTCGATGCCCGAGGAGACACGCTCACTCGCCGCCGGATGATCCAGCGTGAGCGAAGTGATGGGCAGCACCGATAGCCCATGGGAGCCGATCAGGAACGGATACTCGTTGGTGCCGTGCGCCGAGCCGCGATACTTGACGACCCTCAGCCGGCGCGTGGAGATCTGCTCGGTGACGCGATGATCCAGCATGATCACGCAATCCGCGACGTACTCCTCGAGACCGTAGCGGGTGAGCGACCGCTCGCCACGCTCTCCGGTGATGATCGCGGTAAGCCCGCGGTCCTTCAGCCAGCGGAACATCCGGCGCAGTTCGGCCCGCAGGATGGCGTGGTTCGGAAGCCCCGCGAACAGCGCCTCCAGGGTGTCGAGCACCACGCGCCTGGCGCCGATCTTGTCGACCGCATGCCCGAGGCGGATGAAGAGCCCCTCGAGGTCGTACTCGCCAGCCTCCTCGATCTCGCTGCGCTCGATGTGCACATGGTCGAGATGGATCCGTCCTTCCGCACAGAGCGCATCCAGGTCGAAGCCCAGTGACCGGACATTCGCCGCGAGTTCCGAGACGTCCTCTTCGAACATCATGAACACACCGGGTTCGCCGAACTGCGTGGCGCCGCGAACGAGAAATTCGACGGCGAGCATGGTCTTGCCGGCGCCAGCGCTGCCGCAAACCAACGTGGGACGGCCGGCCGGCAATCCGCCACCGGTGATCTCGTCGAGTCCGCTGATGCCGGTCGGCGACTTCGGCAGATCGATGCTGACCTCTTTGGTGGACGGTGCCTTGCCTCCTCGCGACGCTTTGTCTTTGCTTTTCATCTCGCCTGATGACGGGTTGCTGTCGAGCCTGTGGGGCAGCATGCTCGCTCGAAGGCAGCGTTCGCAAGCGCTGCGACAGACTGCTTCCCGATGACGAAATGGGGTGCGAAAAAATTACCGGCCCGCAGCAGATGAACGTATAACAATTACACGCTACGACGTGGCGGCCTTGGGGAACGGCTTTTCCGGCATGCCATTGGTATTCTGGAAACTGACGATGCGCCAGGTGCTTCCGGACTTCGAGATCACCTGGAGCTGGATTCCCTGGCGCGGAGGCGCGGGAGCGCCAGGCGGTGCCTTGGCGCCCTCCATCTCCCACCTGACGTGTGCCACGGCGATGCTGCGGCTGAGGAACCGGACCTGCACATCGGTGATCTTCAGGACGCTGTCCCGGAAGACATAGGCAAAGGCATCGGAGAGGTTTCGCTCGATCGCCGTTCGGCCGTGCCACAGCCATCCCAGCACGTTGACGACATCACCATCTTCCACGAAGAGGGCTGCATAGCCTTTCGCGTCATGGCGATTCCATGCATCGGCCTGTGCCGACTGCAATTTGCGGATGGCCAACTCGTCGGCGCCCTGCGCGTGCGCATCACTGACAGGCACAGTCATCAACAGAAGAAACGCGCCGAGTAGCACAGTGCGAACGATCATGGGCATCTCCCTTGCGGGCGAAGCAGGGCGGCAGCCACCACACAGGTGCGCCGGGTTGGTATACAAGCGCGGATTCGCAAAGTCAAAGACGCCATCTCCGGTCACTGGCCGATCAGGTGCAGCACCACCTGCCGCTCGTGCGGATGGTGGCGGTGTTCAAAGACGTAGATCGCCTGCCAGGTTCCCAGCACCAGTCGTCCCTCCATCAGCGGCACCGACAACTGCACCTGCGTGAGCGCCGTGCGCAGGTGCGCGGGCATGTCATCGGGACCTTCGTCATCGTGCTCGTATCGCCCAGGCTCCTCGGGCGCGAGCCTGTCGAAGAAGGCTTCCAGGTCGGTGCGCACTTCCGGTGCGGCATTTTCCTGGATGAGCAGGGAGGCGGAGGTGTGCCGGCAGAAGACGGTCAGCAGGCCCGTGCTCATGGCTTGTTCCTTCACCCATGCCTCGACCTGCCGGGTGATGTCGATGAGCCCCTTGCCCGGCGTGCGGACTCGAAGCGTGTGGGTCGCCTGTCGCATGTGCACCTAGCCCGGCGCCGGGATCCGGCCGCGCAAGTCGTGTGGATCGAGCTGCCTGAGCATCAGCACCAATGCCGTGCACGCCACCATGCTGCCCGCGCCGATGAACAGGCCCGTCGCGTAGGTGCCGGAACGCGCGGCGATCCACGCGGTGCCTGCCGGCGCCAGGATCTGCGCGACGCCGAAGGCCAGCGTCATGCGGCCCATCATGGCGCCGGGGCGGCTGGGGTAGTAGCGCCCAGCCATGGTCAGCACGAGGCTCACGATGCCCGAGAAAGTGCCGCCGAACAGCACGCTGCCGAGGATGGCACTGGCGAGGCCGCCGGGCCAGACCGGCAGCAGGATGCCCAGCACCTGCAGCGCCGAGGCGGCGGCCAGCGCATTGAGAACGCCGATGCGGCGTGCAACGAGATCCCAGAACACACAGGACGGCGCGGCGGCGAGCCCGATCCACAGGAAGATCAGGATCCCGCGGCCTGCCAGTCCTGGCAATGTGTTGACGATGGCGACGATGAACGTGGCGCTGACCACGAAACCCACACCCGCGAAGAAGTACATGAGCAGCAGCAGGGTGAAGAATGGTCGCGACAGGGGACGATCGACGGGACCCGCACCGGCTGCGTAGACCTGGCCCCGAGGTGGCCGCGGCAGCCATGCCAGGGTGGGTACCAGCAGCACGAGACCCAGTGCCGCGAATACCAGCCATTGCGCGCGCCAGTCGAGCGCATCGTGCATCGCCTGCACGGCCACGGCACAGACGACGATGCCGATGCCCACGCCGCCGAAGTGCACGCCCAGTTCCGGTCGATGCCCGTTGCGCATCAGCCAGCCGAAGGTGAGTCCGCTGCCCAACAGCATGCCGGCAGCGGAGGACAGGCCGGCGATGAAGCGCGAGACAGCCCAGAGGTTGAAATCGCTCGACAGCGCCATGAGCGCCGTGCTGAGCACCGCGACCACCATGCCGAGCCGGTACAGGCGGTCCTTGAGGTTCAGGTCGGTGATCATCGAACTGAGCAACGCCCCGAGCAGGTAGCCCGAATAGTTGATGGTGGCCAGCCAGCCCGCGCCCACCACGCCAAGGTGCGCCTGCACGCGCATGACCGGCAACAGCGGGGTGTAGGCGAAGCGCGCCACGCCCATGGAAAGGATCAGGCTGCACAGGCCCGCGAACAGGACCTGCCATCGGGCACGGCGGGAGGTCATGGGCGCACGCCTCATCGGCGGGGCGGATCTCCTCGAGCAGTACCTGCAGCAACAGAATGCGGCGTAGCCGTTGAGGTAGCCGCACCGACCATCGGGACCAACCGGGGCATCCACTCCCCGGCCAATCCGCGCAGCGAATGATCCACGATGTCATCCGCGGCGGTGGGCTGGGGATTCGAGCAACCCGCGAAGGATCCCAGGTTCCCGACGTCGGCTGGCGGGTGAGGGACGGCACGGTTCGGCGTATCCAGAGCACCGAGCCCCGGGTCGGCATGTCATCCTTTCGCCCTCCCCGGCGCCTTCACCCCGACCTGCAGCACCGCGCACGTCCCCGGCTACGTCTCCCGGCTCGGCGACTTCAGGAAGGCGGGCATCGAGGACATCATCTGCCTGTCGGTGAACGACCCCTTCGTGATGGACGCCTGGCAACGCAGCGAGAAGGCGCAAGGCGTGCGATTCGTGGCCGATCCTCGCGGCGAGTTCACCGAAGCGATGGGCATGACCATGGAACACCAGGACAACGGCCTGGGTCGACGGTCCTGGCGCTACTCCATGCTCGTGAACGATGGCCGGATCGAGAAGATGTTCATCGAACCCGACAAGCCCGGCGATCCTTTCGAGGTCTCGGACGCGGACACGATGTACCGTTACCTGAAGCCGAACCAGCAGCCGACGCAGACGGCCGTCATGCTGGCCCGCCATGGTTGCCCGCACTGTGCCCGCGCGCAGTCGCTGCTGAAGAGCCATGGCATCCCCTTCGAGGCGCTGTACCTGGGCGATGGACTCACCATGGAAGGCGTGCGCGCGGCCTCGGGCAAGGCCACCGTCCCCCAGGTGTTCATGGGCGGGCGCCTCATCGGCGGGGCGGATCAGCTCGAGCAGTACCTGCAGCAGCAGAATGCGGCGTAGTCGCACCGACCAGCGGGACCAACCGGGGCATCCACTCCCCGGCCAGTCCGCGCAGCGAATGATCCACGAGGTCATCCGCGGGGGTGGGCTGGGGATTCACCTGCACGGTGGTCGCTCCTGACTGCCGCGCGAGGTCGATGAGCGAGGCGGCAGGTTGCACCACCGCCGACGTACCGACGCAGAGGAAGAGGTCACATTCGCAGCTGGCCCGCACCGCGGCCTGCCACGGAGCCTGTGGCAACGACTCTCCGAACCACACCACATCCGGTCGAATCCGCCCGCCACAGCTGCCGCAGCCAGGAGGCGGGATGCGGGCACCGCCTTGCGCCATGGGCTGCGCAGGCCCCGGCGAGTCCAGCGTCGCGCCGCAGCCCTGGCAACGCGAGCGCATCAGCCGGCCATGCAGGTGGATCACGCCCGTGCTGCCGGCCCGTTCATGCAGGTCATCCACATTCTGGGTGATGAGCTGGAACGCGGGCACTCGATGCTCGAGGGCCGCGATGGCCTCGTGCGCGGCATTGGGTCGCGCCTCGCGCACCGTCTGACGCCGCCACTCGTACCATCCCCATACCAGCGACGGATCCCGCTCGAAGGCATCGGGCGTCGCCAGTTGCATCGGATCGTAGCGCTCCCACAGGCCGGTGAGCCGGTCCCGGAAGGTGGGAATGCCACTCTCCGCGGAAACGCCGGCGCCGGTGAACACCGTGACACGGCGCGCCTGGCGCAGCGCTTGCTCGAAATCGGGAGAACTCATGCGCGCCACTGTACCCACTGGCGGGCCACGCCGGAATGGCGTCCAATACGCGGTAGCCGAGTCATCAGTCGCTGGAGTCCATGCCGTGTCCCGTACGTCCCGCAAGCAATCGCTCAAGGCACCCGAGTTCCACGCCCGCGAGGCGCGCCGCCGCACGGCGCCCGGTTTGCCGGTCGACTCCACGGATGGCCCGCTGCCCACCGAGCAGATGGTCTGGCGAATCGTCATCGCCGACAGCAGCGAGGCGCGTTTCTACGAAGCCGATACGCCGGTGCGCAACCTCGTGCTGCGCATGACCATCCACAACCCCGCCGCACGCGTGCTCGACCAGGAGCTGGTCAGTGATCGCGGCGGCAGCAAGCTGAACCGGGTGCGGGGTGGTTACCAGACCCTCACGCCGGGCAGCAGCGCCCATCGGGAATCCGGCGAACGGTTTGCCAAGGAAATCTCCACCCAGGCGGGGCGCCGGTTCGGGCGCGATGAACGCCTGGTGCTGGTTGCTGCGGCGCGCCTGATGGCGCAGATCGAAAAGGCCCTGTCCGCCGCCGTGCGCGGCCGCATCGCCTGCCGCATTCCCCGGGACGTCATGCACGAGCCCGGCACCCGTCTTCGCGAAAGGTTACGGATGGCATTGAAGTCTCCCGGCGGCTGACGTCGCCAAAATGGAACACTAGCCAACACTATGTTCAATCAGTACCCTCGCGGTGAATCCTGGTTGAAACATATTGCGGAGAGCACATCACATGTCGCACACAGGTGATTGGTGGAATCAAAGTGCTTTCATTCGTGACTACTTCTTCGAGGGCGAGCGCAAGGTGGCGCACCGGCTCGCGGAATACCTGGCCCGCTACTACGTCGGTGATGGCATCTCCGAGCTGCGGCCGGATACCGATGTCCCGATGCTGATGAGCGACTCCATCCGCCGCTTCATCAACCGCGACGACTTCACGCTGGTGCGCGACGACGATCTGCTCGCCGACGTCGACCTGCGCGGGTCCATCAGTTCCGCGAACTGGTGACGCTGATCCATCACCGGCAGGTGCTGTCGGCCTGAGCAGTTCCTGTTCCTGCGCGGCGGACTGAAGCGTCTGCCGCGACGCGCGGCACCCGCACCGGTATGCTTCGCGCGGTGACCGCCGCCCTGCCCACACTGCCCGTTTCCGCCTCGCTCCCGGCGCTGATCCAAGCCCTCGACGCGCACCCGGCCGCGGTGCGCGCAGGCTCCCCGGGAGCCGGCAAGAGCACCCTCATGCCGCTGGCACTGCTGCCGCGTTCGCTGGTGGGCGCCGGCAGGATCCTGATGCTCGAACCCCGGCGGCTCGCGGCGCGCGCGGTGGCGCAGCGCATGTCCCAGTTGCTCGGTGAGCCCGTGGGTACGCGCGTCGGCTACCGCACCCGTCTCGAGTCGCGCACCAGCCGTCACACACGCATCGAGGTCATCACCGAGGGCATCCTCACCCGCCTGCTGCAGGAGGACCCTGCCCTCGAGGCGTGGCCTGCCTCATCTTCGATGAGTTCCATGAACGCAGCCTGCACGCGGACCTGGGTCTGGCCTTGGCGCTGGAATCACAGCAGGCCCTGCGCCCTGACCTCAAGATCCTGGTGATGTCCGCGACGCTGAATGCCGCGGCCGTGGCATCGCTCCTGGGCGATGTCCCGGTGATCCGCTCGGAAGGGCGCAGCTTCGAGGTGCAGACGCGCTACGTGGCGCGGCGCAACGAGGTGCCCCTCGAACTGCAGCTCGCACAGGTCGTGCGCCAGGCGCTCGGCGAACACGAGGGGGACGTGCTGTGCTTCCTGCCGGGTGCAGCGGAGATCCGCCGTGCCCAGCGCAACCTCGAGGCTGTCGATCTCGCGCCGGGCGTGAGCGTCCTGCCCTTGTATGGCGAGCTTGCGCCGGCCGAGCAGGACGCCGCCCTGTCGCGCGCGCCGGGCAACCTCCGCAAGATCGTGCTCGCGACCTCCATCGCCGAGACCAGCCTCACCATCGAAGGCATCCGCATCGTCGTGGATGCGGGCTTGCGTCGCTACGCGCAGTTCGATCCCCTCACCGGCATGAGCCGCCTCGAGACCGGCCGTGTGTCCCAGGCCGCCGCGGACCAGCGCCGTGGCCGTGCCGGCCGCCTGTCCACCGGCGTGTGCTACCGCCTCTGGAGCGAAGGGTCGCAGGCCTCCCTCGCACCACAGACGACGCCGGAGATGCTGCTCGCGGACCTTGCGCCCCTGGCGCTGGACCTGGCCTGCTGGGGCACGCAGGACGTGGCATTGCTGCGCTTCCTCGACTTACCGCCACCTGCGCCCCTGGCGCAGGCGCGGGAACTGCTGCGCGAACTCGATGCGCTGGATGAGGCGGGGCGGATCACCTCGCATGGGCGCGAGCTCGCTCGCGCCGGTGCGCACCCTCGGCTCGCGCACATGCTGGTGCGAGGCCGAGAGCTCGGCACGCCCGCCCTGGCCTGCGACCTGGCGGCAATCTTGGGTGAGCGCGACATCCTGCGTGCCGCACCAGGATCGCGCGATGCCGACATCCGCCTGCGGCTCGACGTGCTGCGCGGCGGCCGGCGCCAGGTCCCCGCCGGCATGCACGTGGACGAGCGGGCGCTGTCCCAGTCGCGCCAGGTCTCAAAACAATGGCAGCGGCAATACGCGGCTGGCGATGCGGCGCAGGAGGATACGGATGCGATGGCCGGTGTGGTGCTCGCCTTCGCCTATCCGGACCGGATCGGGCGCACGCGCGGCGAGGGAGGCCGATACGTGCTCGCGAACGGGCGCGGCGCGCTGTTCAGCGACGCGCAGGCCCTGACGCGCTCGGAGTTCATCGTGGCCGCGGAGCTCGATGGCGCCGAGCGCGAGGCCCGCATTTACCTCGCGGCGCCGGTCACGGCGGCCTTGCTGGAGCAGCATCATGCCCGGCTCATCGAGCATCGCGAGATCATCCGCTGGGATGAGCGCGAGCGGGCCGTGAAGGCGGTGCGGGAGCGGGGCATCGGTGCCATGGTGCTGGAGACGCGCACCCTCGCGCAGCCCGACGAGGGTGCGGTGATGAGCGCCGTGATCGAGGGGATCCGTGCCGAGGGCTTGGGCGCGCTGGCCTGGACGAAGGACCTGCGGCAATGGCAGGCGCGCGTGGCGCTGATGCGCGCGCAGACGCTGGATGCGGCCGGCGCTTCTGCGTGGCCCGACCTGTCGGATGCGGCGCTGCTCGCGACGCTTGCCGAATGGGCACCGCCGTGGCTCACGGGCATCACGCGCGCCGCGCATTTCCCGCGCATCGACCTGTCCGGCGCACTGCGGTCGCGGCTGTCGCATGCCCAGTCCACCACGCTCGAGCGGGAGGCGCCCACGCATTTCACGGTGCCCAGCGGCTCGCGCATTGCCATCGACTACCTCGACGGGGACACCCCGACGCTCTCGGTGCGGCTGCAGGAGATGTTCGGCCTCACCACGACGCCGGTGACCGGCGGCGGGCGCGTTCCCCTGCTGCTGAAGCTCCTCTCGCCCGCGGGACGGCCGGTACAGATCACGCGGGATCTCATCAGCTTCTGGCAACGGGGCTATCATGAGGTCCGCAAGGACCTCAAAGGGCGGTACCCGAAGCACTACTGGCCGGATGATCCGCACACGGCGGTGCCGACGCGGCGCGCCCGCCCGCGCTGAGCGTCCCGGAGACTCGATGCGGCCGAAGCCCCCGCCCTACCTGCACATCGCCCGCTGGCTCACCGCGGGGCTGGTGCTGCTGATCCTCTGGGGCTCGCTGTTCCCCTTCGATTTCGTGCCGCGCAACTACTGGCAGCTGCGCAATCGCCTGCTCGCCGGGTTCTCCCCCCGCATGTCCCGGAGCGATCTCATCTCCAACGTGCTCATCTACCTGCCGCTGGGCGCGATGCTGATGCTCTCGCTGTTCGGACGCCGCCGCTGGATGCAGGTGCTGGTGGCGACGATGCTGGGGTCGGCCCTGTCATTCACGCTGGAGTTCGCCCAGGCCTTCACGCCGCGCCGGGTCACCAGCATCTACGATTGGCTGAGCAACTCGGTGGGTGCCTTCTGCGGCGCCCTGATGATCAGCGTGTACCTGCTGGTCGGGCATCGCTGGCGGTTCCGCAGCCTCGTCGATCCGCGTCCGGCACTGGTGCCGATGTGGGTGATCCTGCTGTGGCTGTTCTCGCAGTTCTCCCCCTACAAGGCGGTGCTCGACTCGGCACAACTGCAGGCCTCCACCGATTCGCTCGAGCATCACTATGTCTGGTCGGTGCTGGACGGAAGCCTCGCCATCGCGGCGTGGCTGGTGCTGGCCGAGACCATGCGGCGCATCTGGATGCCGCGCTATGCGGCGGCGGCGCTCGCGGGACTCATCGCGGCGACACTGTTCGCCCGCCTGTGGATCATCGACCAGCGGCTGCGCTTCGAGGAGGTCATCGCCTGGATCATCGCCGTGGCGAGCCTGTTCATCGCCCGTGAGCCGCACAGCCGGCTGCGCGCCGGCATCGCTGCGTGCGCCTGCGCCATGGCCCTGCTGCTGGCGGGACTGTGGCCCTTCCAGTTCTCGGCGGACCCGCAGCGCTTCCACTGGGTGCCCTTCTCCGGGAACCTGCTGCTCACCCGCGACTACCAGCCGCTGCTCGAGAAGCTGTTCCTGTACGCCGCCCTGTTGTGGACCCTCACCCTGGCGGCCGGACGCCTGCGCATCGCCTTCATCGCCGCCTTCGCCCTGACCACGATGGTGGAACTGCAGCAGATGTGGATGCCGGACCGGCGCGCCGAGATCACCGACCCGCTGCTGATCGCCCTGCTGACGGCAGCGTTCTTCCTGGCGCGGGAATTCCAGCCGTACGCACTGGGGATGTCCTGGAAGCGCGCATCCAAGGCCTGACCCGCGCGACGGTGGGTATACTGGCGGGTGTTCTTCGCCCGGGGATGCGAGTGGCTCGTTTCACACCATCTGTTCGACAAGGCTGCGCCATGGCGCTGCTGGCGGCGGCATTCGCCGCCCAGAACGCGCCCGCGATCGAAGCACCCAAGCCACCCCGGAGGAGCGCACGGTGCAGAAGCCGGCCCCGCCTCCGGCGCCAGCTCCAACGCCGGCCCCAACGCCAGCCCCAACGCCAGCCCCAACTGCCGCGCCGACGCCGCCCACGAGCCCGGCCGCTTCCGCGCCGTCCGCGGACGGGACCATCACCGCACCCGCGGCTCCCGCGGGCCCACCGGCCACGCGGGAAGAGCAGAAGTCCACCTACCAGCAGTTCCGCGCGGCCTTCGACGCCAAACGCTACGCGGATGCGCGTCCGCTCGCCGAGCGCGCGGTGCAGCTCACCGAGCAGCTCGACGGTCGTGAGGTCATCGAGCTGGTCACACCGCTGAACAATTTCGCGCAGACGCTGTACGCGCTGAAGGACTACTCGGCCGCCGAGGAGCAGTACCTGCGCAGCATCAAGATCATCGAGACGCGCGCCGGCACGAGCCCCCGGCTCTCCCGCACGCTCTTCGGGCTCGGCAAGGTCTACGTCGCCGCGGGCCAGGACGAGTTCGCCATCGCCATGTTCAAGCGCGCGGTGGAAATCACGCGCAAGAGCGATGGACTGTTCTCCACCACCCAGCTCCCCTACCTGTATCCGCTCATCGACGCCTACGAGCGCGCGGATCACGACGCCGATGCCGAGCGCGAGGAGCAGTATCTCGTCAGCATCGCCGAGCGCAATTTTCCGCCGCAGAGCCCGCAGTTCATCGCCTCCATCGAACGCCAGGCACTGTGGCAGGAGCGGCAGTACAAGTTCGTGGCGGCGCGGCACTACTGGGCCAGGGCCATCGAGTTCACGCGACGGGCGGGCGATGTGAAGGACATCCGCCAGGTCAACCAGCTTCGGGGCCTGTCCCGCTGTTACCGCAACGAGTTCCTGTATGGCGCCGCCGATGCGGAGTCGCAGGTCAACAGCAACGATGCCTTCCAGCTCGGGGCGCCCTCCCTGACCCAGGAGAAGAACAATCGGCTCGATCCCGAGGGAGAGCACCTGCTGCAGAATGCGCTCGTGCTGCTGCAGAACGCCAACGGTCCGCTGGGCACGCGCCTGAAGCGCGACACGACCCTCGACCTCGGCGACTGGAACTGGGTGGCCGGCGATTCCAGGGACGCGGAGCGCTACTACGCAACGGCGTGGGACCTGATGAGCACCGAGGAGCGCGCCTCCACCGGCCCCGACAACCCGCTCGCGCAGCCCCTGCTGCTCTTCTACTCAGAGCCCCGGGCGGCAACGAAGAATCCGAAGGCCAAGCCCGAGGACATCGAGGAGAAGTTCGTCGAGATGGAATTCCCGGTGAACGAGAAGGGCCGCGTGGGTGACATCAAGGTCACGAAGAGCGATGCCAGCGAGTCACAGCAGAAGTCCGTCATGTCGGCGATGCATCGCGCGCTGTACCGCCCGCGCATGGTGGATCGCCGGCTCGCCTCCGCCACCGGCGTGACATTCCGCGAGACCGTCTACAACAAGCGTTAGCGGACCAGGCTCCGGTAGGCGTGCCAGGTGGCGTGTCCCAGCAAGGGCATCACCACCAGCATCCCCAGCAGGAACGGCGCGAGCCCGGCCACGGCGAGCACCAGAATCAGCGCACTCCACAAGATCATCGCCGGCAGGTGCGTGAGCACCGCGCGGAAGCTGATCAGCATGGCCTGCGAGGCGGTGGCATGACGCTCGATGATCAGCGGCACGGCGATGGCCGAGACCGCGAACACCGCCACCGCCAGCACCGACCCCACGGCGAGGTAAGCGAGCACCTGCTGCCGGTTCACCTCGTCGAAGAAGCCATGGTAGAGCGTGAGGCTCATGTCCGGCGCCGGCACATTGAACACCGATCCCAGCAGCACCGCTGACAGCGCGAACCACAGCACCGCGATGGCCGCGAGCACGGCGCCGAACTCCAGCAGCGCCGTGCGATTGCGGGCGAAGCCTGCGAGCGAGTCATCGAAGCTCGCGCCCTCCCCCAGCGAATAACGGCGCGACATCTCCACCAGTCCGGCCGCGAGCGCCGGCCCGACGAGCAGGAAGCCGGAGATCGCGGCCGCGATGAAGTAGGGATGCGTTCCGCAGAACACGAGCAACGTCCAACCCAGCGCGACGGTGAGCGCACCATAGCCCAGGCTCGCTCCCCAATGCCGGTGCATGTCCTGCCAGGCGAGCCGCAGCCATCTCAGCGGCTGGCTCGCGGGGACGGCGTTGAACTCGAAGTGCTGCCCGGAATCGACGATCGTCGGCGAGGGACTCATGTGAGCTTCCTCCTGTTCAGGCATCCATTTGACGCCTGTTCACGCCAAATGGGAATCACCCCCTCGCGCTGTAAAAACTACGAAGCTTTCGTCTCATTTGCGTTGTTGCAACGCACCCGCTAGCGTGATCGCCATGGACGCTGCCATCCGCTTTCGCCCGTCGAGGCCGCTGGGATTTCTCTTCGCGCTGCTGCTGGCGTTACCGGCCGGCGCCGCTCGCACCGGTACCGCCGCCGTGGCCGCACCCGACGAGTTCGGCGCCCGTGCTGCGCTTGCCGTCATGCGGCGTGGCGGCAATGCCGTGGATGCCGCGGTGGCCACCGCCTTCGTGCTGGCCGTCACCTATCCCGAGGCAGGCAACCTCGGCGGTGGCGGATTCATGATGATCTACATGGACGGCAAGCCGGCCTTCGTGGATTACCGCGAGACCGCCCCGGCGGCGGCGAGCCGCGACATGTACCTGGACGAGAAGGGCGAGGTCATCGCGGATGCCAGCACCATCGGTCCGAAGGCCGCTGGCGTGCCGGGCACGGTGGCGGGCCTGTGGCTGGCGCATCAACGTTACGGCAAGCGCCCCTGGCGCGAGTTGCTGCAGCCGGCGATCCGCCTGGCGCGGCAGGGGTTCACCGCCCCGCTGCACATGGCCCGGCGCATCGAGGAAGCGCGTCCCGACTATGCCGGCCGCACCAACTTCGACAAGTACTTCGGCAACGTGCATGGCGCGGAGATCTTCCACCAGCCCGACCTGGCGGCCACGTTGGAGCGCATCGCCGCGGCCGGCGCGAAGGAGTTCTACCGGGGCAGGACCGCACAGCTCATCGTGCGTCAGATGCGCACCGGGGGGCTGATCACCGCAAAGGACCTCGCCGGCTACCAGGCCCGTTGGCGCGAACCCCTGGTGGGCCAGTGGCGCGGCATGCAGCTCCTGACGGCGCCCCTGCCGAGTTCGGGCGGCTTCGCGTTGATCGAGCTGCTCGAGATGCACGATGCGCTGGCCGCGCAATTCGCGGGACTTGCGCACAACTCCACGCAGTACGTGCACCTCATCGCCGAGATGGAGAAGCGCGTGTTCGCCGACCGCGCCGAGTACCTGGGCGACCCGGACTTCGTGAAGGTGCCCATCGAGCAGCTCATCGACTCAGGGTACATCGCCAGGCGTGCAGCCGAGGTCCGGCTGGATGGCATCTCGCCGGTCGAGAGCGTGAAGCCGGGCTTGCAACAGCTCCCGGCCGAAGGCATGCACACCACGCACTTCTCGATCCTCGACCCGCATGGCAACGCCGTGGCCAATACCTACACGCTGAACGGCTGGTATGGCGATGGCGTGGTGGTCGAGGGTGGGGGGTTCCTGCTGAACAACGAGATGGATGACTTCAGCATCAAGGCCGGCGTGCCGAACCTGTACGGCGTGGTCGGCGGCAATGCGAACGCCATCGAGCCCGGCAAGCGGATGCTCTCGTCCATGTCCCCGACCATCGCGTTGCGTGATGGCCGCGTGGCACTGGTGATCGGCACGCCCGGTGGTTCCACCATCTTCACCTCGGTGTTCCAGGCCTTCCTGAACCTCTACGATTTCCACATGACGCCCAAGGAAGCGGTGTCGGCCGGCCGGTTCCACCACCAGCTCCTGCCCCCGGACCGCATCATCTACTCGCCTTGCTGCGCGCTGCCGCGGGACACGATCGAGGGATTGCGCAAGCTCGGCTACACGCCGCAGCAGAGTCCCTGGGAATTTGGGGATCTGCAGGCCATCGAGGTCAGCGACCAGGGCGAGGTCACCGCAGGCTCGGATGCCCGCGGCCGCGGCCTGTCGCTGGTGGAGAGCGTCACGCTACCGGGACCAGCGCGGCGACCGGCTCACAGGTCATCGCCCGCATGCCCGGCCGGCCAGACCTGCGAACCTGCCAGCCCCTGAAGCACGCTCAGCGCCGGATGCTGACCACTTTCGCCTGGATACGCCCTTCGATGGCCGCAGGCCCGAAGCGCCGGCGCAAGGCGCGTGCGATCGCTTCGGTGGCCAGCAGCAACCACCCAGGTCGCGTGCCGGGATCGTTGCGCAACAGGTCCCCTGACAAAAAGGCGACCGCGGCGATCTTGGCCGAATCCGCCCGGCTCCTCGCCGTGACGGTATCGACCTGGGGACGCGAGGCGAAGCCGCCCGCCTTCGATCACGGGCGATCTGCGGGATCGTGATAGCCATGCGGGATGCGCTCGAGGAACCGCGGCAGGTCGGGCGCGAGCAGCACGTCCAGCGCCTCGCCCGTTACCTGCGCGAATTCGTTGTCCGCGACGCCGTCCACACGTTGAACAGCAGCAGGCCACCCGGCCGCAGCACTCGGCGCATCTCGGCGAAGGCGCGCGGCTTGTCCGGAAGGAACATGACCCCGAACTGGCACAGCACCGCATCGAAGCTGGCGTCGCGAAACGGCAGCGCCATGGCATCGGCAACCTGCCAGGTGACCTGCCGCGAGGTGCCGCGCTTCTGCGCCATCTCCAGCATGGGCGCGTTGAGGTCCGTCGCCGTGATGCTCACACCGGCGGGCAACGTGGCGGCGAGCCGCCGCGTGAGGACGCCGGTGCCCGCCGCGAGCTCGAGCAGCTCGCCGCAACTCATGCCCTTCAGCCGCCCCGCGAGCTCCGCCGCGAAAGGCTCGAACATCAACGGCACCAAGAGCCGCTCGTAGATGTCGGGTATCGCGCCGGCGAACAGCTTGTCGTTGGCGGGTTCTGTCATGGGACCCGGCGGGTCAGGCCCAGGTGATGTCGAATTCCTGGCCCACGCGCAAGGACGCGCCCGCGCCGCTCACCAGGATCCCGTTCTGGCCAAAGGTGACGCCCCGGAGCTTGGGGTCCCAGCGATACGACTTCAACGTGCGCAAGGGCTCATCGCCCCTTCGCAGGCCGGTGACCTGGTCCGTGGTGGTGATGGAGCAGCGGTCGCAGGGCTTGACCAGCCGGATGCAGACATCGCCGGCGCGCAGCTCGCGGATCCGGTCCTCCTCGTGTGCCTGCACGCCGTTCAACACGATGTTGGGCCTGAACCGGTTCATCGGCAACGTCTTGTCGAGCCGGCGGTTGAGGTTGATCAGCGAGGACTCCGACAGCACGAGGAACGGAAAGGCGTCGGCGAACATCGTGGTCGCGGGCACATCGCCGGCATACGACGGATCGCAGGCGCGCCGGGTCGAGGTGTCGAAGCTCAGCAATCGAAGCTTCTTGTGCAGGAACTGGCTCAGCCACCCGGCGGCGGCATCGCCGGCATCCAGTCCGCTGCACTGATCGTTCCACACCTTCACCTCGCGGCGCTCGCCCTGGCCGGGATCACCGACCACGAGGTCCGGCATGTCGTTGGCCGACAGCCGCAGCCTGCCATCCGAGAGCTGCGTGTGTATCACCGCGAGGCGCGGCAGTTCACGCTGCGTCTGGAAGCGGCCGTTCTCGTCCACCACCATCCAGCGACGGTCGAAGGCAAAGCCGGTGTCGGTGAGCGTCACCGACTCGACGGCGATGCCGCGACAGGACTTGACGGGATACAGGTTGAGACCGGTGATCTTGGCGTGCGGCATCAGTCGACCATGGGTACTTCTTCGGCTTCACTCGTGCCCTGCCCCGCCTCCGCGGCCAGCAGCATCTCGCCCCGCAGCAGGCGCAACACCGAGCCCTGCTTCGGGAACTGCACCAGGAACTTCGCCGCCGCATCGCGCATCGCCGTGGTGGTCGCGGCCTGCATCGGCTTCTCCGATGACATGGCGCCGGAATCAGCGGTGCCGTAGCCGGTGAACTGGAACGAATCCACCGCGACGCCGGAAGGAGTCGACAGGTTCAGGCGGTACTTGATGGTGACCGCGTAGAAATCACTGTTGGTGTCGCGCGGGGTGATGAAGGAATACTGCACGATGCGCGGCTCGATGACCGCCTTGACGGCGGCCGGCGCAGGCTCGGTCTCGGTCGGGAACTTCGCCAGCGGGGTCGTGTGCGTGAACGCCTGGGAGAACAGCGCATCGGTCATCCGCACGTGCTCATCGCCCAGCGCGACCTTGTAGTCCGATCCCCAGCGCGTCTCGCGATGCTCGAACTTGCGGTAGTCGGGGCCGTAGAACACACCGACATCCACGTCCAGCGGGATGATCAGCGCCTTCGGCAGCTTCAATTGCGGACGCACCTGCGTCGCGCCGCAGGCCGCGAGGCTGGCGGCCACGAGCAGCAGGCACAGGCGGCGCAGCATGGCCTTCAGCCCACGGGGATCAGCGGCGGCAGGCGGCGATGGCCCGTCGAGGGGGGAAGCCCCACGAAGGCGCCGCCATTCTGCTCGCACATCAGGCGCATGAGTTCGGCATAGCGCCGCGCGGTCTCCTGCGGCTGGTCCGGCGGCATGGGAAAGCCGAGCGCGTGGATTCGCATGCGACGATCTTTGTTCAGCCGGGCGACCTGGTCAAGTGCGTCCTGGATGGACGGGCCGGTGAAGTCGTCCCCGAGGTAGTAGATGCTCACCCGCTTCTCCCGCGACCAGAAGTCATCGACGGCCCGCACGATTCCTTCCGTCGGCGAGGAGTTGGAGTAGGTCACCCAGTGCTCCAGGGCATCCATGATCACCTTGCGGCGCTCCGGACTGTCGGAGAGCCAGCGTGCCGCGGAACTGGGGAACAGGTAGGCGCCTTCGTCGTCCATGACCTGCAACCCCTGGAGCCTGGGATACAGGTCGAGGATCTGGCGCATGTGCTGCTTCATCGCCTCCCAATGGTTCTCCTGCATGCTGCCCGAGGTGTCGATCACGAAGACGACATATTCGCTGTCGGCGGGGATGCCCGCCATGGGGGCGGTGCTAGGGCGGCGGTAATTCGCCAGCATGCGCCGCTGATCCTCGTTCAGTCGCTGATACGTCGCCACCAACTGCTGCTGCAGCTGGTTGTTGAATTCCGCATCCTTCTTGCTCGCGTTGTACCGGCCCTGGACGTTGGTGAGGTCCCCGCCGAGGCGGGCGAGCCGGCTCTTCTCCTCGGAGACCTGTTCCACCCGGCCCTTGAGTTCGCGGTTGAGGATCTCGGTCTCGCCGCGGATCTCGTACAGCGCGTTCTCGAGCTTCTCCACCTGGCCGCCCAGGTTCTGCTCGGTCTTCTCCAGGACCACCGGCTGCTGCACTTGCGTCAGCACCAGCAGCAGGATCATCGCCCCGAAACCGCAGCAGATGCAGTCGAGGAACGACAGGCTGAATACTTCGGTTTCGCGGCGGCGGCGGCGCATCGGTCTAAGTTCTAAGGCCAGTCCGCGGAAGGCACGAGGAAGGTGCCGCCGGTGGCATTGGCGAGCCGCCAGAACGCGTTCGGCGCCGAGCTGTCACCTTCCATCGGGAACAGCACCGTGCTCACCTTCATTCCCGAAGGCAGCGCCTTGCGGGCCGATTCGAACAGCGACAGCCGCTCCTTGGCCCGCACCACGTCCTTCACGGCCGGCGCCGAGGCGCCCTGGGTGGGCAGCCCGTCGGTGAGCAGGATCACCTGGTCGGGCCGCGGCTCGAGGCGGCCGAGGCTCGCGAAAGCGTTGAGGAGGCTCGTGCCGCCCTTCGGCACGATCTTGCGCAAGGAATCGAGCGCCGCGTTGCGCGCATTCGGATCGCTCCCGGCCAGCCACTGCGCCGCACCACCCGCACCCAGGAAGCTCGCCTGCGTGTTGAAGGCGATGACCTGGAACTTCGCATCCAGCGGCACCTGCGTCGTGATCCAGCGCACCGTGTCGATGGTGCGCCGCCACTTGGGCGTGGCTTGCTGCTGCTCGGCGGGCAGGTTGCGGATGCGCAGCACGTTGACGATGGTCTCATCCAGCATGCTCGCCGAGGTGTCCACCAGGATCGCGATGCGATCCCCGCTCACCTTCAGGCCGTTGAAGTACAGCCGCTCGCCGGTGCCGCGGAAGGAGGCCAGCTTCTCCCCGCGCGGACCGTTGTTGACAGTGCCGCCTTCCATCCGCCGCATGCCCTCGTCCAGCGACTTCACGTCGGCACGGAGCTTCTCGATGCTCTCGCGCTTGGCGATGTTCACGCCCTGGTACTCGGCCAGTTCCTGCTGCATGCGGGCGATGTCGGTGAGTACCCGGTCCGCACGTCCCGAGGCCTGCGCCTTCTCCTGGTCGGTCTTCTGCAGCGTGTTGCGCAGCACCGCGAGGTTCTTGTAGCCGTCGATGACCTGCTCCTCGAGCAGGTTCACCTCGGCGGAGAGTTCCACCGACTTGTGCATCTGTCGCGCGCCGTTCTGCGCCGCGATGATCATGTAGATCAGCACCACCGCCCCGAATCCGCAGCAGATGCAGTCGAGGAAGGACATGCTGAACACTTCGAGGCGGCGGCGGCGGCGCGAGGCCATGCATCACTCCATGCGCACGAAGCCCAGCTCGACGCCGGGGTTTCCCAGCCGCAGCCGGTCCCCCACCCGCAGCAGCGCCCGCGCGGCGATGCGCTCGTCGTTGAGGAAACTGCCGTGGCGGCTGTGATCCACGACGAAGGCCTGGCCGCCCTCGAGCAGCAGGCTGCAATGGCGGCGCGACACCCCCGGCACGCTCGCCGGAATGCACAGCGAGCGCGGACCGGCGGGCGCCGTGCCCACCGGCAGCGGCTGCGCCCCAAGGGCCAGTGCCCTGCCCTGGAAGACCACGTGGGTCGCACAGGTTTCCGGCGCGGGCGGCAGCGCGGTGCGCGCCGGCAGCCAGGCCTCGTAGGGATGATGCGGCAGGGTGAGCTGCAGCGCATCGGCGCGCCTGTCGGGCTGGATCGACGCCGCAAGGCCGAGCGCAGCCTGCGCCGCCTGGCCGGCATTGGCCGTGTACAGCGCGGCATCGGCGAACTCGCCGAGCACCTCCTTCAGGCCCGGCAGGCGCGCGGCCGTCGCGCTGAGCAGCAGCGCCGCGGAGCTTTGCGCCGGGCGCAAGCCATGCAGCTTCGTCAACAGCGCGCGATACGCCTCCGCCAGGTCCGCCGCGGCGTGCGCGCTGCGATACTCGATCGCGAAGCGATCGCCATGCGCCGGGATCGCCGCTTCGGCGACGAGGCCCGTGCGCGCGAGCTGTTCCAGCCAGCCCGGCAGCACATCGAACAGCGCCTGGTCGGTCGCCGCATCGTGCAGCGGATCGAACCGGGTCTCGCGCACCATGCGCGCCGCGAATCCCTTGGCGAGCGCCACGAGCAAGGGACGCAGGCCCAGCTCGGGCAGCACCGCCACGCGATGACGGGCCGCATGGCCTGCGTGCAGGCGCACCTCGCTGAGCACGGCGCGCTCCAGCTCCACGTCGATGCAGAACACCGTGCCCTCCACCGGCAATGCGGAAGCCGCGGCAGCGGCGCGATCGGCGAGCACGGCAACCTCGAGCTGCGCCGCCTGCGCAATGCCGAGCAGCAACCCCAATTGCGCGTGCGTGGCCGCGGGACTGGCCAGCCAGATCCCAGCGTCCGCACCGAGCGCGCCCTGCCAGCCGAGCATCTGCCGCCAGGCCACTTCCGCGGCAGCGATGGCGGCGGCGCCCACCGCGGTCGCATCGAGGGCGGCCCACTGCGAAGTGAACGACTCGTGCGGACGCAGCCGGGCGGTGGCGGCGGCCGCTGCTCCGAACTGCCACCGCGCCGCACCCGCATCCGCGCCCGTGCCCGTGCCCGTACCGAGCGCCGCATAGCCGCTCTCGCGCAGCCGCTCGCGCGTCGCATCCCAGGCAACGAATTCAGCGTCGTTCAGCTCCAGCGCGTACGCGGTCACCGTCTCACCGCACGTACATGTGCCGAATCAGCCGGTCGTCGAGATAGCTCTCGGCATCCAGCACGAAACGTTCCTGCATGCGCTGCAACGCATGCAGCAGGAACATGACCAGTATGGAGAACAGCAGCGCGATCAGCGTCGAGTTGAAGGTGATGCCGAGCCCCGAGGTGACCCCGGAGATGTCACCGCCCACGGCCTTCTGCGCCTGGCCCAGCGCATTGCCGATGCCGCGCACGGTGCCGATGAAGCCGATCGCCGGTATCGCCCAGGCGATGTAGCGCAGCATCGACAGCTCGGAATCGAGCCGGTCGCCTTCGGTCTGGCACACCGCGTGCGAGGCATTCGCCGCGTCCTGCACGTTGCGCGTGGCGGCGAAGCGGCCCAGGGCCACCAGCAGCGCACGGGGCAGCAGGTAGCTGCCGCGGCCCTGCTCGAAGGTCTCGATGTTGCGTGAGTATTCACGCGTGTCCTCCGGCAGGATCTTCACGCCCTCCGGGATGCGCACCAGGTCCTCCTCCAGCACGCGCTGCTCGCGGCGCAGGTGGACGGCCTTGTAGATGAGGATGGACACGGCCCACAGCAGCATGATCATGCAGGACTCCTGTTCGTAGTCCTTCACGATCACGAACACCGAGCGTTCGGGGATGTAGCTGGGGTCGGCCGCGCGACGCGCCTGGTCGGTGAGCAGCGCATGGGCGGTGGGCCGGATGTAGGTCGCGTACAGCGTCTGCACGCTGATGATCACCACCAGCAGCGCCACGGCCGCGAACAGGAACTCGTTGGGATACTTTCTTTTCATTCGTCAGATGTCCACGGGAAAGGGGATGTCCTCGTCAGCCTTGCCCTTCTCCGAGGGCACGAAGCGCTTGGGCGCCTTCTTCGAGGGCGCCTCCTCATCATCACCGTCATCGGCGGCGGGGGACTTGCCGGCCGGCTTGTCTGCGGGTTTCTTCGCGGCAGGCTTGTCCGGGGCGGGCTTGTCCGCCGCCGCCGGCGGTGCCTTGGGTTCATCGGCCCTCGCCAGACCCGGCAAGCCGTCGCCGGCGCCGGCGAACAGCAGCATCGCCGCGACGGCCAGCATCGGGCGGCGGCTAGGGATTGGCATAGCGTGCCACCCGGAAGCCGAGGTCGGCGCGTGGGTCGAGCGCGCCGTCGCGCCAGGCCACCCGCAGCTCGGTGATCGTGGCGCTGCGGAAGCTGGAACCGCGAATCACGTGCTCCTTGCCGCTCGCAGGACCGACTGGGTCCACCGACACGGCATCCGAATCCGGCGGCGCCGAGCTGTACCAGTCATTGACCCACTCCGACACGTTGCCTCCCAGGTCGGACAACCCGAGCGCGTTCGCCGGGAACTTGCCGGGCGCGACGCTCACGGCGTAGCCATCGTTGTAGTCCGGCAGCGTCGTGTCCAGCGTGAAGCGCGCGGATGCATCGGCATAGTTGCCACTACCCGGCGCCACCGGGAGCGATGCGCCCCAGGGATAGCGCAGCGTCGGGCCGGTGCCATCATGCCGCGCCACGAATTCCCACTCGGCTTCCGTCGGCAGACGGTAACCATTGGTCGCGGGCGATGCGAGCTTCCAGCCATCGCCCTCCTTCACATAGGCCGGCGCCAGCTTCTCCTGCGCGCTGAGCCAGTTGCAGAAGTCCACCGCCTCGTTCCAGGTCAGGTTCACCACCGGCTGGGTGTCGAGGTCGAGGGTCTTGCTGCGATACACGCCGGAAGCATGGGACTCCCGGAAGCGGCGGAACTGCAGGTTCGTGGTCTCGGTGGCGGCGATGTAGAAGGGCCGCTTGAGCGACACGCGGCGCTGCACCTCGTTGGAGCGGCGCCCCGGCTCACGGCGGTTGCTGCCCATCTCGTAGTCTCCCAGCGGCATGAGCCGCAGCTCCATCCCCAGGGAATTCCTGAGCATCTTAGGGAGCACGGCCTGCCCCGAAGTTCCCGCCGCCGCGAGGGTGAAGTTCACCGCCTGCGGGTAGCCCGCCTTGGGCGTGAGCGTCGTACGGAACGCATCGAAGCCGGCCTTGCGCACCTCGATCGCGGTGGGGGCCGCAGGCAGGCGGAACACCTGGCCGGCGGCGCCGAGCTCGCGTCCGTCGGCGAACACCCGGGCATCGGCGGGCTCGCCCTGCACGCTCACCTCGCCCATCACCGCGGCGAGCCGCACCTCCACGCGCGCGGCCGGGGTACTGCGCAGGTCGACGCGGCGGGTCGCGGGTTCGTAGCCGGCGCGCTGCACGGCCAGTTCGTATTCGAGGCCCGGCGGCAGGCTGACGGTCAGCGGCGTGCGGCCGCGATACTGTCCGCCCACGCTCACATCGGCGCCCGCGGGCACGGAGGCCACCGACAGGCGCGCATCGGGCGCGGCAAGCCGGACCGGCCCCACCGTCTGCTGCTCGCCGCCATGGACCAGGACGCTGCCATGCCATTCCTTGGCGGCAGGAGAGGACAGGATGATGGCGCGCAACCCGGCATCGAGCTCGAGATCCAGCGGAGTGACGCCGCGCGCCGCACCGTCCACCTGCACCTGCGCGCCCGCCGGCTCGCTCAGCACGCGCACGCGTGCCCATTGCGCAACCAGCGCGGGCTTCACCACCTCGACGTCGCCGCCTCCCATGACCTGCACGCTCCCCTCGTAGGGAGCATAGCGTGGCGCCAGGATGCGCAGGCGGTGGCGGCCGGCGGGCAGCACAGTGGGATTGCCGGGGGCGGCGCGTTCGTCCCAGAACACCTGCGCCGCCGCCGGCAGCGCGTCGATCCTCACCGGACTCGGGGTGCGCACCATCTGCAGGCGCAGTTCGGTGGGCGAGCCGTCCGCGATGGCAAGCTCGCGCCGCAGGGGCTCGAAGCCCGCCCGCTGCGCGCGCAACTGGTAGCGGCCCGGCAGCAGCCAGTGACGCCCCGCGATGCTCGGATGGAAGGTCCCGCCCTCGACCGACAACTGCGCGTCGGCCGGATCGAGCTCGATGCGCACGCCGATGGCGCGCGCGCCGAACACGAACACGCAGACCGCCGCGGCCGCGAGCAACGCGAGGCCCGCCGCCGGCAGCCAGCGGCGATGCGCCCCGGCGCCCGCCGAGGGCGCCGCCGCGGCCGCGGCCGGGTGGAATGCGATGCGCGACAGCGGCACATCGGCCGGATCGGATTGCGCATCGGCGGGCGGTGGCAGGATGTCCGGTGGCGCGGTGCGATTGTCCGCATCGTGCTGCAGCTCGAGCTCGATCGCCTCGCCAGGCAGCGCAAGGAGCGTCGCCTGCGCCAGCGCGAGCCTCGTTCCCGGCAGCAACCACAGCGGCGACGCCTCGCCCTGTCGCTCGAGGTAGGCGCGTCCCTCGCGCAATCCCAGCGTGGCCAGCACTTCGCCGGCGGCGGCGCCCGGAACGACGATGGCGGCTCCCGGTCCGCCGAGGCTCGCCGGCAACTGGGCTGCGGTGAGGGTGCGGTCTCCGAGAGGCTCGCGCAGCCGGATGGCATCCATCATGTGGGGATCGGGCCGCGCTTCCCGCGCAATGCTGCGCTCAAATCTGTTCCTCGCAGCGGATCTCGACCGCGGCGCCCTTCTCGCCGGGCGCCACCTCCACCTCGCGGCGGACGTCGCGATAGCCCAGGCGTGAGCCGACGAAGGTGTATCGTCCCGGCTTCAGGCTGACCGCGCGCTGCGCGAACTTGCCGAGCGCACCGACCCGGTAGATGGTCACCTCGGTAATGCCGTCCGATCGCAGGTCCACCTGCACCGGCGAATCGAACTGCCCGAGCAGCACGCCGACGCGCGAAATCTGGGTCTCGATGCGGGAACCGCGATTCGGCAGCAACCGCGCGCGCGACACGGCCGCCGCCGCCGCCGAGCGCACCTCCTCCGCCGACAGCCTGGCCGGGTTGTCGATGTAGCCCGCCAGTTCCGCATCGAGCTGCACGCGATCCTGGCTGCGCTGCACACCCTCCAGTGCCAGCACCAGCGTGCCATCCACCGAGAGCATGGCGCGATAGGCATCCAGCGCCTCGCTCCAGCGCTCGTTGCGTTCATCCTCGCCGGCTTCGGCCTTCAGCGCCTGCAGCCGGTCGGTGGCGCGCACTTCGCTGAGCTGCTGGTTCAGGCGCGCCACGTCCTCGTTGTTGGGCCGCAGTCGGTCCGCGGCGGCGAGCGCCGTGGCCGCGGCGCTGTAACGATGGGTCCGCAGGCTCTCCAGCGCGGCGGCGAGCTGGCGGCCAAACTGCGCCTGGTCCGCTTGGCCATTGAGCTTCGCAAGACCCTCACGAGCCGCCGGAGACTTCGGATCGATCTGCAGGGCAGCCTTGTATTCGCTGACCGCCGTGGCCGTATCGCCCGCCTGCTCGGCCTTCGCGCCCGCGCTGGTGTGGACGAACACCTGCTCGCACACCTGCGCACGCTGGATGCCCTCCGAAGCCGCCTGATCCTCCGGCATCAGTGCGAGCGCATAGCGGTATTCGGCGATCGCCTGCGCGGGCAGGCACTGAGCCAGCGCGGCATCCCCATCCTCCAGGGCACGGTGATGCAGATCGGGCAGCGCCTGCTGCGTCGCCTGGAAGGAGCCCAGCGCCGTCTCGAAGTCGGTGCGCGCGCCGTCGAAGTCGCGGCGATCGAACGCGGCCAGTCCCTGCTTCAGCGATTCACCGCCGGCGAGGAAGGTCGGGATCTGTCGGGCGGCCGCGCCACCCGCCCGGAGCTTCGCCTCGAGCGCGGTCACGCCGTCGCGCGCCGATTCCGCGGCGAGCTTCTGCTCGGCCAGCTTCCTGAGGTCCGCCGGTGCGGGCGCCACCGGAGCCGGAGGCCCTGGCAGGAGGCCGGTTCGTGCCGCCATCGAGGTCACCTGCTCGACCGCCTGCTGGCGCACCTCGTCGGGCAGCCAGACGAAAGCGGCGATGGCCGCACCCAGCAACAGCAGCAGCAGCGGCCATCGCCACACGCTGGCGCGCGATTGGAAGGGCGAAGGCGAATTGACGCCCGTCCCCGCCGGCCGGACCCAGCTCCGGGGTTCGACCACCAGCGGCACGGGTTCGAATGGCACGTTGGCGGCCGGATCGAGCTCGAGCGGCGGCGGCGAGTGGATGATGATGGTGGGATCGTAGGGCCGCTGCGCCGTAGGCGCAGGCGCTGGCGCGGCCGTCGGCGTCGACAGCGGTGGTGGCGATGGCAGCGATGGCGGCGGTGGCGGCGGTGCAGCCCGGGGCGTGACACGCAAGGGGATGGGCGTGCCCATCACCACCGTGCGCGGCGGCTCCTCGGCGGGTCTCGCGGAGCGGGGGCCGGGGCGCTGCGCAGAGGCACCGGACGCTGCGTCGGTGCGGGCGCCGGCGCGGCCGCAGCCGGTGGGGGCGCAGCCGGTGGGGGCACAGGTGCAGGCGGATGCGAGGCCGACGCCTGCGGGTGGGTGTCGTTCATTGGCACCATGCGGGCCAACGCATCCTTCAGCGCCGGCCGCTTCCGCGGATCGGCGCTGAGCAGCGCGAGCATGAGATCGCGCGCCTCGGCCGGCATGTCGGGGCGGGGCTTTGACCCCTTGTCCGGCTCGATTCCGGGGTACCGCGGCGGATATCCGGTCGCCAGCTCGTGCATCAACGCGCCCAGCGCGTAGAGGTCATCCGCCACGGAGATCGGCCCACCGTTCAGCCGTTCGGGACTGGCGGAATACGGTGAACGGCCATCGCCCGGCAGCCACGGATCCGACAGCAGCGGCTTTCCCTCGGCATCGCGACGGATGTTGGTGAGCTTCAGGTCACCGTGGATGAAATTCTCTCCGTGCAGCGCCTGCAGGGTCTCCGCGACCCGCTCGAGCCACACCGACCACTTCGTGTAAGGCGCACCGCGCAGCGCCGCGTTGTCATCGGCCACGTACGGCAGTTCGAGCGCGACCTGATCGGCGGTGGTGTGCACACCCAGCAGCGGCATGAAGCAAGGCAGGCGCGTGGCGCGCCAGTCCGCCAGCCGTCGCACCAGGTGCGCCGAGGGAGGCCCCGAGCGCAGGAATTTCAGCACCACCTTCGCATTGCCTCCCTGCTTCTCGGCGAGCCAGATGCTGGGTCGCTTGTCAGCGCGCGGCGCCAGTTCCTTCAGCAGCCGGAACTGAGACAGCCACTGCTGGCCGGGTTCGAGCGCAATCATGGTGAAACGCCGGCGGAGGCTGGCGCGAGATGCGGCGAGGCCGGTTCCTGGGCGGGCGCTGCCGGGGGCACCGGTGTGCTGGAGGCCGGCGTCGGCGCGGAGCGCTCAACCGGCGCGGCGGTTGGCGCGGCGGTTGGCGCAGCGGTTGGCGCGGCGGTTGGTGCGGGGGCCGGGGCAGCGGCTGGCGCGGTGGCTGGCGAGACGGCGGGTGCGGCGGGCGGAGCGGTGGCCGGCGCCGAGTCGAGTGCCGAGGGCAGGGGCGGGGGCGAGGCGGCGGGCGAAGCGGCCACACCAGCCTCCTCCGAGTAGATCTCGTGCAAGGTCTTGCGCCACTCGACGTACTGCTGCTCGGCACTGCCCGTCAGTTTCAGCGTCCGGCCCTCGACTTCCACCACCTGACCCTTGACCTCGGCATCGAGGGAGGCGGAGAGTTCCTTGAGCGTCGCCGTGTGGTTCTTGGCCTCGGCATTCTTCTTGAGACCCGAGAGCACGGCATACACCCCGCCCACGGCCGCCGCGGTGCGCGCCATGCTCTCGGCGCGGCGGCAACTGTAATTGCTGCTGCCGCAGGCGCCCGGGGCGAAGATGCTGCCCAGCACCGCGGCGGCGCCGAGGATGGTGCGCGTGCGCGCCTGGCTCTTGAGCTTCTCCTCGGCCAGCACTTCGGTGTAGCTGTCGCGGCGCCAGCCGTTGTATGAATCGGTCACCTGCTCGGAGAAGCTGGCGTACTGGTCGCTCACCGTGTCGATCAACGCTGAGTCGCGCTCGCGGATCTTGCGCACGCGCAGCAGCATCGCATCATCGCTCGCCGGCAGGCGCTGCAGATGCGCGATGCCATTGCGGTCCGTCTGCAGGTAGCCGCTGAACTTGTCCGGCGCCAGGTCCTGCGCGAACTTCAGCTCCGTCACCTCCCGGATGGCGGAGCGATCGGCCAGCCCGAGCTTCTCGCGCGCAGCCAGGATGTCATTGGCGATGAGCACGAACAGGTTCGCAAAGGGATCCCGCGCCTTGGTGGCCGCGGCATCGTGATAGGAGGAGATGTCCGCATCGCCTTCATAACGCTTGGACAGCCACTTGCGTCCCGTGCTGTCGTGCACGTTGACATCGAGCTTCAGGCGCGCACCGTTGGATTCGACGATGCTGCCGGCGACCAGCACGTCGACGAACTGCACGCTGTCGGGCACCACGCGCACGGCACCCCACTGTCCCGAGCCCGCCAGCGTGTCGCGCAGGCCATTGGCGAGGAAGCGCGCCTCGGTCCTGCGCACGTCCGGATAGAGTCGCTTCTTCTCGAGCTCGGTGGGGTTGTTCTCCAGTTCCTTCGGGATGCCCGTGTCGAACACGCGGATGCCGACATCGAGGAGCTGAGCCTCGGGAATCTCCGCGCTGGCGACCGTGGCCTGAAGCTTGGGCTGGGGCTTGGTGTCCTGCACCATGCAGCCGGCGGGAACCATGGCCACGGCGAGCATGCCGAGCAACAGCGCGATGCGCGGCAAGACTTGCACGGCACGGAGCCGAACGCTGCTTCCTACCTCAATGCACGCCGGACGCATGCCTCACCGTTTGACGCTGTTCTTGTAGTCCTGGTATTCCTTCCACAGCTTCTCGCGCAGTTCCGGATCGGTCTCCTTCTCCGCCGCCTCGCGCAGCTGTTTGGCCACCAGGTCATCGTTCTCACCGCTCCCGACGCCGGGTGGGATATTGCTCGGCCCCTTGCCGCCGCCACCCTGCGTGCCGGCGCCGCCGCTCTTGTCGGACTTCAGGTCGCCGTTGCGTCCCTGCCCGCGCTCCTCGCGTCCTTCGGGATCGGAACGCATGTCGCCATCGCCGCGGCGGTCACGCGCCCCGCGGTCCTGCGAAGCGCCGCCGCGGCCATCGCCATCGGGGCCACCGTTGGGTCCTTCGCCCTCGCCGCCACCGTCACCATTGCGTGCGCTGCGGCGATCCTCGCGCTCGCGGGCGATGCGTGCCTGCTCCTTGCGAACCTGCGAGTCGAATTCACCCAGCGAAGCATCGAGCTGTCGGTCAGCCGCGGCTCGACGTTCGTCCGGCGTCTGCGCCGGCACGGAAGGGCCCGCGCCCGAACCGCTGCCGGCATTGGCGCCCTTGCGGGCCCCCGTGTTCGCGCCGGACTGCGCTCCGGCAGTCGCACCGGTGCTGGCACCGGCGCTCGCGCCTGCGCTGGCTCCTGCGCTGGCACCCGCACTTGCGCCCGCACTGGCACCCGCGTTGGCACCGGCCGTGGCGCCGGCACTGGCACCTGCGCTGGCCCCTGCATCAACCCCGGCCGACGCGCCCGCCGAAGCACCGGTTCCGACGCCGACTCCCGCGCCGGCTCCTACTCCTGCTCCCGCTCCGCCGGTGGTTCCGGCGCCGGCTCCGGCGCCCGCGCCTCCGCCGACGCTCGCACAGCCCGCCATGGCGCAGCCGAGCATGAGCACCGTGACCAGGGGGGATGTCCGGCGCAGCTTCAGGGTCGGGTAGATCATGGACGTCGACATGTCAGTGTCGGGCAATGGTGGGTGCCACCGGCTTGGCCGCCGGTTCACCGCGCAGGAAGGTCTTGAGCTGGTCCGAGAGGCGATTGCACGCCGTGCCCTGCACGCGGGCGATGAAGGGCAGCGGCACGACGGCGCCCACGAGCGCCGAGGTGCCGGTGACATCCGCACTGACGGTGCCAGCGGAACGCGACTGCCTGAGGTCCCAGACGGTGGCCTGGTAATCCGACTCCTTCTCCCACCAGCCGAAGCCGATGCAGCCGGCCGCGCCGGGCGCTGCGCCGCAGGCGAGGCTTCCACCGCTGTCCGTCTTGCGTGTCACACCATTCACCCATACCACGTACCGCACGCCGGTCTGCTCGAGCCGGTGCGCCACCTCCTCGTGCAAGAGCAGGTCGGAAACGGCTTCGGCCCGCACCGGCGCCGTGCTCGGCTCGAACCATGGGAACATCGCGTTCACGAATGCCTCATTGTCGTGCACCTTGAAACCGTTCGTGCCTGACTTGAGCCGGTCGCCGACGCAGTCCAGGAACTTGGCTTCCGTGCCGGCACCATCGGTCTGGGGCTTGGCCAGGACCACGATGCCCTCATCGGCGCCCACCACCGTCGCCATCTCACGGACCTCATCGGTGCGCGCGCGCATGCAGCCCACCAGCGCCACGCAGCCAAGGGCGCAGATGATGAGCGTTGCCGGACGCCTGCTGGGCATGGGGCACATCCCGAATCTGTGGGGTTTTCGAGTATACGGCAAGGCCCCAAGTTCCCGCCGACCTTACCAGCCGAAGCCGAACTGATCTCCGCTCCGGGCCGGCACCTTGAACTGGTCGCAGGACAGGGTCGGGCGCGGGAAGCCAGAAATCTTCAAGCGCCGGGCCAGGACCTCGAAGCGCCTGGCCAATAGCCGGGCCTCCACTCCCTGGCCCTTGAAGCGCGATCCGAACCGGGTGTCGTTGAGCCGCCCGCCCCGCATGGCCCGGATGCGCGAAAGCACGTGATCGGCCCGCAGCGGCAGGTGGGTCCGCAGCCAATCCTCGAACAAGTCCTTGAGTTCATTGGGCAAACGCAACAGGACATAGCCGGCGCTGCCCGCGCCGGCGGCCACCGCGGCCGCGATGATCTGCTCGAGTTCGTGATCATTGACGGCCGGAATCATCGGTGCCGCCAGCACGCCCACGGCGACGCCCGCCTCGTGCAGGGAGCGGATCGCCTTGAGCCGGGCGGCAGGACTTGGCGCCCGCGGCTCGAGGCTCCGCTTCAGCTCCTCATCCAGGGTGGTGAGGCTGATGAACACCTGACAGAGCCCCCGCCTTGACATATCGGCCAGCAGGTCGAGGTCCCGCAGCACGGTATGGCTCTTGGTCACCAGCGTGAACGCATGGTTGAATCGCTGCAGCACCTGGATCAGGCCCCGCGTGATCCGCAGCTCGCGCTCGATGGGCTGGTAGGGGTCGGTGTTGGCGCCGAGCTGGATCAGCCTGGGCACGTAGGAGGGCGCCGACAGCTCCATCTCCAGGAGCTCGACGGCATTGGACTTGTAGAAAAGCTTCGTCTCGAAATCCAGCCCCGGCGAAAGGTTCAGGTACGCATGCGAAGGCCGGGCGAAGCAGTAGATGCAACCATGCTCGCAGCCGCGATACGGATTGATCGACTGCTCGAAGGGGATGTCGGGGGAATCGTTGCGCGAGATGATGCTGCGCGCGACCTCCGCGCGCACCGTCGTGGGCACCGGCGACTCCTCGACCTCGCGCCACCAGCCATCATCCACCGCCTCGACCCGGCGGCTTTCGAATCGACCCTCGGTGTTCTGGCTGGTGCCGCGGCCTTTGATGGGAACGCGCATGCGCCCAGCGTAGCGCCGGCGGAAGCGGCGCGCATGCCGCGCCGCGTGATCACCCCATCGCGGACACGTGCTCCGGCTCGATCTTGAACAACACGCGCTTCTCGCCCGGCTGGCGGAACGGATAGGGCTTGCCCAGGTATCGCTGCGACAGCGCATCGATGCTGGCATCCGCGCCGTTCTCGGTTCGCTCAGCCACGCGGCCGCGCACTTCCAGGTAGCGGTAGGAATTGGCCGGGTCGAGGATGGACAGGGCAACGCGCCCGTCACGGACCATGTTGCGATCCTTCTGCCGGCCGATGGCCGTGTTCACGTGGATGTAGCGGCCATCGTAGGACACCCAGACGGGGGTGACCTGGGGCCGCCCGTCCGGCATCACCGTGGCCAGATGAGCGAAGGCGGGCTTCTCGAACAGATCACGGAACTTGTCGGGAATGATCTGGGGCATGACACACTCCTGGGA
The DNA here is from genome assembly GCA_046347195.1 of Steroidobacteraceae bacterium. GTDB lineage: Bacteria > Pseudomonadota > Gammaproteobacteria > Steroidobacterales > Steroidobacteraceae > TMP-86. The sequence continues at coordinate 84,589 of JAXMGQ010000002.1, forward strand.
AAGCGTCGAAGTGTAGCGCGGGTGGGGTCGGTGCGCGCGAAGGTGCATCATATGCGCCACCTGCCGCGACTCCTGCGGCTGCTGGCGCAGCATTCGGCGCAGTTGGTGAACTACACCGGTCTCGGCGCCTCTCTCGGGCCTGCGCAAGCTCGCCGAGGTGTGCGGAAAGCGATTCGCGCTGGGTATCGCGCTGTATGACCACGATACCGTCGTACCCTTTGGGGAAAGACTCCTGGCGGTGCCGATTTCCGGATTGTGGGGTTGAGGACTCACCCCACCATCAAGACCAGCCGCTCCAGCACCTCGCGCACGATGCGATCGCAGCGCGCGCCGTCGAAGCGGAACAGCTCGCGCTCGGCGAGGTCGACGTCGCGGGCCAGTGACTCGCGCAGCAGGCTACGCGCACGGAAATGCCGGCTGCGCACCGTCTCCTCGGGCAGCCCGAGCACGCTCGCCACCTCGCCGACGTCGAGATCCTCCACCGAGCGCAGCACGAACACGACGCGGAAGGACTCCGGCAGCTCGCTCACCTTGCGTTCGAGCAGCTCGCGCATCTGCTGGCGCTCGACCTCGCGATCGGGCTCGGGTGAGTCGTCGGCCACGCCATCCATCTGGGGTCCCGCCTCCTGCTCGCTGATCATCGGCACGATGTTGTCGCGGCGGCGAACGCGCCGCCGCCGCGCCAGGCATTCGTTGAGCACGAGGCGTGACAGCCAGGTGGACAGGGAGGCTTCGCCCCGGAATCCTCCCATGCCGAGCCAGGCACGTACATAGGCCTCCTGCAGCGCTTCCTCGGCCTCGGCATCCACGCCCAGCGTGGCGCGCGCCAGCCGGAACAGCCGGCCATTGAAGCGGCGCATGAGGGATTCGAAGGCGGCGCGATCACCGCCGGCGATGCGCCGCACGAGCCCGGCATCATCGGCCGCCCGTCCGCCGGCGAGCAGGGCATCCTGCGGCATCATCGGCCTTTCCCCAATGAGTCTTCAGCGGACATGGATACGGCCCTTCATGGTCGGGTGGAGCACGCAGAGGTAATCGTACTCGCCGGCGCGCGCGGCGACATAGGTCCAGGTCCCTTGCACTGCGATCTCATGCGAATCGAACGCCCCGTTGCTCGCGGTGGCGGTGTGTGGAAACAGGTCGCGGTTCACCCACCGGATGCGATCACCGCGGTTGACGGTGATCTGTTGCGGGTTGAAGCGCATGTTCTCCACGACGATGACGTGCAGCCGGGGACTGGCGCCGGCCGCCGCGGTGGCGGCCAGCGTCATCAGCAGCGTTGCAGCCACCGCGCGCACTTCAGCCGCCTGCGGAACCCAGGGTTCCGCGCAGCTTCTTCGCATGCTCCAGGTGCGCGACGAACGCCGGCCGCACCTTCACCAGCAGCGCCTTGAGCTCGGCATTGTGCGCATTCGGGATGAGCACCTGGTCCACGGCATCGAGCACGGCCTGGTGATAGGACACCTCGTGGTCCACGTAGGCCCTGTCGAAGTCGGCGCCCTGCAGCGCGCGCAGCGCCGCGAGATTGTCATCGCCGCCCTTCTGCAGGCTCTTGCTCGTGTCATTGGGCTCGGGCGTGACGTGCAATTTCTGCACGAGCTGGGTTGCCGCCTGGTTGACGCCGCTGTGGTCGGTGATCATGAGTTGCGCGAAATCGCGCACCGGTGTGCTGTGCGAGGTCGACACGGCCAGCTTGCCGGCGTCGATGTCCACCTGGTTCGCCGTGACCACGATGGCGGCGATCTGCGGATCGCTGGGGCCGCCCTTGGACGCAGCGGCGCTGGCGACCCCGGCCACAGCGATGGCGAGGTATGCGACATAAGACAGTTTCATGGTGCGGTCCCCTTGGATGTTGGTAGGTACGTGATGGATGTCACGAGCCGCAGCGGCGTTCCCGCGCCCTGCCGGCCCGGACCATTCCCCCTGGCGTAACCCTGTTGCGCCGCCCGCCGCGATTCACTCCTTCGGGTTCATCACCAGGAGTCGACATGAAACGCTTCGGAATCGCAGCCCTGCTGCTGGTCAGCGCCTGCCAGGCGCAGGGGGTGGGCCATCTGGCCCGCGTGCAGATCGTGGACCGCGACAGCGGCGCCATCCTCACGCCCTACCGTCATCATGGCGAGTACTGGGTGGCCGGACGGCCCGGCGCGCGCTACGCCATCCGCATCACCAACCCGCGCGATGAGCGGCTGATGGCGGTGATGGCGGTGGATGGCATCAACGTGATCACCGGCCAGAACGGCGGCTGGAACCAGAGCGGCTACGTGTTCGCGCCGGGCGAATCCTGCGAGGTGGCGGGCTGGCGCAAGAGCGATGATGAGGTCGCGGCCTTCGAGTTCACCGCATCGCCCGATTCCTATGCGGCGCGCACCGGGCGGCCGGGCAACATCGGCGTCATTGGCCTTGCGGTGTTTCGCGAACGGCCGCTGCCGCCGCCGATCATGGAGCCGCAGCGCCGGTACACCCCAGATGATGCGAGGGCGGAAGCTTCGCGCGAGGCGGCGCCGGCGGCGGCGCCCGCCCCCTCGCAGTCGGGCAATACCGCCCGGCAGGACAAGGCGGTGGCCGGCGCGGAGCATGCCGCCCGCGCGCCCAGCCTGGGCACGGGCCATGGCGCCCGGGAATACTCGCACGTCGACAGCACCCGCTTCGACAAGCTGAGCGAGACACCCGCGGAGATCATCCGCATCCGCTACGACAGCTACGACAACCTCGTTGCCATGGGCATCATCCCGCGCCGCTGGCGGCCCGCGCCCTCGCCCGACCCCTTCCCGGATACGCCGTTTCGCTCGTATGTTCCGGATCCACCCGGAGGTGGTTGATAATAGGAGCCGATGGATCTCAAGGCAGAGTCCGACGAGGATTTGATGTTGCGCTTCGGACGCGGCGATGCGGCCGCGTTCGAAGCGCTTTACCAGCGGCACGAGTCGCGCCTGTTCCGCTACCTGTTCCGGCAGCTCAGGAACCAGGCCGGCGCCGACGATGTGATGCAGGATGTCTGGTTCGCCGTGGCGCGCAGCGCACCCCGTTACCAGCCGAGCGCGAAATTCACGACCTGGCTGTTCACGCTGGCGCACAACCGGATGATCGACGTGCTGCGCAAGCAGCGGCCGCAGCAGAGCCTGGACCAGGCGGACGATGAGGCAGAAGCGCTGCGCGAACGGCTCCCGGCCGATGGCCGGGAGGAGCCCGAGCGGCGCGCCAGCCGCGAAGAGCAGGCCGAGGCGCTGATCGACGCCGTGGCCCGGCTGCCCGCCGATCAGCGCGATGCCTTCCTGATGCAGACGGAGGGCGAGTTGAGCCTCGAGGAGATCGCCCAGGCAACCGGCGCGAACTTCGAGACCGTGAAGAGCCGGCTGCGCTATGCGCGCGCCAAGCTCAAGACATTGTTGTGGGAGTACGCATGACCGGCGGCGAACCCGACGAGGACCTGCTGCGACGCTACCGCGAGGCGAGCGATGCGCAGCCCGCTGCGCCCAGCCAGAGCGTGCGCGCGGCCATCCTCGCCGAAGGCCGTGCGGCCGCGGCGCGCCACGCGGCGGCCGCGCAGGCGCCGCTCAACGATGTGGCCGGCATGGCGACCGCCAGCCTCGCCGCGCGCCGCGCACGCCGCTTTCGCTGGCTGTATCCATTGATCGGGACGGCGAGCGCTGCGGCGCTCGCCGGCATCTTGGTGCTGCCACGGTTTCTGCCCGCCCCGTCTTCCACGTCCTCCCTGGCGCCTGATGCGCAGCGCGCCCCTGTTCCGGAACTCGCGGCCGCGCCAGCACCCAGGGCAGCGCCAGCGGCACCGGGCGTGGCCCTGCGACAGGAACGGCCAACTGAAGCTGTGGCCCCCGCCGTCGTGGAACACGACGCCGCCAGGACGAATCAGAGCGAATCCGTTCAGGCCTACACTGCTCCAGCGCAGGCCAATGCGAGCGTGACAGCGCAGACCACCCCGAACGCGGCAGCGCCGGTCGCCGCGGACGTGGCAACCACAGCCGCCGACAAGCGCATCGAGCGCGGCGCAGGCCGCGCCGATGCGCAGGCCTCCGGCTCCGTGCAGGCGCAGTCGAGTGAATATGAGCCTGCGGCGGCAGATGCTGCGCTGCTGTTCGCAGCCGTGCGCGGCAACGATCTCAACCAGCTACGACAGGCGCTCGCGACCGGTTCGCCTTCCGATGCACGCGATGCACAGGGACGCACGCCGCTCCTGCTGGCGATCGAACTGGGACGCGAAACCCTGGTGGCCGAGCTGCTGCAACAGGGCGCCGACCCGGATGCCGTCGATCGGCTGGGCCACACACCGCTGGCGCTGGCGCACCGGCTGCAGCGCGATCGCATCGTGCAGATGCTGGAACGCGCTGGTGCGCACGAGTTGGCGCCTACTTCGCGATGAGGGGCGGCTCGCAGCAGCGACCCAGTGCGCCGGCAAAAGAATTTGATTAGGGGCTATCGAATCACGCTGTTATAAACGAAGGGTATTGCGGTATCGCCGAGAGTTCGATTTAGTATAATATAATCAATGAGTTATAATACATGAAGCGTGAAACCCGCCCAGTGGAAAAGGCCGTGAATTTAGGGGCATACTTAGCCATGTCCGAAGATGCGAACACGAACTTGGGGTTAGACGACAGCCTGCTGGAATCGGCCGCCCGCTGCTTGAATGGCGATAGCGTGCGCGCTTTAGGTGAGCTGAAGCTCAATGCCACCGAACAGACTCGCCTGAATCACCTCGCGCAAAAGGCCAATGAAGGCCAGCTGTCGCAAGAAGAAGCTCGTGAATATGAGCGCTTTATCGAGTTGGGCGACATCATCGCCACCTTGCGCCTTAAAGCCGAACGGCATACCGGTCTAGCCGTTGCTCAATGAGCAGCGAGGAGCTGCGGGATTCTGTCCGCACTCGCGCCGGTGGTCTTTGCGAATATTGCTGCCTGCCCGACTGGCTTCCGCCCCTTGAAGCCTTTCATCTGGAGCACATCATTGCGCGTCAGCACGGCGGCAAAAGCGAAGCTGAAAATTTCGCTTGGTCCTGCCACCGCTGCAACTTCTATAAGGGCCCCAACCTCTCGAGCATCGATCCTGAAAGCCAGGAAATCGTCCAGCTCTTCAATCCTCGGTGGGCCAGCTGGCACTCGCATTTCGCGCTTCGAGGTTTTCGCATGGTGGGGCTCACTCCCGTAGGTAGAGCCACGGTCGCGTTGCTGCAGATGAATGCCGAGCGTCGGGTTGAACGACGCGCCGAACTCGTCAAGCGCGGACTGTTTCAAAAGACTTTTCCGATGTCGCGCTGAAAATATCCAGAAGAAAGCGAACTTTCAAATGGGTTTGCCCAATTCACCAAAGACCTGTGCCACATCCACCGCCTCGAGTTCCCCAGACCGCTGGCGCGCCGGTGCGCACGAACTGGCGCCTACTTCGCGATGAGGGGCGGCTCGCAGCAGCGACCCAGTGCGCCATCGTCCTGCGCGCGTCGCGCACAGGCGATGCCCGCGCGATCCGCCTTCCAGTCCGACCACTGCGCATCCCCGTGACCGAACAGGTCCGCGATCTCCTTGCCGGCGCCGGCGAGGTACGCCTCGGTCACGCTGCAATGCCGGGCGATGAGTCCCGCCGCCAGGCAATGCGCCTGCTTGTCCCGCAGGCCGCGCGGCAGCTCGGCGCGCATGGATCGCATGCATCCCAGCGAGGACACGGCGGGCCGGGGCGCCACTGAGGCACAGCCGCCCAGCGCTGCGATCAGCAGCAGGCAGGCGCAGTGATGGATTCGATGCCTAGCGTGCACCCCGGCTGCGCAACCTTGCGGCCTCGAATTCATCCCCCGCCCGCCACGAGACGCTCTTCGGCGCCGACAGCGCCTCCCAGCCCAGCGCCAGACCCAGGCGCGCGAGCAGGGCAGTGGCGGTGAAGTCCATCTGCGGCGAGTAGTTGTCGCTCGGGCGGTGGTAGTGCTGCTCGGTGTAGCGCTCGTGCAGGGCCTTGCCCCACTCCAGCGGATGGCCGACATACTTCGACGCCTCGTTGATCGAGAAGGCCGGCACGCCGGTGCGCGCCAGGCTGAAGTGATCGGAACGGTAATAGTGTCCCGCACCCGGCTCTGCGTCGGGCAGGATCTCGAGACCGAAGGCCTGCGCCGTCTTCTGCACCGTCGGGAAGAACGAGGTGCGCTCCGCGCCATCGACGTTCACCGAGGCGGGAACGCCCTCGGGCAGCAGGCCGTCGTAGTTCAGGCCGAGCGTGATGTCACCTGGCGGCAGCGGCAGGTGCTTGCCGAAGTAGTTGGAGCCGAGCAGTCCCTTTTCCTCCGCCGTCACCGCCGCGAACAGCACCGGGTGCGGGGGCTTCACGTCCAGCGTCGCAAAGGCGTGCGCGAGCTCGAGCAGCACGCCACAGCCCGTGGCGTTGTCCACCGCGCCGTTGAAAATCTGATCGCCCTTGATGGACGGGTCGATGCCGAGGTGATCGTAATGCGCGCTGTACACCACGGCCTGCGTCGGCCGGCCCGGCGCGGCGCCCGGCAGCATGGCCAGCACATTGGGTGACTCGAAGGGGCGCACCGTGCTCAGCGTGTGCGCCTTGAACCGCAACGGCAGCTCGCGCGGACGAAAACCGCGCTGCCCGGCGGCGGTGATCATCTGGTCGAGGTCGAGGCCAGAGCCGGCGAACAGCTTGCGCGCGACGTCGAGCTGGATCCAGTTGGCGGTCTTGAGCTTCGGATCCTGGTCATCGCGCAGGTACACCTGCTCGTTGCTCCAGGAATTGCGCACCACGTCCCAGCCGTAGCTGGCGAGGTCCGTGCGGTGGATGATGAGCGCGCCGACGGCTCCCTTGCGCGCGGCTTCCTCGTACTTGTAGACCCACCGCCCGTAGTAGGTCAGCGCGATGCCATTGAAGAAGCCCGGATCCTTCGACGGCGGCTCGTTGACGATGACCAGCACCACCTTGCCCTTCACGTCCACGCCCTGGTAATCGTTCCATTTGAATTCAGGCGCCTCGATGCCGTAGCCCATGAACACGATGGGCGCATCGACCTGCACATCCGCGGTCTGGGTCTGGTTGCTGGTGACGAAGTCCTCGGCGAGCTTCAACGGCAGCGTGCCGGCGGGCAAGCCTTCGATGCTGGCGGTGGACTGCGGCAGGGTCTGCACGCCCTTGAAGGCCACCTGCTGGAAATAGCTGCCGTGGTCGCCGGCCGGTTGCAGGCCGAGTTGCTCGAACTGCGCAGCGATGTAGTGGGCGGCGATATCACCGCCGCGCACACCGGGGCCGCGGCCCTCGAGCAGGTCGTCCGACAGGAAACTCACATGAGCGCGGATGCGCTCGGCATCGATACCCGACATTGCCCGCGCCACGGGAGCCGGCAGCCGCAAAGCGCTGGCGGGACTGCCGGTTCCGGGCGAAGCTGCGCAGGCCGCACCGGCGGCCAGGAGCAGCGCGACCGGCAGGAACAGGCCGGTTCGCAAGGCAGCAACGCGGGTTTGGAATTTCTTCATGGTTGGCGGATCCGAATCAGACAACGAGAGTCGAGACCTGCGAGCCTACACCTTCCGGCGCGAGATACTACCCCAGCTGCGCCGTGCTGCTCGACGTCAGTCAGGGCGGAGCACTGGTCTCGAGAGCCGATCGTGATATCGGTCGTCTACGAGTAGCCATTCAGGCTATAGCGTCAGATTTCAGAAATCCCCTCACGATTTTCGAAAAATATTTTTCTACCTCGCGCTCGCCAATGATTTTCTTCTGACACACCAGCGCACTGTGCGACTTCGTTCAACTGGATCGTGATGCATTCGTCGATTGGAGACAGTTGACGGCAACCCTCAACGGCGTAAGGTCACTCGCGCGCTTCCCGGACCGCAACACGTGATAGGGAAGTCTTGAACAAGGAGTGATGGTTATGAAGGGACTCTTCCGCGTCCACCGCTGCAATCAATCCACGACAACCGCCGCTGCAGCGACGCACATGCTTCGAATCATCGGATCCGCCGTCATTGATAACAAGCGACGCTGGCAATGGGGCATGTCCAGTCCATTTGGCACTGGAGCGCCGAACGAGAACCCCGACGCCTTGGGCGCCTTCACCTACAATCTAAGATTCCCGGGCCAGTTCCTGATGAGCGAGACTGGCAACAATCAGAACTACTTCAGAGACTATGATCCTGCTATTGGGAGATACGTTCAATCAGATCCAATAGGGTTGAAAGGCGGCATCAATACCTATGCATACGTTGGAGGGAATCCGATTTCTCTGGTCGATCCCTCGGGCCTTGACATTACGGTGTGTTTCTTCCCCGGTGTTCCAGGTCACGTTGGTGTCGGCGTCAATTCCGCCGACACTCAGGGGCTCTACCCTGTGAAGAGATCGGCAGGATTGGCGTTCTGCCATGACGCACAAGGCATAATCCAGCCCGATCAGCCAAGACATGCTCCCGGATCGTCACAATGCACCGTAATCCCCACGTCCCCTATACAAGATGCACTCGCGCAGTATTTCATTGACCGGGAAAGAAACAATCGTACTGAAAAATATAATTTGTGCAGCAATCAGTGCACAGCATTCGTGCGAAACACTCTGGGATTTGCGGGAGTTCCGTTGCCATCGGATGCCCGATACTCAGCGCTCAGTCTAAGAGATGCAGTTTCTCAATCGGTGCCGGCGAATTTTTATGGCGCTATTCGAAGAGCTTATTCGCCCGGATACAGCGGGTCATGGTAGTGGGATTCCGTTTACTCGTAACGTCGTTCGCGACCCTCGGCCTCCTAGTTGCCGTTGCGATTGTTGCCGCCGACCGCCTGGTCAGTGGAGGATTTTGGCGGCCGTGGGTAGTTTACGTGTTTCCTTCTAGCTATATGATTGGAGCCGCCAGTGGAATTATCGATAGCTTTTTTTATGAAATGGCCGCTATTGCGACCATCGTGAACGCGGTCTTGTATGCCCTGGGCGGAGTTGTTGTCGGTTGCGTATTGCGCGGTTTCGTTAAGCTAGCAAAGGTCTTCCGCCATTGATTCTCCATTCGTCGCTATTGGCGCGACGAGATTGTTGTACTGTCAAATCCTGTAACAAAGGGGACAATCTGTTCTGTCACCGACGTGCTGGAGAATGGGGCAAACCTCTCCGACATTCAGGCACGCCTCAGACATTGGGCTTTGTCGACCGCTGAGGTCGAAACAGGGGTGTAGATGTTCGAGTTTGAAGAATTTCGCAAGAAAGCCCGTCGGGCGCACCTCGCCCGCAACGGCAATGCTGTCCTTGACGTGCTGGAGATCGACATCCCGAGCCTCCCGGCCGCCCTGGCCGAACAATAATCCCTCGCCTTGCGGTCGCCTCCTGGGCGGGGCGACAATGCCTCCGAGCCTTCCCCAGACCTCGGGAGTACGTGCCTTCCTCATCGCCCCTTTGGCCGCCGATCGCCTCCAGAAAAACGCCCATCGTTACGATGGAATCGCGTCTGGGCGGATGTATGTTCAGTCAGATCCGATAGGGTTGAACGGCGGAGTCAATACCTACACATACGTCGAAGACAACCCGCTAGATGATAGTGATCCGTCGGGCCTGGACGGGTGCTACGTCGAATTTAGCGATTATCCGATAGTCATTCCTAATACAAAAATCTCCTTGCCGCTCGGGCACGCCGGCGTTGTTGCGTACGATCCAGCAACAGGTGCCACGCGTTACTATGAATACGGTCGTTATGAAACCGACAACGGCGAAGTTGAGCGGCGCTATGTCCCCGACTTGGTAATTGGACCTGACGGCAAACCAACGCCGGCTTCCATGAAGAAGCTGCTGGATTACCTTTCCAAGCATCAAGGTAAGGGTAAACCTGCGGAATCGGAGTGCAGAAGCGATGCCGACTTCAATAAGATTGTTAATTTCGCAGAAAAATTTCGCAAGGATCCGAATAGACCTCCGTACAGCTGGAATCCACTGCGGCCGAATCACTGCAAGACGTTCGCGCGCAAAGCGATTGAAGCAGGCAGGGCCAAGTGATGAGACGCTACTTGTGGGCGGCACTTCTTGCTTCGGTACTGGCAAACGCGTTTTTGGCTTATAAGCTTTTTGATACAGTAGTCAGCTTGGATTATGCGAGAGCACAGACGAAGAATCTGACTGAGCAGGTACAGTCTCAGGTTCAGATACTGAAACTGGATTGGCAGGGACGCACAGTTACGGAATTAGCAACACTCCGTCAGGCTTTGTTAAGACTAGGTGTCGCAGTAAAGCGAGATGGGGACAATCTAAATGTCGGAGACCTAGAATTTCGTGTTAGAGATGGCAGGGTGCAGGCCGTTGAACTCGATCATTGATGACCAGAACTACTTCAGGGACTATGAGAGCTTCACAGGTCGATACGTGGAGTCAAATCCAATCGGGTTGCGAGGCCGAAGTTATTCGACGTATCAATATGTCGGCTCCAATCCGGTCAGTTTCATTGATCCGATGGGGCTCTGCAAAATCGCTTTGCAATTTTCTCGTCCAATCTCGTGGATACCTGGGTACCACATTACGGTCACAACGACCGATTCGAGCGGAAGTATGTGGTTCGCTGGGGGCCCATCGCGAAAGCCGGAAGGACCGAGCTCTTATGGTTATCTGCGTGCCGCCGCCGGAAAAAATCCCGCGTTTGAGCCCCTCGTCAAGGTCATTGTCGACGATGGAAAGCCCTGCGCCTGCTACAATGACAGTTTCAATGGAACGATAAATCGTACTAACGCGCACGATATACCTTACGATCCGCTTGGCCAAAACAGCAATTCCTTTGCAGGGACGATGCTCAGAGATGCCGGAATCAATGTGCCGGATTCCGCGTGGCCGTACTGGACGCCGGCGTATTCTCAAGACCTCAATCACTTCGATCCCTTTGACTTCTTGTCGTTGTCGAAGTGATGACCTCCGATGACTTTCAGGTGCCTTAGATGGAACGGCAATTGGAAGTGTGGCTGATTGTCGGTTTGACAACGATCACTGCTGGATGTTGGAGCCCGACGCCTCCACTTCCGCCGTTGTTGAGGAATGTCTCCGCTGGTGGCGGATGGTGGGGTGCCTGTCCTGCCGAGACAGTGGAAGATGCGCGGCTCAGGCAAGGTATGCCTCTTGCCATTTCACCTGAGCTAAACCAGCACTTGAATCAATCGTTCCCACCCGGCACAGCCGAATTACTTCTTCGAGAAAGGCTAAACAATTGGGGGTTCACTGAATTGCCACCGTGCCCTGGCGACAGTTCCATTCATGGGGCCGCCTTTGTTCAGCATGGCGGTAATGTGTTCTCAGCGGCAATGACGGCAAATGTGTTCTGGAAGGTCGACGGGGCGAAAAACATTGTGTGGACCAAAGGGTTCGTTCGCTACGCGGGGTTGTAGCTTTTTTGCCGGACACGCCGACAATAGCAGCCACTTCTCGATGTGCGCCGCGCGCCAGAAGGCTGAATATCGGTCCCAGGCATAATGTCGCGTTATGCGCAGCGTCGGGCCGCAGGAACGGCCCGAGCGCTGTCCGCCTCCGCCGCATAACTGACACTATGCCCGGGCCCTCCGGAGCGCCGCGTGGGCACGCGGCGCGGAGCGGCGGCTGCCGCCGCGCTGCTGATCGTGGTGCCAGAATCGACGACATGCAGGATATGGTTGAAGCGGCTTTTGTGACCCATTGTGGCCCACGGCGGTACCGGCGGCAGTTCAGCGCGCGGCGGTGCTGATGAGATCGAGTGCCTCACGCGCGGCGAGGATGCGGATGTCGCGGAAGGTGCCGAGATCGAGCAGATCGCGGTCGCCGGAGACGATGAGGTAGGCGCCGGCGGCGAGCGCACAGGCGAGCACCTGGTCATCGTCGGGATCGCGGCTGACAGGTGCTGGGAGCGGCTGCGGATCGACGAGGACCGCCAGACGCTGGTAGTCCGCGACGAGGCCAGCGGCCGAGAGGTTGGCGTTCAGGATACGCCGGGTGAACTTGCTGCGAGCGATGACCTCGGCGAGTTCGGCGAGCAGGACGAGGCTGGTGTGCAGCGTGATGGCCCCGGCGCGCGCCCGGTTGATGATCTGGCGCGGTGGTCCTGATCCCTGCCAGAGAAGCCCCGACAGGACGGTGTTGGTGTCAGCGACGATCCGCACGGGCGCGGCGCTCGGCACGCACAGCGTCGATCTCGGCCTGAATCTCCTCGGCGCTCATCGGGGGCTCATCGAGGGCGTCGAGCCGCTGGAACGCCTCGCCAAGCCGCCGTGCGGCCTCGGAACGTGTCTGCGCGTCGCGCTTCTCCAGGAAATCCACGAAATCCTCGACCTCGGCCTGGCGCTCAGGCGGCAGGCGCTGGAGCTTGTCGATCAGGGAGCGGGTGTTGGCGTTCATAGGGATCAGGCGGTCTTGGAGATGAAGGCCTCGATGGTGCGCAGGAGCGCCTCCTGGTCGCGCCGTGGCAGCTGCTCGATCTGCTGCATGCGGCGATAGAGGCGACGGTTCTTGATCTGGCCATGGGTGCCCTCGGGGCGCGTGGCTGCCTTGATGCCGAGCAACTCGTCGGTGCTGACGTCGAGGAGCTGGGCGATCTGGGCGACAACATCGGCGGCCAGGCGGATGACATCGTTCTCGTAGTCGGAGACGACGGGTTGGGAGACCTTGAGGCGCTCGGCAAGCTCGCTCTGGGTCAAACCCTTGTCGCGGCGCAGGCGTGCGCCCAGGGTCTCGGAGTTGGGGGTCCTGGTCATGAGCCCATCCAGCAGTGAAGCGATGGTCGGCAGTGTAAGGCCGGTTCTGGGGTTGACCTGGGTGTGCATGGCGTGGGCCTGTCGTGCGTTATCGGCAATGCCTATATTATCTGTTTAGTTCGGTTCATGGCCATTTCCGGCTCCCAAGAGCGCCATATTGGGAGTCATATTGTTGAGTTCTATAACGTTAAGGACGGGTCAGCACGATTCCCCTCGGCAGGTTTTCATTTGGAGGCCAGTCATGAAGAGATGGCGCTGGCTGCCGCTTCGGCGGCTGATGTTACGATGCCTCCGAGCTCCCGCAGACCTCCGGCGAACGTGCCTTCGTCATCGCCCCTTTAGCCGCCGATCGCCTCCAGAGAAACGACCATCGTTACGATGGACTTGCGTCGGGGCGGATGTTGGTTGCATCCGGTAGCTGTTGTGAACGAGCCGGTCAAGGGTTCCATCGGCGACGGCGCCATCGGCAACTGAGTGATCAGTGGACAGCCAAGGCCTCCGATTAGGTCGATACCCGCGAGCCGGCACCATTGCCAATCTGGCTTCCCACTGGTTCGCGTGAACACCCGCCACGGTCCCCTGCCTTCCGGATATCTCATTGACCTCGTTGCCGCCTTCGATCTGCTCAAGACCAAGAAGCGCCTGGGATTGGACGAACTCAAGGTGCTGGCGCTGGTCGAGTCGGCGGGCGAACTGCTCTACCAAGGCCTGGCGCGCGGTGCGCGCAGCGAGAACGATGGAACTGCCCCCCGCGGCGGACAATCCGCTGGCCGCCGCGGTCCCGCACGAGATCCCCTTGAGCCCAGCGTTCCTCGACATGATGGAGAAGGCCGAGTTCGACGGCGATGGGCACTACCAAGCTTGGGCCGCGGCCAAGCCGGTCGCTACTCCGCCGCTTCCGCTCCCGCCGCCACCCAGGCCAGGTCGCTCATCGACACCTTGGCAAGGTCGAACTTGCGCGCGGCGGCTGCCATCCTCAACAGCGCCTGCGCCATGGGCATGACCGGCTTCGGGTCCCCGGCCTTCATCTTGTGGAACCGCACCGGGTTGATGCGCGCGACCACGTAGCTGCGAAGGTACGGGGACTTCATGCCGCGCGCCTGCAGCGCCGCGACGATGTCCTTCACCTGGCTCTCGATCTCCGCCAGCCGCGCGGCCCACGCGGTGCGCTCGCGCAGGCTGGCCGGCAGCGTCCGATCGGCGAAGCGGTCCACCTTCTTGAGGAAGGATCCGTAGGCGCCCCCGCCGAAGCGCGGATTGTCCTCGTAGATGAGGCCCAGCGTGAGCAACTCGGCCGACTCGAACTGCGCGGCATACTGCTTCTCGGCATGTCCGGGATGACGTTTCGCGAGGCTCCTCGCCATGCGGATCACCTCCAGGCTCTTGTCCTTGAGGTTGTGCGCCTTCTCGGTGTTGAGCGCGAGTATCCGGTAGGACAGCGACTCGTCTGGCGAGACCAGCGCGGTGATCTGCTTGAGCCCGAGCACCTTCGCCGCCGCGAGCCGGTGCCGGCCGTTCGGTGTCCACAGCCGTCCATCCTCGCCGCGCACCACGATCAGCGGGTCGAGGAAGGCATCGGTGGCCTCGATGGCCGCTGAGAGCCGCTTCGCGTGAGTGGGCGAGAGGTCGCGCTGGAAGGGCGTGGGCTGGATGGCCGCGAAGGGGAGCGAGGCCAGCAGCAGCGGATGCCCCGACAGCGGCTCGCGGTAGGCGCCGATGGGCGCCCCGCCCGCCGCGCGCACCTGCGCGACGAGATCGGCGATGGCGGCATCGTCGATGCCAAGCACCACTTCACCCGCCGCAAGGCCCCTTGCTGCGCGGGCCGGCGCCAGGGAAGGGCGGCGTTTGCGCGTCGCGGGTTTCGCGCCGGCCTTTGCCGCGGATTTATTCGTGTTGCCGGAACGCTTGCGTGCGACGGACATGCCGCCGATGTTACGCCGGCCGGCTGCGGCCTGTCTGCCTGACCGCGCCCCTCACCGACGTCTGCGCCCCTTTTCTCCCGTCCGAAGCTACACTTCGCCCATTGCCGGCAGGAAGGCTGGCTGGGGGAGACACGCGGATGAAACTGGGTCCGGTCGACTGGGGCATCATGCTGCTCTATTTCGCCTTCGTCATCGGCGTGGGCGTCGCCCTCAAGCGCCGCATGAAGACCACGCTCGACTTCTTCCTCTCCGGCCGCTCGATTCCCGCCTGGATCGCGGGCCTCGCCTTCGTGTCCGCCAATCTCGGCGCACAGGAGGTCATCGGCATGGCGGCTTCCGGCGCCAAGTACGGCATGGCCACCAGCCACTTCTACTGGCTGGGGGCGATCCCCGCGATGGTGTTCCTGGCCGTGTACATGATGCCCTTCTACTACGGCTCGAAGGCCCGCTCGGTGCCGGAGTACCTGAAGCTGCGCTTCGACGAGAAGACGCGCGGCTTCAACGCCGTGTCCTTCGCGGTGATGACGGTGTTCTCCTCGGGCATCTCCATGTACGCCATGGGCCTGCTGCTCAACCTGCTGCTGGGTTGGGACTTCTCGCTGAGCATGTGGGTGTGCGCCGCCATCGTGCTCGCCTACATCGTCATGGGAGGGCTGACCTCGGCCATCTACAACGAGGTGCTGCAGTTCTTCCTCATCGTCTTCGGCTTCGCACCGCTGGTGATGCTGGGGTTGCGGGATGTCGGTGGCTGGTCGGGACTGACGGCCGGGCTGGCGCGCGTCGCCCAGTCACAGGGCTTCGGTCCGGGCGCGATGATCGACTCCTGGCGCTACCTCGGCAACCCGGGCGCCAACCCGATGGGCGTCGAGTGGTTCGGCCTCGCCATGGGCCTGGGGTTCGTGCTGTCCTTCGGCTACTGGTGCACGGACTTCCTCATCGTGCAGCGCGCGATGGCGGCGGATTCGATGTCCGCGGCGCGGCGCACCCCGCTCATCGCCGCCTTCCCCAAGATGCTGTTCCCGTTCCTGGTGATCGTGCCGGGGATGATCGCCATCGCGCTCACCCACGATGGCGGCGCCAGCGGCTTCCACCTGCCGGCCAAGCCGGATGGATCGCTGAACTACGACCTCGCCATCCCGATGATGCTGTCGCACTATTTCCCCAGCGGCCTGCTCGGCGTGGGCCTGACCGCGCTGATGGCCAGCTTCATGTCCGGCATGGCGGGCAACATCACGGCATTCAACACGGTGTGGACCTACGACATTTATCAAGCCTACTTCCGGCGCGATGCCAGCGACCGGCACTACCTGTGGATGGGGCGCATCGCCACCATCGGCGGCGTGCTGCTCGCGATGGCGGCGGCCTACCTCGCCGCGCGCTTCAACAACATCATGGACGTGCTGCAGCTGGTGTTCGCGTTCATCAATGCGCCCTTGTTCGCGACCTTCCTGCTCGGCATGTTCTGGAAACGCGCCACCGGCCATGGCGCCTTCACCGGGCTCATCGCCGGCACGCTGGCCGCCGCGGCCCATCATGGCCTCACGCTCCCGGCACACGCCGTGCCCGGCATCAAGGGCGGCTGGCTCGGCATCACGCATCACTACGCCAGCGAGATGGCGCAGAACTTCTGGACGGCCATCGACGCCTGGACCGCCTGCTTCGTGGTGACCATCCTCGTGAGCCTCATCACCCGGCCCCGCGATGAGCGCGAGCTCGCCGGGCTGGTGTGGTCGTGCACGCCGCGCATCGTGGATAGCGGTGAACGCTGGTACCTGCGCCCCGGGCTGCTGGGTCTCGTGGTGCTGGCGGCGGTCGCCCTCCTCAACATCGTGTTCTGGTGATCCCATGGGATTCGACATCCGCCTTCCGATCGGCCTGTTGTTCAGCATCATCGGCATCCTGCTCCTGCTCCAGGGCGCCCTCACCGGCGTCTCCGATGCCGCCGGCTCGCGCGGCCTGCCGGTGAACCTCGCCTGGGGCGTGGTGATGCTGCTGTTCGGCGCGGCCGCGTTGCTGCTGGCGCGCCGCGCTGGAAGCGCCGGCAATGGAAGCGCCGGCAATGGAAGCGCCGGCGATGCGCGACGCTGAGCCCGCCAGGCGCTTTCGCGCGCCCGGCCGCGTCAACCTCATCGGCGAGCACACCGACTACAACGATGGGCTGGTGATGCCCGCCGCCATCCAGTTCGACACCCGCGTGTCCGTCGTGCCGCGCACCGACCGGATCCTGCGCATGCGCTCGCAGAATCTCGGCACAGAGCGCGAGGTAGCCCTGCCACCGCCCGGTTCCGGCGGGCGGCCGCCGCGGAGCGGCGACTGGAGCGATTACGTGGTCGGGGTTGCCTGCGAGCTGCTGGATGCGGGACTCGCGCTGACCGGCGCGGACCTGCAGGTGCAGGGCTCGGTGCCGATCGGCTCCGGCCTGTCCTCCTCGGCATCGCTGGAGGTCGCAAGCGCGCTGGCGCTCCTCGCGCCCAGCGGCGGGGAGCTTGCGCCGATGCGGCTGGCCCAGCTCTGCCAGCGCGCCGAGAACCACTTCGTCGGCGCCCGCTGCGGGCTCATGGACCAGTTCGCCTCGGTCCATGGCCGCGCCGGCTGCGCACTGTACTTCGACTGCCGCTCGCTCGAGCATGAGCCCGTGCCGCTGGGCGGCGCGGCGCTGGTGGTGTGCAACACCATGGTCCGCCACCAGGTTGCGGGTGGCGAGTACAACCGGCGCCGCGCCGAATGCGAGGCCGGCGTGCAGGCGCTGGCCTCACGCCGGCCGGATATCCGCAGCCTGCGCGATGTCGAGCCGGCTGACCTTACGGCCGCACGCGCCACGCTCGACCCCGTGATCCATCGCCGCTGCCGGCATGTGCTGAGCGAAAATGCCAGGGTGCTGGCCATGCGCGATGCGCTGTCGGCTGGCCGGTTCGATGAGGCCGGCGAACTCATGCGCGATTCGCACGAGAGCCTGCGGGTGGACTTCGAGGTGAGCTGCGCGGAACTCGACCTGATGGTGACCCTGGCCCGGCAAGTGCCCGGCGTGTACGGTGCGAGGATGACGGGCGGTGGCTTCGGCGGATGCACCGTGAACCTCGTTGCGGAGGCGGCCGTGCCGGAGATGCTGCGATACGTGGGCGAAGGCTACGAGCGCAGCACCGGCCGCAGCCCGGAGATCTACCGCTGCCAAGCCGTCGATGGCGCGGGGCCGGTCACATGAACCTGCAGGCCGAGGTGCATCGACGCTACAACCCGCTCAGCGGTGAATGGGTCCTGGTCTCACCGCACCGGACGCAGCGGCCCTGGCAGGGCCAGGTGGAAACCGCCGAACGCACGAGGCTCCCCTCGCATGATCCCGGGTGCTACCTGTGCCCGGGAAATCAGCGTGCCGGCGGCGCGCGCAACCCCGCCTACACCAGCACCTTCGTGTTCGACAACGACTTCGCCGCGCTGAAGCCCGGGTCCGGCGGCGCATCCGGGGAATCGAACCAGGCGGACCTGCTGGTGGCGCAGCCGGAGTCGGGCCTGTGCCGCGTGGTGTGCTTCTCGCCCGACCATAGCCTCACCCTGGCGGGCATGGCGCTGCCGGCGATCGTCCGGGTCATCGACTGCTGGAGCGCGCAGTATCGCGAGCTCGGCGCGCGCAAGGACATCGGTCACGTGCAGGTCTTCGAGAATCGTGGCGCGATGATGGGCGCGAGCAATCCGCATCCCCATGGCCAGATCTGGGCGAACCGCTCCGTGCCCGATGTGGCGCTGAAGGAGGCGGCGGGTCAGCGAGGGCACCTGGAGCGTCAGGGTCGATGCCTGCTGTGCGATTACCTCGCGCTGGAACTTGCGCGCCGCGAGCGCGTGGTGTTCGACAACGCCGGCTTCGTGGTGGTGGTGCCCTTCTGGGCGATGTGGCCATTCGAGACCCTGGTGCTGCCACGCCGGCACCGCGCCTCGTTGACCGAACTCGATGCCGGTGATCGCGAGGATTTCGCCGCTGCGCTCAGCGCCATCACCCGCACTTACGATGCGCTGTTCGAGGTGCCCTTCCCCTACTCCATGGGGCTGCACCAGCAGCCCACGGATGGCCGCGAACATCCGCACTGGCACCTGCACGCCCACTTCTATCCGCCGCTGCTGCGCTCGGCCACGGTGCGCAAGTTCATGGTGGGCTACGAGATGCTCGCCGGTCCCCAGCGCGACATCACCCCGGAGATGGCGGCGGAGCGCCTGCGACAGGCGCGGCGCTGAGCGGCGCCCCTGGCTACCAGCGCAGCCGCGCCGGGTAGGTGTCCTGGCGGATCCACTGCGACAGCAGCCACTTCTCCCCTGTCACCACCGGCGTGCCGGCATGCAGGCTGTCGCGGTGGCCGACCCCGGCCGCATCGACGTTGTGGAAGTGCAGCAGGTCGCCGCAGGCGCCCTTGACGTCGATGTGCAGCGAGGGAAAGGCGGTGCTGCCGCCGGTGTACTCCTCGTTCAGGTAGATGAGCACGGTCTGCGCGCGCTGGCCGCCGTCGGCGAGCGAGCGGTAGGCGCTCGCGCCGCTTTCGTTGAAGTAATCCACGTGCGGCCGGAACTCCTCGCCGGGCCGGTAGCGCAGGATCTGCAGGAATTCGGCGTTCAGCGGGGGGACCGACGCGACCCCGCCGATGCAACGCTCCAGCGCCTCGAGCACGTGATCATGCTGGCGCGGCCCCAAGGTAACGTGGGAACTGGTGCGCATCGGGTCGGCGCGCACCTCGCCACTGACCGCATCGACGATCTGCGAGCGCTTCACCAGCGGAGCTGCGAGATCGATGATCATCTTCACCACCAGGGGAGGGATGGCGCGCGGAAACCGGCGGATCAGCGGCGCCTCGTGCAGGCGCTCCGGTGGTGGCAGGGGTATCGGGCTCGCAAGCTGCGGCAGGGATCCGGCAAGCGCAGCCCAGTCGATCGTCGAGGGGCGCCGCGCGAGGGCCTCCTGCAGCGGCCGCACCAGGTCCCATCGCTGCTGGCAGGCAGCCAGCAGCGCGAGCTGTCGCATCGAGCCCGGCTCGCCCAGCCGGGCTGCGCTGAGCAGGTGGCGCAGCGCCTTCTCGCGCGACTCACCGCCCAGGGCGGCGAAGCCGTGCAACTCTGCGAGCAGCAGGTGGGCCTGCGCGTCCCGCGCCGCCAGCGGCTGGAGCAGGTCGATGGCCTGCTGCCGGTCGCGCGCGCAATGCCTGCCATCGATCAGCAGCGTCGCCAGGGTCATCCGCGCGGGCGCAAAGCCGCGCGCCGCCGAGGTTCGCAGCCAGCGCAGACTCTCGTCGAACTGCTGGCGCTGGTGCAGCACCGAGCTCAGCGCGTATTGCGCTTCAGGATCACCCGAACGGGCGAGCTCGACGGCCTGCTCGAATGAGATGTTCTGCGCCATCGCGAGGCGGTCAGGAACGGACTTCCTCGACCACGCTTTGTCCCGATACCCGCGCCTGGATCAGCGCCCAGCACAGGCCCAGGGTGATGAGGCAAGCGATCACCAGCAACACCACCCAGGCGAGTGCGCCCTGTTTCGACAGGCTGAACCAGCCCCAGCTCGTGAACAGCCACACCAGCGCCGCGCAGATGCCTGCTCCGATCGCGAGGCCCACCGCGCCCAGGGACCGCCAGGTCGCGTGCAGGAAGAACAGCCACACGCCGAGCAGCGCGAGCCCGAGCACCGCCTGAAGCGGGGTGAGATGCGGAAAATCCGCTGCCATCCAGTGCAGGTAGGAGTGACCGGTGGGATTGTAGGTCAGCAGCACCAGCAGCAAGGATGCCGCGAACCGCCCCAGGACGCCGGCGAAACTCAGTTTCTGCATGTTCATCCCCTCCCTTTCAGAACCAGTTGTAGTTGAAGCTGATGCTGATGCGCTCGCCGGCGCTCGGGTTGGGCGGCACTTCATGCCGCAGCCAGCTCTCGAACAGCACGACCCGGCCGGCGCGGGCCGGCACGCTCACCCACGGTTGCATCGCGCGCGGCGCCTGCGGGCGGCGCGGCGGCGCGGCCATGTACCCGGCGAGGCGCGGATCCTCGAACTTCAGCGGCGAGCAGCGCGCCGGCGTGCGCACGTAGTAGGTGCCGCTGATGGTGGACAGCGGGTGCACGTGCAGCCCATGCGTCACCTGGTGCGGCATGATGTTCACCCAGCAATCGGTCATCGCCAGCCTGCGCCCCGACAGGTCGAGCTGCAGCGCCCGCGCATAGCGCCGCACATGCCCATCGAGCTTCACGCGCAGGTCATCGAAAGTGGGTGAGATCTCGTGCAGGCGATGCACCGATCCGTACGAAGTGAAGCCGCCGGGATAGCGCCGTTCCGACCATCGCCGGCCCGCCGCATCGTCCTCGCGAAGCTGCAGGCACTCGCGCAGCAGCCTTGCGTTCAGGCCCGGCACGCGCCTCGCCAGCGGCGCGGAGTAAATGAGCGTGGGAAAGAGCAGCTCGACCGGCACGTGCGTGGGATCAGGCGGCCGTGGGCGTTCCGGTGCAGGCGCTCGCGCACACGGTCTGCTCGATCTGCAGCGTCGCATGGTCGATCCGGTAGCGCTGCCGCAACCCTTCGGAGAGGGCATCGAGCAGCTTGCCGCCGGCATCCCCGTCGGGCACCACCAGGTGCGCCGTGAGCGCGACGCTGGTGGTGGACAATGCCCACACGTGCAGGTCGTGGACCTCGGCGACGCCGCGGTGGCCTTCGATGAACTGCCGGATCGACACCGTGTCGAGGTTGCCGGGAACACCGTCGAGGGACAGGTGCACGGCATCGCGCAACAGGCCCCAGCTGCTCCACAGGATGACGGCCACCACCAGCAGGCTGACCGCCGGATCGATCCAGCGGGCGCCGGTCTCGAGGATGACGAGGCCGGACAGCACCACGCCCACCGACACCGCGGCATCGGCCGCCATGTGCAGGAACGCGGCGCGCATGTTCATGTCCTCGTCCTGTCCCGCATGCAGGAGCCAGGCGCTCGCGCCGTTGACCAGGATGCCGGCACCGGCCACCCACATGACGGTGGCGCCGGCCACCGGGGGCGGCGTGAGGAAGCGGCCAAGGGCTTCCCAGGCGATGGCGCCGCAGGCAACGAGCAACAGCACCGCGTTGCCCAGCGCAGCCAGCACCGAGGAGCGGCCCAGTCCATAGGTGAAGCGCGCGCCGGCGGGCCGGCGCGACAGTGCCATGGCGCCCCAGGCGGCTATCAGCCCGAGCACGTCGCTGAAGTTGTGACCGGCATCGGCGACCAGCGCGATGGAATTGGCGACCCAGCCGAACACGCCTTCGATGAACACGAAGACGAGGTTCAGAACGATGGCAATGATGATCGGCGTTTCGAAGCGGCCTTTCGGCGAGCCGTGGTGGTGGTGGTGCTCGTGATGCCCATGCCCGTGCATGCGCCGGATTCTACCGCAGCCCTACCCCGCGGGCTCGTCGAAGCTGTCCATGCGCCACAGCATCGGGAACCAGACCCGCGCCCACAGGAACGCAACGCCCAGGGTGAGCACCCCGCCGATGACCAGCGCTGGAATCAGCCCCAGCCAGGCAGCGGTGAGCCCGGATTCGAACTCACCGAGCTCGTTCGAGGCGCCGATGAACACCGAGTTCACCGCGCTGACCCGTCCGCGGATGTGGTCGGGCGTCTCCATCTGCACGAGGATGTGCCGGATGAACACACTGACCATGTCGCCCGCGCCCAGTATCGCGAGCGCAGCCAGGACCAGCCAGACCTCGCGCGACAGCGCGTAGACGATGGTGGCGATGCCGAACACGACCACGCCGCCGAACATCCAGACGCCGACGCGGCGGGTGATCGGGCAGAACGCGAGCAGCAGCGCCGTGATGCCGGCGCCCACGCCGGGAGCGGCGCGCAGCAGGCCGAACACGTCGGGCCCGGCGTGCAGCACATCGCTCGTGAACGCCGGCAGCAGCGCCGTGGCGCCTCCGAACAGCACCGCGAACAGGTCGAGGGAGATCGCGCCGAGCACGGGCTTGCGGCGCCACACGAACCGGAAGCCCTCGAGCATCTGCGACAGCGAGAACTCGGCATCGGAGCGCGCGGGCTGGTGGGCGCGGATGAGCGACATCAGCACCACGGCGCCCAGCAGCAGCACCACGACCACTGCATAGACCAGCGCCGCTCCGCTTCCACCGGCCAGGGAATACAGTACGCCACCGATACTCGGACCCGCCACGGTGGCGATCTGCCAGGTGGAGGAGTTCAGCGCCACGGCGTTGCTGAAGGCAGATGTGGGCACGAGGTTCGGCATGATGGCCTGCGCGGCCGGCGCATGAAAGGCGCGCGCGATGCCGAGCCCGCCGAGCGCGGTGAAGATCGGCCAGACCCGGTGAACGCCACCCAGCGTGAGCCAGAGCAGCGCCGCGGAGCAGGCCAGCAGCGCGAGATTGCACAGCACCAGCACGCGCCTGCGGTCGTGGCGATCGGCCGTGTGGCCCGCCACCAGCGCGAGCGCGATGAAGGGCAGGAACTGCGACAGGCCGATCAGCCCGAGGTCCAGCAGCCGTCCCGTCATGGCGTACACCTGCCAGCCCACCGCCACCACGAGCATTTGCGACCCGACCGAGGTGCAGAACTTGGCGATCAGGAACAGGGTGAAGTCGCGGTGTCGGAGCGCGGCAAATCCACTCATGCGGGCGGGCGCTTCGAACCGGACAGCGAGCGGGCTTTCTCGCGCATCCTCGCGAGCCAGCTCCGTGCCCAGGCGAACTCGAGGCCGAGGATGGTGAGCCCGACGGGAATCATCACGATGGCGGGCCCCGGCAGCACGATCATGGCGATGCCGATGGCCAGCACCCCACCGCCGGCGATGGCGATGCCGATGCGGCGCAGCCAGCGCCACCAGCGCGGGCCGCCGGCAGATGGCAGGTTCAACGCCGCCGCTCCCGCGGCGAAGGCTTCTCGCCGTGGAGCGCCGCATCCGGATCCTCGAGTTCGAGCCAGTCATCCGCCAGCTCGCCCGCGGCGAGGCGGCGCTGGCGCCGCCGCAGCCGGCGAAAGCGCTGCAGCGCCGCGAGCCCCGGCCAGTCGGGCCGTGCGAGCAGCGGCGGTGGTGCATCCTCGTGGATCTGCGGCAGGACGATATCCAGCGCTCGTCGCAGCAGCGAGGGAATCGCTGCCGGGGTGTCGCGCCACGAGGCAATGCGCTCGATGGCCGCCGCGCCCGCCCGCAAGATCACCTGCTCCAGCCGCTGCACGGCCGCGAGCCAGCTCGCCGGCGGGTCGCCCTCCGGCGGCAGGTTGGCGATGAACAGCTCGAGCAGTGGTTGCGCCAGCCGCGGCGCGGGCATCTCCGCGTTACCCGCCGTGTCCGCCGCCCAGCGTTGCAACGCCGCGGGATCAAGGGCATCGGGCGGGTGGAACCCCGCTTCGACCAGCGCCAGGCGCAGCTCGGCGATGAGCACCTGCAAGGCGCCCGCAAGGTCCAGCGGCTTGATGCTCGACCGGTCGGCGAGCAACGCCCCCGCGGAAGCCGCCGGCGTGCCTCGCTCGCCGAGCGGGGTGGCCAGGGTTCGCAGTGCCTCCGCGGAGAGCGAGGGCTTGGGAATCTCCATGCGAAGGTACCCTTCAGCGCGGCAGATGCTGATTGAGAAGATCGATCATGACGTCCAGGCCCTCGCTGAAGGCGTCCACCGACTGGCCAGGCAGGTCGACGTAGCTGTCCCCCTCCTTGATGAGAGGCGTGATGCGCGCGGTTTGTTCCAGCAGGTCGTCGTGGATGGCGAGCACGCACATCGGCACCTTCAGTTGCCGGATGCGCCGCTCGGCGTCGTAGCCGCACACCGCGCGGTAATCCGCGCCCGGGTTGGGCGCGAGCAGGAAGTCGAGCAGGCGATCCTGCGCATCCATGAGGTCATACGGCGGCTGGCGATAGGCGAACTGCGCGCGCCAGGCGGCCAGGAGATGCGAGCCGTCCTCGGCCGGACGGATGCCCTGCTCGGCGAGCCGGGCCAGCGCCCGCGCACGCTCGGCGGCATCGAACAGCGGCACGCCGGCCAGGACCAGCTTGCGCACGCGGGGCGCGGCCAGGTGCGCGATCTCCACCGCCTCGAGCGAGCCGCTGTGCACGCCCAGCACATCGAAGCTCTCGCCGACGCCGCCGGCATCCAGCGCATCGAGCGTGCAGCGTGCGAACTCCTCCATGGTCAGCGCCCAGGGAGGGGCGTCGGAGAAGCCGAAGCCCAGCCGGTCCACCGCGATGGTGGCGCGGCCGATGCGCGCCTGCAGCCGCTCCCACAGCCGGCTGGAACGCGCGGCGCCATGCAGCAGCACCAGCGGCGGCCCCTGCCCTTCCGACAGCCGCAGGTGCACGTGGCCGTAGCGGGTACCGAACACCTTTCGCAGCTGGGCCATGCGCTAATGTGCCTCGAGGAACGCCTGGATCAGCGGCGCGATGCGCTCCGGGCACTCCAGGTGCATCATGTGGCCGGCGCCCTCGATGGTGCGCGTCTGAAGCCCGGGGATCAGCTCGCGGAAGCGCGCCTCGCTCCCATCGGCCCCGAGCGCCTGGGCGAACCCCGACTTCCCGCCGAACAGCATCAGCATGGGGCAGCGCACCGCCGACCAGCAGCTCTCGACCTCATCGCGCCGGTACAGCACCGGATTGACGCGACGGTGCCGCGGATCGCCGAGCAGGTGGACGCGGCCATCGGCTTCGGTCCGCGCCCAACTGCGCGCGATGAATCGCAGGCGTTCGGGCGGCACCCGCGGGTAGCGCCGGCGGATGCGCTCGGCCAGTTCTTCGAAATCCGCATAGCTCGGCAGGATCGGCTGCTCGTGCAATTGCTTGAGCCACTGGGCCAGCCGGCCGACCGCCTGCGAGGGCTGGGTGCGCGGCAACCCGAGACCTTCGATGTTCACGACGCATCGCACGCGATCGGGACGGGCGCCGGCATAGATGCCGGCCACGTTGCCGCCCATCGAATGACCCACGATCCTCACCGGTTCACCGGGCGAGAACGCCTCGAGCAGTGCATCGAGGTCGGCCACGTAGTCGGGAAACCAGTAGCCATCGGCCGGCCAGTCGGTGCGGCCGAAACCCCGCCAGTCCAGTGCGACCAGCGCAGCGTCGAACACGAAGGCATCGACCAGGAACTGGAAGGTGTCGCTGGTGTCCTGGAAGCCGTGCAGCAGGAACAGGGGCGGCTGCCCGGCCGATGGCGCGGGACCCCAGCAGGTGAGGTGGGTCGAAAGGCCGCGCAGCCGGATGCTGTCGTGGCGCGGCACGCGCCGCGGCTGGTATTCCCTCAAGCGCGGACCCGCGTCTTCAGCGCGTCTTCTGCGGCGGACGGGTGGGCCCGCCGCGCGCCGTGCGCTTGGACTTCTTCGCCTTGCGTGCGCCCTTGGGCGTCTTTCGCTTCGCTTTGCTGACTGCCATGTGTCTTCCCCAGGCTTGTACAATGACCGCGTTCCGCCACGAGCAAAAGGCCCATGACTGCAGGCGAGCCAGTCCCTTCCGCGGACGCCACGCTGGCGCCGGTGCAGGACCTGTCGGGGAGCCGCATCGGCCCCTACCTCATTCTACGCGCGCTCGGCGCCGGCGGCATGGGCGAAGTGTACCTGGCCGAACGCGCCGACGAGCAGTTCCGGCAGCGCGTGGCCATCAAGATCGTGCGCGGTGGCGTGCTCGCGCGCAGCGTGCAGTCGCGCCTGAAAATCGAACGGCAGATCCTCGCGCAGCTCGACCATCCGAACATCGCGCACCTGCTCGATGGCGGATCGCTCCCCGACGGCGCCGCCTACCTCGTCATGGAGTACGTCGATGGCATCGCCATCGACGCCTTCTGCGACCAGCGCCAGCTGTCGGTGGAGGCCCGGCTCAGGCTGTTCCAGACGGTGTGCGGCGCGGTGCACGCGGCCCACCAGAACCTGATCGTGCATCGCGACCTCAAGCCCTCGAACATCCTGGTCACGGTCGATGGCGTGCCCAAGCTCCTGGACTTCGGCATCGCCAAGCTCCTCGACGACGGCCAGGACCTGCAGCACACGCTCGCCGTGACCGAGGCGCACATCCGGGTGATGACGCCCGACCATGCCAGTCCCGAGCAGGTGCAGGGACTCCCCATCACCACCGCCAGCGATATCTACGTCCTGGGCGTGGTGCTGTACGAGCTGCTCACCGGATCCCGCCCATTCGTGATCACCTCCCTGCGGCTCACCGACATCGAGCGGGTCATCTGCCTGCAGGAGCCGCCGCGTCCCAGCGAGGTGTTCGCGAGCGAAACGGCGCAGGTGCAGACCCTGGCACAGAGCCGCGGGGCCACGCCCCCGAAACTGCGGCGCGCGCTGGCCGGGGACATCGACAACATCGTGCTGATGGCGATGCGCAAGGAGCCGCAGCGCCGCTATGCCTCGGCCCAGCAGCTCGCGAACGACATTGGCCGGCACCTGCAGGGCATGCCGGTGGTGGCGCGGCCGGACACCTTCTCCTACCGCGCGCAGAAGTTCGTTCGCCGCAACTGGCTGGGCGTGGGCGCGGGCGCCGCGGTGTTCCTGCTGACCGCGGCCTTCGCGCTGGTGACCTTCCGCCAGGCGCAGCGTCTCGCGGCCGAACGCGACGAGGTGCGCCTGCAGCGCACCAACGCGGAGCACGAGCGGGCGCGCGCCGAGGAGGTCTCGGAGTTCCTCGTCAACCTGTTCAAGCTGTCCGACCCGCAGGAGAATCGCGGCAACCAGGTGACCGCGCGCGAGCTGCTCAACCTGGGCGCGCAGCGCCTGCGGACCGGTCTCACCGACCAGCCGGCCACGCGCGCCGCGCTGCTGTCCACCGTGGGCTCGGTCTACAACAGCCTCGGGCTGTACCGCGAGGCGCTGCCGGTGCTGGACGAATCCCTCGCGCTGCAGTCGGGCACGCACGATCGCGTGCGCCTCGCGACTCTCCTGGCTCAAGGGCGCGCGCGGCTCGGGTCCGGTGATCTCGCCGCGGCCGACGGCTCGCTGATCATGGCGCTGAAGCTCGCGCAGGATGAGTTCGGGGCCGGCAGCATCGAGGCCGGCCGGGCGCTGTGGGGGCTGGGCGAACTGCGCCATGCGCAAAGCCGCATCCAGGAGGCCGAAGGCCTGTACAAGCGCGGCCTGTCGATCTTCGAGACCCAGCACGGTTCACCCACCGATGTCTCCTGGCTGCTCGATGACCTGGGCAAGATCTATGAGCGCGAGCAGCAATGGCCGCTCGCGCGCCTCACCTACGAGCGCGCGCTGGACATGGACCGCCGGCTGCTGGGCGAGGACCACCCGCGGTTGGCGGTGTACCTGCACAACCTCGCCTTCGTGATGGAGAACCTCGGCGACCTGGGCAAGGCCCAGGCGCTGTACGAGGATGCGATCCGGCGCGACGAGAGCGCCTACGGCGATCATCACCCGATCACGGCGGCCGCCTGGGGCAACTATGGCCTGCTGCTCACGCGGCTGGGCCGGCTGTCGCAGGCGGAAGGCTACCTGCGGCGTGCGCTGTCGGTGATGCTGGCGCTGTACGGGCCCTCGCATTTCGACGTCGCCTACGATCGGGTGAGCCTGGGCATCGTGCTGTTCGAACAGGGCCACATCGACGCGGCCGAGAGCGAGTTCCGCCAGGCACTCACGGTCTACGATCGCACGCTGCCGCCCATGCACCAGTGGCGCGCCTCGGCGCTCATGCACCTGGCGCGGCTGCTCGCCGACGATGCGCGCGCCGAGGAGGCCCGGCGTCTGTCCGAGCAATCCATCGCGATCTGGTCGGCCACATCGCCCTCCGGCAGCGCCAAGACCGCGCAGGCGCATGCCATCCACGGCTATGCGCTGCTGAAGCTCGGGCGCGCACAGCTCGCCCTGGGTGAACTCGAAGAAGCCTTGCCGACGCTGGCGCAGGCCCGCGGCGAGAACGACCGCTTCGTCGCCACGGCGCGCGGCTGGCGCGACCAGGCGCGCGCTCAGGCGCCCAGGAACACCCGGTAGGCGGGGTTGTCCGTCTCCTCGACGAACGCGTAGTGCAGATCCTGCAGGTGGATCATGAAGTCCGTGGCCGTGTCCGGCGGCACCTGGATGCCCGCCAGCACCCGGCCGTGGTCCGAGCCATGGTTGCGGTAGTGGAACAGGCTGATGTTCCAGCTCGAGCCGATGGCCTGCAGGAACTTCAGCAGGGCGCCGGGCCGTTCGGGGAACTCGAAGCGGAACAGCCGCTCGTGCGACAGGCCGCGGGCCCTGCCGCCCACCATGTAGCGCACGTGCAGCTTGGCCATCTCGTTGTCCGTCATGTCGCGCACCACGAAGCCGCCCTCGCCCATGCGGCGCACCAGCGCATCGCGCTCCTGGCGGCCCTGCGAGATGCCCACACCGACGAAGATCTGCGCCGCGGCGGCATCGTCGAAGCGGTAGTTGAACTCGGTGACGCTGCGATCGCCCAGCAACTCGCAGAACCGCAGAAAGGTGCCCGGCACCTCCGGGATCTGCACGGCGAACAGCGCCTCGCGCTGGGCGCCGATGTCGGCGCGCTCGGCCACGTGGCGCAGGCGGTCGAAGTTCATGTTGGCGCCGCCGTTGATGGCGACGAAATTGCGGCCCGAGGGCTTCTCGCGGGCGACGAACTTCTTGATGCCCGCCACCGCCAGCGCGCCGGCCGGTTCGACGATGGAGCGGGTGTCCTCGAAGATATCCTGGATGGCCGCGCAGATCTGGTCGGTGTTCACCAGCAGCACCTCGTCGACGAACTGCGAGGCGAGGCGGAAGGTCTCCTCCCCGACGCGCTTCACCGCGACGCCATCGGCGAAGATGCCCACCCGGTCCAGGGTGATGCGCTTCTTCGCCTTGAGGGAGTCGTGCATGCTGGCCGCATCTTCCGGCTCCACGCCGATGACCTTGATGCGCGGGTACAGCCACTTCACGTAGGCGGCGATGCCGGCCACGAGGCCGCCGCCACCGACGGGCACGAAGATGGCGTCGATCTGCTCGCCGTCCCGCTGGCGAAGGATCTCCGCGGCGATGGTGCCCTGCCCGGCGATGACCTCGGGGTCATCGAAGGGATGCACGAAGATGAGGCCGCGCTGCTGCGCGATCTGCAGTGAATGCTCGTAGGCCTGGTCGTAGTCATCCCCGTGCAGCACGATCTCCGCACCGCCGATGTCCGCCACCGCGCGCACCTTGATCTCCGGCGTGGTGCGCGGCATGACGATGACGGCCGGGATGGCACGGATGCGCGCCGCGAGGGCCACGCCCTGCGCATGGTTGCCGGCGCTGGCGCAGATGACCCCGCGCTGCGCGGCACCGTCCGACAGGTGTGCGATCTTGTTGTAGGCGCCGCGGATCTTGAACGAGAACACCGGCTGCAGGTCCTCGCGCTTGAACAGCACCTGGTTGCCCAGCCGCTTCGACAGGCGAGGCGCGGGTTCCAGCGGCGTCTCGACGGCCGCGCCGTACACCTTGGCCTTGAGGATGCGTTCGACGTAGTTCTCGGACATGGCCGCCTACATTAGCGCATGCGGCCGCCGCGCGGTATTCTGGCGACCCGAAGATCGCTGTGCTGCTGGTTCCGTTTGAAGAGGTCCCGTCCCTGGCAAGTCATCGCCGCCAGCGCCACCATCGGCGCGGCGGGGTCCTTCGCCTCCCATTCGATCCTGCCGGCGCTCGCCGCGATCCGCAGCGCCTTCCACACGGACGTCGGCGTCACGCAGCTCGTCGTGAGCCTCTCGCTGCTGGCCTACGGTGCCGGCCAGCTCGTCGTGGCGCCTCTGTCCGATCGCATCGGCCGGCGCCCCATCACGCTCACCGGCCTCTCGCTCTACGTGCTGATGAGCGCGCTCGGCGCCTTCGCGCCGGGGATACAATGGCTGATCCTCGCGCGCGTCGTGCAGGCCTTCGGCGGCGGGGCCGCCTTCGCGGTTGCCCGCGCGACCATCGTCGACTACTTCGGTCCCCGCCGCGCCGCCACCGGCATCGCCTGGTCGGCCAGCGCCATCCTGATCGTGCCGATGTTCGCGCCGACCCTGGGCGGATACCTCGCGGAATTCCATGGCTGGCAGTGGATCTTCGGTTGCTGCGCGCTGGTCGGCACGGCGGTGCTCTGCTTCATCTGGGCGCGCATCCCGGAGACCCACCCTCCCGTGCGCGGCGCGCATCCACGCCCCCGGTCCCGGCAGGGCTACCGGCATCTGTTCAGCTCCGCGGACTACATGGCCTACGTGCTGTTCGGTGCGTTCATGACGGCCGCCTCCTACACGGTGGTCACCGGCGCGCCCTACGTGGTGATCGAGGTGATGCACCTGGCGCCCTCGACCTACGGCAACCTGTTCCTGATCCCGGCGATCGGCGCCTTCAGCGGCTACTTCCTCGCGGCCCGCATCGCGCGCCGCTTCGGCGCGATGCGGCTGCTGCAGACCGGCCTTGCCATCGGCATGCTCTCGGCGGCGACGATGACGCTGCTGGTGATGCTGCACGTCTGGCATCCCCTGGCCGTGTTCCTTCCAGCCACGGGGCTGGGGTTCGCCAATGCGCTCGGCTCGCCGAGCAGCACCTCCAGCGCCCTGGCGACGCATCCGCACATCGCCGGGACAGCCTCCGGCGTGCTGGGATTCACCAACCTCGCCATCGCGGCCCTGACGACCCAGCTCAATGCGCACCTTGCCAATCACTCGCCGGTGCCATTTGCCTGGATGGTGCTCGCCCAGGTCGTCATCGCCGGCGTGATGCTGCTCTGGATCCGCCGGCGGCACCTGCAGCCGGCACCGTCGCAGGATTACGACGGTTCCGAGACCGTTACTTTGTGAGGCGGGGCACGGATGGTGCGGTTGCGCCGCCCAGCCATTCACCGCGGGCGTAAAATGCGGCCCATGAGTCCCCGGCTCCTGCTTGCCGCCCTGCTCCTGCCCGCGCTGGCCGCCGCCGGCAGCGGCCCCACCGTCGCCACCGACAACGTCAAGGCGCGGCTGCTCAGCGAGGCATCGAGCATCGCACCGGGCAAGCCGTTCACGGTCGCGCTGGAGCTCGACATCCGCGACGGCTGGCACACCTACTGGCTCAATCCGGGCGATTCGGGCCAGGCGACGCGGCTGGGATGGAAACTGCCGCCCGGCTTCTCGGCCGGCGCCATCCAGTGGACGGCCCCGCATCGCTTCGAGATCCCGCCCCTGGTGAACTACGGCTACGCCCACCACGCCATGCACCTGGTCGAGATCACCCCACCGTCGAGCCTCGCCGCCGGCACGCGGCTCGAACTCGCCGCCATCGCCAACTGGCTGGTGTGCTCCGACATCTGCATCCCGGAGAGCGCGGAGCTCAGCATCGGCCTCGCGGTCGGCGATGGCGCGCCGGACGCCGCGGTGGCCGGGCGCTTCACCGCCGCGCGCGCGGACCTGCCGCAGCGCCCCATGGGCAGCGTGACGGCAGAGCTGCGCGCGAATGACCTGCTGCTCACGCTGAAGCCCGACTGGCGCGAGGTCATCGCGCACGCCGACGGCGCCAGCTTCTACCCCGTGGCCGAAGGCAGCATCGAATACGCCGCCCCGCAACGGCTCAGCCGCGATGGCGATGGGCTGCAGCTGTCGATGAAACCGGGCTACTCACCGCCGAAGTCGGGGCCGCTGGAAGGCGTGCTGGTGCTGTGGCAGGGCAGCGGGGCCGCGGCCCTGAGCGTGCCGTTCGCGATCGCCGCACCGTTGACGATCATCGCCGGGGCGACCCGCACGGGCAGCCCGCGGTTCGCGCGCGCGGCAGACGCAGCGAGCGCGGCAAGCGCGGCAAGCGTGCCTGAATCATCCTCGCTCGCGACGAACCTGCTGCTGGCGATGGCCGGCGGCCTCATCCTGAACCTCATGCCCTGCGTCTTCCCCGTGCTGTCGATCAAGGCGATCAGCCTCGTGGAGCAGGCGAAGAAGAGCCCCGGCGCCGTGCGCATGAAGGGCGTGGCCTTCGCCGCCGGCGTCATCGCCTCGATGTTGACGCTCGCGGCCGTGCTGCTGGCGCTGCGGGCCGGCGGACAGCAGATCGGGTGGGGCTTCCAGTTGCAGTCCCCGGTGTTCGTCACCTTCATGTGCTACCTGCTGCTGGCGGTGGGCCTGAACCTGTCCGGCGTGTTCGAGTTCGGTGGCTCGATGGCGGGGGTCGGCGACCGGCTCACCCGCGGCGATGGGCTGTCGGCCTCCTTCTTCACCGGCGTGCTGACCACCCTCGTGGCCACGCCGTGCACGGCGCCTTTCATGGCCACTGCCGTCGGCGCGGCGCTGACCCTGCCTGCGGCCCAGTCGCTGCTGATCTTCACCGCGCTCGGGCTCGGCCTTTCGCTGCCCTACCTGTTGCTGTCATTCGCACCCGGACTGCGTCGCGTGCTGCCACGACCCGGCGCGTGGATGGACACGCTGAAGCAGGTGTTCGCCTTCCCGATGTATGCCTCGGCGGCCTGGCTGCTGTGGGTGCTGGCGCGCGAAGTCTCGGAACTGGGTCTCGCTGCCGCGCTTGCGGGCCTCGTGCTGGTGGGGCTGGCGGCGTGGTCCTTCCAGAAATCGCGCCAGGCGCTCGGACACTCGCGCGTCGTGGCATTGCTCACCGCCGTGATCGCCATGGCCATCGCCCTGTTCCTGCCGACGCGCATGGATGCCGCGCCCGGCGGCGCCGGCGCCTCGCACGACTCGCCAGCCGGTTCCGGTGAGTCGGCCTGGCAGAGCTACGATGCCGCCAGGCTCCAGCAACTCGTCGCGCAAGGCCGGCCGGTGCTCGTCAATTTCACTGCCGCCTGGTGCCTCACCTGCCTCGTGAACGAGCGCAATGCCTTCGCCGACCGGGAAGTGGAATCCGTGTTCGCGCGCAAGGGTGTGGTGTTGATGAAGGGCGACTGGACGAATCGCGAGCCGTCCATCACGCAGGCACTGGCGAGCTTCGGGCGCGCCGGGGTGCCGCTGTACGTGGTCTATAATGCGCAGGCGGGCAATCACGAACCCCTGGTGCTGCCCCAACTGCTGAGTGCCGATCTGGTTCGCAACACCTTTGCGGGTCTTCCCGACCGCTGAATGTCCGTCGACGCCGCCCACATCATCACCGTCCTGGACTTCCGCCGGCGCCGCATGGCGGTGCGCTGGGACGTCGGGCGTGGCGCGGGCACATCGCACGAGGAGGCGGTCGACCTGGTGCACGGCTTCGCATTGATCAGGCCATCCCTGCCTTGCGCCTGCGTGTACGGTCACGCCGGCCAGCTTTACCTGCAGCTGGGTGATGTCCAGATCTCGCTCCTGCCCGAGGTTCCGCAACTGATATGCGAGCCGGAGATCCTCAGCGCGGGGCTGCGTCGCGAGTTCCGGGTGGAAGCGCCGGGCGGCGCCACGCTGTATCACGAACGCTACTGGGCCGGCCGCGGCCCCGACTTCTTTCGCACCCTGGCCGAGCTCGCCGCGGATCCGCAATGGCGCTTAAGCTGCGCCCGACTTTGGTCGGACGGCGTCGATCCCGCGCAACTTCGACAAGGCTGGTCGGCTTAGACCCTTCACCTCCGCATCGGACAGCAGCCGCCATCGCCCCACGGCGGTCTTGCCGAGGTGCACGTTCATGATGCGTACCCGCTGAAGGCGCCGGACCTGGTAGCCGAGCGCCGAGCACATGCGCCGGATCTGCCGGTTCAACCCTTGCGTGAGCACCATGCGGATGGTGCGCTGGTTGATGCGCCAGACCTTGCAGGGCTTGGTCATGACGCCGAGGATGCGCACGCCGCTCGCGAGAATGTTGATGTTCAGATCGGTGATGGGCCGGTCGAGCTCGACGATGTATTCCTTCTCATGCCCGTACTGCGCCCTCAGGATGCCGTTGACGATGTCGCCATCGTTGGTGAGCAGGATGAGTCCTTCGGAATCCTTGTCGAGGCGGCCCACGGGGAAGATGCGCTCAGGGAAGCCCACGAACTCGACGATGTTGCCGGCCACGCGCGCATCGGTGGTGCAGGTGATGCCCACGGGCTTGTTCAACGCGATGTAGACCGGCCGCTTCTTCGCTCCCACCGGGCGGCCGTCGATGATCACCTCGTCATCGGAACTTACCTGCGTGCCCAGCACGGCCACCTGGCCATTGACCTTGACGCGGCCCTGCTCGATCCACTTGTCCGCTTCGCGGCGCGAGCAGGCTCCGGATTCACCGATGAACTTGTTCAGTCTCATGGACGATCGAGGAATCCCCGGACCGCGCGCGCGAGCCCCTGGGGATCCGCGCTGCAGGCGTCGGCCGCGAACTCGGCACCCTCACCGCCCAGGCGAACCCGAAGCACGGGTTGCGCGACCGCCGCCCCGCGCAGCGCCGCATCCTGCGCCAGCAGCACGACCCGGCGAACGAGCTGCGGTTGCGCCGCTGCCAGTGCGGCCGCCACGGCCGCGCCCTCCTGCGCACCGAGCAGGTCGATGCGTCGCAGCCGCAGGTCCGCCGCAAGGTCCGCCAGCGCCAGTGCATGCGAGGAAACGTCCCTCGCGCCACCCTCATCCGATTCGCCATATCCGGGACGGTCGGGAGCGTAGATGGAGCGGTCCGCCGCGAGCAGGCCGAGCAGCCCCGCGAAATCGCGGCTCGAGGACCCCACCGCTGCGGCGTGGACGCAGAACAGGGTGGTGTGCTCGTCGAAACCGCCGGTTCCCGGGAAGGCGGTCCTGACGTGCAACTGACCAAAGCGCGTATCGAAGTACGCCCGCCGCAGCCTGACCTCGGTCTTGTTCACCCTTCATCCTCCTTTCCACATTGTGTCATAAAAACAACAGACCATTGACGTCCCTGTATCAACAGGGTAATTTCCCCGACACGCGCGCAACAGGTCGAGGTGTTGCGCAAGGTTCTTGGGGAAGTAAGGCAGACCAACGCCCGAACAATACGCCTTCAAGGCGCGGGCGGACGGCATGGGGAACAGGAGGCCGGGCGATTGCCCGGCCTTTTTTTCACCCGGCTCACCCACCGCGCCCATCGCTTCCGACCAGACGATAACGTATCGACATCGGACAATGATCCGACAGCATCCAGCGTGCCGCATCCACTGGCGCATAGCCGACCCGCCGGAAGCTTTCCGTCAGCCAGCGATCGGCCGCGCGCTCGCCGGCGATGATGTGGTCGATGTAGGCGCCGTGCCGCTCGGTGATGCGGCACTTGATGTACGCGCGCCCCTGCGTGATGGCGTTGAGATCGGCGCCGGTGACATCCGGCTGATCGAGCGCCGGCCACATCCGCACCAGCCTGCCTGAACCATCGCGGGGCCTGCCGCGCTCCTGCGCGAGACGTCGGTTGAAATCCCCCAGCAGCATGAACCGCTGCCCGGCGCGCGCCCGCGCATCGACCCAGGTCTTCAGCGGCGCCACCTGCTGCGAGAGCAGTTCGCAGGCCTGCAGAGGCTGGTCCAGGCGCTGACCGGCGCAGCCGGATTTCAGGTGCACGCCCAGCAGGTGCAACTCGTCGGCGCTGCCGGCGAACAGCGTGAGCTGTGCGCCTGCGCGAAGATGTGAATGATGCAGCGCCAGCGGCTCGAAATCGCCATCGCAGCGGAAGCGGATGCCGCGCCCGCGCCGGATCGCGAAGCCCGTGTTCTGCACCGCGCGCCGCGCCGTGAAGCAGAAATCGTGATCGCGGAACACCAGCTTCGCGGCCTCCGGCCCATCCACTTCCTGGATGGCGATGACATCCGCATCGAGCCGCGTGGCGTATTCCGCCAGCTTGTCGAAGTCCTCCCTGCCGCGGCTGCGCTGGCGCGCCACATCGCAAGGAATGCTGCGCACAGACGCGCCCGATTCCCCCTCGGGCACGCAATGCAGGCGCAACGCCGCATGCGTCTGCGGTGTCATCAGCCATTCGAGATTCCAGGTCGCAATCTGGAGGGTCGCATCGCGAGGCTGCGCGCGGGCGCGGGTGGCAGACACCCCGAGCGCGCCGGCCAGCAGCAGGCACAGGCAAGCTCGCAGGATGAGGGATGGAACGGGCATCGCGCGATGTTACGCGATGTTGGGGGAACCTCAGCGGGCGCTGGTGGAACGCTTCAGGCCGCCGCGGCGCAGCCCGTCCTCGTCGGGACCGCACACCCAGACGCGGCCCTGGAAGGGCTCGAAGCACACACGGATTCCGTCGGCGCGACGGATGATCTGCGATCCGCAGTGGATCTTGCTGTCGGCGAAATCCGCCTTCACGAGATCGACGATGGTCGCCGTGGGCTCGGATTCGATCTGCGGCGGCATCGAATGCGCGAGCACCCTGGCCTGCACCTCGTCGTAGCGGAAGCTGTTGCCCAGCACCGCCTTCTTGAACTTGTCCAGCACGAGGAGCACCGAACTTAACGTATTGTCGGTAACGTCCGCCGGGCGGCCATCATCGCTGGTGTAGCGGAGGTGGAGCAGGCCGCCCACGCCGCGACCCTCATCGTGCAGGCACAGCCCCATGGCTCCCTTGAGGTTCGCCACCAGGATCACGGGTTCTGGCGACACCTCGAAGGTGTCGGGCCTGACGATGATCTGGGGCAGGACCTTGGGCAAGCGAACAATCCTCGTTCCGGGGACGCGGGAAATGATGCCCTGCACCGCGATGGCCCGATGCCGACCCCTTCACGGATTGGGTTTGTCAACCATATGCGGCGCGGTTATATCGACATGTTGCGGGATTATTGGAGCCTGGTCCCGTACACCCTTAAGGTGGGTCGATCCATGTATCGATACGATTCCATCGACCAGGGGCTGGTGCGCGAACGGGTCGCGCAGTTCCGCGACCAGACGCAGCGCTTCCTGTCGGGCGAGCTGAGCGAGGACGAATTCCGTCACCTGCGGCTGCGCAACGGCCTGTACATCCAGCGCCATGCGCCGATGCTGCGCATCGCGATTCCCTACGGCCTGCTCTGCTCCGCGCAGCTTCGCGCGCTGGCGAGCATCGCGCGCCGCTACGATCGCGGCTATGGGCACTTCACCACGCGCCAGAACCTGCAGTTCAACTGGCCGAAGCTCGAGCAGGTGCCCGACATCCTCGCCGAGCTGGCCGAGGTGCAGATGCATTCGATCCAGACCAGCGGCAACTGCATCCGCAACGTCACCTCCGACCACCTCGCCGGCATCACGCCCGACGAACTGGACGACCCGCGCATCTGGTGCGAGATCATCCGCCAGTGGTCGACCTTCCACCCCGAATTCACCTACCTGCCGCGCAAGTTCAAGATCGCGGTCACCGGCACCCCGGAGGATCGCGCTGCCTCGCAGGTGCACGACATCGGCGTGCACCTGGTGAAGGATGCACGGGGCGAGGTGGGTTTCGAGATCCTGGCCGGGGGTGGCCTTGGCCGGACTCCGATCCTCGGCCAGGTAGTGCGCGAGTTCCTGCCCCGCCGGCACCTGCTGTCCTACCTCGAGGCCATCCTGCGCATCTACAACCGCGAGGGCCGCCGCGACAACATCCACAAGGCGCGCATCAAGATCCTGGTGAAGGCACTGGGGCTGGCCGAGTTCCGCCGCCGCGTCGAGGCGGAATGGGAGCAGATCCGCGATGGCGCGCTCGATGTGGGCGAGGCGGAAGTCGCGCGCATACGCGCGTTCTTTCCGCCGCCAGCCTATCGCCAGCTCACCGACCGCGATGTCGGCGCGGGCCGCGACAAGGCCTTCCAGGCCTGGTATCGATACAACACCCATGCACACAAGGTGCCCGGCTATCGCGCCGTGTTCATCTCGCTCAAGGCGCCGGACGCCCCGCCAGGGGATGCCACCGACGCGCAGATGGACCTCATCGCAGAGCTTGCCGACCGGTACAGCTTCGGCGAGATCCGGGTGACTCACACCCAGAACCTGCTGCTCGCCGACGTCGAGCAGGAGCGCGCGTTCGAGCTGTGGCAGGCGCTGCGCGCCGCGAAGCTCGCCACGCCGAACATCGGCACGCTCACCGACATGATCGCCTGTCCCGGGCTCGACTTCTGCAGCCTCGCGAACGCCGGGAGCCTGGAGGTCGTGAAGCTCATCAACCAGCGCTTCGATGACTACGACTACCTGTACGACCTCGGCGAGATCGACATCAAGATGTCCGGTTGCATGAATGCCTGCGGCCATCATCACGTCGGACAGATCGGCATCCTCGGCGTCGACAAGAACGGCGAGGAGTGGTACCAGATAACCATCGGTGGGTCCGCCGCCGCGGATGCGGCGCTCGGTTCCGTCATCGGCCCCTCGGTGGCCAAGGTGGATGTGGCCGAGACCGTCGCCCGGCTGCTCGAGGTCTACGTCTTCGAGCGTCGCGAGGAGGAGCGGTTCATCGACGTCGTGCGCCGGCTGGGTGTGAAGCCCTTCAAGGAACGGGTATATGCCGCGCCACTTGCTGCTTGACGGCGTTGCCATCGAGGACGGCTGGCAGGAGCTGGGGGAGGACCCTCTGCCGGACAATGGTGCATGGATCATCGGGTTCGATCGGTGGCGGCGCGAGCGTTCGGACTTCGTTGCGCGCGGCGGGTTGCTGGGCGTGAAGCTCGAGGCGGTGCATCGTGTCGAGGATCTGGCGCCGGATCTGCCGCTGCTTTCGCTGGTCGCGGCGAATTTTCCCGGGCCCAGTGATGGTCGCGGCTATACGCAGGCTCGCCTGCTGCGCGAGCGATACGGCTTCAAGGGCGAGCTGCGCGCCTGCGGCTACGTGCGGCGCGATCAGGTGTTCTTCCTCGCACGCTGCGGGTTCAATGCCCTGGAACTGCCTGCTGCAGAGCTGGCCTCGGCCGAGCAGGGATTTCTCACCTTCAGCGCGGCGTATCAGGCCAGCAACGACACGGGACTGCCCGCGAGACTCTTGCGGCGCTGAGCGGGCTCCTGTCCCGGCTCTTCCGGCGGCTGAAGCTCAGGGCAACTGAAGCTCAGGGCTTTGCGTCGCGCTTCGGCTCCCAGAGCTCGACCTTGTTGCCTTCCGGGTCGAGGATCCACGCGAAGCGGCCGTTCGGATCCTTGTCGTCCTGCTTCAGCACGGCGACTGCCTTCGCGCGCAAGCGCGCGAGAAAGGCATCCAGGTCATCGACCGCGTAGTTGATCATGAGCGCACTGGTGGATGGCGCGAAATAGTCCGTCGAGGCGGGAAACGCGCTCCAGACCAGCACGGGCGGGTGCTTCGGCGCGTCGTAGCGCAGCGCCGCGCCGCCCCAAGGCTCCAGCGGCAGGCCCAGCACCTCGCGGTACCAGCTCGCGAGAGCCTTCGGGTCCTTGGCCTTGAAGAAGATGCCGCCGATGCCGGTGATGTGGCCGGCGGGTTCGGCGGGCGTTGAGGGGTTGGAATGAGTCATGAGGAAGACTCCCAGGAACAGGACCAGGATCGCTCGTTGCATCCCCCCGGATCTCCTTTAGTCAGACACTCAAGCCAGCGAAGGTTCAGCCATATCCCTTGTGGCGTACCCAGAGTCAATGTCATGCAACATGACCGACATCTCCACCGACGGGAACGAATGTCGAACCGCTTTTCGAACGACCTTCAAATTACGATCGATGTCGTTCCAAGCTCCTCGAGGTTTTTCCGCAGTAACCAACCGCCTTCCCTTGACCATGCGAGCGACGTTATTTGCACTCAAAGTATCGAGTCAAGACGGTTCGCAAATCTGCACGTTGACGATCAATATCATATTGATCTACAAACTATTTATGGCCTACACTGTACATCCATTCAGTATCGGGTGAAGCGGCTATGGACAGCCTGGAAACTATCGGCGAGCACATCATCCATCTCTCCGGCCAGCTCAACTGCCTGGAGCGACGTTGGCTTGCACTCATCGCCGAGTTCGACCGACGCAAGGGCTGGGCAGGGCCGGGCATCGCGAGCTGCGCGCACTGGCTGAATTGGCAATGCGGCATCGACCTGGGCACGGCGCGCGAGCGGCTGCGGGTGGCGCATGCGCTCGAGCAGTTGCCGAAGATCGGCGCCTCGATGGAGCGAGGAGAGCTGAGCTACTCCAAGGTGCGGGCCGTGACGCGCATCGCCGATGCGGGTAACGAGGATGCGCTCTTGATGACGGCGCTGCACAGTAGTGCGAGCCAGGTGGAGCGCATCGTGCGCTACTACCGATGCGCGCAGGAGTGTGAGGAGCTGAGCCGCGAAGAGCGCCAGCAGCGGCACCGCTCCCTGTACCATGAGTATCTGGAGGATGGCTCGATCCTGATCAAGGCTCGCCTGCCCGCCGAGACGGGGCGGCTGGTGCTCAATGCGGTGGAGGTGGCGCTCGAGTGCCTGCCGCGTCCGCCGGCAGCGGAACTGAAGATCGCGGATGGCTCAGCGCACCCTTGCGCACGGCGGGCCGATGCCCTGGGGCTGGTGGCGGAGGGCTTCCTGGCCGAAGGTCCCAAGGCCCAGTCCGGGCCTGAGCGTCAGCAGATCGTGGTGCATGTCGATGAGCAGGTGCTGAAAGAGCGCTGCGCGGGCCGTTGCGAGTTCGAGCAAGGGCCCTCCATTGCCGCCGAAACCGCGAGACGCCTGGCCTGCGATGCCAGCCTCGTGGAACTGGCCCACGATGAGAGCGGCAACGTGCTGGATATCGGGCGCAAGTCCCGCAGCATCCCGCCGGCCATCCGCCGGGCGCTCAACGCTCGCGACCGGGGTTGCCGCTTTCCCGGGTGCCACCACGATCGCTACGTCGATGGGCATCACATCCGTCACTGGGCCGATGGTGGGGAGACGCGGCTGGATAACCTGGTCACGCTGTGCCGGTACCATCATCGCGCGGTGCATGAAGGGGGAATGACCATCCAGGTGCTCGATGATGGCGCGCTGCGCTTCTGTCGGGCGGATGGCACGCAGGTGCCTCATCATCCGCCGCAGCTGGGAGGTGAGGCGGTGTGGGCGGCCGAAGCCGAGGTCGCCGGCATCGATCCGCGGGCGGCCGCGACGCGCAGCTTCGCTGACACGCGCGTGGACTATGACCTCGCCGTCTCCGCCTTGTTCTCCCTGCGGACAAAGAACGTTCCCGCGGAAACGCTGTCGGCCGCTATTGCATGTCCCGCAGCGGCACCTGGATATCCTCCAGCGCGGCATCCACCTCGAGCTGGGATTCGACCTTCTCCGTCTCCCGCACCAGCCGACGCGGCAGGTGCGGGGCCAGCAGTTCGATGAAGTCGTACATGTAGGCCCGCAGCAGCGCTCCCCGGCGAAAGCCGATCCAGGTCAGGTGCCCGTCGAACAGGTGCCGTGCGTCGAGCACCTCAAGGTCGGCATCCGCCCCGGTCTCCACGGCGACGCTGGCGATGATGCCCACGCCGAGGCCCAGCCGCACATAGGTCTTGATGACATCCGAATCCCGCGCCGTCAATGCCACATCGGGCGTCAGTCCCGCCTTGTCGAACAGCGACTGGAGCGAGGATCGTCCGGAGAAGCTGAAGACGTAGGTGATGATCGGATGCTCCGCAAGTTTCTTCAGCGTGAGCCGGCCGGCGGTGGTCAGGGGATGAGCCTTGGGCACCACGACGGTGCGATGCCAGCGGTACACCGGCAACCGCACCAAGTGGGGAAAGAGCTCCTCGGACCCCGTGGCGATGGCGAAATCCACGCGATCCTTGCCCACCATCTCGGCGATCTGCTCGGAGGTGCCCTGGTGGAGGTGCAGGCGCACCTTCGGGTAGCGGTTACGGAACTCGCGGATCACCGGCGGCAGGATGTAGCGCGCCTGGGTGTGGGTGGTGGCGATGGACAGCGACCCGCCATCGGCCTTGCGCAATTCCGCCGACGTGCGGCGGATGTTGTGCATCTCGCGCAGGATGCTGGCAGCCCGCGTGATGATCTCCTCGCCCGCCGGCGTGGTCCGGGTCAGCGCCCGGCCCTCGCGTTCGAAGAGCTGGAATCCCAGCTCCTCCTCGAGCATCTTGAGCTGGCGGCTCACCCCGGGCTGTGAGGTGTGCAGCTGGCGCGCCGCGGCGGTGATGTTCAGGCCGTTCTCGTGCACCGCCACGAGGTAGCGCAATTGCTGGAATTTCATCGCCGTCTCGTGCCTCCCGGGTGCGGGTTAGTGTAGAGCGCCGCGCAGGCGCGCCCCATGACGAAAACGCATCTGCTCATAATCGCAAGTTCGTTCCGGGCCGCCTCGCGTGGATTCTATATTGCGGCCCATGTCAGTCTCCGAGCTCCCCGAGGATCTGCGCCGGAAGGCCGCCGCCACCGTGGCACAGCTTCGCGCTGCCGTCGCGGAATACAAAAATGTGACCTACGCCAACAGCTTGGGCGCCGAGTCCATGGTGCTCACGGATCTCATCTGGCGCGAAGTGCCGGCGATCGAGGTGTTCAGCATCGACACCGGAAGGCTGTTTCCGGAGACCTACGAGCTGATCGAGCGGCTGCAGCACCGGTACGATCGCGGCCTGCGCATCTTCTTTCCCGACGGCTCGCAGGTCGAACGCTGGGTGGCCCGCAACGGCATCAACGGCTTTCGCGACAGTGTCGAGGAACGGCGGGACTGCTGCCGGATCCGCAAGATCGAACCCTTCCGCCGGGCGCTGCAAGGCAAGAATGCCTGGGTGACGGGCATCCGCAAGGGCCAGTCCGCCAGCCGGGCGCTGGCGACGCCGGTGGAGTGGGACGCCGAGTACGGCCTGCACAAGATCAGCCCCATGCTGGACTGGTCGGAGAAGGATGTCTGGGCGTATATCCGCAAGCTCCGCCTGCCCTACAACACGCTGCACGACACGGGTTTCCCGAGCATCGGCTGCGCGCCCTGCACCCGCGCGGTGCAATCCGGTGAGGACGCCCGGTCCGGCCGATGGTGGTGGGAGCGGCCCGAGTCGCGCGAATGCGGCCTGCATCCGCGCTGCCAGGCACCGGCCGCTGCGCCGATCCCCGCGCTGCAGCCCCCATGAAATATTTTCCGGTCTTCTTCGACCTCGACGACCAGCCCGTGCTCATCGTTGGCGGCGGCAAGGTGGCGCTGCGCAAGCTCCTGCTGCTCGAAGCCGCGGGCGCGCGCATCACGGTCGTGGCTCCGGCAGTACATCCGGACATCTCGGACCGTGCCGGCCAGGGCTCTCTCACGCTCATCAGGCGCGAGTTCCAGCCGCAGGACCTCGATGGCCGGCGCCTGGTCATCATCGCCACCAGCCGGCG
Organism: Steroidobacteraceae bacterium; assembly: GCA_046347195.1. Lineage (GTDB taxonomy): Bacteria > Pseudomonadota > Gammaproteobacteria > Steroidobacterales > Steroidobacteraceae > TMP-86. The sequence continues at coordinate 128,160 of JAXMGQ010000002.1, forward strand.
CGCCGTGAACCGCTGGATCGCGCAGATCGCCGATGGCCGCGGCATTCCCGCGAACGTCGTCGATGATCGCGAGGCCTCGCGCTTCATCGTGCCCGCCATCATCGACCGGGACCCTGTCACCATCGCGGTCTCCACGGGCGGAACCTCGCCGGTGCTCGCGCGGCGCCTGCGCGAGCGTCTCGAGGCCCTTGTGCCAGGTCGCATCGGCGAACTGGCACGGTGGCTCGCCGATCTGCGCCGCCAGGCGCTCGACCGGCTGCGCGATTCCGCTGACAGGCGCCGATACTTCGAAGACCTGGTCGATGGCCCCGCGGCCCGCCGCTTCATGGATGGTGACCGCAAGGGCGCCGAGCGCATCGCCCGACAACAGCTTGCGCTGGGCACGCAGGCCCCGCCTCCGCGAGGCGAGGTCACGCTCGTCGGCGCGGGGCCCGGCGATCCCGAACTGCTCACGCTGAAGGCCTTGCGCGCCCTGCAGGACGCCGATGTGGTCCTGCACGACCGGCTGGTCTCGCCCGCGGTGCTCGAGCTGTCGCGGCGCGATGCGGTGCGTATCAGCGTGGGCAAGGAAGCCGATGGGCCGAGCACTCCGCAGCAACGCATCCACGAACTGTTGATCGAGCACGCACGTGCCGGCCGTCGCGTGGTGCGACTCAAGGGCGGCGATCCGTTCATCTTCGGCCGCGGCGGTGAGGAACTGCAGGCCCTGGCGGCGGCAGGCATCCCGTTCTCGGTGATACCCGGCATCTCGGCCGCGCTGGGGGGTGCTGCCTACGCCGGCATTCCACTCACGCACCGCGAGCATGCGCACGCCGTGAGCTTCGTCACCGGCCATGCGGGTCCCGAGGGACAGGAGCCCGACTGGCGCGCATTCGCGAAGGCCGGCCACACCGTGGTGTTCTACATGGGACTGTCGAAGCTGGCGCACATCAGCGAGCGACTGCGCGCGCATGGCGCTCCGTCCACCCGGCCGGTGGCGCTGGTCGCGCAGGCGACGCTGCCCAGTCAGCGCGTGGCGCAGGGAACATTGGCGGACATCGCGGGCATCGCGGTGGCCGCGAACATCGAATCCCCGGCGCTGCTCATCGTCGGTGATGTCGCGGCGCTGGGCTCCGTGCTGGGCTGGTTCAATCCCGCTTCCCTGGAAGAGGAACGACACCTCACCGCCTGAGGTCACTCCTCCTCGATGGCATCGGTCAGCGCGTCCTTGCGGCGCGCCATGAAATCGCGCAGCGCTTCGTCCTTGGCCGGATCCAGCCCCGGGTCCTGGTAATCCGCCAGCATCTTCTTCCACAGGCGGTTCGCCCGGTGCAACGCATCCTGGCTGCCCTCCAGCGACCATTGCTCATAGGAAGAGTAGTCAGCAATGTTCGACTGGTAGAACGCGGACTCGAAATTCGCCTGCGTATGCGCGCAGCCGAGGAAGTGATTTCCCGGGCCCGCCTCACGCAGCGCATCCATCGCCTGGCCACGCTCGCTCAGGTCCATGCCGGCGGCCAGTGCCTGCATCATCGCGAGCTGGTCGGCGTCCATCACGAATTTCTCGTAGGAAGCGACGAGGCCGCCCTCCAGCCAGCCAGCCGAATGCGTCACCAGGTTCACGCCCGCGAGCAACGTCGGCAGCAGCGTGTGCGCGCTCTCGTAGGCCGCCTGCGCATCGGCGACTTTCGATGAGCACAGCGAGCCACCGCTCCGGCAGGGCACGCCGAGCCGGCGCGCGAGCTGCGCGGTGGCGAAGATCATCTGCGTGGCCTCGGGCGTACCGAAGGTGGGCGCGCCGGTGCGCATGGAGATGGCGCCGACGAAGGAGCCAAGGATCACCGGGCAACCGGGACGCACGAGTTGCGCCAGCGCCATGCCCGCCAGGGTCTCGGCGAGGATCTCCGCCAGGCAGCCCGCGGGTGTGACCGGCCCCATCGCACCCGCGAGCACTGCGGGCACGATCAGCACGCCCTGGTTGGCGGAAGCGAACTGGCGCAGGGAGCCCAGCATGCGGCCATCGAAGGTCAGCGGCGAGTTGGAGTTGATGTTGCCCAGCAGGACCACGTTGCGCTCGAGATGCTCGGCGCCGAACAGCACGCGCGCCATCTCGATGGCATCGGCCGAATGGCCCGGCGTCTCGGGCGTGCCTTCGCAAGCCTGGTCGGACCAGCGGAAGAACGCATACATCGTGTCCAGGTGGCGCTTGTTCGGCGGGATCTCCATGGGCTCGCACATGCAGCCGCCGCTGAAGTGGATGGCCGGCGCCATGTGCGCGAGCTTGATGAAGTTCTCGAGGTCGGTGAGGGTGCCGTAGCGGCGGCCGCCGTCGAGGTCGCTGACGAAGGGCGGGCCACCCACCGGCGAGAACACGGTGGCATCGCCACCGATGCGCACGCTGCGCGCGGGGTTGCGGGCGTGCACGGTGAATTCCCGGGGCGCCGAGGCGATGAGCTGGCGCGCCATGCCACGCGGCAGCCTCACGCGTTCGCCCTGCACATCCGCGCCCGCCTCCTTCCACAGGCGCAGCGACTCGGGGTCGCGCCGGAACTCGATGCCGATCTCCTCCAGGATCGTGTCCGCGTTGGCTTCGATGATCTCGACGGCCTCGGAACCGAGCAGTTCCACAGGCTTCAACAACCGGCGGATGAAAGGGTACTTGTTGGCGGGCGTGCGGGCGCGGGCCAGGCGCTGGTCGCGGGAACGGCGCGGGACGTTGAGGCGGTCGGTCACGAAGGAGGCCCTCGGCGGTTCTTGTTGAACGAGTGTACGGTTGATGATTCGATCCACCAAGGCCCGCTAGAATGGGCTCATGAGCCGCGAGAATCCGGTTTTACTCTACGCCTGCGACGACGTCGACACCGAGGACTGGCTCGCCGGCCTGCGCCGCGCCCTGCCCCTCGCCGACATCCGCGTATGGCCTGAGGCCGGCGCGCTAGAGGAGATCGAATGCGCCTTCGTCTGGCGTCATCCTGCCGGGCTCCTCGGACGATTGCCCGCGCTGCGCGCGGTGTTCAGCCTGGGAGCCGGCGTCGAGCACATCCTGCGTGACCCATCGATGCCGCCCGACGTGCCGCTGGTGCGAATGGTGGATCCCGGTCTCGTTGCCGGCATGAACGAATACGTGCTGTGGGCGGCGCTGCATCATCACCGGCAGATGCCGCGCTACGAAGCGCAGCAGTCGCAGCCACACTGGGCGCAGTGGGTACCACCGCTGCCGCAACAACGCCGCGTGGGCATTCTCGGTCTCGGGCAGTTGGGCGGCACCTGCGCGACCACGCTGTCCGGACTCGGGTTCGACGTGGCCGGCTGGAGCCGCACTTATCGCAGGCTCGCGCAGGTGAAGACCTACGCCGGGCCCGACGAGTTGCCCTCGCTCCTGGCGCGCACCGAGATCCTGGTGTGCCTGCTGCCCCTCACCGCACAGACCGAGAACCTGCTCGATGCGCATCGCCTGGCGATGCTGCCGCGGGGTGCGAGCCTCATCAACGTGGCGCGCGGCCGGCATGTCGTGGATGCGGACCTGATCGCCGCGCTCGATGCCGGCCACCTCGAATCAGCGACGCTGGATGTGTTCCGCGAGGAGCCCCTGCCCGCTTCGCATCCGTTCTGGACGCATCCGAAGATCCGGCTCACACCGCACATCTCAGCGTTGACGCAGATCGAGACGGCGGCGCAGACGCTGGCGGAGAACGTGCGGCGATTGTATGCGGGCGAACCGATGATCGGGCTGGTGGACCGCCGGCGGGGTTACTGAAACCGACTCGCCAGACCTCCAAGGCCCGCCAATCGATCTCGGCGCATTCGCGCTCATCACCTGACCACGGCCTTGCGCATGCGGATCAAGGGTACGGGCACGCCACCGCGCGCATCCTCCACCCGCTCCAGCGCCCGATAGCCGCAGGCCTCGTACAACGGCTCGCCCGACAGCGTCGACGTCAGCTCGACGGTGGTGAAGCCTTCGGCGGACGCGGCCCGCTCGCACAGCTCGAGGATCAGGCGAGCGATGCCCCGGCGTACATGAGCGGGATGCGTGTACATGGCCCGCACGCGTGCGGCTTCCCTCGCGGGATCGAGCAGGCGGGGACTGCGCTGCGTCGTCTGGTCCCCGCCATACAGGGTGGCGCGCCGGCTCCAGCCACCGCAACCCACGACCTGGCCTTCCGACTCCACGACGAAGTACGTGCCATCGGCGATGAGCTGCGAATCCAGGCCCATGATGGCGCGACTGGAGGTGATCTGCTCGGGGGTGAGGAAGGGTCGCTGCAATTCGCCGATGGCGGCCTCCATCAACGAGGCGATGACGTCCCGATCGGCCTCGACGGCCAGGCGGTGCGAGAGGTCACGTACCGCCTGCACGGCCCGTTACCGCGCAGGCTGGATGCGGCTGGCGGCGTCGCGATGCCAGGATTGCCAGTCGCGCCCCGGATGCACGTGACCGCAGGTGGCGCACCGACGCTCCTCCTCGCTGCGCGCGTAGAAGGACTGGTACACGCGCGGCAGGTCATCGACGATGCTCGCGAGTTGCACCTCGACCCGGTGCACCAGCCGCCCGCAGTGGCTGCAGTACCACTCGAAGCCATCCACGAGCCCGGCCGGGCGCGCACGCTCGATGACCAGGCAACGGCTGCCGCTTTCGGGGCGTTGCGGCGAGTGCCGCACGTGCGGCGGCAGCAGGAAGATGTCGCCCTCCTTCAGTTCGACCCGCTCGAAGTGGCCGTCCACGGCGACCAGGAGCGATGCGTTGCCCTTGAATTGGTGGAAGTACTCCTCCAGCGGATCGTCGTGGAAGTCGGTGCGCTCATTCGGACCCCCGACGACGGTGACGATGAAGTCCGAATCCTTCCAGATCTGCTGGTTGCCGACAGGAGGCTTCAGCAGGTGCTCGTTCCTGCGCAGCCAGTCCGGGAAGTTGAAAGGCAGTCCGTATTTCATGTTGCCGCCGAGGTCATGCCCATGCCGAGGTCATGCGATCGCCGATGCCAGGTTCTTCTCGCGAAGCCAGGCCGGGTTGTACAGGCGCGACTGGTACTTGGCGCCGCCATCGCACAGCACGGTGACGATGGTATGCCCGGGTCCGATCTGCTTCGCCACGCGCAGCGCGCCGGCGACGTTGATCCCCGAGGTGCTGCCGAGCAGCAGCCCTTCCTCGCGCAGCATCCGGTACAGCACCTGCATCGTCTCCTCGTCGGGAATACGGACGGCATCATCCAGCGGAGTCCCCTCGAGATTGGCCGTGACGCGGCCGGTGCCGATGCCCTCGGTGATCGAGTTGCCCTCGCTCTTGAGCTCGCCATGCTTGAACCAGTGGTACAGCGCGCTTCCCGGAGGATCGACCAGCACGATGCGCACGCCCGCGCGCTGCTGCTTGAGGTATCGCGCAACGCCCGCCAGCGTGCCACCGGTGCCCGTGGCGGCGACGAAGGCATCCACCTTGCCCGCCGTGTCGCGCCAGATCTCCGGGCCCGTGCTCTGGAAGTGCGCATCCCGGTTCGCGGTGTTGTCGAACTGGTTCGCCCAGATCGCATTCGGCAGCTCCGCGGCCAGGCGCATCGCCACCTTCTGATACTGGTTGGGGTTGCTGTAGGGAACCGCGGGCACCTTGCGCAGCTCGGCGCCAAGTGACTCGATGATCTGGAATTTCTCCGGCGCCTGGTTGTCCGGCATGACGATGACGCACTGGTAGCCGCGCGCATTGCACAGATGGGCGATGCCGATACCGGTGTTCCCCGCGGTGCCCTCCACCACCGTTCCACCCGGCTTCAATGCCCCGCGCGCTTCCGCATCGAGGATGATCCACTTCGCGGCGCGGTCCTTGACCGATCCGCCCGGGTTCATGAACTCGGCCTTGCCGAGGATCTCGCATCCCGTCTCCTCGCTGAAGCGGCGCAGCCGGATGAGGGGAGTGTTGCCCACCGCCTCGGTGAAGCCATCCTTGATGTTCATGCGCTCTCCTGTCGTCGTTCGTTCGATCCCAACTCGCGGTGCAACTTCACTTCGTCCAGACCGCCGGTCCACTTTGCCACGACCAGCGTGGCCACGGCATTGCCCACGATGTTGGTGAGGGCCCGTGCCTCGGACATGAACCGGTCGATGCCCAGGATGAGGGACAGGCCCGCCACCGGCACGGTTCCCACGGCGGAGAGCGTCGCCGCCAGCACGATGAAGCCGCTGCCGGTCACACCGGCCGCACCCTTGGAGGTCAGCAGCAGCACCGCGAGCAAGGTCAACTGGTGCGTGAGGTCCAGTGGCGTGTGCGTCGCCTGCGCGACGAACACGGCGGCCATGGTCAGGTAGATGGCCGTGCCGTCCAGGTTGAAGGAATAGCCGGCCGGAACCACGAGACCCACCACGGACTTGTCCGCACCGAGGGATTCCAGCCGCCGCATGATCAGCGGCAGCGCGGCTTCCGAGGATGAGGTTCCCAGCACCAACAGCAATTCCTCACGGATGAAGGCGATGAGCTGGATGATCCGGAAGCCGTGCAGGCGTGCGACGAGACCCAGCACGCCCAGCACGAACACCAGGCAAGTGAGGTAGAAGCTGCCCATGAGCTTGCCGAGGCTGGCCAGCGAGCCGAGCCCGTATTGCCCCACCGTGAAGGCCATGGCGCCGAACGCACCCAGCGGTGCGAGCCGCATCACCATGCCGGTGATGACGAACAGGACCTGCGAGGCCGAATCGATGAGCCCGCGCACCGCACTCACGCGCGCGCCCAGCGCCTGCATGGCGAAGCCGAAGAACAGCGCGAACACCAGGATCTGCAGCACATCGCCGCGGGCGAAGGCGTCCATCGCCGAGGTCGGGATCAGGCTCATCAGGAAGTCGGCGACCGACTGCATGCGGCCGGGCTCGGCGTAGGCGGCTACCGCTTTCGCATCCAGGGATTCCAGTCCACGGTTCATGCCGGCGCCCGGCCGGAGCAGGTTCACCACGAGCAGTCCGATGATGAGCGCAATCGTGCTCATCGCCTCGAAGTACAGCAGCGCAAGGCCTCCCGTGCGGCCGATCTGCCGCATGCTCGCCACACCGGCGATGCCGCTGACCACGGTGCAGAAGATGATCGGGCCGATGAGCATCTTCACCAGCCGGATGAAGAGGTCGCCGAGGGGCTTGAATGCCACGGCGGTGGCCGGGAAGAAATGACCCAGGAGGCCGGCGAGGACGATCGCGATCAGGACCTGGATGTAGAGCGAGCGCAGCAGTTTCACGCCGGCGCAAGAGTATCCCGCTGGTGGAGGAAGGGCCAAATAAAAACCCCGGGTCAGTGCCCGGGGTTGAGTGGAACAGGTGTCGGGTCGCATTGCCCGGCACGTCCGTTGATGGAAGATGCGCCGCTAAAAACCTAGGAACGCTCGACCTATTTCATTACCAAGCTTTCGTTTCGCCTTCCCCACATGTGTCGGAGACGCAACGGATTAGTCGAGATCAGGTTACCCAGAAAGCGCAAGCATATCTAGCATTTGGGTTCACAACATAGAAAAATCAACAGACTATGTAAAATCCTGTCGCTGTTTTGTGACATGTCTGCAACAACTTTGGACCTTATGTCCAGACCGATGCCTCGGTGGCGAAGCCCCTGGAGGCCGCCTGCACCACGCAGAACCGGTGACCGGTGGGCGCCTGCATCACCACCCAGGTATGCACCTTGCCCACCCGGGTGGCGCCGAGCATCTCCAGGCGCACCACTTCCGCCTCGATGTCGTCGGTCTCGATGTCCAGGTGGACCCGGCTGGGATGATCGACGACCTGTACTTCCATGTGCAGGTCGATGTGCGGATCCACGAGCCGCTGGTAGCGATCCGCCTCGTCACTGGGCAACTGCTGCAGCCGCATGCCCAGCGCCGCACTCCAGAAATCGCCGCAGGCCTGCAGGTCCTTCGACTGGCAATCGATGATGAATCCGGCGAGTCTGCTCTTGTGCACGATGCGCTCCTTTCGGCATGCTTGCCGCATGAAATACCTGCACACGATGGTGCGCGTCACCGACCTGGAGAAATCCCTGCGATTCTATCGCGACGCCCTCGGCCTTGCGGAAGTCAAGCGGCGCGAGTTCGAGAAGGGCCGCTTCACGCTGGTGTTCCTCGCCGCGCCCGGCGATACGGCCGCGCAGGTCGAACTCACCTACAACTGGGACCCGGAACAGTACACGGGAGGACGCAACTTCGGGCACCTGGCCTACCAGGTGGATGACATCTACGCCACCTGCCAGCGCCTCGCGGATGCCGGCATCACCATCAATCGCCCGCCCCGCGACGGACACATGGCCTTCGTGCGTTCACCCGACGGGATCTCCATCGAGCTGCTGCAGAAGGATCGGGCGCTGGCGCCGAAGGAGCCTTGGGCTTCCATGCCTAACGTGGGTCAGTGGTGACCCCGAGAGCCGCCGCGGGCGAGTTACTCAACCAATTACTCATCATCGGTCTCGGCGACCAGCCGCAGCACCCCCGGCGCCTCGAGATGCGACAACAGCGGCGTCGGTCATCCTGTCCAACGCTTCGAGACGCTGCCGCAAACTCAGTGCGCACCACCTCCGCAGCTGCTCGCGGCGGCTACCTTCAAAGGTGGTCTTGGACCAGTCGATGTGCCGTTCATCGTCATTCATCCCGATTGCCCTCCTCGAGAATCCAGCGCAGATGCTGGATATCGTCCAAGTCGCGAGGTCGGTTGGCCTGCTGCTTCATGCGAATCAGCGCCGGAATGGCAACGAAACGAACCGTCAACCCGGGCAGCAATTCACCGGTGCTCGCCGCCTGGTATTCCGTGTCGAATTCAAATGGTTCGTAGACGAACACGTCGACGGAAGTTTCCGGGTGTCCGTCGCTGAAGAAGTTCAGAACCTGCATTCCCTTTTCGGCGATCCATTGTTGGCGTTTCTCGGAATTGGCAAATTGCTGAGCGGTGATCGGAACATTGGGTCGATAGCCGGCCGCGGAAAGCGCCGCGAATGCGGCCAGGACATTCCCCGCATCCAGTGCGATTACGAGGTCGATATCCGCGGTGAAACGCAAGTACCCGTGTGCGTTGACCGCAAGACCGCCAGCAACGAGGTAGCGGACGTTGGCGCGCGAAAGCTCAGTAGCAACCGCCTCAAATGCACGCAGCTTCATCCCAAACTCCGCGGGCCAGACAAATCCGTTAGCCAGCAGGCCCTAGAACATCTCGGACGCCCCCGGCGCCTTGACCTCGACCTTGTTGCGCGAGGCGATGAACTCGCCGGTGATCATGCCATCGTAAGCCTGCCCCGGCCCGACCATGGGGTAGACGCCCGCATCCGGATCGATGATGACTTCGAGAAAGGCGGGACCTGCGAAGCGGATGAATTCCTCCACGATGCGCGGCACGTCGGCCTTGCTGTCCAGGCGCTGGGCCCACTGGAAGCCGTCGGCCTGGGCGGCCTTGACGAAGTCCTTCTTGTGCAGGCTCTTGTCGCTGGCGCTGAAGCGGCTCTTGTGGAACAGCTTCTGCCATTGCCTGACCATGCCGTCGCCGAAGTTGTTCAGCACCATCACCTTCACCGGCAGGTCGTAAGTGGTGACGGTCTCGAGCTCGCCGAGGTTCATGCGAATGCTCCCATCGCCGTCGACGTCGATGACCATGCGGTTCTTCTGCGCGAACTGCGCGCCGATGGCGGCGGGCAGGCCGAAGCCCATGGTGCCCATGCTGCCGGAGGTGAGCCACTGGCGCGGGTTGCGGAAATCGAAGTACTGCGCCGCCCACATCTGGTGCTGGCCAACGCCCGTGCAGATCACCGCCTCGCCGCGCGTCAGGCGGTTGATCTCCTCGATGACGTAATAGGGCTGGATCAGCGGGCTGTTGCGATCGTAGTTCATGGCATGCGCGGCCCGCAGCGCCTCGCAATGACGGTGCCAGGGCGAGAAGTCCCGCTTGAATCCGACGCGCTTGCCGTAGTCCACGAGAGACAGCAGCGCATCGGGCATGAGGCCGACGTGGCGGAAGTCCACGCGCTTGACCTTGTCGATCTCGGAAGCGTCGATGTCGAAGTGCGCGATGTACTTCGCGTTCGGTGCGAAGCGCGCCGGCACGCCGGCGACACGGTCATCGAATCGGGCGCCCAGCGCCAGCAGCAGGTCGCAGTCCTCCACCGCGTAGTTGGCGAAGGCCGCGCCGTGCATGCCCAGCATGCGCAGGCTCAACGGGTGCGTGGTGTCGATGGCCCCGATGCCCATCAGCGTGGTCACCACGGGCACGTGGAATTCCTGCACGAACTCGCGCAGCGCGAACGCGGCGCTGCCGTTGATGACGCCTCCGCCGGCGTAGATCAGCGGCTTGTTGCTCTCGCGCAGGTGGCTGAGGAACTCCGCGCAGGCCGAATCCGACAGCTTGTTGGCCGCGACGCGGTTCATGCGCTGCCGGTAACCGGCCACGGGCAGGCGACCCGAGCCATGGAACACGCCCTTCCAGTTCTGCACGTCCTTGGGCACGTCGAGCACGACGGGCCCGGGACGGCCGGTGCGGGCGATCTCGAAGGCCGTGCGCACCGTCGCTTCGAGCTTGGCGGGATCGGTGACCAGGAAGACATGCTTGGCCACCGCGCCCATGATGCTCGGCACCGGCGCTTCCTGGAAGGCATCGGTGCCGATGGCGCCGGTGGGCACCTGGCCGCAGATGACCACGATGGGGATGGAATCGGCCATGCAGTCGCGCACCGGCGTGACCATGTTGGTCGCGCCGGGTCCGGAGGTGACCAGCGCAACGCCCACCTTGCCGCTGGTGCGCGCGAAACCGGCGGCCATGAAGCCCGCGCCCTGCTCGTTCGCGGGGACGATGAGCGGCATGGCGCTGTCATGCTTCTGGTTGAACAGGAACACGGCATCGTAGATGGGCAGGATGGCCCCGCCGCTGTAGCCGAAGACGGTCTCCACGCCCTCATCGGCCAGCACCTGGACCAGCATCTCGGCGCCGGTCATCGTCGCGCCGGCGAGCGGGTGGGCACGCTGGCTCATCATGTCGTGTCGCTCTTTCATCTGAAGGTCCTGAATTGGTCGACCTGAAAGCGTAACAGGTCCAGCTCTGGCGCCCAAGTGCCGCGGCCCGTATGCTTGGGCGGATGCGTCATATCATCGCCATCCGCCTGCAGAACGAGGCCGGCGCGCTCACGCGCGTCGCGGGCCTGTTCTCCTCCCGCGGCTACAACATCGAGTCCCTCTCGGTCGCACCCACTGACGACCCGAGCGTCTCGCGCATCACCCTGGTCACCACGGGCGCCGACCCCGTGATCGCGCAGATCAACTCGCAGCTCCTGAAGCTCGTGGACGTGGTGTCGGTCGAGGACATGACCGGCGGCCAGCACCTGGCGCGCGAGCTGCTGCTCGTCAAGCTCCACACCACGCACGCTCAGGTCGAGGTGCTCACCGATCTCGCGCACCGCGCCGGCGGCAAGGTGCTCTCGCCCAACCCGGGCAGCTTCATCATCGAACTCGCCAGCACCGAGGCGCAGATCAGCCAGTTCATCGCCGAGGTCGGCGCCTTTGGCGAGGTGCTGGAGGTGGTGCGCAGCGGCGCGCTGGGCATCTCGCACGCCAACCCTCGCATCCACGCGGTGCGCTGAACCAGCTTCAGCGAGGTTCAAGGAGCGGCCAGTCTTGCTGGAAGGCACAATACCGGTCGCCGGATCCAGGGAGGACATCATGACCACCGTCATCACACCAGGACGCCGGGGTTTGGCCTGTGCGCTCACGCTGCTGCTGGCGGGCTGCGGCCATGGCACTGGCAGCGCGCCCGGTACGACGCCCGCTGCCACATTCACGGACATCGTGCGCGAACAGGGCGGGTATGTGTACCCGGCATTCCAGCGCTGGCGCATCGTCGCATCGCGGGTGGTGCCGCCCGCCAGTGTGCCCGCCGACCTTGGCGGCATTCCTGCCATCCTCCGGGGCCGCTTCGTGTACTTCGACGAGGGGTACCTGACCTTTCCCAGTCTCAACAGCGACGGCGATGCGATCGTTCCCGCCTGCTTCGTCCTGAAGCAGCAGCAATTGTCAGCCACACCGGTTTCGGCTCGCGATGCCGCGGGTGCACTCGCGCTCGACTTCCAGCTCGTCGCTCCCGGACGGATGACGACGATTGCGGCCGGGATGTTCGAGCTGACCCTGCAACGCGAGCCACCGGCGCAGGATGAGGGCTACCAGCGTCGCCTGTTCATCTCCCACTTCAACCAGCACCCCGAGGTGCGGTCTGCAGATCGCGGCGGAGTGGCGTGCAAGATCCATCCGCTGCCGGCGGCGCCGTTGGCCGCCGGGGATTTTCGATATGTGGCGTTCCCTTCCGGGCGGGAGTTCATCGAACGTGGCGGGGAGATGGATCCACTCACCCCGATCCGCATGAGCGGCGGGTCGGCGGAATGGCGCAGCCAGATCGATCCTCCACAGGCCGTGAACCGGGTCGCGGGTTGCGCGGGCAGCGAGCGCGTCATTCGCCTGTTGTCCGGCGATTCGCCGGACTCCACACGGGAAACGGTGCACGCGCTGATCACCACGATAGGCGGTGTGATGGCGGACGGGGAAGCCTGCGAGCGCATCGTGCGGCTCCGCCGCATCGATCCCGCGGCCATTTTCGACCTGTTCGATATCCCCGGATCGCCTGCGCCGATGGCGGGACGGCCAGGACTCGATGTCCACCTCGATGAATGGCTGAGCGAGAACGCATTTCGTGCACAGATCGGCCGGTTGCATTTCGAATTCTCGGATCTCGACGCCGCGCGCATCCGGGTGACTCTCATCGACAACATCGCATTGCCGCCGTCGCATCCGGTGCCGACCGAGATCGTGCCGGCGCCTGCCGTGATACCGCCGCATGCAGGCGACTTGCCCACAAGCACCCCGCCCGTCGACGGCGCGCGATCCGGACCCGGAAAGATCCATCGCTGGGTCGATGCCAACGGCGTGGTGAACTACAGCGATCGGCAGGAACACTGAGACTGGCGCGGCCTCTTGCCAGCGGCGCGCTCAATGGATGCGCGCGCCCTGTCGGCGAAGTTCCGCCTGGACCCCGGCCACCGGCAGCCGGTCGAAGGGCTGGCCGGTGCGCAGCGACACCGCGGCGGCCACACCGGCGCCCTGCCCCGCCACCGCGCAGCACATCATGTTGCGCACCGCCGCGTGCGAGATGCGGTCCCCGCCGATGCTGCGGCCGGCGATGATGAGGTTCTCCACGCCCTTCGGCACCAGTGATCGGTAAGGCACGTGGAAGTAGCGTCCCGTGGTGGGCAGGATCAGCACGCCATAGCCGTCGATGAATTCCGGGAAGATGCCGATGACGTCCTCGAAGCGGCCCTGTTCGCGTACATCGGCCTCGGTGAGGTTGTATAGGGCATCGATCTTGCGCGTGTCGCGGATGCCGATGGTCATGCCGAAGTTGCGCAGCTTGGCCTGCTCGCAGCCGGGCATGAAGCGGCGCAGGGCCGTGATGGCGTGCAGCGCCTGGCGCCGGCCTTCGATTTCCCCGCGGGTGAGGTCCGAGGGGTCGGTGCCGTCGATCTGCGGCAGGTGCACGAGGTTGAGGTAGGTGAGATCGCCCTGGTCGCTCACCGTGCCCCAAGTGCCGGCGATGGTGCTGAGGCCGGCGGGGATCAGCCCTGCCGCCACGGCCTGCTTGAATGGCTTGCGCAGGAAGGGCGAGAACAGCGCGTCCTCCTTGCCCGTGGTGGTGATGTCCCATTCACCATTGCCGCACCAGTCCTTGTAGGTCTGCGGGTCGGCCTTCACCTGCTCGATGAAGCGGCGCTTGTCCACCCCGCTCATCGAGAACATCACGCTCGCGGCCATCATCTGCTCGCGCGGGGTCTTGTGCACGGGCGCACCGGCACGCGCGGCGATGTCCGCATCGCCGGTGGCATCGATGATGCGCGAGGCGAGGATGGCCTCCCGTCCCGCCTTGCTCTCGGTGATGACGCCACGGATGACATTGCCTTCGAGGATGGGCGCGACGCACAGCCGGTGCAGGAGCGGCGTGATGCCCGCCTCCCGGACCAGTTCGTCCGCCACCCACTTGAACATCTCGGCATCCAGCGCATGGCTGAGCGACTGCGGCTCGGGGAGCGCGGCGCCCATGGCCTTGGCGCGCCGCTCGAACTCGATGCCGATGCCCTCGCAGTCGATGGTCTTCTCGTGCCGGTACCAGGCGAAACCCTCGACGCCCACCTGCGTGATGTTGCCGCCGAAGCAGCCGTGTCGGTCGAGCAGCGCGGTGCGGGCGCCGGCGCGCGCGGACGCCAGCGCCGCCGCGAGCCCGCCGGGGCCGCTGCCCACGACCAGCACGTCGGTCTCCAGGATCACATCGACTTCGCGGGCAGGTTCCGGAACCTTCTTCATGAGGCCATCCTGTCAACGATTGACGTCGACGACGATGCGGCCGCGCACGCGACCCTTGAGGATGTCCGCGCCCAGCTTGGGCACATCGGCGAGGCCCGCCTCCACGATCATCGAATCGAACGCGGCGGCCGGGAGATCGCCCACCAGACGCTGCCACGCGGCCAGCCGTGCCGCCATCGGGCACATGACCGAGTCGATGCCGAGCAGGTTCACTCCCCGCAGCAGGAAGGGAATGACCGTCGTATCGAGCTTGCTGCCGCCCGCCAGGCCCACCGCGGCGACGGAAGCGCCGTATTTGAGCTGCGCCAGCACCCGCGCCAGCGTAGGGCCGCCCACCGAATCCACGCAGCCCGCCCAGCGCTCGCTCTCGAGCGGCCGGGTGGGTGGATCGGCGAAGGGTGAACGGTCGATGACGGTGCGTGCGCCGAGCGCGAGCAGGTAATCGCGGGTCTCCGCGCGCCCGGTCGATGCCACGACCTCATGTCCCAGCTTGCCGAGCAGCGCGACGGCCACCGAACCGACGCCGCCGGCGGCGCCGGTGACCAGCACCTCGCCACCGGGCTTCAATCCATGGTTTTCCAGTGCCATCACCGCCAGCATGGCGGTGAAGCCGGCCGTGCCCACGGCCATGGCGCGGCGCGCATCCATCCCCGGCGGCAGCGGCACCAGCCAGTCGCCGTTCACCCGCGCGAGCTGCGCGAGGCCACCCCACTGGACCTCTCCCACCCGCCAGCCGGTGAGCAGGACAGGATCGCCAGGCTTGAACGCGGCATGGCGGCTGTCGCGCACCGTGCCGGCGAAGTCGATGCCGGGGACGTGCGGATACTTCTTCACGAGCCCCCCGGTGCCGCCCACCACCAGGCCATCCTTGTAGTTGAGCGAGGAGAACTCCACCGCCACGGTGACATCGCCCGCGGGGAGCGATGACTCGTCCATCTCGCGCACCGATGCGCTGATGGTCCCACCTGAATTGTCCAGCACCATTGCCTTGAACATGGATTCCTCGATTGGATTGTGCATTCCGCCGGCCAGATGATAGTGTAAATCCGGTGACCTCCTTCCGGCACTCCGTGACGCGGGAACAATGGCGGGTCGTGACGCTGGTCGCCATGGTCACGCTCGCGACCTTCATCAACTACTTCGATCGCGGCAATGTACCCACCGCAGCGCCGCTGATGCAGGGCGAGCTGGGCCTGTCGGCCAGGCAGCTCGGACTGTTGTTCTCCGCCTTCTACTGGGGCTACGTGCCCTGCATGCCGGCCACGGGCTGGCTCGCGGAACGATTCGGCGCGCGCGCGGTGCTCGGCGCCGGCGTGGCGCTGTGGTCCGCGGCGACCTTCCTGACGGGATTCGCCGGCGATTTCGTGACCCTGCTGCTGCTGCGCATCCTGCTCGGCATCGGCGAGAGCGTCACCTTTCCCAGCGCCTCCAAGCTCATCGCCGACGCGGTGCCGGTGAGCCACCTGGGGCTGGCGAACGGCGTGCTGGCCTTCGGCTACCTGCTCGGGCCCGCCGCCGGCACCTTTGCCGGCGGGCATCTCATGGCCGCGTACGGCTGGCGGCCGGTGTTCCTGCTGTTCGGCGCGCTGTCGGCGCTGTGGATCCTGCCCTGGTCGCGCACCCGCCTGCCCCCGCCCGTGAATGCGGCGGCGATGACGCAGGCCCAGCCGGGCTTCGGCGAGGTCCTGCGCCAGCGCGCCCTGTGGGGCACCTGCCTCGGTCACTTCTCCTCGAACTACTGCTACTACTTCATCCTGTCCTGGCTGCCGTTCTACATGGTGAGATCACGCGGCTACTCCATGGATCGCATGTCCGACTTCCTCACCTTCGCCTACATCGTCAATGCCGGCGGCGCGCTGTTCATGGGCTGGGCCTCGGACCGGTGGATCCGCGGCGGCGGCAGCACCACGCTCATCTACAAGCTGGCGATGGCCGTCGCGCACCTGGGCGGCATCGCCTGCATGATCGGCGTGGTGGCGCTGCCGGAAGCCGGTTCGCTGGCCTCGCTGTTCGTGTTCGAGCTGATCAGCGGCGCCTCCTACCCCGGCATCTTCGCCATTCCGCAGATCATCGCCGGATCGAACGCCACCGGACGCTGGGTGGGCCTGCAGAACGCCGCGGGCAACTGCGCGGGCTTCATCGCTCCGTGGATCACCGGCGAGTTGCTGCAGAGAACCGGTCACTTTGAGCTCGCCTTCGCCATGGCTGCGGTGGTAAGCCTGCTGGGGTTCGTCGGCTGGGTGCTCGTGCTGCCGCGCGTGGCGCCGCTGCGCTGGTCCACCGAAACGGCGCCTACCGGCATCGCGACGGCGACATGACGAGGAACCGATGAGCGTCATCCGTTTCGAGCTCGAGCGGCGCCGCGCACTGGTCACCGGCGCAGCCTCAGGCATAGGCCTTGCGACGGCGCGCCTGTTCGCGCGCAGCGGTGCGCGCGTGGCGCTCAACGACCTGCCGACGCCCGCGCTGGATGCGGCGGTGGAACTGTTGCGCGGCGAGGGGGGCGATGTCATCGCGATCCCCGGCGATGTGGGCCAGGCCTCGACCTCGCGCGAGATCGCGCGGCGCGCCGCCGATGCGCTGGCCGGCCTCACGCGCGAGCGGGCGCGCGGCCTTGCGGCCGCGCGCACGGCCACGGCGCTGCAGCGCGTGGGCCAGCCGGAGGATTACGCCGAGGTCATCGTCTACCTGTGCGCCGGGGCGGGCTACATCACCGGCCAGGTCGTACCGGTCACCGGCGGTCTTTTCCTGTGAGCGAGAGGCCAGCGATGCAACGAAGAATCTTTCTGCGGCATGCGGCGGCGCTGACCGCCCTGGGCGCCGCGCCGCTGCGCGGTGCGTCCCGTCCGGCACCGCGCATCGGCGTCATCGGCGCCGGCATCGTCGGCAGCAGCATCGCCTGGCACCTGGCGCGCGCCGGCGCGCGCGTCACGCTGTTCGAGAAGGCACAGCCGGCCAGCGGCGCGACGCGCAACTCCTTTGCCTGGCTCAATGCCTTCGTGGACGACCCGACATACCGCGAGCTGCGCCTGGCGAGCCTGGCGCACTGGCACACGCTGGATCGCAGTTTGCGCCTGGGCATCCTCTGGGGCGGCTATGCCAGCTGGGCCAGCGCGCCGGCTGACCTCAAGCTTCTGCAGGAGAGCATCGCGCAGATGCGCGGCTCGCGCTTTCCCGTGAAGCCCATCGGCCCCGCGCAACTCCAGGCACTCGCGCCTGGCATCATCGCGGGCGAGGTGCAGGAGGCGTTCTACTCAGGCGTAGACGGACACCTCGACCCCGTGGCCGTGACGCAGCGTTTCGTCAGCGAGGCGCGCCGGCTCGGCGCGCAGGTGCGGCTCGACACCGAGGTCATCGGGCTCGACCTCGCGAGCGGGGAGCTGCGCGGGGTGCAGACTCCCGCGGGCCCCGTGTCCCTGGACCGGGTGGTCATCGCGAGCGGCGTAGACACGCCGCGGCTCACCGGCATGGCAGGATTCGCGCTGCGCTTGAAGCACCAGCCCGGGATCCTCGCGCACAGCGTGCCGGTGAAGCGCCTGACACGCACCATCTTCGATGCACCCGGCACGCTGTCGATCAAGCAGATGGCCGACGGCAGCATCGTCGGCACCGACTCCCCGCATCCGCCCGACATTCCCGCGCATCGCGAGATCCTGGATCACACCATGCCGTTCCGCAGTGCCGAGCTCGCGGCGATGCACGGCAACCGCATCCTCGGCAAGATCGGCGCCGTGCTGCCCGGCGCCCGCGGCGTCGCCCTCGACCGCCTGACGCTGGGCTTCAGGCCGATGCCCACCGATGAACTGCCGGTAGTGGGACTGGTGCCGGGCATGAGCGATGTGTATGTTGCCGTTACTCACAGCGGCGTCACGCTCGCGCCCATCCTGGGCCGGCACGTGACCCGCGAGATCCTGCGCGGCGAACGCGTCGCTGCGCTGGCGCCTTTCAGGCCGGAACGTTTCAACCAGGAGTAAGTAGAGATGAGCGATGCAGTCGTGGCCAGCAAGACCCCTTTCGGTGTCGACGTCGAGGCCGGCAAGACCTATTGGTGGTGCAAATGCGGCCTGTCGAAGTCGCAACCGTTCTGCGACGGCTCGCACAAGGGCGGTCCCTTCACACCCGAGAAGTACACCGCCACGGCCAGCTCCAAGGTCTGGTTCTGCGGCTGCAAGCGCTCCGCAAAGGCGCCGCTTTGCGATGGCACTCACAAGGCGCTCTGAACTCCTGGCGAATTCTCTGCCTCTATTGCCTTGTCGCCGTCGTCGGCGCGCGGAGCGTTCCGGGCAGGCAGCTACTTGGGCGCGTGGGCGCGCGGTGAAATCCCCGTCTTGCCGCTATGGCGGCTAGCGCACCTGGCGCCACCAGGGCATCCATCGAAGCAGCTCAGCGCCGCCAAACGCGGCAAGACGGCCGCGCTCACACGCGCCCAAGTAGCTGCCTGCCCGGAACGCACCGTGTGAGGGTGTCGGTGATCAGGAGCAGAGGAGACTCAGGAGATCGAGACGGCGTGATCAAGTGCAATGCCGCGCGCCGAAGGGCTTCGCCGCCCCAATAAATAGTCACTTCCCCGGCCGTGCGAGATCGCCTCCGCGCACTCAGCTTCGCAGGAACGCCGCAATAGCATCGATGACCTCGTAAGGCCTCTCGATCATGAGCATGTGCCCCGCCCGCGGGAGCGCTACGAGCGTGGAGCCCTTGATCGCTGCGCCGAGCGCTTTGGCGCTCTTCAGCGGCGTCATCTGGTCGCGCTCGCCGCAGAGGAGCAGCGTGGGGGCGCTCACCTTGGCGGCATCGGTCAGGCCGTCGCGGTAGGCATTGCAGGCGGCGAGGTCGTTGTGCAGCACGCCGGGTGCGGCGCGCTCGAGGATCCTCTCACCCGCACCGGCCATCCACACGCCTGGCAAGCGGCAGCCGCCGAGGCCGGCGGCGAAGCCGTAGCCCCACAGGTTCACCATGTCGATGGCCGCATGATCGTTCGCCTTCGCGGCGCCGAGCAGGTCCGGATGCACGGGCATGGCGGCCGCGGTGCCGATGAGCACGAGGCGGCTCACGGCGACTGGCGCGAGAGCCGCGGCGCGCAGCGCGGCGAGCGACCCCATGGAATGCCCGATGAGCACCGCGGGCGCGCCGGCGCCGATCCGCGCGATGAGGCCGAGCACGATCTGCGCGATCGCATCGATGGACTCGGGGGGTGCGCCGGGCGAACGGCCGTGGCCCGGGAGATCCAGCGCCACGACATTCCAGCCGTGAAAGGCGAGCCAGCGGCTCTGCAACGCCCAGACCGTGTGATCCATGCCCGCGCCGTGCACGAGCATGGCCAGCGGCTGGCCGGCGGCGTGTGGCCGTCCGCCCGTGGCAAATACGGGCAGGCTTTCCCGGGGTGAGACCGCCATGGACATCAACCCTTGGTGGCGGCGCGCAGCGCCTGGCCGAGATCGGCGATGAGATCCTCGGCGGACTCGATGCCCACCGACAGCCGCACCATGTCCTCGCTGATGCCGGCGGTCTCGAGCTGCTCCCGGCTCATCTGCTGGTGCGTGGTGGTGGCGGGATGGATGACCAGGGTCTTCGCATCGCCCACGTTGGCCAGGTGGCTGGCGAGCCGCAAGGATTCGATGAACTTCGCGCCCGCGGCGCGCCCACCCTTCACCCCGAAGCTGATCATCGAGCCTGCGCCCTTGGGTAACAGGCGCTTCGCGAGTTCGTGATCCGGATGCGAGGCAAGGCTCGGGTGCAGGACCCAGGCGACGCCGGGATGCGACTGCAGGAAGCCGAGCACCGCGGCGGTGTTCTCCATGTGGCGCTGCATGCGCAGGCCGAGCGTCTCCACGCCCTGCAGCAGGTAGAAGGCATTCATCGGTGAGAGGCACACGCCGAACTGGCGCAACCCTTCGGTGCGGGCGCGCATCACGAATGCCGCGGGCCCGAACTGCTCGGTGAATACGATGCCCTGGTAGCCGGCCACCGGCTGGCTCAGCGTGGGGTACTTGCCGGACTTCTCCCAGTCGAAGCGGCCGCCGTCGATGACGGCGCCGCCGATGGCGATGCCGTGTCCGCCGATCCACTTGGTCACCGAATGCATGACGAGGTCGGCGCCGAGGTCGAGCGGCCGGCACAGGTAGGGCGTGGTGAAGGTGCTGTCGATGAGCAGCGGCACGCCCGCGGCATGCGCGATGTCGGCGATGGCGGGGATGTCGAACACCTCGAGCCCCGGATTGCCGATGGTCTCGCCGATGAACAAGCGCGTCTCGGGCCGGACCGCGGCGCGGAAGCCGGCCACATCGCGCGGCTTGACGAAGGTGGTCGTGATGCCGAAGCGCGGCAGCGTGTGCGACAGCAGGTTCATGGTGCCGCCGTACAGCGAGGCCGAGGCGACGATGTGATCGCCCGCGCCGAGGAGCGTCGCGATGGCGATGTGCATGGCGGCCATGCCGCTGGCGGTGCAGACCGCCCCGACGCCGCCCTCGAGCGCCGCCAGGCGCTCCTCGAGCACCGCCACCGTCGGATTGGAGATGCGGCTGTAGACGTAGCCGGGACGCTCCAGGTTGAACAGCGAGGCGGCGTGGTCGGTGTCCTCGAACACGTAGGAGGTGGTCTGGTAGACGGGCACCGCGCGTGCGCCGTGCACGGGGTCCGGGTGATGACCGGCATGCAGGCTCAGGGTCTCGAAGCCGGGGGGTCGGGGAGCAGCCATTTCCCTAGTATACGATGCGACTAGTCAACGATGCGGCCCGCATCGTAGTCGGCAGCATATTGCTTCCACGCGCGCGACAAGCCCTGGAAGCTCGAGCGGGCCAGCGAGATCGCCTGCCGCCGCCAGCCGCGCGAGCGCACGAACCGCTGCAAGCTTTGCGTGCTGGCGGCGCGCTTGAGCAGCAGGCGCACCGCGCCTTCCGCAAGGCTCCGCTCCACCCAGCGCGGCTTGCCATCGAAGATGGCGGCGCAGTAGGCGTCGATGAAGCAACGGGCTAGACTATCGCGCTGGCGCGCCGTCCAGCGAAGCGCCGCCGAGGCGGCGTGCAGGCTCGTGAGGAAGCGCACGATGTCGATGCTCACGGGCGCAAGACAGACTTCATCGAAATCGTTGATGTCGAAGTAGCACAGCCGGTTGTCGCCCTTGTAGGTGCCGAAGTTCTCCAGGTGAAGATCACCACAGACGTGCAGCCGCGGCGCGCGCCACAACGGGTGCAAGCGCGGCAGCAGATTGAGGAACAGATGGTTCGTCCCGCGGAAGAAGGAGAACACGTCCTGGCGCAAGCGCGCGAATTTCAGCGCGAGCCTCGCCGGGTCGCGGCCGGCATTGTGCTCGAGGATGAGCCGGGAGATCCGATGCGCCATACCCCGCGCATTGTGCCTCAAGTGCCGCGGATGGCATGAACATGGCGCTTCCCGCGGATTTCTGGCCCACCGCGCAGGGGCTCCTGCTGGCCCTGAGCCTGGGCGCCATCGTCGGCCTGGAGCGCCGGTTGCGCGGCCACCCGGCCGGGTTGCACACCAACTCGCTGGTCTCGCTCGGGTCAGCCGCCTTCGTCATCGCCGGGTTCATCACCGGCGCCGACCCCTCCCGCGTGGCCGCGCAGGTGGTCACCGGCAGCGGCTTCATCTGCGCCGGCGTCGTCTTCCACCAGGGAGCCGACGTGCGCGGCATCAACACCGCGGCGACCCTGTGGTGCACCTCGGCGGTGGGCGTGCTGTGCGGGGTCGGGCGACCCTGGCTCGCCTGCCTGCTCGCGGGCATGGTGCTCATCGTCAACGTCGTGCTTCACTTCGTCGAACACAACGTGCTGGGACAGGAGCCTTGAGGCGCAGGCCGGCACGCATGCCCCGCGCTGGCGCGTGTTTCGTCGCGATGCTGGCGCTGGCGTGGGCGACGCAGGCTTTCGCCGCCGCTGCGCGCGTGGAGGCGAAGTCGAAGAGCTTCGTGGCCGTGGGGCTGCTCGAAGGCGACCGCATGGTCATCCACCTCAGCCGGCAGCTCGACAACGCGCCGGTGCACGACGCCTCGCTGCACCTGAACATGCGCTCGCTGGATCTTCCCGCGGTGGCACAGACGGACGGCAGCTACGAGGTGAAGAATCCGGCGCTGAAAGCCGACGGGCCCGCGATGGTGGCGTTCCTGGTGCGGCAGGGCGATGTGACGGAGAAGCTGGTGGGCACGCTCGATGCGCCCCCGGCAGACAAGGGCGTGCAGGAGAACGGGCAACTGCGGCAGTTCCTGTGGTGGGTGCTGAACTTCGCCGTGTGCATCGGCCTCCTCATGCTGATCTCGCGGCGGCGCAAGGCTGCGGCCGCGCGCGCCGAGGATTGAGCCTCGATCAGAAACTCTGCTTCGTGCCGACCAGCACCTGCAGCTTCTTGACTCCCGGCCCATCGACCAGCGGGTAGGCGAAATCGATGTGCAGCACGTTGCCCAGGCCAGAGCGCGTGTTGCCGAAGCGCAGGCCGAAGCCCACGTCGCTGAGGTTTCCGGCCGTGCTGTCACCGACCGCATCGCGTCCCCAGGTGCGTCCGACATCCGCAAAGATCGCGGCGCCGAAGCGGGCCAGCCGGAACGGATACCACTCGGTGTAGAAGCGCTGCTCGATGGTGAACAGCGCGCGCGAGGTGCCCGCTTCATAGCGCAAGGGGTAGCCGCGCAGGCCGCTGTCGCCGCCGATCAGCAGCTGGTTCTCGGGATCCAGGCCATGGGTGGTGGTTCCTCCCAGGAACAGGTAAAGCACCCGGTCCGGGCGCCATCGCCAGTACCAGCTCGCGGTGCCGTCGAGGATCAAATTGTTCGCCTTGCCGCCTTCCAGGCGCGAGGTGAAGGTCGAGGTCAGGAACAGCTGCGTGAGCGGGGTGAGCTGGTAGCCCTTGAGCACGTTGGCGTTGAGGATGGCGCCGTTGCGCGTGGCGCCGAAGGCGGTGGAGTCGTAGCCGAGCTCGACGTTGAACTGCGTGCCGAAGTACTGATCCTCGGTGCGGCCGATCTGGTTCAGGTCGCCCACCTTGCGATAGTCGTCCTCGAGGATGCCGAAGCCGATGTAGGGGTAGGCCGTGGTGCGCAAGGGGGGCAGCACGGAGGTCGGATACTGTCCGCCGATGGGCGCGAACACGTTGCGGTCGTAGCGCACGCCAGCGGTCCAGCGCCGCACCCAGCCATTCACCAGGCCGCTGGACACACCGCCACTCACCTCGTAGTAGTCCTCATCGCGCTGGAACTGGTCGATGATGACTCCCCGGTCGTAGCGCGACACCGTCCGGTTGAACTGGCGGGCCTTGAGCGTGACGCTCCAGGGCGTATCCAGGGAGTAGAAGGGCTGGCCCAGGGCGAGCGAGCGGTCCGAACCGTCGTTGGCATCGGAATAAAGCGCTCCCAGTGTCCAGCGCGAACCGAACAGGTTCGGGTCATCGTACTCGAGGGTGTTGCTGGTGCGATCGACGTTGCTGCCGTGCGAGAACTGCAGCTTCTTGCCGAGGCCGAGCAGGTTCGTGTCCTCGAGCTCGAACCGCGAGGCATTGGTGCCGCCGGAGCGGCCGAAGGAGATGCCGGGGCTCAGTGTCCACACATCCTTGGTGATCACCTTCACGTCGACCTTGCCGTCCGCATAATGCACCGGCACGACGCGCGCATCGTAGAAGGGCCGCATCGCCCGCAGGTTGCGCTCGGTCTCCTGGAGCTTCTGCGGATCGAATCGCTCTCCCTCCCGGAACAGAAGCTGCGCACGCAACACCGAAGGCCGGGTGCGGATGTGCAGGCGGTTCGCGAGCATGTACAGGTTGTTGTTCTCGCGCGGATCGGACTCGTCGAAGATCTGGCGGCTGTCGATGATGATGCGGCCGATCACCGCACCGTCCGCCAGCATGCGCTCATCGCTGGGCAGGTCCGCCGGGCGCGGCTCGTCGATGCGGGTCTTCTCGGTGTCCTTGAGTTTCGCGGCCGGCGCGATGCCCGCCAGTCCCACGCCGAGGGCGAGCCCGAGAACCAGCCAGCGTTGAGAGACGGATCGCATGCGGTCTTAGACTCCCGCGGCCGCGCGGTCAACCGCGCCGGCCGTCACGGAATCAGGACGGTGCACCCGGTGGTCCTGCGCGACTCCAGATCCCGGTGCGCCCGGGCCGCATCGGCCAGGGGATAGCGCTGGCCGATCGGTATCTTCACCCGGCCACTGCCCACGACCTCGAATAGCTCGCGGGCGCTCGCCGCCAGCCGCGCCGCGGTGGCAATGTAGTGGAACAGGGCCGGGCGCGTCACGAACAGGGAGCCGCGCTTGGTGAGTTCCAGCGGGGCAAACGGCGCAACCGGCCCCGTGGAGTTGCCGTAGGTCACCATCATCCCCATGGGCGCGAGGCAGTCGAGGGAGGCGAAGAAGCTGTCCTTGCCCAGCGAGTCGTACACCACGGCGACGCCCTTGCCGCCGGTGATCTCGCGCACGCGTGCGGTGAAGTCCTGGTTGTCGGTGACGAGGACATGGTCACAGCCCTGCTCGCGCGCGAGGGCAACCTTGGCTTCCGTGCCGACGGTGCCGATGACCGTCGCGCCCAGCACCTTGGCCCATTGCGCGGCGATGGACCCGACGCCGCCGGCGGCCGCGTGGATGAGGATGGTCTCCCCGCGGCGGACACGATGCGTGCTTCGCAACAGGTACTGCGCCGTCATGCCCTTGAGCATCATCGCCGCCGCCTGTTCGTCACTGACGGTATCCGGGACGCGCACCATGCGCTCGGCCTTCACGTTGCGCAGCTCGCAGTAAGAGCCCGGCGCGTTGAGCGCATAGGCCACCCGCATCCCGGGCTGGAGCGAGCGGACGCGGGGGCCCACCGCGGTGACCACCCCGGCGGCTTCGCGCCCGAGCACCCCCGGGAGGGCCATGGGGTACAGGCCCGTGCGGTCGTAGACGTCGATGAAGTTCAGCCCGACGGCGCTGTGACGGACCTGCACCTCGCCTGCGGCAGGCGGGGGAACCTCGACGTCCTCGTAGCGCAGCTCATCCGGGCCACCGGCCCGATGCAGAACGATTGCCTTTGCCATGTCCGTACCTCACGAACATGTTAGCAATATCCAACGCTGAAAGTGCTTACAATGCAGCGTTGTCCGTCTCGCCGGTGCGAATACGCAACACGCGCTCGATGTCGACGATGAAAATCTTGCCATCGCCCACCTTGCCCGTCTTGGCGGCGCCGACGATGGCCTCGACCACCTGGTCGACCAACTCGTTGCGGACGGCGACTTCCACGCGCGTCTTGGGGACGAAGTCCACGACGTACTCCGCGCCCCGGTACAACTCGGTATGACCGCGCTGGCGGCCGAAGCCCTTGACCTCGGTCACCGTCATGCCGGACACCCCGATGTCGGACAAGGCGGACCGCACATCGTCGAGCTTGAAGGGTTTGATGATGGCAGTGATCAGCTTCATGGCGAACTCCGAGGGTACTTTTGTCTTTGCTGTCGGGCCGAAATCTTTGCATCATTCGTGCCCGTGTCCCGATGCACACAGTATCAGAGAGTTGGCGGGTTGACCTCCCGGACGCAAGGCCCGCCCTGCCCCGCAAGCAGGCACGACCGCTAGAATGACGCCCCGCAATGGTGCAACCGGGATGAACATCGCATGAGCAAGACCTTCGTCATCATCGGCGGCGGCCAGGCCGGTGCGCAGGCCGTGGATTCACTGCGGCGGGACGGCTTCGACGGCCGCCTCGTGATGATCGCCGACGAACCCCACCTCCCCTACCAGCGGCCTCCGCTGTCGAAGAAGTACCTGGCGGGGGAGCTGGCCGCAGACCGGCTGGTGTTTCGCCATGCCGCCTATTACGCCGAGCACCGCGTCGAGCTGAAGGCGGGGGTCCACGCACGCAGCCTGGATCCGGGCGCGAAGCGCCTCGCGCTGTCCGATGGCGAAACCCTGGCCTATGATCGCCTGCTGCTCGCCACCGGCGCCCGCGCGCGGCT
The DNA here is from genome assembly GCA_046347195.1 of Steroidobacteraceae bacterium. Lineage (GTDB taxonomy): Bacteria > Pseudomonadota > Gammaproteobacteria > Steroidobacterales > Steroidobacteraceae > TMP-86. The sequence goes on from JAXMGQ010000002.1 coordinate 154,401, forward strand.
GCTCACCTGCGCGGGCGCGGACCTGGGACGGGTGCATCCGCTGCGCACCATCGCCGATGTCGATGCCATCCGGTCGCAGATGAAGAGCGGCGCCCGCATGGTCATCATCGGCGGCGGCTACATCGGCCTCGAGACCGCCGCCACTGCCGTCAAGGCCGGCTGCGAGGTCACGATCCTGGAGATGGCGGACCGCGCGATGAACCGGGTGGTCGCTCCGCTGGTGTCGGACTTCTACATGCGTGAACATCGGGCACAGGGCGTTCGCATCGTGTGCAACACGCTGGTGTCGGGCCTCGAGGGACATGGCAACGTGGAGAGCGTGCTGTGCGCCGACGGCACTCGGGTCGACGCCGACCTGGTCGTCGTGGGGGTGGGCGCCATCCCGAATGTCGAGCTGGCCCGCGATGCCGGCATTGCCTGCGAGAACGGCATCCGCGTGGACGAATACTGCCGCAGCAGCGATGCGGATGTGTTCGCCGCCGGGGACTGCTGCAGCCACCCCTCGCCCCACTACGGCCGGCGCATCCGGCTGGAATCGGTGGACAACGCGGTGGAACAGTCGAAGAGCGCGGCGCTCAACATGCTCGACAAGCCCACGGTGCACGACAAGGTGCCCTGGTTCTGGTCGGATCAATACGATCTCAAGCTGCTGATCGTCGGCCTGTCACAGGACCACGATCGCATCGTGCTTCGCGGCGACCCCGCCACGCGCAGTTTCAGCGTGTGCTACCTGAAGGACGGTCAACTGCTGGCGGTGGACACCATCAACCACGCCAAGGACTACATGGCGGCGCGCAAGCTCATCACCGAGCGGGTGATCATGGATCCTGAGAAGCTGGCGGATCCGGGGGTTGGGTTGCGGGATGCGGTCCGCATGAATTGATCTTTGGTCGAAGCAACCCGGTCAGCGGTGTAGACCCCCTGGGACTGACAACGATGTGTTGAGCATCACTTCGCTATGCAGACTCTGAAGCGACACATATTCCTCGTCCTTGGACTAATGCCAACTGTCCATTTCTTTGCGATCGACATTCAAAGACTTCATCCGACAGTCCTTCATTACTTGATGTGGTCGGCGGGGTTCACATGTTTGTTGATCTACAGCGTGCAGGTTACTCATCGATTCCGAGAGCAGATGCGATAACGGCGGTTGCACGGGCGTGGCGAGGATGGACGAGCGTGACGATGAATACCTCGTTGCCGCGAACGCATTGGTGAACCCGGTGATACGCGAGGCATCGTCATAGGCCATCAAGACTTGCCGGAACAGGAGATGGAGGCGTAGCGCCTCTGCGCTCCACGTGCGACTCTGCACTCGACGTTCACCTCGGAGGCGTCGATGCGCCATTGGCCTTTGGCGATGAGCGTATTGCCCTCTGACCAGAACGAGGCCGTCCAGTTCGCCGGTCTGATCCCCTTGCCGATCAGGGATGCTTCCGACTCGGCTTTGCACCAATCCCGAAGTTCGCTTCCGGAATTGATCGGCGTATCGCGCGAGTCCGCGTAAGCCAACGATCCGAAGAACAGGAAGGAACAAGCCACTGAGCGGGCGAGTCTTTGCTTTCCAGAATGCGATGGCTCCATGACGTCCTCCCGTGGTTTCCATTCCGCGCAGGCCACGCGTAGCCGCCCCTACGGCCTTGCGCTCCAACCTCGGCTTAGCCAGGCGTCTCTTGCGCCAAAAGAGTCAGTCTATTGGCGCACAAGCTTGATTAATGCGCCAATCCAGCGTATTTATTGGCCTTAAACGCCAAATTGCGCCACACACCATGCCCAAACGCCTACCTTCCGATCTGCTGGAACAGGTAACGGCCTTACTCCACAACCATCCCGAGGGACTGACGCTTCAGGAAATCGAGGAATCATTCCGGGGCGTGGCGAGCCGCCGCTCCCTGCAGCGTCGCCTGGATCAGTGGGTACGACACCACCAGCTTCGCGCCGTAGGCATACGGCGCAGCCGGCACTACCTCAGTCCTGAACCACCCGCTGCCCTCCTGGCGCGGTCGAAACCGTCATCGGCCGGAACCGATCCGGCGGGCACGAACACGGGCATGCCAGTCTCGTCCGCCGGCCAGGAAATCCAGGCGTTCGTTCGCAAGCCACTGACCGACAGGATGCCAGTCGGATATGAACGCGCATTCCTGGAAGCGTATGTCCCCAACGAAACAGCGTACCTGCCCGAGGTGATAAGGACGCATCTGCAGGAACTCGGGCGCACACCGGACGGGGCGCGTCCTGGCGGAACATACGCTCGGAACATTCTGAACCGGCTGCTGATCGACCTCTCCTGGTCGTCGAGCCGACTGGAAGGCAATACCTACTCTCTGCTCGACACACGTGAGTTGCTCGAGCACGGCACAGTTGCGGCTGGCAAGGATGCCAAAGAAACGCAGATGATCCTCAACCACAAGGCCGCAATCGAATTATTGGTCGACTCGGCAGAGGAGATTGGAGTCAATCGATTCACCATCACCAATCTGCATGCCCTGCTGGCTGACAACTTGCTCGACGACCCTCAAAACGCTGGAAGACTGCGGATAGCGCCAATCGCCATCGGAGCCTCCACCTATGTCCCAACCGCCATTCCACAGTTGATCGAAGAAATGTTCACTCGTCTGATCGAAACGGGCAGCGCCATCCGCGATGCATTCGAGCAGTCATTCTTTCTGATGGTCCACATCCCCTACCTGCAACCATTCGTCGATGTCAACAAGCGTACTTCCAGGCTTGCGTCGAACATTCCACTGATCCAACGCAATCTGGTGCCCCTGTCATTTCTCGATGTCCCGGAACAGACGTACATCGAAGGTCTCATCGGAATCCACGAACTGAACCGAATCGAACTGCTTCGCGATCTGTATGTCTGGGCTTACGAACGCTCGGCGCGACAATACAAGACGCTGCGCGATTCGCTGCCCGAGCCCGACCCCTTCCGTCTACGCTATCGTGCGGCGCTCACCGAAGCCGTAGCCGAAATCGTCCGAGGACGCATTCCTCTGACAAATGCGGCCATGGCAAACCTCGCCCGTCAGACCGTCGACGCACAGGACATTCCCCGGTTTACACGTCTGGTGTTGCAGGAAGTGACTGGACTTCACGAGGGCAATATCGCCAGATTCCGTCTTCGGCCGTCGGAGTTTCAGCGATGGCAGGCGATGCAGTTGGCCGACACGTGATCCGGGGCTGCTTCGGACACGACTTCGGCTTCACAAGACAATTCATGCTTCGTACTCGACGCCTCAATGATGGCAGGCCGAACAGGCCCGCGTCGGACCATGCTTCTGCTCCAGCAGCGCGGTCTTCGCATGGCAATCGCAGCAGAACACATGAAAGGTGGCCTCGCTGGAGCGCACCAGATCGGTTCGTGCACTGCGATGGCAGGCGATGCAGGTGACGTTGCCCGTGTGATCCGTGAAGTTGTGATGGCAGGTCACGCAATTGACCGACACATGATGCTCATGGGGGAAGCGCACCGGGATCACATCCGGCTGCACCGCGGGCTCCAGCAGCAACTGCTTCGATGTCGGCGCCGGCAGCAGCGCGATGAGGCACACGGCGGCCACGTGGCTCGCGCTGCGGGCTGGCGAGCGTGAAGGCCGGCGACGCAGCGCGTACCAGGCCGGCGGCAGGCACAGCAGCAACAGCACGACGATCAGCTTGGCGGTGCTGCCCAGCAGTTGCGAGCTGCCGACGGCGTGAGCGCAGACCGCGAGCAGGAAGGCCGCGGCGAGCACCATGTGGGCCGTCGCTTGGGCCGGCGCGCGCGCGAGCCGCAGGCGCGCCCGCGCAGAGATGCCGGTGATCACTGCGGCGATGACGCACAGCGCAGCAACAGCGCCGCCCCACATGTACACGGGTGCCGAGGGCAGGAGGTAGCGCAAGACCTGCGGCTCGTCGAACAGAAGAATGACGATGTGAGCCGTCGCGAAAACCAGCGCAATCCATCCCAGCAGACGGTGCTGCGACACCCCCATCAGCCGGGCATGCGGCAGGCCATCGGCCCGCACGGGGAACAGATACAGGCACAGGATGAGGATCAGGCAGGCGTAGCCGCAAGCAGCTCCGATGTCCCAGAGTACACCGCCGGACACGGCAGGCGGGCTGATGAGCAGCAACCCACCGAGCAAGGAAGCAAGGGCGATGCGGCGGATGGGAATCTCACTCGATGATGATCAGCAGATCCTTCGTATCCACGGGCTGCCCCGGTTTCACCAGGACTTCCTTGACCGCACCTTCGCGTTCGGCGCGCACCGTGGTCTCCATCTTCATGGCTTCGAGCGTGAGCAGCGCATCGCCGCGCGTGAGCTTCTGGCCGGCGTGCACCATGACCGTGCCGACGGTGCCGGGCATCGGCGCGCCGACGTGGCCGGTGTTGCCGGACTCGATCTTGCGGGGCGGCGGGCGGCTGGCGACCTGGCTGCGATCGGCGATGCGCACCGAGCGCGGCTGGCCGTTGAGCTCGAAGAACACCGTGCGAGTGCCATCATCGTGCGCATCGCTGGTGGCGACATAGCGCACGATCAGCGTCTTGCCGCGCTCGAGATCGACGCTGATCTCCTGGCCGGGCTCCATGCCGTAGAAGAAGACGGAGGTCGGCAGCGTGGACAGGTTGCCGTAGGTCGCCCGGCTCGCCGCGTAATCCAGGTACACCTTCGGGTACATGAGATAGGAGGCGAGGTCCGTGTCGCTGAGGGGCCGTCCGCTCTTGCCCTCGGCGGTCGTGCGCGCGGCGGCAAGATCGGTGGAGGTGAGCAGTTCGCCGGGACGACGGTGCACGGGTTCCGCTCCCTGCAGCACCTTGCGCTGCAGTGCCGGCGGGAAGCCGCCATGCGGTTGTCCGAGATCACCGCGCATGAGCTGCACGAGCGACTCGGGAAAGGCGATCTCCACGGCCGGGTCCAGCACGGCTTCGCGGGTCAGGCCACTGGTGATCATCATGATCGCCATGTCGCCCACCACCTTGGAGGTGGGCGTCACCTTGACGATGTCGCCGAGCATCTCGTTGACCTGCGCATAGGCCAGCGCCACTTCGGGCCAGCGGTGATCGTCCAGCCCCAGCGAGCGGGCCTGCTCGCGCAGGTTGGTGTACTGGCCGCCCGGCATGCCGTGCACGTACACCTCCGATGCGCCGGAGCGGATGTCGCTTTCGAAGGCCACGTAGCCGTGACGCACCTGCTCCCAGTAGCCGGAGATCAGCCGCAGCGCGTCGGCATCGATGCCGGCATCGCGCTCGCCATGGCGCAGCGCCTCGACGATGGACCCGAGGTTCGGTTGCGAGGTGAGCCCGGACATCGAGTCGATGGCCCCGTCCACCGCGTCCGCCCCGGCCTCCACGGCGGCCAGCACGCTGGCGGCCGCGATGCCGCTGGTGTCGTGCGTGTGGAAGTGCACCGGCAGGCCGATCTCCTCCTTCAGCGCCTTGACCAGCACGCCGGCGGCGCGTGGCCGGCACAGGCCGGCCATGTCCTTGATGCCCAGCACGTGCGCACCCATGGCCTTGAGCTCGCGGGCGAGGTCCAGGTAGTAGCGCAGCGAGTACTTCGTCTCGCGGGGATCCGACAGGTTGCCGGTGTAGCAGATGGCCGCCTCGCACAGCCGCCCCGTCTCGAGCACCGCCTCGACCGCCACGCGCATGTTGGGCACCCAGTTGAGGCAGTCGAAGATGCGGAACACGTCGATGCCGGCCCGGGCCGCCTGCGCGACGAAATGGCGCACCACGTTGTCGGGATAGTTGGTGTAGCCCACCGCGTTGGCCGAGCGCAGCAGCATCTGCAGCAGCAGATTCGGCATCGCCTCGCGGAAGGCGGCGAGGCGGTCCCATGGGTCTTCCTTGAGGAAGCGCATGGCGACATCGAAGGTGGCGCCGCCCCAGCATTCCACCGAGAAGAGCTGCGGCAGGAGCGAGGCGTAGTACGGCGCGATGACCTCCATGTCGTGCGTGCGCACCCGGGTCGCGAGCAGCGACTGGTGCGCATCGCGCATGCTGGTGTCGGTGAGCAGCACACGCTTCTGCGCGAGCATCCAGCGGGCGAATCGCTCGGGACCCAGCTCGTCGAGGAGCTGCCGCGTGCCGTTGGCGGGCGGCGGCAGCGTGAGCCTGGGTGCGCGCGGGAACACCGGCTGGCGGGGTTTCGCCCGTCCCTTCACCTCCGGGTTGCCGTTGATGATGGTCTCACCGAGGTAGTTCAGCAGCCGCGTGGCGCGGTCGCGCTTGCGCGGGATCTGGAACAGCTCGGGCCTCTGGTCGATGAACTTGGTGGTGTAGTCGGCCTCGACGAAGCGCGGGTGCGTGATGAGCTGGTCGAGGAATCGCAGGTTGGTCACCACTCCGCGGATGCGAAACTCCCACAGCGCGCGGTGCATGCGCGAGATCGTCTCCTCCGGCGTCGGCGACCAGGCCGTGACCTTGACCAGCAGGGAGTCGTAGTAGCGCGTGATGATGGCGCCGGCGTAGGCGGTGCCGGCATCCAGGCGGATGCCGAAGCCGGCCGGGCTGCGGTAGGCGGTGATCGTGCCGTAGTCGGGCACGAAGTTGTTCTCGGGGTCCTCCGTGGTGACGCGGCACTGCAGGGCGTGCGCATTCATGCGGATGTCGCGCTGGGCCGGCACGCCGCTCTGCGGGGTGCCGATGCGCGCGCCGCCGGCGATGCGGATCTGGGCCTTGACCAGGTCGATGCCGGTGATGCACTCGGTGACGGTGTGCTCCACCTGGATGCGCGGGTTCACCTCGATGAAGTAGAACTTGCCGGTGTCCGCATCCTGCAGGAATTCGACGGTGCCGGCGGCACGATACGACACCGCCCGGCCGATGGCGAGCGCCGCGGAGCACAGCTCGCTGCGCTGCTGGTCGGTCAGGAAGGCGGCCGGCGCGCGCTCCACCACCTTCTGGTTGCGCCGCTGCACGGTACAGTCGCGCTCGAACAGGTGGACGAGGTTGCCATGAGCATCGCCCATGATCTGCACCTCGACGTGGCGCGCATGCCGGATGAGCTTCTCGAGGTACACCTCGTCCTTGCCGAAGGCGGCGCGCGCCTCGCGGCGCGCCACCGCCACCGCCTCGCGCAACTGCGACTCGTCCTCGACGATGCGCATGCCGCGTCCGCCACCGCCCCAGCTCGCCTTGAGCATGACGGGAAAGCCCACCTCGCGCGCCAGCTTCAGGGTCTGCGCCTCATCGGCCGGCAACGGCGGCGTCGCCGGCATCACCGGCACGCCGGCCTCGCGCGCGAGATTGCGCGCCTGCACCTTGTTGCCCAGGCGCCGCATCGTGTCGGGCGTGGGCCCGACGAACATGACGCCGGCCTCGATCAGGCTGTCGGCGAACTCCGGACTTTCGGACAGGAAGCCGTACCCCGGGTGCACGGCATCCACCTTCGCCTCGGAGGCGATGCGCACGATGTCCTCGATGTCGAGGTAGGCATCGATGGGACCCTTGCCCTCTCCCACCAGGTAGCTCTCGTCCGCCTTGGTGCGATGGAGCGAGAAGCGGTCTTCCTTCGAGTAGATGGCGACCGTGCGGATGCCGAGTTCGGCGGCCGCGCGCATGACGCGGATGGAGATCTCCCCGCGGTTGGCGATCAGCAGGCTGCGGATCGGAAAGTGAGAGGTGGACGCGCTCATCGTTGAACGATGATAGCCTTGCGCAAAGTCAATCTGCCAGGAAATCCACATGTTTGCGTTGGCGATTCACGGCGGTGCGGGCTCGCTGCCTCGGCACGAGATGAGCACCGCGCTGGAGCATGACTACCGGGCTGCGCTGCACGGTGCCCTCGCGGCCGGCACGGCCATCCTCGCCGATGGCGGCGCGAGCCTCGATGCGGTGACCGCCGCGGTGGTTCAGCTCGAGGACTGTCCGCTGTTCAACGCCGGGCGCGGCTCGGTGTTCACCCGGGAGGGTGGCCACGAGCTCGACGCCTCGGTCATGGAGGGCGCGGGGCGCGCCGCCGGTGCGGTCTGCGGCCTCACGCGCATCGCGAATCCGGTGCTGCTCGCCCGCGCGGTGATGGAGCATTCGGATTTCCTCATGCTCAGCGGCGCCGGCGCCGAGGAGTTCGCGCGTGACCGCGGCTTCGCGTTCGTGCCGTCGGCCTACTTCTGGACGGAAGCCCGCTGGAAGCAGTTGCAGCGCATCCTCGCCGGCGACCCGTCGGTCTCGCCGCTGACCATCTCGCACGTGGGCACCGTGGGCGCCGTGGCCTGCGACGCCCGCGGACATCTCGCCGCCGCCACTTCCACCGGTGGCATGACCGGCAAGCGCTGGGGCCGCATCGGAGACTCGCCGCTGATCGGCGCCGGCACCTGGGCCGACGATCGGGGCTGCGCCATCTCCTGCACGGGGCATGGAGAGAGCTTCATCCGCATCGGTGTGGCGCACGAGATCGCCGCGCGCATGCGCCATGGCGGACGCGAGCTTGCTGCGGCGGTGCGCGAGGTGGTGCACGGTGAACTCGCCGACCTCGGCGGGGATGGCGGGGTGATCGCGGTGGATGCTCGCGGCAACCTGTGCCTGGACTTCAACAGCCAGGGCATGTTCCGCGGCTGGGTGCGCGCGGGCGAGGAGGCCCGCGTGGCGATCTACGAGGCATGAACGCCCTGCGAGGCTTGGCGTCCTACGATGCCTGGCCGATCTTCGAAGACTGCGCGCGCTCGGCGCTGCGGCGCCGCTCGAAGCGGCCCGTCTGCAACGACTGGTACTCGGCTTCCATGACCACGACCCGATTGCGCCCCTGCTCCTTGGCGGCATACAGCGCCTCGTCGGCGAGCTGGATCAGGCCTTCCGCCGTGCGGTTCGGGCCCGGCAGCACGTAGGCGGCGCCGATGCTCACGGTGAGCCGTGTGGCGACGCGCGAGGCCTCGTGCGGGATGTTGAGCTCGGCCACCGAGCGCTGGATCCGGGTGAGCACCTCGGCGACGTAGTCGCGCGAGGCCTGGTACAACACCACCGCGAATTCCTCGCCGCCATAGCGCGCCACCACATCGAGCGGCCGGCGCGCGCACTGGTTGAGGCACACCGCCACCGCCCGCAGGCATTCATCGCCCGCCTGGTGTCCGTAGCGGTCGTTGTAGTCCTTGAAGCAGTCGATGTCGACCAGGAACACCGCCACCCGCTGCCGCTCGCTCATGGCGAGCTGCCAGGTGCGGTGGATGTGCTGGTCGAACATGCGGCGGTTCTGGATGCCCGTGAGGCCATCGCGAGCCACCATGTCGCGCAGCAGGTGCCCTTCGAGGAAACGCGTACGCACCGCCTTCTCGTGCATGTACACCACCGCGGCACACAGCGTGTTGGCGGCGAACAGCGCGAGCGCGTTGTAGGCGAATTCGCTGGGCGTGATTCCCGTGCCGGCCGCGCCCATGAGATAGGCCACGAACACCCCGAGGTTCACCGTCAGCGCTTGATAGAACACGAGTCCGGTGAGCAGGTACAGGAAGGTGGTGGTGAGGATCAGGCAGGGAAACAGGATCGTGATGCCCGCGTGCGAGGCGACGAGCTGCGAGACCACCACCCCGAGGCCGACCAGCGAACCGACGGCCATCATCAGCGGGGCGAAGTGGCGCTGCCCGAATTCGGTGAACGTCACCGCGAGCATGCCCAGCATCATCGGCACGATCACCAGGAAGTGCACCAGGTTGGGAATGCGGCTGACGCTCGGCCCCAGCATGGTGGACTCCATCACCGAGAACGCCACCAGCATCAGGAAGCCGAGCACCAGGGTGATGCGCAGATAACGAAGGTTCTCGGCGAGATGGTGGCGGCGGAAATCCGCCTCCAGGTCGGGGGTGAAGGTGAGCCAGGCAAACCCCTCCCGAAGCTGGCGCGCGTGCGGGGCGTCCGGCAGGTCCTCGATTGAAAAGCGGTTTTCAGCGCTCATCGCATGTCAACATAACACCCTTGACTGCGGGAGACCGGTCTCAGGCCACAGTTTTGGAACCTCGCGTTATGTCAAAATTACAAGGATCGTGACGGGACGCTCACCGGCTGAAGTACTGCGCGAGATACGTGTCGAAATCCACCCGGTCGGCGGCTTCGATGCTGCGCTGGGCCTCCAGGGATTCCGCCGCCGCGGTGGTGAAGGCGGCGAGCTGCTGCTCGTTGGGCGGGTACAGGCCGAGGAAGTAGTCCTTGTGGACCTGCGACATGCGCCGGGCAAACTCGAAGAAGCTCAAGTTCTGCTGGCGCATCTCGGCGAGCAGCCGTGCCGACGGGGTCCGCTCGACATCCTCGACCTTGGCGCGCTGCTGCTCGAGCGCCGCGCGGTAAGGGTCCTGGGACTCGCCGTGGTCGAGCAACTCGCAGATGCCCTGCATCGAATCGAGCAGCTCCGCCGCCCACTCGCGCAAGGGCACCGCGCGGCCTTCGCGTTGCAGCATCAGTCCCGGTTCGCGGCCGCGCCTCGCCACGAGCACATGGTTGGCATCCAGCCGCTGCTGCTCCTCGGCATCGAGCGGCGGGCTGTCCTTCAGCAGGCACAGCGCGAGGAAGGCTTCCAGGAAGCGCAGCTTGTTCTGGTTGACGCCCACCGGGTCGAAGGCGCTCACATCGAGTGCGCGCACCTCCACGTATTCCACCCCGGCTCGCTGCAACGCGCTGGTCGGCCGCTCGCCCGAGCGCGCCACGCGCTTCGGGCGGATGAAGCTGTAGTACTCGTTCTCGATCTGCAGGATGTTGGCGTTGAGCTGGCGGTACTCGCCGTTCACCTTCACGCCGAGATCGGCGTACGGCGGATACGAGGTGTTGATCGCGCGCGACAGATCGCGGACGTACTCTTCGATGCTGTTCACCGAGACGGACAGGCCCGCCTGGTTCTTGTTGCGGTAGCCGATGTCGCTCATGCGGAGCGAGGTGGCATGCGGTTCGTAGCGCGTGTCCTCATCGAGCTTCGGGCTGGTGCTCTCGCGGCCGGCGAAGAAGCTCTCTCCCACCGCCGGTGAGGTGCCGAACAGGTACAGCACGATCCAGCCGTAGCGGCGGTAATTGCGCAGCAGGCCGAAGTACTGCTCCGACTTGAAATCCTGCCGGGGCTGCTTCGACTCCAGCACGTGCTCGAGCACGTCCCACAGGTGGGTCGAGAACGAGTAGTTGAAATGCACGCCGGAGATCGCCTGCATGATGCGGCCGTAACGCAGTGACAGGCCATTGCGATACACCGTCTTCATGTGACCGACGTTGGAACTGCCGAACAGGGCGATGGGGATGCTGGCATCGCCGTGCAGGTGCCCCGGCATGCTGGTGGCCCACAGCAGCTCATCGCCGAGGTGGCGGTAGACGAACTGATGGATGTCGCACAGGTACTGCACCAGCTCCCAGGTCTCGCGGAAGGGCGGGGTGACGAGCTCGATCAGGCTCTCGGAGAAATCGGTGGTGATGTTCTCGTTGGTGAGCGCCGAGCCCAGCGCCTCGGGATGACGGGTGCGGGCGATCTCTCCTGCGGGTGTGACGCGCAGGGATTCCTTTTCCACCCCCTTGCGTCCGCCGCGCAGCACCGCGCGTTCGCCGGAGTTGATCAGCCCGGCGAGCCGGCGCTCGAAATGTCGGTCGATGCCCTTGCGCACGGGGAGACTATGGCAGTTCCGCCACGACGTCGACGGCCACGAGGAACCCCGGGTCCACGAGCCGTTGCACCTGCACCCACGCGGCTGCCGGCAGCCGTTCCTTCTCGTAGAACTCCAGGCGCACGTCCTTGGACTTGAGCAGGGTATCCATGTCCGTGGTGTACAGCGTCTCCTTGACCACGTGCTCGAAGCTCACCCCGTGGGCCTCGAGGGTGTGCTGCAGGTTGGTGTACACGGCCCGAAGCTGGCCCGCCATGTCGCCCGGGGCGATCAGCCGCCCCTGCGTGTCGGCGGCGACGGTGGCCGAGACGTACAGCGTCTTGTCGATGAGCACCGCCTGCGCGTAGCCGAAGTCCTTCTCGTAGTTGTTGAGATGGAACACCTCCTTGATGCGCGGCGGGGGCGGCGCAGGCTGCTTCTCACAGCCCATCGACGCGAGGCACAGCGCGGCGGCGACCGATGAGGTGAGGGCTCTGCGGATCATGGCGAAGGATTATAGACCGGGGTTTTCAGCCAGCGATCCACTTTCGGCTCGAGCAGGTCCAGCGGCAGGGACCCTTCGGACAGGAGCATGGCGTGGAAGGCGCGCAGGTCGAATTGCACACCCCGCGCGGCCTGCGCGCGCGCGCGCCAGCCCCGGATCCGGGCCGCTCCCAGCGGCGCGGCGAGCGCGGCGGCTGGCTCGGCGATGCACCGGTCGATGTCCCACGCGGCCACCTCGGGCTCGATGGGCATCTGTTCGCGCAGGTAGTCGATGGCCTGCTGGCGATTCCAGCCGCGAAGCTGCAAGCCGGTGTCGGCCACGGCCAGGAGCGCCGCGCGCAGTTCCTCGAGCGTCGCGCCGATGCGGGCGTAGGGGTCCGCGTACAGGCCCATGTCCTCTCCCAGCGAGACTGCGTACGCCGACCAGGCATTCTCGAAACCCGCATCGCGCTCGAACCGCCGCCAGCGCGACAGGCTCGCCCGTCCGGCGCTGCCGGCCACCAGCGCAAGGCGGCCCGGCACGCCCTCCCGCAGCATCAGCGCCGGCAGGCTGATGCGCGGCGCCGTGCGCCAGGCCCCGACATCGACGAACAGGATGGCGAGCCGCGCGCCGTCACCAGCCAGGACCCGACCCGAGGGCGCCACCGCCACGGGCTGGACCTGCAGGGCGGCCGCGGGCGCCGCCGCGGGTGCCACATCGAACACCGCACCGGCCGCGGCCTCCGCTTGCGCCGTGGCCTGCCGCGCCGCATCGAGCATCTCGGCTTCGGCGGCGAAGTGGAACCGCGGGTCCTGCCCGATGAAGGCCTGGAATCCCGGCAGGTTGCCGGCGAACCCGGACTGCGCCGCCAGCTCCTGCAGGTGGCCGTGCAACCGCTGCACCTCGGCCAGCGCGGCAGCCTGGGCCTGGGCGGGCGTCATGCGGCTGCCCGTGTGCTCGCGCACGAGGTAGGCATACCACGCCTCGCCCAGCGGCAGCGAGGAGAGCGCCAGTGTCGCGCGCGAGCGGGGCAGGTATTCCACGCGCAGGAATTCCTCGAGCCGCGAACAGGCAGGCAGCAGGCGCAAGCGCACCGCATCGGTGAACCGTGCCCGCAGGCCGTCGCGATCGCCTGCGCTGATCGAGGCAGGGAACTGCTGCACCGGCCGCAGGAAGGCGCCCTCCGCCTGGCCCCGCGCCAGCGTGGCCAGCTGGCCGACGACGCGCTCCACCAGCGGACGCGGTTCGAGATAGCCGCGCCGCTGGCCCTCGCGCAGGTTCGCGATCGCCTGCTCCACCCACGGACCGAACGCATCGATCCGCCGCAACCAGTCCTCGTACCCCCTGGCATCGAGGAAGGGATGGGCTCCCTGGCCCGTGCCCATGCGGGCGATGGTGAGCGGCATGCCGGCGGCCGCATCCAGGGGCAGGAGCTCCCGTGGATACAGGAACCCTTCGATGCGCGCCTCCCGTCCCGCGCGGAATACCTCGTAGAGACGGAGGTCAGCGGCATCCAGGGACCGTGGCGAAAGGCTCGACAGCTCGGCCAGCGCGCGACGCTCCAGCGCCAGCGAGTCGCCGAGCCAGGCGGGCGCCAGGTCGTTCTCGATCGCGGCGTCGAACCGCCGGTCGCCCGTCGCGCTGGCCTTCGTCGGATTGAGCGCGAGGTAGCCTTCCCAGTAGCGGTCGATCAGGTGCGACAGCGCGACGGCCTGCGCCCTGGGGTCAGGCGCACTCGCGAGGGCCGCGGGCGCGGCCGTCGCAGGCACCGGGGCACGGTGGCAGGCCGGGAGCAGCAGCACCGTGGCGCACGCCAGGATGCAGGGGAGAATCGAACGCGGACAACCGGTCATGCACGGATTATAGGGGCATCGGCCGGCGGCGCCCCCGGCCGCGGAATAAGCGCCGGTGCGGTATGATCCGCGCTGCGCTTTTCGCACAGGATCGTTGCCATGCTGGTCGGAAACTCACCCCGCCGTGTCGCCATCGTCGGCGGTGCCCGCATTCCCTTCGCCCGCGGCAACACGGCCTACAGCCAGGCCGGCAACCAGGACATGCTCACCGCCGCGCTGAGTGCGCTGGTGCGCAAGTACTCCCTCGCGGGCCAGACCCTCGGCGATGTCGCGGCCGGCGCGGTGATGAAGCATTCGAGCCAGTGGAACCTCACGCGCGAAAGCGTGCTGGGCTGCGGCCTGTCGCCGCAGACGCCGGGCCTGGACCTGCAGCGGGCCTGCGGGACCAGCCTCGAGGCCGCCATCCTCATCGGCAACAAGATCGCGCTGGGCCAGATCGACTCCGGCATCGCCGCCGGCGTCGACACGGTCAGCGATCCGCCGGTGGTGTTCCCCAAGTCCTTCCAGGAACTGCTGCTCACCGCCTACCGGGCCCGCACCACCTCGGCGCGCCTGTCGGCCTGGCTGTCCCTGCGGCCGCGTCACTTCAAGCCCGTGCTGCCCGGAGTGGCCGAGCCGCGCACCGGCCTGTCGATGGGCCAGAGCACCGAGATCATGGCCCGGCAGTGGAAGATCAGCCGCGAGGAACAGGACCAGCTCGCCCTGGAAAGCCACCAGAAGGCCGCCGCCGCCTACAAATCCGGCTTCTACGACGACCTCGTGTTCGAGTACCAGGGGATCCGGCAGGACAACAACGTCCGCTCCGACACCAGCATCGAGAAGCTGTCTGCGCTGAAGCCGGCCTTCGACCCTTCGGCCGGCACGCTCACCGCCGGCAACTCCACGCCGATGACCGACGGCGCGGCGGCGGTGCTGCTGGCGAGCGAGGAATGGGCGCGGGCGCGCAAGCTTCCGATCCTTGCGTATCTCACCTACGGCAAGGTGGCGGCCGTGGACTTCTTCGACAAGTCAGAAGGCCTGCTGATGGCACCCGCCTTCGCGGTTCCGGCCATGCTGAAGGATGCAAACCTCAAGCTGCAGGACTTCGATTTCTACGAGATCCACGAGGCATTCGCCGCGCAGGTGCTGTGCACGCTCAAGGCCTGGAACGATCCGGCCTTCTGCCGCGACAAGCTCGGGCTTCCCGCAGCGCTCGGCAGCATCGACCGCAAGCGCCTGAACGTGCGCGGCGGGAGCCTTGCGCTGGGCCACCCCTTCGGGGCGACGGGTGCGCGCATCGTCGCGAGCCTCGCCAAGATCCTCGACCAGGAACAGGGAAAGCGCGGCCTGATTTCCGTCTGCACCGCGGGCGGGATGGGCGTGACGGCCATCCTCGAGCGCTAATCGCGCGCCGCGATTGCATTCCATCGATTTGCGGGAAGGGTACGAGCATGGGCAGCACAGTCTCGTTGAAGGCGGCCGATGGCCATGAACTGGACGGGTATCTCGCGCCCGCACGAGGCCGGGAGCGCGGCGCCGTGGTCGTGATCCAGGAGATCTTCGGCGTCAATTCGCACATCCGGAAGGTCACGGACCAGTACGCCGAGCAGGGCTACCGGGCCATCGCCCCCGCCCTGTTCGACCGGCTCGGCAAGCAGATGACGCTGCCGTACAGCGATGTGGCCGGCGGCCTCGCCCTGGTCCAGCAGCTCAAGGACGATGAGACCCTGCTCGACATGAAGGCGGCCATCGACCACGTGCGCCCTGCCGGCAAGGTCGGCATCGTCGGCTACTGCTGGGGCGGCGCGATGTCCTTCCTGGCCGCCGCGCGCCTCGACATCACCGCCGCCGTTTCCTACTACGGCGGCTCGATCCCCAGATTCATCGACGAGATGCCCCGGGTGCCCGTGATGCTGCACTTCGGTGAAAAGGACGCGCACATCCCGATGTCCACGGTGGAGAAGATCCGCCAGGCGCATCCGCAGCAGACCTATCACCTGTACCCGGCCGAGCACGGCTTCAACTGCACCGACCGCGCCAGCTACGACCCGCCGAGCGCGAAACTCGCCTTCGAGCGCAGCATCGAATTCTTCCGCAAAACTCTGGGCTGAACCACATGAAACTCAAAGACTCCTCGCTCTTCTCGCAGCGCTGCTACATCGACGGCAAATGGTGCGATGCCGACGGCGGCAAGACCATCGATGTCACCAACCCGGCCAACGGCGCGAAGCTCGGCACCATCCCGGCGATGGGCACGGCGGAAACGCGCCGGGCCATCGAGGCGGCCGCGCGCGCCTACCCGGCCTGGGCGGCGAAGACCGCGAAGGAACGCGCCGTCATCCTGCGCCGCTGGTTCGACCTGATGATGGCGAACCAGGAAGACCTGGCCGTGCTCATGACGGCCGAACAGGGCAAGCCGCTGGCCGAGGCCAAGGGGGAGATCGCCTACTCCGCCTCGTTCATCGAGTGGTTCGCGGAGGAGGCCAAGCGCCTTTATGGCGATGTCATCCCCGGTCACCAGGCCGACAAGCGCCTGGTGGTGATCCGCCAGCCCGTCGGTGTGGTTGCGGCCATCACGCCGTGGAATTTCCCTTCGGCGATGATCACGCGCAAGGCCGGCCCCGCGCTGGCCGCCGGCTGCACCTTCGTCTGCAAGCCCGCGACGCAGACGCCTTACTCGGCGCTGGCGCTGGCGGAACTCGCGCATCGCGCCGGCATCCCGCCCGGCGTGTTCAACGTGCTCACGGGTTCGGCCACCGCCATCGGCGGGGAGATGACCTCGAATCCGACGGTGCGCAAGCTCACCTTCACCGGCTCCACCGAGATCGGCAAGAAGCTCATGGAGCAGTGCGCGGGCACGATGAAGAAGATCTCCCTCGAACTCGGCGGCAATGCGCCCTTCATCGTCTTCGACGATGCCGACCTCGATGCCGCCGTCGAGGGCGCGCTCGCCAGCAAGTACCGCAACACGGGGCAAACCTGCGTGTGCGCCAACCGGCTGCTGGTGCAGGCCGGTGTGTACGAGGCGTTTGCCGAGAAGCTCGCGAAAGCGGTGGGCAAGCTGCGCGTCGGCGATGGCCTGCAGGGCGCGACCGAGCAGGGACCGCTGATCGACGAGAAGGCGCTGGCCAAGATGGAGGAGCACATCCAGGATGCGCTGGCCAAGGGCGCGCGCGTGGTCGCGGGCGGCAAGCGCCATGCGCTCGGCGGCACCTTCTTCGAGCCGACCATCCTCGCCAACGTCAGCCGCAACATGCTGGTGGCGCGCGAGGAGACCTTCGGACCGCTGGCGCCGCTGTTCCCCTTCAAGACCGAGGAGGAAGCGATCGCCATGGCCAACGACACCGAGTTCGGGCTGGCCTCGTACTTCTACACCCGCGACCTGGCACGCTCGTGGCGTGTCGCCGAGAAGCTCGAGTACGGCATCGTCGGCATCAACACCGGCATCATCTCCACCGAAGTGGCGCCCTTCGGCGGCATCAAGGAATCCGGTGTCGGGCGCGAAGGCTCGAAGTACGGCATCCTGGACTACACCGAGCTCAAGTACATGTGCGTCGGCGGCATCAGCTAGAGGCGCTTCCTCCACGACACCGCCATGCTGGGCCGCTTCCTCGAGTACTCCGTACAGAGCGCGGACATCCCGCGCTCGCTGGAGTTCTATGAGCGGCTGGGCTTCACACAGGCACGGGTCAACGATGCCTGGTCACACGCCTATGCGGTGGTGACCGATGGCCGGCTGTGCATCGGCCTGCACGCCGATGCGCCTGCCGAGGCCTGCCTCACCTTCGTGCGCCCGGACATCCTCCGGCAGATGACACGCCTGGAGGAGTCGGGCATCGAGATCACGCAGCGACGCCTGGGCAACGCCGAGTTCAACGAGATCGCCTTCGCCGACCCGGGCGGCATGCTGGTGCGGCTCATCGAGGCGCGCAGTTTCTCGCCCAGCGACCGCAAGCCCAACGAATTCTCCACCTGCGGCTATTTCGAGCAGATCGCGCTGCCCTCGCCGGATCCCGCCACCGCCAAGCGCTTCTGGGAGGATCAGGGATTCGTCGGCATGGAGGAAACGCAAGGCCTGCTGCCGCACGTCAGTTGCACCAGCGACCACGTCGATCTCGGCCTGTACGCGGCGGAGCGCCTGCGCGAGCCCATGCTGGTGTTCGAGGCCGACGATATCCGTACCCGCCTGGCCCGGCTGGCGACTGCCGGTCTCGAGCCGGAACCAAGCCTGCCCGCTGCGCTGCGCGGCCTTTCAGCCGCGCTGTACCGGGCGCCCGAAGGCACGCTGGTGCTGGTGCGCGGCCTCACGGATTGACGGCGCGCGCGACGAGCCGGAAGCGGACGCGCATTTCGTCCTGCACCTGCAGGGCTCCCAGCATCACCGAGAAGGGCTTCAAGCCGAGCTGCGACTGGGTCAAGCTGAACTCGCCGCTGGCGATGAGCTGCGAGTCCCCTACCAGCCGGAACGGCACCTCGAGGAGCGACTCGCGTCCCGCCACCTGCACGGCCACCCGCGCGGACGGTGCGCCCTGGCCGCTGATCGACACACTGCGGATGTTCAGGCGCGGGTGGCGGGCAGCGTCCAGCAGCGCATCGCCGAGCATGTTGCGGGCGGTGCCCTCGCGTGCGGACGGCGGGATCTCCCCCGGAAAATCCGCCCCTTCCGTCGCCCGCCTGCGCGCATCGTCGATCTCGGCCCGCGCGAGGTCGATGTCGAGTTCGAAGCGTGAGCCGGGCAGGTCCGCAGCCTGCTCCACCCAACCCACCGGATGCCAGAGGATGATGTGATTGTGGCCGAGGTTCGCGAACGGCCCGGCGCGATAGACCCGCACCAGCACCAGGGACTCCGCGGGAATGACCTGCAGCCGCCGCACACCGCCCCGGCCTTCGGTGCCAGCCGGCGGCACGGTGCTGGTCGCTGATCCAGCCGGTGCGGACGGCGGCACACGCGGTGGAATGCTGCAGGCCGCCGAGAACAACGATGCAAGGCCCAGGATGGCGATCGGAAGGGTACGCATGACGATGCCGTGTTGCCGGGGTCCCTTGCTACACTAGCATGGAGCTGTTCCACCGCCGCCAGGGATCCTGAATGAACGCCGCCCCGCCCGCCGTCCGCTACACGCCCGTGGCGCAACTGCTGCACTGGGCCATCGCCGCGCTCATCGTCGTGCAGTTCGTGCTCGCCAGCCGCGCCGAGGACGCCCCCTCCAAGATGCAGCAGCTCGCCCTGCTCACCCGCCACAAGAGCTTCGGCATGACGGTGCTGATGCTGGCCGTGATCCGCCTGGCCTGGCGACTGTTCCACCGGCCGCCGGAGTTGCCGGTCGCGATGAAGGGCTGGGAGCGGCTGGTGGCGAAGCTCACCCACGGGGCCTTCTACGTGCTGCTGTTCGCGACACCCCTGGCCGGATGGCTGATGTCATCAGCCCGCGGCTTCACGGTGAGCTGGTTCGGGCTGTTCTCCTGGCCGGACCTCATCCAGCGCAACCAAGGCACCTACGAGGTCCTCAAGGAAACGCACGAGACCTTCGCCAGCATCCTGTTCGTCCTCGCGGTGCTGCACGTGCTCGCCGCGCTCAAGCACCACTTCTGGGACAAGGACGATGTCCTGCGGCGCATGCTGCCCTTCATCGGGCAACGGAGCGGTTCATGATCAGCCTGCGAGTTTCGGTTCTCCTCCTGGCACTGTGCACGGCCTGCGGGGCCGCCACCCCTGCGCCCGCCACACCCGCGCCCGCCGCGGGCTCATCGGCTCCGATGTGGATCGTGGATCCGGCGCACAGCACGCTGGGCTTCTCCGGCACGCAGGCCGGCGCCAGCTTCAAGGGTGCGTTCCGGCGGTTCTCGGTGAAGCTCGCGTTCGATCCCGCCAATCCCGCATCGGGCCGCATCGAGGTGGGCATCGATACCACTTCCGTCGACACCCAGGATGCGGAGCGCGACACGACCATCAAGAGCTCGGACTTCTTCGACATCGCCCATCACCCGCAGGCCGGTTACCTCACCGAGGCCATCACGGCGATGGGCACGGGATTCACAGGCTCCGGGAAGCTGTCGCTGCGCGGCGTGAGCCGCGCGGTGCCCATCGAATTCACCTTCACGCGCACGGCCGCAGGGGCGATGCTCAATGGCCATGCCACGCTCAAGCGCCTGGACTTCGGCGTCGGCCAGGGCGAGTGGCAGAGTACCGAGTGGGTGGGCAATGAGGTGAAGGTGGAGTTCGCCCTCGTCCTGAAGCCAGCGACCTGAGGCGATGTCCCGGTCGACGCGCCACGTCGACGACGTCGCCGAGTGCGTCGATGCGACCCTCCAGCGCCATGGCGGGCGCATCGTGCTGGCACTGCCCATCGGCGTGGGCAAGTCCGCCGTCATCGCCAACGAGTTCTACCGCCGGGCGAGTCGCGACGCCGGCATCGACCTGCGGATATTCACGGCGCTGAGCCTGGGCCGTCCGGCCTGGCACTCCGAGCTCGAGCGGCGCTTCCTCGAGCCCTTGGGTGAGCGGTTGTTCGGCGGGACCCTCGAGCTCGACTATCTCCGCGACCTGCGCGCCGGCAGGGTGCCTGCGAACGTGCAGGTGACCGAGTTCTTCCTGGAGCCCGGCTCGGCGCTGGGCATCGCGCATTCGCAACGCCATTACATCAGCAGCAACTACACCCACGTGGTGCGCGACCTGCAGCTGGCCGGCGTCAACGTCATCGCGCAGCGGGTGGCGCGACGGGGACCCGAGGGACGGGCGCAGTACAGTCTGGGGTCCAATCCGGACATCACCGTCGATTTGCTGCGCGCCGTCGAGGAATCACGCCTGACGATGATCGGCGAGGTCAGCCGCCAGATGCCCTACATGTTCGGCGATGCCGAGGTCGAGACGGGCTGCTTCGATTACCTGCTGGAGCATCCCCGCTACGACAGCGAGCTGTTCGCACCGCCGAATCCTGCGCTCGCCACCGCGGACCACGCCATCGGCGTGCAGGTCGCGGCGCTGGTGCGCGATGGCGGCACGCTGCAGGTCGGCATCGGTGCGCTCGGCGATGCGGTGGTCTACGCGCTGCAGTTGCGCCACCAGCAGAACGGCGAATTCCGCGACATCCTGCGCGCGCTCGACACGCGCGCGCGCGCCGCCGGTCTCATCGAATCCTGCGGTGGTGACGGCGTGTTCGAGGAGGGGCTGTATGGCTGCTCCGAGATGCTGGTCGACGGCTTCCTCGACCTGTACCGCAGTGGCGTGCTGAAGCGGCGGGTATACGAGGACCTCAGGCTCCAGCAGTTGCTCACCGCCCGCCGCATCAACGAGCGCATCGATGCCGCGATGCTCGCGGCACTGGCCGAGTCCGGGTTGCGCGGGGTCTTCGGCGCATCGGAATTCGCCAGCCTGCAGCGCGCCGGGCTGTTCCGCCGCGAGTGCCAGTGGC
Organism: Steroidobacteraceae bacterium; assembly: GCA_046347195.1. GTDB lineage: Bacteria > Pseudomonadota > Gammaproteobacteria > Steroidobacterales > Steroidobacteraceae > TMP-86. Next base: position 175,658 of record JAXMGQ010000002.1, read on the forward strand.
AGGACGGCGGCATCCTCTGCGGCGATGGCCGGCGGGTCGCGGCGCGCCTCGATGACGATGGGTCGCGCCGCGAACTGCTGCAGCACTGCACCGCGCGGGTGCTCAGCGGCGGCGCGCTCGCCCATGGGGGGTTCTTCCTCGGACCACGCGGCTTCTATGCGGCACTGCGCGAGTTGCCGGACGCCGAGCGGCGGCAGTTTCCGATGATGGCGATCTCGTACATCAACGAGCTGTACGGCACGCAGTCCGCGCTGAAGATCGCGCAGCGGCGCGATGCCCGCTTCGTCAATTCGACGATGATGGCCACGCTCCTCGGCGCCACCAACGCAGACGGCCTTGCCGATGGGCGCGTGGTCAGCGGCGTGGGCGGCCAGTACAACTTCGTGGCCATGGCGCATGCGCTGCCCGGGGCGCGATTCATCCTCGCCCTGCGCAGCACCCGCATCGGCGCCCACGGCCAGCCGGAGTCGAACGTCCTCTGGAACTATGCGCACACCACCATACCCCGGCACCTGCGCGACATCATCATCAGCGAGTACGGCATCGCGGATCTGCGCGGACGGACCGATGAGCAGGTGATCAAGGCGATGCTGGGGATCTGCGATTCGCGCTTCCAGGAGGGACTGCGCCGGCAGGCGGTGAACGCCGGCAAGCTCGACCCTTCGTATCGCATCCCCGAGGCCCAGCGCGCCAATGAACCGGCGGCGCTCGAGCGGCGTTTCGCCCTGGCCCGCGCGCGCGGGCTGTTCAGCGAATTCCCCTTCGGTACCGAGCTGTCGCGTGAGGAGATCGCGCTCGCGGCAGCCCTCACCCGCCTGAAGCACGCCACCAGCGGGCGGTGGCGGGCGATCGCCGCGGCGGCCGCAGCGTGGTTCCGGCGGGACATCCCCGCTTCCTGCGTGCCGGCCCTCGAGCGGATGGAACTCGCCGCGCCGCGGACGCGCGAGGAGCGGCTGTGGCAGCGGCTGCTGGTACGCGAACTGCTGCGAAAGCCCGCTTGAGCCGCGGGATTCGCCTTCACCGGCCGATGGTGTATGGTGCGATCCATGCCGAGAAGGCCCATCAATCCGACGGTCAGCAGCGCGCAAGCCGAGGAGGCCGTGCGCGTGCTGCTGCGCTGGGCCGGCGAGGATCCGGCGCGCGAGGGCCTGCGTGAGACGCCTGCGCGCGTGGTGCGTGCCTACCGTGACTGGTTCTCGGGCTACGAGATCGACCCGGGCGAGTACCTGCGCCGCACCTTCGAGGAGGTGGAAGGGTATGACGAGATGGTCGTGCTGCGCGACATCTCCTTCGAGTCCTTCTGCGAGCATCACATGGCGCCCATCATCGGGCATGCGCATGTCGGCTACCTGCCCACCGATCGCGTGGTCGGCATCAGCAAACTCGCCCGCGTGGTGGAAGGGTTCGCACGACGCTTCCAGGTGCAGGAGAAGCTGACGGCGCAGATCGCCGCCTCCATCCACGATGTGCTCAAGCCCCGTGGCGTCGGCGTGGTCATCGACGCCGTGCACCAGTGCATGACCACGCGCGGCGTCCACAAGCGCGGCGTGTCGATGGTGACCAGCAAGATGCTCGGCTCGTTCCGCTCGGATGCGAGCACGCGCGCGGAGTTCCTGCGCTTCATCGGCATCGAGGGCCCGGGCGTTTCCGCCCGATGACCGGGGCCGGCGCACGCGCCGGCCGGCTTCAAGGCTCGACGCTGTCCTGCGCGTAGATCGCGGTGCGCAGCGGCTTCGTCGAGCTGACGGCGCCGCGATACATCCCGAGGCTGTTCATCGAGAAGGCCACCTCGCCATCGTCGGCCATGCCCATCAGCGCGCCATCCCCGCCCATGATCTCGATGTCCTCGATGGTGTCATCCAGCGCATCCTGGAGCGAGTCCTTCTGCCACTCCATGCGGTCGCGCACCTGGCGTGCCGCCGAGGAGCGGAGGAAGAATTCGCCCGTGCCGGTGGCGGACACCGCCACCAGGTCGTCCTCGGCGAAGGTGCCGGCGCCGATGACGGGCGAATCACCGACGCGTCCCCAGCGCTTGCCGGTGAGCCCGCCGGTGGAGGTGCCGGCGGCGAGATGCCCGTTCACGTCCAGCGCCACCGCGCCGACCGTTCCGTACAAGTGAGTGCGGTCCTGGCGCTGCGCGTGCTTGCGCGGCTTCGTCGCAGCCCTGCCCTCGGGCGACGCGCGCCACTCGAGGTATTGCTTCCAGCGCTCCGGGGTCCGGTACCAGACCGGCTGCACCTGCGGCAGACCCTGCTCGCGGGAGAACTCATCCGCGCCCTCGCCCGCCAGCATCACGTGCGGTGAACGTTCCATCACCGCACGGGCGAGGCTGATGGGATTGCGGGTACGGGTGATGCCGGCCACCGCACCGGCGTTCAGGGTGCGCCCATCCATGATCGAGGAATCGAGTTCATTGCGGCCCGCCGCCGAGAACACCGCGCCGCGGCCGGCATTGAACTGCGGATCATCCTCGAGCACCTTGACCGCAGCCTCGACGGCATCCACGGCGCCGCCGCCCTCGCGCAGCACCTTGCTGCCGGCCTCCAGCGCCGCCGAGATGCCGGCGCGCAGCGATGCCTCCTTCGCCGGCGTCAGATCGCCCTTGTCGATCACCCCCGCCCCGCCGTGCACCGCGAGCGACCAGCGCGGCACTCGCTCCAGCCGCGCCGAGGGCGTGCGCTCGTTGCCGAGCAGCCGGCCATCCTTTACCACCACGGTGAAGGCGAAGGCCGGGTTGTCGACCACGAACTGCTTGAGATCGATGCGGCTGTCGGGCCCCGCCGCCACCAGCGGCACGCCCTCGAAATGCAGCGGCTTGTCCGGTGAATAATCCGTCGGTCCATGCAACGGACGCAGCAGCCAGGCGAACCCCTGATGCAGCGTGAACACCCGGCCGATGCCGTTGCCGTCGATGCACAGTGAGGTGTCCTCGTCCACGCCGATGCCGGTGATGCGGGTGTCCTTCTCCTCGACCATGAGCCGGGCGATGAAGGTGATCAGCCTGCCGAAGCGGTCACGCTTCGCAAAATGCGTGTCGGTGATGACGTGGTCGAGGAACGGCAGGTGCAGGAAGTCACGCACCAGCGTCACATCCGCGCCCCCCGGCGCTGCCATGGCGTTGCGGGAGACCAGGCTCACGCCGCTCATGGAACCGTAGACGTATTCACCGAGGATGGCGAGGCCTGCGCTGGTTCCGCCGATGGGCTTGCCCGCCTTCACGTGTTCGTTGAGCAGGTCGGCGAGCGGCATGCCCTTCCACCAGCGCACGTAACGCGACTGGTCTCCGCCGCCGAAGAAGATGGCATCCGCATGGCGCACGATGTCGAGCACGGCGGGATCCTGTGCAGCGTCGCGTCCGTGGAACACCAGCGTCTGCGCGGAGGCGAACCCGCCGACATCGAGGTACAGCTCACGCTGCAGTTCGTCATCGCCCGAAGCGCGCAGGATGACCAGGTGTCCGTGCCCGGCGCGTTCGGCGAACCAGGTCCAGGAAGAGTGCAGCCACTCACCGCCGCCGTTGAGCATGAAACCGGGCTGGACGGGCGCCGGGCGCGGCGCTGCAGTATCGCCGATGGCGTAGTAGTCATAGCCGCTGCGATGCTCGGCGATGCGCGCGGGTGGAGCGGCGCGCGCGGAGCTGGCCGTCAGCACGGAAATCATGACCACGGTGAGCACTACATGAAAATGCATGGAAGCGCGCCTTCAGCTATGTCGTATTGGCGTGGAATTCTGCACGTCATTGACGTAGAGTGCATCCCATAAAACGGGACTTCGAAGGTCCCTGCAACCGGGATGTCCACATGATCACCACTCGCTCTGGTTCGGTTGCGCTCGCTTTCGCGGCGCTGTCTCCTTTCGTTTTCACTGCCGCCTCCGGGCAGGACGCCGCGGGACCGCCCGCGACGAAGACCTCTGCCGAATCCATCGAGGAGATCGTGGTCATCGGCTCGCGCATCCGCCGGGTGAACGTCGAGGGCCCTGCGCCGGTCACGCGCATCGATGCGGAAGACATCAAGTCCAATGGCTTCGTCAGCGTACCCGATGTGCTGCGGTCCATCACGGAAAATGCCGGTGAGACCCAAAGCCAGCAGTCCTTCAGCGGCGCATCGTTCACTCCGGGCGCACAGCAGGTGGATCTGCGCGGCCTGGGACCGAACCACACCCTCGTACTGGTCAACGGCCGGCGCATCGCCGACTTTCCATTGCCGTTCAAGGGCCGCAGCAATTTCACTGATATCTCCAACATTCCACTCGGAATGGTCGACAGCATAGAAGTCCTCAGCGGCAGCGCTTCAGCGATTTACGGCTCCGATGCCATTGCAGGCGTGGTCAACTTCAACCTCAAGAAGAAGACCGATGGCATCCAGTTCGACTACCGCTACGGCACCACCGAGGCGGGTGGTGGACGTTCGCACCGGCTGACATTGGTGGATGGTTGGTCCAACGGCAATTTCGATTCGGTGGTTGGCGTCGAGTTCCAGGACAAGCAGCCCATCTGGGCCTATCAACGCAGTATCCAGGACTCGACCGCCGACAATCCGACGACCGACGGCCCCATTGCCCGGCGCGACTTCCTGCGATACGACCCCATCGAAGACGCATACGTCGACCCGGGCGCCGCTGCGTGTGCGCCGCTGGCCCGTCTGAATGGCGGCTCGATCTACTATGCATCGAGGCCAAACTGGGGGCCGTACGATCCCGCTACCGACGGCTACCTCGATGGCCACTATTGCGGCAGCAACACCTCGATTGGATACGGCACGATCGAGAACAAGCGCCGATCCGTCAGCGTCTATGCGTCGTTCAACTATCGCCTCGGCGACAACGCGACGGCATTCGCGGATTTCCAGCTGGGTCACTCCAAGGTAAGCATGTTCAGCGATGTGACCGACTGGCAGTTCGCCGATGCAAACGGAAGCGAAGACGGCAACTTCTACAACCAGTTCAGCGGAGCGCTGGACAACTGGTACCGGCATTTCACCCCCGAGGAAATGGGAGGTCTCAATGCCGGCATGATCAAGAACACCCAACGGACGTTCAGCATCACGCCGGGCATCAAAGGGTCGTTCGGCTCCAGCGATTGGCAATACGAAGCCTCCTTCAACCATAGTCAGTTCAATTCGGAGGTGAGTTGGCCGGAGATCGTCGCAGCCAAGGCCAATGCGCTGTTTTTCGGACCGCAGCTGGGAGTGGATCCTGATTCGGGATATCCCATCTTCAACGCCGATCCGACTCGTCTGTACACGGCGTTGACCCGCGCTGAGTATGACTCGATCGCTCAACGCACGGTATACCACCCGCGCTCCCGTACCGATGGCCTGTCGTTCACCGTCAACACGCCACGGCTGTTCGACCTGCCTGCCGGCCCCCTGGGATTTGCTGCGGTCGCCGAGTACGGCGAGCAGAGCTATCGCTTGAATACGGATCCACTGGCGCTGACGGACTATTACTACGGTCTTCGGGATTCCGACGGTACCGGCAGCCGCACGCATTGGGCCGGCGGCTACGAATTCAGCATTCCAGTGATCCAGAGCGTGAAGATGAGTCACGCCGGTCGGTACGATGCCTATCGTTTCGCCGGCAACAGTGCCAACAAGTTCACCTACAACTTCGGGGTCGAGTGGCGCCCGCTGGAGTCCTTGCTCGTCCGGGGTTCGTACGGCACGGGATTCCGCGCTCCGGATCTTCACTACGTGTACTCGGGTCCCGGGCACACGCATCCTTCAGCCACAGACTACTATTTGTGCCGGACTCTCGAACCTGACACCGACATCGGCGACTGCAGTTACGCCGACGAAGGCATCGTCGAATCCCGTCAGGGGAATCGCTCGCTGAAGTCTGAAACGGCCAAGTCGCTCACCTACGGCTTCGTGTGGGCGCCGTTCAGCGGATTCGACATCCAGGCCGACTACTTCAACATCCGCATGACCAATCAAGTGCTGGACATGAGCATCGACAGCCTGTTGCGGGTGGAGGCAGCTTGCCGGATCGGGACCACCGAATCCGGCTCGACGGTCGATGTCAATTCTCCGACCTGTCAGGATGCATTCGCGCGGGTGAGTCGTTACAGCCCCACCAATCCCGCGACGCCGAACGGCCTGATCGGCGTGAGCATCGTGCCCGTCAATATCGCGAAGGAAAAGACGTCCGGATACGACCTTTCCATGCACTACCGACTGCCCACACCGGCGGGCACTTTCAAGTTCGCGGCAAGCTACACCTACGTGAAGGACCACACACGACAGCAATATCCGGGCGATCCGACGGTCAACATGTTCCAGGTCGACAGCAATTTCGACATCCCGCGCAGCAAGGCCAGCGCCAGTCTCGGCTGGCAGTTGCAGAACTGGACCGCCACCATCCATGGCCAACGCCTGGACAAGCTTCCCAACTATGACGAAGATGCGTTCATCCCGGCCACTTACCTGTTCAATGCATCATTGCAGTGGAGCATGAGCAGCCATGCGCGGCTGGCGCTGCTGGTGGACAACTTGTTCGACAAGAATCCACCGAAGGATCCAACCTACGCGTCCTATCCGTATTACGACATTTCCTGGTTCGACTCGGTGGGCCGCAGCTACTACCTGCAGTTCACCTACAAGCTGGGCGGCAAGCCGCTCAACCAGTGATGCGGTGAGCTGCCGCTGCGCTCACCGCAGCGGCAGCTCTCTCGACTTCTGCACCGGGCGCAGCGCGAAGCTCGACTGCACGCGAGCGACATTGGGCAGGCGCGTGAGGTGCTGGCTGTGCAGCCGCTCGAAGTCCGCCGTGTCGGCCAGCACCACGCGCAGCAGGTAGTCGTACTCGCCGGACATGAGGTAGCACTCCATCACCTCAGGCACCTTGCGCACCGCCTCCTCGAACTCGCGAAGGTGCGCCTGCTCCTGCCGCTCGAGCGTGATGTTGACGAACACGTTCACCGGGCAGCCGGCCTTCTGCTGGTTGATGATGGCGGCGTAGCCTTCGATGAGGCCGCTTTGTTCCAGCGCGCGGATGCGGCGCAGGCAGGCGGACTCGGACAGGCTGACCCGCTCGGCGAGCGCCGCGTTGGTCAGTCGACCGTCGGCCTGCAGGAGCCTCACGATGGCAAGATCGAAGGAATCCAGCTTCATGGTTAGCAGCTTCTTGCGCGGTTCCCAGGAGAATTGGCAGTTTATGCCATCTTGATGGGTATATCCCGTCCAGATCGCAATTTTCGGTCCGGCGTCCCATCCTACCCTGTGCTTCCCCCCACCCCTACGGAAGCAAGCCCATGAAAATCGGTGTCCCCAAGGAGATCAAGGTCCATGAGTATCGCGTCGGCATGGTTCCGGCAGGCGTGCGGGAGCTGGTCAATGCGGGGCACTCGGTCATCGTCCAGACCGGCGCCGGACTGGGCATCGGCTTCGGCGACACCGACTACAAGGCGGCCGGCGCCAGCATCGCCGCCACCGCGGCCGACGTGTTCGGCAATGCCGAACTGATCGTCAAGGTGAAGGAACCGCAGCTCGCCGAGTGCAAGCTGCTCAAGAGCGGTCAGACGCTGTTCACCTACCTGCACCTGGCCGCGGACAAGGCGCAGGCGCAAGGGCTCATCGACTCCGGTGCCACCGCCATCGCCTATGAAACCGTGACTGCTCCGGACGGTTCGCTGCCGCTGCTCACACCCATGAGCGAAGTGGCCGGCCGCATGTCGGTGCAGGTGGGCGCCACGGCCTTGCAGAAGGCCAACGGCGGCTTCGGCGTGCTGCTCGGCGGTGTGCCGGGCGTGCCGCCGGCGAAGGTGGTGATCCTGGGCGGCGGCGTATCCGGCACGCACGCGGCGGAAATGGCCGCAGGTCTCGGCGCCGAAGTCACGGTGGTGGACCGCTCGGTGAAGCGCCTGCGCGAATTGTCGGCGCTGTTCGGCAACCGCCTCAAGACCGCCTACTCCACCGCGCATGCCATCGAGGAGCTGACGCAAGAGGCCGACCTCGTCATCGGCGCGGTGCTGATCGTCGGCGCGGCGGCGCCCAAGCTGGTGACGCGCGAAATGGTCAAGCGCATGAAGCAGGGCTCGGTGCTGGTGGACATCGCCATCGACCAGGGCGGCTGCTTCGAGACCAGCAAGCCCACGACCCACGCCGAGCCCACCTTCGTGGTCGACGGCGTGATCCACTACTGCGTCACCAACATGCCCGGCGCCGTGCCGCGCACCTCCACATTCGCGCTCACCAACGCCACGCTCCCGTACGTGCGCGCGCTGGCCGATCACGGCTGGCAGGTGGCGCTGGCCCGCGATGCAGGACTGCTGCGCGGCCTGAACGTGCATGCCGGCAAGATCACGCACGAAGCGGTGGCGCGGGATCTGGGGCTCAGCTACCAGGCGTACAAGGCGGCTTGATCGAAGGTGGGGCCGGCAGGCGATTGCCGGTCCTTCTTCAGTGAAGACCAACCTCGTCCTGTTTGACCTGGACAAGACGCTGCTCACCGGCGACTCGGATTTCGAGTGGGCGCAGTTCCTGATCACCAAGGGCGTGCTCGACCGGGAAGTATACGAAGCACGCAACCAACGGTTCTACGACGACTACGAGGCCGGCACGCTGGACATCCAGGCCTTTCTCGACTTCCAGCTCGCACCGCTGTCACGCCACCCGCGCGAGGAACTCGACACGTGGCACGATGAATTCATGGCCAGGTGCATCCGGCCCATGATCGTTGCCCCCGCGCGAGCCTTGGTGCGGCGCCATCTGGACGAGGGCAGCCTCTGCGCCGTCGTCACCGCCACCAACAGCTTCGTCACCGGGCCGATCGTGCGCGAGTTCGGCATTGCGCACTTGCTCGCAACGATTCCCGCCCAGGAAGGCGGCCGTTTCACCGGCAGGCCGCGCGGCACGCCGGCCTTCAAGGCCGGCAAGATCGAGCGCGTCGAGGCCTGGCTCGAATCGCTCGGTCTCTGGTGGGGCAGCTTCGGGCAGAGCTGGTTCTACAGCGACTCGCACAATGACCTGCCGCTGCTGTCCAAGGTGACGCATCCTATCGCCGTGGACCCGGACGAGATACTGAGCAAGCACGCGCGCAGCGCCGGCTGGCCGGTCATCAGTCTGAAGGCGTGAACGGTCTCGAGCCTGATTTGACGCACAGTTGACAGGCTGCTTCTCAGAATGCACGGTACAGACTTCATCGATCTTCAGCAGGGGGGCTTTATGATCAAGGCAAGCGTGATGTATCCGAACAAACCCGGCGCGCGGTTCGATCACACGTATTACAAGAACAAGCACCTGCCGCTGGTGAAGGCGCGCATGGGTGCGGCTTGCAAGTCCTACACCATCGACAAGGGCCTGGCTGGCGGCGCGCCCGGTCAACCCGCAACCTACATCGCCATGTGCCACATCTTCGCGAACTCGCTCGAGGAGTTCCAGAGTGGCTTCGGGCCGCATGCCGCGGAGATTCTGGGCGACATTCCGAACTACACCGATGTTGAGCCGGTGCTCCAGTTCAGTGAGGTCGTGGTCGGCTGATCAGGTCACGCGCGACGAGGTGAGCGTCCGCTGCACCGGCGTTGCGTCGAGCGCCGTGGTGCGGAGGCGAATGGTGAGCGTGTCACCTTCCGCCTGCATCGCGCGCGTGAGTTCCCTGCCGACGTTCTCCTTCGACAGCGCGCCGAGCAGCCGCTGCCAGACCTCGCCCGTGGCATCATCGACCCGATACTCGCCTCAGCTGCCATGTCCGTCCTGAAGAAACGAGCAGAACCCAAGTTCCACCGCGAGCAGGCCGCGGTGCGGCGTGAAGCGCTCATCGAATCCACGCTGCGTTGCCTGAAGCGCCATGGCCACGACGGTGTCTCGGTGCGGCGTATCAGCAGCGAAGCCGCCATCGGCCTGTCGGCCCTCCTCGATGGCCTGTGTGCGGGCGCCCTGCGCAACCTGCGCAAGACATGAGCAGCTACGACACCGATGTGGTGATCATCGGCGCGGGCCACAATGGCCTGGTCTGTGCCGCCTACCTCGCCGCGGCCGGCCGCAGCGTCACCGTGCTCGAGCGGCGCGCGATCGTCGGCGGCGCGGCGGTCACCGAGGAATTCCATCCCGGCTTTCGCAATTCGGTTGCCGCCTACACGGTCTCGCTCCTCAATCCCAAAATCATCCGCGATCTGGAACTGGCGCGACACGGGCTGCGTATATTGGAGCGCCCGATCTCGAATTTCCTGCCGCTGGAGGATGGCCAATACCTGAAGGTCGGTGGCGGCCAGACGATGCGCGAGGTGGCGAAGTTCTCCCAGCGAGACGCACAGCGGCTGGAGGAGTATGGCCGCCGCATCGAGGCCGTGGCCGATGTGCTGCGTGAGCTCATGCTGCAGACGCCCCCGAATGTCACGCAAGGCTCGTGGTTCGAGGCCATTCCGGAGCTGCTGCGAACCGCGGGCATCGGCAATCGCATCAGCCGGCTCGACCTGCCGATGCGCCGCGAACTGCTGAGCCTGTTCGTGAAGTCGGCGGGCGATTATCTCGACGGCTGGTTCGAGAGCGCGCCCATCAAGGCGGCCTACGGCTTCGATGGCATCGTCGGCAACTACGCCAGTCCCTATGCGGCCGGTTCCGCCTACGTGCTGATGCATCACGTGTTTGGCGAGGTGAATGGCAAGAAGGGCGCCTGGGGCCACGCGGTTGGCGGCATGGGGGCGATCACGCAGGCGATGGCCAAGTGCGCCACGGCGCGCGGCGTGCGCATCGAGCTGTCCTCGCCGGTGCGCGAGGTGCTGGTGGAGTCCGGCCGCGCCACCGGGGTGATCACCGAGGCCGGCCAGCGCATCCGCGCGCGCTGCGTCGTGTCCAACACGCATCCGAAGATCCTCTACGAGAAGCTCATCGACCCTGCCCTGCTCGAGCCTTCCTTCCGCGAGCAGATCGGTCGCTGGCGCAGCGGCTCGGGCACCTTCCGAATGAACGTGGCGCTGTCGGAGCTGCCCGAATTCACGGTGCTGCCGGGCCGGGGGGCCGCCGAGCACCACGGCGCCGGCATCATCATGGCGCCGAGCCTTGCGTACATGGACCAGGCGTATCTCGATGCGCGTGCGCACGGCTGGTCACGCCGGCCCATCGTGGAGATGCTGATCCCCTCCACCGTGGACGATGGCCTCGCGCCCCGGGGCCAGCACGTCGCCAGCCTGTTCTGCCAGCAGGTCGCGCCAGTTCTGCCCAACGGCATGTCCTGGGACGATCAGCGCGAGAAGGTCGCGGACCTCATGATCGACCTGGTCAACGAGCATGCGCCGAACTTCAAGGCGTCGGTACTCGGACGGCAGAGCTTAAGCCCGCTGGACCTGGAGCGCGAGTTCGGGCTCATCGGAGGCGATATCTGCCACGGCGCCTTGAGCCTCGACCAGCTCTTCTCGGCGCGGCCCATGCTCGGGCACGCCGACTATCGCGGCCCACTGAAAGGACTGTACATGTGCGGCGCCGGCACGCACCCCGGCGGCGGGGTGAGCGGCGCACCGGGGCACAACGCCGCGCGGGAAATCATCAAGGATTTTCGGCGACGGCGGTTGGGCTGAGCGTCATGCCGATCGAATCGCCGACGATAGTCGACTCTCTAAGCGACGAGGCGCTGACACTGCGCAGCAGCCCCAAGATATTTGCACGAGGCCGCACCTACGCCGCCTCCGGCGCCGTCCAGGTCGCAAGCGAAATAACGAAGCCCAATCCCACCATCGAGGCGACCGTCGCCGGGACCCAGAACTACACCACCAAGGTGTGGATCGACGACGATGAGCTGGAAGGTTGGTGCGACTGTCCCAACGCTCAGGACGGCTGGTTCTGCAAGCACCAGGTGGCCGTCGCGCTCGTCTGGCGACAGCGGATATCGGGCGAAAGCCTCACGGTGGATGAAGATGCCCGCAAGAAAGTGCAGGCCAGCGCCAAGCGCGCACAGACTCTCAGGGACCGGGAAGAAGCGCTGCAGGTGTTTCTGCGCTCGCAACCGGCTCCGGTGCTTGCCGAGAAACTCCTCAGCCTTGCGCATGACTATCGGGAGATCGAACGCGAGCTGCTGCAGTGGCAGAAGATGCACCAGGCGGAGCCTGCGGATCTGAAGTCCCTGGTCAGCGGGATGCTCACTCCTGGCCGGCAGTTCCTGGACCTGCGGGAGGTTCATGCGTACGTGCATCGAGCCGCCGCGGTGCTCGACGTGCTGCAACGGGAGCGCGAGCGCGATGCGGCATCGGCCGTGAACCTGGGACGCCATGCGCTGCGACGCGGCTGGGCTGCTCTCACGCAGGCGGATGACTCGAATGGTGAGATGGGCAATCTGGTTGGCGCGATTGCGCGTGAATGGGTCGCTGCCATCGAAGCCGCCGGAGACCAACCCGCTGCCTTCGGCGAGAAATTCCTGCGCCTGCAACTGGAAGACCCTTTCGGCTGCTTCGAGCCACTTGCCATGGAGAAGGCGATGGGACCGGCGGCACTGAACCGGTACCGAAGCGCCCTGGATGCGGAATGGCGTCAGACCAAGGATGCCTACCTCGCCAAGCAGGCCGAACAGGGACCTCGACGTATTCGAGGCGAATGGTCCGGCAGAGATGAAACCGCATCGCGGCTATTCAGTCTCGAACACCTGCTGCTCGTGCAACTCGACCAGATGGGCGACATCGACGGCACACTGTCGGTCTTGCGTTCCGACCTGTCGGAGCCCCACCGGTTTACCGCCGTCACTCACTTCCTCGAACGGCATCAGCGCTTTCGGGAAGCGTTCGCGAACGCCGAACGTGCCTGCAAGGTCTTTCCGGATGACTGGCGACTACAGGAAGATCTGCTGCGCTGCTATGAGCGCGACGGTTGGACGGCGGAAGCGTACACGCTGCGTCGCAGGCAATTCAAAGAGAATCCCGGCGTGGAAACCTTCCAGGCGGCGCTGCGGGCCGGAGCCGAAGACGGGATCGACGCTGGAACGCTGCGGCAGGAATTGCTGGCGGAGATCGAAACACGCGAGACCGAAGACCTGCGGAAAATTCGCAGACCCATGATGCGGCCATCGAGCCAGGCAGCATCAGGCCAGCGAAATGTATCGCTGCGTGCGCAGATCCTGTGTTCGGAGAAACGTTGGGACGAAGCGCATAGCCTCATACAACCTCCGGCGGTCTGCCATCCGGACATTCTTCGTCTCATTGCGCTGAACCTGGATGAAAAGCGCAAAGAGGATTCGGTGAAGTTGCTGCTGCGAGTCTTCACCCACTCGATGCAGACCGCGAGCACCCCGTACAGGGAGGAATTGCGGTTGGTGAAGGAGATCGCCGCGCGGCTGGACGCGACACGGCGGACGAGCTGGTTGCAGAAGCTGAAAATCGAGTTCAAAGCGAAGCGAAACTTCATCCGGGATCTGCCGGCCGGCTGATCCGATGTGCGGGGTTCGGTATGAACATGCGCTTCGCGACCTCGCATCCACGCTGCGGCTGTTCGCACGTTTCCGCGGGAACGCCTGGTGAGATTGACGCCCCAATTATCGAAATTCCCTCTGCAACCCATAAATATTGTAATATGGGTCCATGAAAACGACCGTCGAGATTCCGGATCTGTTGTTTCGCAAGGCAAAGTCGCAGGCTGCCGCACGCGGCCAGACCCTCAAGCAGTTTCTGGAAGAGGCACTGCGAGAGAAGCTGCAAAGGAAGGAAACGCTTGCGCCGTCAGGACCCGCCTGGATGCGCGGATTTGGAAAGCTTCGTCGATTGCATGCGCAAACCGTCCTGGTCGAAAGGCGCATCGAAGATGCGTTTGAAGACATCGAAGACGAGGATCGCATGTGATCCTCGATACAAACGCGCTCTCGGCGTTCGTGGATGGCGATGAATCCGTGCGCACGGTCATTCTCAAGAGTTCCCAGCCCGCGATTCCCGTCATCGTGATTGGAGAGTTTCGCTACGGTATCGCGCAGTCCAGGCACCAATCCGAATATGAGTCGTGGTTGGACACACACTTGCCGGACTTTCTCATATTGTCGATCACCGAAGAAACCGCAAGTGTCTACTCGGATTTGCGCGTAGAACTCAAACGCCGTGGACGCCCGATTCCAGCGAACGATGCATGGATCGCCGCCCTTGCCTTGCAGCACCGACTCGCGGTCTTAAGTCGGGACACACATTTCGATAGCGTTCCCGGTCTGATTCGGGAATCCTGGTAAGCGAAGTCTCGCCCCGCCGAGTCCCGACCACTTGTCGGTCATTCGGACGTTTCCGCGGAAACGTCCTCCCCCTGGTGCGTGGATCAAGGACTCAAGGAACCCGCGAAGGCCGCTGTGGCGATGATGTCGCCCGTCGACAGGCCTTGCGCCACGGTGCGCATCGGCGATGCACCGGGATTGCAGCGCGTGCCGACCTTGAAGGCGAACAGCTGACGGGCCAGGTAGGTCGGCGAATGGCCCGCGAGCGGCGGAATGAGCCCGTTGCCGCGCAATCCGGGGCCGTGACAGCTCATGCAGGCAGGCTGCGCGGCGCCCCGACCCACCGTCGCGAGCCGGCGCCCGCGAGCCACGCGCCCAACGGCACCGACGCAACCACCATGCCCATGGTCCACGCCGGTACGTTCATCGCGGCCGCCGTGCTTTCCCGCGACGAGGTGTCGCGCCCTTGGGCGCCGGGGTCATACGGTTCCGCTTCGGCTTCGGGCTCGATTTCACGGGCAAGTCGCGCAGCGCCGCCGAAATCACCTGCGACACCAGCTCATCCTCGAGCAGCTCATCCTCGGTGAGCATGAACCACGGTTTCGCACCCGGAAACGGCGGGCCCATGCCCACACGGCCGCGCAACAGCGCGGCAGTCCCTTGCGTCTCCTTGATGTACACGGTCTGGTCACAGACGAGGCCCACCACCACCTCGTTCGCGTACATCGCGTACTCGCCGAACATCTTGCGGAACGAAATGCCATCGATCCGGCGCAGGCAGTCCTGCAGCCAGTCGATGTACTCCCGGCCGGTGGCCAAGTGAGCCTACCGGCGCAGTCGGCGCCGGGCGCTGCGGACGGCCTTCTTCTTCTCGGGTGGCCGCCGGCCGGGAATGGCCTTCGCTCCAGCCTTCACACGGGCCTTCATGCGTGCTTTCACACGAGCCTTCGGGCGTGACTTCGCCTTTGGAATCGCCTTGGCTTTTGGTTTTGCTTTCGCCTTCCCCTTCACCGCGACCGGCTTCGAAGCCGCTTTCGCCGCAGGCGCCGGCACCCCTCCCTTGTGCACGCGCAACTGGTCGAGGATGGCTGGATTCTCCAGCGTCGAGACATCCTGCGTGATGGCCTCGCCCCGGGCGAGTGCCCGCAACAGCCGCCGCATGATCTTCCCCGACCGCGTCTTGGGCAGGTTCTCCGTGAACAGCACATCATCCGGTCTCGCGATCGGGGAGAGTTCCTCCGACACCCAGTGGCGCAACTCGTCCGCCAGCGCCTTCGCGGCCTCCCCTTCCGGCCGCGCGCCCTTGAGCACCACGTAAGCGAACACGGACTCGCCCTTGATCTCGTGCTGGCGGCCGACGACGGCGGCCTCGGCCACGCGCGCGTGCGCGACCAGCGCCGACTCGATCTCCATCGTGCCCAGCCGGTGTCCGGCGACGTTCAGCACATCATCGATGCGGCCCATGATCCAGAAGAAACCGTCCGAGTCGCGATGCGCCGAATCCCCGGCCACGTAGAAGCGGCTCTGGAACTTCTCCCAGTAGGTACGCAGGTAACGCGCGTTGTCGCCCCAGATGGTGCGCAGCATGCCCGGCCAGGGTCGCTTGATGACGAGGTACCCGCCGGCATCGGACCGGGTCACCGAACGTCCCTCGTCGTCGACGATGTCCGCAAAGATGCCAGGCAGCGGGCGCGTGCAGGAGCCGGGCTTGGTGGCGGTGACGCCGGGCACGGGCGAGATCATGATGGCGCCGGTCTCGGTCTGCCACCAGGTGTCCACGATGGGGCAGCGGCCCGCGCCGATGACCTTGTGATACCACATCCACGCTTCCGGGTTGATGGGCTCGCCGACGCTGCCGAGCAGGCGCAGGCGCGTGAGATCGTACTGCTTGGGCACCGCATCGCCGAGCTTCATGAGCGCGCGGATGGCGGTGGGCGCGGTGTAGAACACGGTGACGCCGTGGTTCTGGCAGATCTTCCAGAAGCGCCCGCCATCGGGCACGGTGGGTGCGCCTTCGTACAACACCAGCGTGGCACCGCAGGCCAGCGGCCCGTAGGTCACGTAGGAGTGCCCGGTGACCCAGCCGATGTCGGCCGTGCACCAGAACACATCGTTGTCCTTCAGGTCGAACACCCAGCGCGAGGTGAGCTTGGTCTGCAGCAGGTAGCCTGCGCTGGCGTGCTGGATGCCCTTGGGCGTGCCCGTGGAACCGGAGGTGTACAGCAGGTACAGCGGATGCTCCGCATCCACCCATTCGGGTTCGCAGTGGCTCTGCTGGCCCTCGACCAGGTCCTCCCACCACAGGTCGCGCCCGGGGTGCATGTGGCAGGCATGGCCGGTGCGCTTGTAGACGATGACCTTCTCGATGCTCGGGCAGCCCATGTCCAGGGCCTTGTCGGCCGCCGCCTTCAGTTCGACGGCATGACCGCCGCGCCAGCCGCCGTCGGCGGTGACCAGGAGCTTCGCGCCGGCGTCGTTGATGCGATCGGCGAGCGAGTGCGCCGAGAAACCGCCGAACACCACCGAATGCACCGCGCCGATGCGCGCGCAGGCCTGCATGGCGATGACCGCCTCAGGTGTCAGCGGCATGTAGATGACCACGCGGTCACCCTTCTGGATCCCTTGCGCCTTGAGCACGTTGCCGAAGCGGCAGACCTCGGCGTGCAGCTCGCGGTAGCTGAGGCGCCGGGTATCCCCCGGCTCGCCCTCGAACACGATGGCGGTCTTGTCGCCCCGCGCGCCGAGGTGCACGTCAAGGCAGTTCACCGAGACATTGAGCTGTCCGTCCGTGAACCAGCGGAAATTGGGCGCATCGGTGTCGTCCAGCTCGCGGGTGAAGGGCTTGTGCCAGGTGATCTCCTCGCGCGCAAGCTCCGACCAGAAGCCGATGTAGTCGGCCGCGGCGCGCGCATGCAGCAGTTCGAGGTCGGCCGGTTTGAGGATCGCCTGCCGGGTGAAGGCTGCGGAGGGCGGGAAGGACCGCTCCTCATGCAGCACGGACTGGATGTTCTTCTGGGACAAAGTGCCTCTCCCGCGTGGTGGAGCCGGGGAGTTTATCAACCCCGTCCGCGACCGGCATACTGACGTGAACCATTTGCATGGCTCAAACCCTTTGGGCTATGCGCGCATCCAATGGGCTGCACCGACCCTCTTTCTCGCGGGAGCATGGGATGAACCTCAAGATCCTGCCGGCCCTGGTGGCCGGATTCCTGTTGGCCGGGACCACCCCCTGCCTGGCCTGGCCCGGCAGCGACTGTGCCTTCAAGGCGGAACGCACAGCGGCGGTGGACCTGGCTGGCGCCCGGTCCATTCTCATCCGCATGGGGGCGGGCGATCTCAAGGTGCGCGGCCTGACCCATGGCAGCGAGGTCAAGGCCCATGGCAAGGCCTGCGCCCCCAGCCAGGCGCTGCTCGACCAGACCACCCTGAAGGTGGTCCGGGAGGGGGATGTGGTGCACGTGAGCTCGCAGATCCCGGAAGGCGGCAAGACGCACGGCCTGCTGTTCGGCAACTCCAGTCCCTACATCGACGTGGACCTCGACCTGCCGGCCGAGGTGCCGATCGCGCTCGAGGACACCAGCGGGGATCTCGTGGTCACGCACATCGCGGGCGGGTCCATCCACGACAGCTCGGGGGATCTGGAGGTGGACGATGTGGCGGGCGATCTCGACGTGGTCGACAGCTCGGGGGACATCCGCATCGGCGATGTGCGCGGCAAGCTCACGCTGGAGGACAGCTCGGGCGACATGAACCTGCGCAACGTGCATGGCGATGTGCTGGTGAAGGTGGACAGTTCCGGCGACATCCGCATCGTCGATGCCGGCGCGAACGTGACCATCGACCGCGACAGCTCCGGCGATGTGGACGTCGACGGCGTGGCGGGGAATTTCACCCTCGGCAGCAAGGGGTCGGGCGATGTGAACGTGCACGGCGTGCACGGCAAGGTGTCGATCCCCGACTACAAGAAGGACTGAGCCGGCGAAGGCGCAGGGTCAGGCGGCGGCCGTCCCCGCGTGTGCTGCGGCGATGCGCTCGGCCTGGGAGCGCAGGAGCCGCCCGAACCCTTGCGCATCGAAGAAGCCCTGCAGCGCGTCGCGATCCGGCACGCGGGGCTTGAGCTCATCGAGACTCGCCGGCAGCGGGATGTCGCAGACGATGCCGGTGAGGCGCCGCGCGAGATAGGCCGCCTCGCGATGTGCGAGGAGTTTCGCGGCCAGGCCCCGCGCACCCCGCAGCTTCAGGTGGGCGACCCGGTCCAGCCCCGCGTACAGGTCATCCAGGGTGGCGAATTCGCCAAACAGCTCGCTGGCAGTCTTGGGGCCGATGCCCGGCACGCCCGGGATGTTGTCCACGGCATCGCCCGTAAGCGCGAGGAAGTCCGCCATGCGTTCAGGCCGTACGCCGAAGCGGGGGCCGATGTCGTGGTAGTGATAGCGCGCATCGGCGGCGTAGTCCCAGAATACATCCCCGTCGCGCACCAGCTGCGACAGGTCCTTGTCGCGCGTCACCAGCACGCTGGCAAGGCCCGCGGCCCGTGCCCGCGTGGCCAGCGTACCGATGATGTCATCGGCCTCGTATTCATCGTGCGCATACTCGGCCAGCCCGAGGTGACGGCAGAACTGCCGGCACAGCGCGAACTGGCGGCGCAGTTCTTCCGGCGGGGACTCCCGGTTGGCCTTGTAGGCGGGGTAGATGCGGTTGCGGAAGGAGGTCTCGCTGCGCAGCGAGGTGTCGAAGGCGACGGCGATGCGATCGGGGCGCACGCGCTCCACCAGGTCCGACAGGAAGCGGGCGAATCCGTACAGCGCATGCGTGGCATTGCCCTCGCCGTCGACCATGTCGGCCGGCATCGAATACCAGGCGCGGAAGATGAAGAAACTCGCGTCGACCAGGTAGACGGCGTTGGGACGCCCCGGACCGCTCACATGCGCGAGCGCAGGATGCGCGCGTGCAGCGGACTCGAGCGCGGGAAGTGCGCCAGCAGGTACTCCATCTGGTCGGCGAGCACGCGCCGGCCCTTCAAGTAAATGTACTCGGCATAGGTGGGCGTGAAGGGCACCGCGAGCAGTTGCATGCCGGCCTGCTCGGGCGTGCGCGAGGCCTTGGCGTTGTTGCAGCGGCGGCAGGCGGTGACGACATTGTTCCAGACGTCCTTGCCGCCGCGGCTGAAAGGCGTGACGTGATCGCGCGACAGCAGGCTGTAGGTGAAGCGGATGCCGCAGTACAGGCACAGGTAGGCATCGCGCCGGAACAGGGTCTGGTTGTTCAGCGGCGGCACGTAGCCGGCGCCGCGCAGGTTGCCCGGGTTGCCGGTGTGGCCGAGCGTGGCGATGATGGAGTTGACCTCGACCACCGTGCGCAGGCCGGTGAGTGCGCTGGTGCCGCCGAACAGGCGGTACAGGAGGCTCCCGCAGGTATAGGACACCTGGCCGGTGTGGTACAGCCGGGCGGCTTCCTTGTAGTCGACCCACTCCAGCGGCATGCCGGACACGTCGGTGCGCAGGATCTGCTGGGACAGGCTCACGCCCCGGGAAGCGTGCATCGCACGCCCCGGCCCATCGAAGGACTCCTCAGGTGCCCACAGGTCACTCATCCAGCAAAGATAAGGCAGGCGCTGGTGTTTGTTCAACACCACAACCCTTCAGGAGGCCTTCAGCGCCACCAGCACCTCGTCGAGCATCTTCTTCGCATCGCCGAACAGCATCCGGTTGTTCTCCTTGTAGAACAGCGGATTGTCGACGCCCGCATAGCCCGAAGCCATGCTGCGCTTCATGACGATGGTGGTCTGGGCCTTCCACACCTCGAGCACCGGCATGCCGGCGATGGGGCTGGTGGGATCATCCTGTGCGCTCGGATTGACGATGTCGTTGGCGCCGATGACCATGGCCACGTTGGTGTCCGGGAAGTCGGCGTTGATCTCGTCCATCTCCAGCACGATGTCGTAGGGCACCTTGGCCTCGGCCAGCAGCACGTTCATGTGCCCAGGCATGCGGCCCGCCACCGGGTGGATCGCGAAGCGCACGTTCTTGCCCTTCTCGCGCAGGAACCTGGTGATCTCGTACACCGTGTGTTGCGCCTGCGCCACGGCCATGCCATAGCCTGGCACGATGATGATGGAGTTCGCCTCGCGCAGCAGCTCGGCAGTCTCCGTGGCGCTGATGGCCACCACCTCGCCCGCCGGCTGGGCTGCACCGCCGGCGCCCGCCGCCGCCGCTCCGGTACCGAACCCGCCGGCGATGACGCTCAGGAACTGCCGGTTCATCGCCCGGCACATGATGTAGGAGAGGATGGCGCCGCTGGAACCCACCAGCGCTCCCGTGACGATCAGCAGGTCGTTAGACAGCATGAAGCCGGTGGCCGCCGCCGCCCAGCCGGAATAGCTGTTCAGCATCGACACCACCACGGGCATGTCCGCACCACCGATGGCCATCACCATGTGGATGCCGAACAGCAGGGCGATCACCGTCATGCCGATCAGCGGTTTCATACCCGCCTCGATCGAGCTGGCGTCGAGGAACAGGTACCCGAGGACGATGACGGCGATGAGCAGCATGAGGTTCAGCCAGTGCCGCGCCGGCAGCATCAGCGGCTTGCCATCGATGCGACCGGAGAGCTTGCCGAAGGCGATGACCGAGCCCGACAGCGTGACGGCGCCGATCAGCACGCCCAGGTACACCTCGACGTGATGGATGCTCTCCTCCGCCGGGCTCATGCCGGCCGCGGCGGTGGGGTCGATGTAGCTCGCATAGCCCACGACCACGGCCACGAGGCCGACCAGGCTGTGCATGAACGCGACCAGCTCGGGCATCTGCGTCATCTGCACGGTGCGCGCCAGGTACAGCCCGAGCGCGCCGCCGACCACGAGGGCGGCGAGGATCCAGCCGATGCCGGCGGCGCTGACCCGCGGGCCCAGCACGGTGGCCAGCACCGCGATGGTCATGCCGATCATGCCGTAGAGGTTGCCGCGGCGGGAACTCTCGGGGTTCGACAGGCCGCCCAGGCTCAGGATGAAGAGGATGGTGGCGCCGATGTACGCCACGGTGGTGAGACTCTCCGACATTCTTCTTCTCCGTTATTTGCGGAACATCGACAGCATGCGGCGGGTCACCGCGAAGCCGCCGAACATGTTGACCGCCGTCAGGGCGATGCCCACCACCGCGAGCCAGCGGATGACCTCGCCGGGCCGCGAGGCGTCAAGCCCGGCCGCGAGCGGCGGGGCGATCTGCACCAGCGCGCCGATGATGATGATGCTGCTGATCGCGTTGGTGACGCTCATCAGCGGCGTGTGGAGCGATGGCGTCACGTTCCACACCACCATGTAACCGACGAAGCAGGCCAGCACGAACACCGTGAAGTGGCCGAGGAAGGCCGGCGGCGCGAAGCCGCCGATCAGCGCGAACAGCAGCGCTGCGGCGCCGAACAGCACCGCCGTCCTGCCCGCCGACATCGGCTCCCCGCCGCCGCCGTGCCCCTGCGATTTCTTCACTTCCACCGGCTTCTCCGCCGGCTTCTGCGCGGCGGCGGCCGGCGCGGCGGACAGCTTCGGCGCGGGCGGTGGCCAGGTGATCGCCCCGTCCTTCACCACCGTGGTGCCGCGAATGACCTCGTCCTCCATGTTCACGTCAAACACCCCGTCCTTGGCCTTGCACAGATCCTCGGACAGGCGGAACAGGTTGGTGGCGTAGAGGTTGCTGGCCTGCCGCGGCAGGCGGCTGGGCAGGTCGGTGTAGCCGATGATGGTGACGCCATGCTTCACCACGACCTTGCCGGGCTCGGTCAGCTCGCAGTTGCCGCCCTGCTCGGCAGCCATGTCGACGATGACGCTGCCCGGCTTCATCGACTGCACCATCTCGGCGGTGATCAGCCGCGGCGCGGGCTTGCCGGGGATCAGGGCCGTGGTGATGATGATGTCGACCTCGCGCGCCTGCTTCGCGAACACCTCGCGCTGCGCCTTCTGGAAGCCCTCGCTCATCACCTTGGCGTAGCCACCCACGCCACTGCCTTCCTCGACGTAGTCCACCGGCACGTATTCGCCGCCGAGGGATTTGATCTGGTCGGCCACTTCGGGGCGGGTGTCGTTCGCGCGCACGATGGCGCCGAGGCCCGAGGCCGCACCGATGGCCGCAAGGCCGGCGACTCCGGCACCGATGACGAACACCTTGGCGGGCGGCACCTTGCCGGCGGCGGTGATCTGCCCCGTGAAGAAGCGGCCGAACTCGTGCGCGGCTTCGATGACCGCGCGATAGCCGCCGATGTTCGCCATCGAGGACAGCGCATCGAGCTTCTGCGCGCGCGAGATGCGCGGCACGCTGTCCACGGCCAGCACGGTGCACCGGCGGGCCGCCAGCGCCTGCATCAGCTCGGGGTTCTGCGCGGGCCAGATGAAGCTGACCAGGATCGTTCCCTCGCGAAGCGAGGCGACTTCCTCGCGACTCGGGGCGCGGACCTTGAAGATGATGTCGGCGCCCGACCAGATGCCGGCGGCATCCGGCACGATGCGCGCGCCCGCGGCGCTGTAGGCATCATCGCCGATGCTCGCGGCCTCCCCCGCGCCGGATTGCACCAGCACCGGGAAGCCGAGCTTGGCGAGCTTCTCCACCACCTCGGGCACGGTCGCTACGCGCTTCTCGCCGGGATAGCTCTCCCGCGGGACACCAATGATCTGGGGCATGGTCTTCGTCGTCTCCAATGAGCGGGCGTCCGCCCTGGGCGGCGGACGCGAAGCCGCCAAGTATAGTGGTTAAGCACATCGTGCGGCAGAAAGGTCCGCCGGCACCGGCCCCGAAGTCGGGAAGCGATCGCAAGTGCTGCGGGCTGGATGGCCTGAACCTCCCGCCTGTCGCCGCCGGGCGACGAGCGGCCCTTCATCGCGCCGCTTATGTCGCGAACCGATCCCGGCGTTCACCCGTTATGCACAATAACGCGCTTTCCGGGGATGGGGGTGTTGATGGGCGGTTCCACCAGCGATGCGGGTTTGCGCGACCTGCCGCGGCGCAGCGCCGTGTTCGACCGGCAGGCCGATCGGTCCCTGCCGCTGGCCTGGGTGCGCGCGGGCGCCGGTGAGACGACGCGGCTGTGGCTCATCAAGGACTTCCTCAACCCGGGACTGGCCGTCATCGCGCTGATCCTCTGCATGCTGTGGGCGAATGAGCGCTTCAGCAGCGCCTACGGCATCCTCATGACCCTCGCCTTCGTGCTTACCGTGCAGATGATGTCGCGGCCCTCCTTCGAGCACCTGCAGGTCCGCGCCGCCTGGGTGCGTCGCGCCTGCGACATCCTCGTGGAATGGTGCTACGTGATCGTCACGCTCGCCGCCATCGGGGTCGTGTTCCAGGTGACCCGGCCCTTCTCGCGCCACGTGCTCTTGCTGTGGTGCCTGCTCGCCCCGGTGATGATGTTCGGTGCTCAGGCCATCGCGCGGGCCGTGACCGAATGGCGGCGGCGGCATGGCGCCATCCGGCGTCGCCTGGTGATCATCGGTGCGACCCGCGTCGGGCTCGAGCTGTCGGAGCGGCTGGCCGAGGAGCCCTGGCTCGGCGTGGTGGACGGATTCTTCGACGACCGGCGCCCCGACCGCCTGCCGCGCGCCTCGCGCGCGCACCTGCTCGGCCGCACGGCGAGCCTGGTGGAATACTCGCGCCGCAATCGCGTGCACGGCATCTACATCTGCCTGCCCATCTCCGCGCAGCCGCGCATCCGCGCGCTGCTCGATGAGCTGAAGGACGCCACCGCCTCGATCTACATGGTGCCGGACCTGTCGGCCTTCGACCTGATGCAGGCGCGGCTCGGGGAGGTGCGTGGCATGCCGCTGATCGCGGTCCGCGAGACCCCCTTCTGCGGCATGGCGGGCGTGCTCAAGCGTGCCACCGACATCGTGCTGGCCTCGGCCGCGCTGCTGCTGTTCGCGCCCGTGCTGCTGGCCGTGGCCATCGCGGTGCGCTGCTCCTCGCCGGGACCGGTGCTGTTCCGGCAGCGGCGCTACGGCCTCGATGGCCGCGAGTTCACGGTGTGCAAGTTCCGCTCGATGACCGTCTGCGAGGACCAGGACGTGCCCCAGGCGCGGCGCAACGACCCGCGCGTGACCCGCGTCGGCCGTTTCCTGCGCAAGAGCTCACTGGACGAACTGCCCCAGTTGTTCAACGTGCTCGGCGGCTCGATGAGCCTGGTCGGCCCGCGGCCGCACGCGGTTTCCCACAACGAGCACTATCGCAAGGTGGTCAGCGGCTACATGCTGCGCCACAAGGTGCGGCCGGGCATCACCGGGCTTGCGCAGATCCGCGGCCTGCGCGGCGAGACGCGCAACCTGGATGCGATGTGCCAGCGGGTCCACCTGGACATCGAGTACGTGAAGAACTGGTCGCTCGGGCTCGACCTCTTCATCCTGCTGCGCACCGTCCTGCTGGTCTTCGGGGACCGCCGCGCCTACTGAAGGCGGCGGCTGGCGGCGAAGCGCACGCCTTTGATCCTGGCAAGCACTTGCAGTAGAATCAGTTCGCTGATTTTGTTTCTGGAGAAAGCACTCATGAGCCGGCCGCAGGCCAGCCCCGCGCCTGAACCCCGCAAGGTGATGACCAGCGCCGTGGTGCGCGCCGCCGGCCTGCTCGAGATCAGCCAGTCGGCACTTGCGCAGATCCTCGGGGTGAGCCCGGCGACCGTGTCCAGGATGGCCGGCGGGCAGTACGCGCTGGACCCGCAGCGCAAGGAGTGGGAACTCGGCGCCCTGTTCGTGAGGTTGTTCCGGTCACTGGACGCCTTGGTCGGGTCCAACGATGCGGCGGCACGCACCTGGCTCACGGGCGAGAACCTCGCCTTGCGCGCGCGACCGGTCGAACTGCTCCGCAGCACCGAGGGGCTGGTGCGTGCCGTCCAGTACCTGGACAGCGTCCGCGGTCGCCTCTGAGGCGCGCCGCTCGCAGCGGCGGCTGTGGCGCGCGGTGGAAGCCCAGCACGTCGCCTCGACGCTGCGGCTGGTGGGCGGGGTCGAGGAGCAGCTCCTGCTCGAACGGCTCCTCGAGCAGTCCAAGCCTGCACTGCCGGTTGGCGCCCGGGAGCTCCACTTCCTGCTCGCCACCCCGTTCCGCTACGTATCGCCCGTGGGCTCGCGATTCCGGGCCGCCTCGCAGCCGGGCATCTGGTACGGCGCGGAGCAACTGCGCACCTGCTGCGCGGAACTGGGTTACTGGCGCTGGCGCTTCCTCACCGACAGCCCCGCGCTTGCCTCCCTGGGGCCCTCGCCGCAGACCGTCTTCCGCGCCCGCATCCAGGCGCGCAGCATCGACCTGACCCGGCCGCCGTTCCGCCGTGCCCGGGCGGCATGGGTGCATCCGCTGGACTACGGCGCCACACAGGATCTGGCCGCCACCGCGCGCGCCGCCGGCGTCGAGGCGATCCGCTACGAATCGGTGCGCGACCCGCAGCATGGCCCGGCGGTGGCCGTGCTCTCACCCGCGGTGTTCCGTCCTCCCCATCCGACCGAGCAGCAGACCTGGCTCCTGACGGTGCGCGCCGAGGCAGTCACCTGGCACCGCGACCAGGACACTTTCGAGTTCCCCACGCGCCCCTGGCGCTGACCCCGAGCAGGCGAGCGGGCGCAAGCGTGCGGCAGTTCTCAAATCCGCAACATCCTCTGTCGTTGCCACCCGACAGGCATGTGCGGCCCGCGCGAGTTACCTTATCCTGTCCGCCCGAACAAACCCCAGGAGATGCGAACATGGCCCTTTGGAAAGAATCCTCTCCCGTTCCTTCGCCGACACCCTCCGCCCCCTCGACTCACAACGTGCATCGCGAGGCCCCGGCGCCCGAGCGCGCGAACGGCGCCCACAGCGCCGCCCCCGCCGAGCCCGTGCGTCGTCCCGCACCGGCGCCTGCGGCTGCGCCCGCTCCGAGGGTGGAGCAGAAGGAATCCGTGATCGCCTCCGACCTGTCCATCGAGGGCAAGATCGAGGGCTCCGGTCACGTGCGCATCGCCGGCAAGTTCAAGGGTGACGTCCGCGTGGATGGCAACCTGACCATCGACCAGGGCGCCGTGCTCACCGGCCAGGTCACCGCCGCGGTGGTCGTGGTGGCGGGCGAATTGCAGGGCAACATCACCCACGCCAAGCGGGTCGAGCTGCTCGATTCGGGTGTCATCTCCGGTGACGTCAAGGCAGGTTCGCTGACCGTCGCGGCGGGTTCGCGCATGCGCGGCCAGGTGGAGTTCGGCTGGGAAGAGAAGGGTTCCGGTAGCCGCTCGTGAATGCGACCCGTCCCACCACGGTGGGTCGAACGCGGGTCTGCCCTCACTGCAAGGCCACGATTCTCGACAGCGCCGCCGTCTGTCCGGGCTGCAATCATCACCTGCGGTTCGGCAAGCTGGCGCCCGAGTACGAGCGCACCGCCCGTTCGGCGTTGCGCGTCGAAGGCACGGTGCGTCACCCGGCGACCGCGGCGCCGTGCGAGTACAGCGTGGTGATCGAAATCCGAAACGAGCGCGGCGAGCAGGTGTCGCGCCAGGTCGTCGGGGTGGGCGCGCTGCAGCCGCAGGAACTGCGCACCTTCACCTTCTCGGTGGACCTGCTGTCGAAGAAGTGAGCGGTTGATCAGTCCCGGTCCGCACCGGACGGGGCCGTGACCGGATCGCGCGACTCGAGCTCCTCGATGCACCGCTCCAGCCTGTGCAGTGTCTTGCGCAGATCATTGAGCTGCCCGAGGCTCACCGTGGTCTTCAGCGCCTCGCGCAGGGGCTGCAGCGGATAACCCCCATAGGCGCCCGCCGACTTGATGTCGTTGGTGACGTTCGAGCGTCCCTGCAGCATCACGTTGTCGGCGATGGTGACGTGCGAGGTCACCACCGAATTGCCGCCGGTGACGAACTGGCGGCCGATGCGGGTGGAGCCGCCCATCATGAAGCCGGCGGTGTACATGCCGTTCTCGCCCAGGTCGCAGTTGTGCGCGATGTGGCAGATGTTGTCCAGCTTGGCGCCGGTGCGGATGTGGGTGGAGGAGAGCTTGGCGCGATCCACGGCGCAGTTGCTGCCGATCTCCACCTCATCGCCGATCACCACGTTGCCCAGGTGCGGGATCTTCAGCGGACGGCCATCGCTCCTGACCGCATAGCCGAAGCCATCGCTGCCGATGCTGGTATGCGGGTGGATCTCGCAATCCTGTCCCACCTCGCAGTCGGCGCCGATGAACACGTGCGCATGCAGGACCGTGCGGGCGCCCAGCCGGGCACCGTTCTCGATGACCACGTGCGTGCCGATCCGGCAGTCCTCGCCGATGCTGGCCCCTGCTCCGATGACGCAGTACGGGCCGAGCAGCGTGCCCGCACCGACGCGCGCGGAAGGGTGCACCACGGCGGTCGGATGCCGATCTCCCCACTGGGCGAAGCGCTCCTGCTTGCGGCAGAAGTAGTTCAGCAGCGCCGCCATGCCCATGGCGATGTTGCGCACCGAGAAGCAGCAGGTGACCGAGGGCGGCATGGTCTGCACGAGGGGAGCGAGCTTGGCGTCCAAGACCAGGATGGCCGCCTTGCGCTCCAGGGCCTGGTCGAGCTGCTCGGGGTCGGTGGCGTACACGAGGCTTTCGGGCCCGGCGTCCGCGGGCGGGAGGCAGGTGCTGGCGCCCTGCGCAAGGTCACCGCGCAACCAGGTGAACAGGCCGGAATGATCGTCCTTGATGGTTTGCGCTGTCAGCATGCGGGTCACCGGTTCCACGGAAGGAGTTCAAGTAGCTCGATGCAACATGAGACGCCGGAGGGCCTTGCGCCAACCGGCGGGGCGCAAGGCCGAGGGGACACCTTCGCCGGGCCATTCAAGCACATCGGCCGGAGCAGAATGGAAATTTTTCAACCTGTGGAGGGGCTGTCAGGCGGGGTGGCGCGCCCAGTTCACGGCAGCGGGGGTGATGTCGGCGAGGGTCGGCGTGCCGGCCTGCCGCATGATGACCTGCAGCTCGCGCCGAAGGATGTCGATGATCGCCTCCACCCCGGGCTGGCCGAACCCCGCCAGTCCCCAGACGTACGGCCGGCCGATGCCCACCGCGGTGGCGCCGAGGGCGAGCGCCTTGAAGACATCGGTGCCGCGGCGGATGCCGCCATCGATGAACACGGGGACCCGCCCCGCGACCGCGGCACTCACCTCGGGCAGGCACTCGAGCGTGGGTCGCAGCGTCTCCTCGTCACGGCCACCATGGTTCGAGATGACCACGGCATCGACGCCATGCTCGACGCATTTCTGCGCATCCTCGCCGGTGACGATGCCCTTGACGATCAGCTTCATGGGCACGGCATCGCGTACGCGCCGCAGGTAGTCCCAGGTGATGTCCACCGGCGAATCCGCCTTGACCTTGGAGACATCCAGGCCCGCGTACAGCGGCGCCTTGCGCACCGGGTCGTGCGAGCCTTCGAGGTGGCAGGCATTGCAGTTGCGCGTGTCGCGCCGCATGGCGCGGAACAGGGTCTCGGTGTTGCGCCCCGGCATGAGATCCACGGTGAGGGCGATGGCGCTGCAGCCGGCCGCCCTGGCGCGGCCGATCACGCTGCGGGCGACGTTCCAGTCGTCGGTGGCATAGAGCTGCTGCCACAGCGGCGCGCCGCGGGCCTCGGCGATGCCCTGCAACGCCGTGGAGGCGTAGCTCGAGGACATGTACTGCACGTGGCGCGAGCCGGCGCCGCGGGCACTCGCCAGCTCGGCCTGCGGATGGAAGGCCCGTTGGCTGGAGACGGCCGAGAGGTACAGCGGGAATTCCCAGCGCTGCCCGAGGATGGTGCGGCCGGTGTCGAGATGACTGACATCGACGAAGCGATGCGAGCGGATCTGCAGGTGTGAGTAGG
Source organism: Steroidobacteraceae bacterium (assembly GCA_046347195.1). Taxonomy (GTDB): domain Bacteria; phylum Pseudomonadota; class Gammaproteobacteria; order Steroidobacterales; family Steroidobacteraceae; genus TMP-86. The sequence goes on from JAXMGQ010000002.1 coordinate 204,579, forward strand.
CCTCGTGGTTGAGCGCGAGGGTGCGATCATCATCGGTGCCGGTGGCGAGGTAGCCGAAATGCGCCGGCGGCAGCACGGCGCGTGCGACGGCCTCGAACTCCGCGACGTTCAGGAGCTGTGAAAGTGCCGGCACGTCCTGGGCGCCGGTCGCCTGGGCGCCCACCGCCTGGGCGATGGAACGCACCGGCAGCAGCGCCGCCAGTGGCGCGCGCGCGGCCAGGCCCAGCAGCCGGCGCCGCAACCGCGAGGCGGGCAGCGGATCTCGCATGGAACTCATCCCCCCGGAAAGCTCCCCCGGGTCGAGAATACTACAGGCCTCGCCCGTTGCCTCGGTCAGAACGCCGGGTACATCTGATGAACACGCAATGCGGTTGCATGCGGCGAGACTAACGCAATCGAGCCTCCGTCAGGAGCCGCGCGTGAGCCGGAATCGGGGCCGGGTCGGCAGCAGCGGTTCCCATGCGACCGCATCCGCGGTCCAGATGTGATCGGCGGGCGCGAAACGAGCGGGATCATCGAGCGAGCAGACGGTGATGTCGATTTCACCCCCGCGCTTTTCGTTCCAGTAGGTCAGTGGAGTGCCGCACCGGCCGCAGAAGGTCCGCCGTACGCCCGGCGAAGAGCCGAAGCTCACGGGTTCACCGCGCTCGAACCGCAGGGCCGCAAGGCTCACCGTGCACCAGGCCACCGCATGCGCACCCGCCGCGCGCTGGCAGGAACGGCAATGGCAAAGCGTGGGCTCGTACAGCGGCGCGGCATCGGCGCGGTATCGCACGGCTCCGCACAGGCAACCGCCGATCAGCATCTGCGCCTCATCGCCGGCGCAGGTCGTCGTGCCGCTGCTCCGGCGTCATCTGCCGCCAGCGGCGCCGCAGTTCCTGGCGCTTCTCCGGCGGCAGCTCGCGAAAGCGCTGGAAGTTCTCCCGTACCCGCGCCTGCTGCTCAGGCGGCAGCGCCTTGAATCGGTGCCAGCGCTCGCGAAGCTGCTGACGCTCCTCCGGCGGCATCGCCCGCCACTCGCGGAAGCGCTGCCGCGCCTCGCCGCGCTGATCCTCGGACATGCCGAGCCAGCGCTGGCTGCCCCGCGCGAGCGCCTGCTGGCGCTCCGGCGGCAGGCTGTTCCAGTTATCACGGAAGCGGCCGAGCAGTTGCTGCTGCTGGCTGCTGAGCGACTGCCAGCTCTGCCCCGCGGAGGGGACCTGCGCCTGTGCGCGAGGCACGCCGCCGAACAGGGCCAGGGCGCACAGCATCGCTGCCGGGAAAAGCTTGCTGATCATGACCTCGTGTCCTCGGCCGCCGGAGGGTCGTCCCCTGCCTCGCGCGCGGCCCCGCGGTGCTGCCTGAACCATTCCCACCATTTCGCATCCTCGACATCGTCCTGGCCGAGGAACTCCAGCAAGGCCTCATCGGGCAACGCCGTCGCCGGCTGCGTCCCGCCGCGCGATGCCGCGTCCCCGTGCGGCGCCGGCGATGGAGGTTCCGCGCGCGCCAGTCCCGCCAGCAACAAGGCTGCGGCCGCCGGCAGGACCCAGATCGTGCGCATCAGCCCGTCGAGCCGCCCGGTGCGACCGCGGCATCGGATTTCTGCACCCAGTCGTAGAATTCCGGATCATCCTGCAGGAACTCGAGCGGATCATTGGAGGCCACGAGTTCCAGGTCCTCGAGGCCATTGCGCGCATCGGGGAGCGAGCCACGCTCCTGCGCTCCGTGGCCCACCCACAAGCCCACCGCCATCACCAGGGCCGCCGCGGCGCCGAACGCCGGCGTGAAGGACATCCAGCGCGGGCGCGAACCCGCACCGGCCGCCGCCAGTGCGGCGTGCCGTGCCTGCGTCAGGCGCGAGCGCATGCGCATGTCGAGGCCCTCCACGCTTTCCTGGAACAGCTCCCGGCTGCGGCCTTCGATGTCCTGCATGCGCTTTGCGTTCATTCCCACACCTCGCCGAGGGCATCGCGCAGGGCGTGCACGGCCCGCGAATAATGAGTCTTGACACTGCCTTGCGTACAGCCCATCGCGAGCGCCGTCCCGGCGACATCGAGGCCCTCGAAGTTGCGCAGCATGAAGGCCTCGCGCTGACGCGCGGGCAGATCGCCCAGCGCCTGTTCGAGCTGGCGCATCGCCTCCCCCTGCATCAGGGTATCCGCGGGCTGCGGCGAAGGATCAGCCACCTGCTCGAGCGGATCAGGCGCCGCGTCCTGCGCATCGCGCGAGCCCGGCCAGAATGCCATGAACCGGCGTCGGACCGTGGCGCGCCGCTGCAGGTCGCGGATGCCGTTCTGCAGGATGCGGAAGAACAGCGGCCGCCATTCCGCGCTGGGGCGATGCGCGTAGCTGCGGGCAAGGCGCAGCATCGCATCCTGCACCACATCCAGGGCATCGTCGGCATCGCGCAGCGCGAGCTGGGCCATGCGGAAGGCGCGTCGCTCCACCCCAGCCAGGAATTGTTCGAGTTCACGCGTGTTCTGCAGGGCAGCGTCCTTCGACCGGGGAGCGGCCTCATCCCAGGGAGCCCACGGGCAGGAGAGCGTAGCAAAGCGCGGCATTTTTCGTACCCTTGACGGCGGCGCACCGATAGCCTTATCAACGCGCCTCCCGGGCTTGGGTTGACGCGGCCGCGACGGCCCGGGTCGACCCGTAACCCGTTGATATCAGGACGCCGATGACCGATTCCATCCTGCAGGTCGCCCTCGACACGCCATTGCGGCGGGTGTTCGATTACCGCCCGCCGGCGGGACTTGCCCCGGCGCGCCTGGTGCAGGGCGTCCGCATCCGCGTGCCGTTCGGACGGCGCCGGCTCGTGGGTATTGTCGTGGGAATCGTGGCGCACAGCGAGGTGGCGCCGGACAAGCTGCGCGAGGCTTTCGAGATCCTTGACGAAGAACCCCTGTTCGACCCGCACACCTTCGACCTGCTGCGATGGGCCGCCGACTACTACCATCACCCGGTGGGCGAGGTCTTCGCCGCGGCGATGCCGGCCGCGGTGCGCGATGGCCGGCCGCTGGCCCACCGCCTCATCCTCTGGTCGTTGAGCGAGGCGGGCCGGCAGGCGCACACCGCCACCGCCGGCCGGCGCGCCCCCCGGCAGCAGGCGCTGCTCGCGTGGCTGGCGGAACACGAGCTCGCCGACCGGGGGGCGATCCTGGAGGCGGGCTTCTCGGCCGAGCTGCTGCGAGCCGTGCAGGAACGGGGACTCCTGGCCTGCGTCGAGCGCGAGCCCGAGGGCGCGCCGCCGCGCCCTCGACCCAGCCCCGTGACGCTGTGGCCGGCACAGGAAGCGGCTGTGCAATCCCTGATCGCCTCCCTCGGGCGCTTCGAGGCGCACCTGCTGTTCGGCGTCACCGGCAGCGGCAAGACCGAGGTCTACCTGCGCGCCATCGAGGCGGTGCTCGAACGCGGCGGGCAGGTGCTGGTGCTGGTGCCGGAGATCGGCCTCACGCCGCAACTGCTGGCGCGCTTCACCGAACGCTTCGGCGCCGGCATCGCCGTGCTGCATTCGGGGCTCGCGGGGGGCGAACGGAGCGAGGCGTGGTGCGCGGCACGAAGCGGTGCGGCGCGCATCATCATCGGCACCCGCTCGGCGGTGTTCACCCCGCTCCCCGAGCTCGCGCTGGTCATCGTCGATGAGGAACACGACACCTCCTTCAAGCAGCAGGAGGGATTCCGCTACTCGGCGCGGGATCTCGCCGTGCTGCGCGCGCAGCGTGCGCTGCTGCCGGTGGTGCTGGGTTCCGCCACGCCCTCGCTCGAGAGCCTGGAGAACGTCGCGCACCGGCGCTACCAGCTGGTCCGGCTGCCGCAGCGGGCCGCCGCCGCGCACCCCACGCGCACACAGGTGATCGACCTGCGCCGGCACGGCAGCGACAACGGCCTGTCGCAGCCTGCCATCGGCGCCATCCACGCGCACCTGTCCAGCGGCGGCCAGGTCATCGTGTTCCTCAACCGCCGCGGCTTCGCGCCCACGCTGTTCTGCTGTGACTGTGGCTGGAGCGCGCACTGCGAACACTGCGATGCGCGCATGACGGTGCACCGGCGCGCCGGGCGGCTGCGCTGCCACCACTGCGGCGCCGAGGCGCCCGTCCCCTCGCTGTGCGGCGCCTGCCGGCATCCGCTCATGCCGGTGGGCCAGGGCACCGAACGCGTCGAGGACACCCTGCAGCGGCTGTTCCCGCAAGCGCCGCTGGCGCGCATGGACCGGGATTCGGTCAGCAGTCGCGGAAGCCTCGAACAGGTGCTCGACAGCGTGCACAGCGGCGCGGCGCGGATCCTCATCGGAACCCAGATGCTGACCAAGGGCCATCATTTCCCCGAGGTGAGCCTGGTCGTGATCCTCGATGCCGACCAGGGCCTGTTCGCCACCGACTATCGCGCCACCGAGCGGCTCGCGCAGATGATCACGCAGGTCGCCGGCCGCGCAGGCCGCGCGGCGCGGCCGGGCGAGGTGCTGATCCAGACGCAGTACCCAGAGCATCCGTTGCTGCAACGGCTGATCTCGGCGGGTTACGAAGGCTTTGCCGCCGATGCGCTGGAGGAGCGCCGTATCGCGCAGTGGCCGCCCTTCTCGCGCCTCGCGCTGCTGCGTGCCGATGCGCGCAACCCGAAGGCCGTCGAGGAATTTCTGGCTGCGGCCGCCTGGCAGGGCCGCGCGGCGCAGGGCGTGAAGATCCTGGGACCGGCGACGGCGCTGATCGCGCGCCGCGCCGACCGGCACCGGGCGCACTTGCTGATCGAGGCGCCGGGCCGGCCGCAACTGCACCGTTTCCTCGGCGTCTGGCTGCCGCGGGTCGAGGCGCTCAAGGTGCGGCAGGGGCTGCGCTGGAGCCTCGATGTGGACCCGACGGAAGTCGACTGATCGGGTAAACTCGCGCACCTTGCATGAACCAACTGATCGCAAAATTGCTGGGCACGGCGCTCGCCACGCTGCCCGAGGACCTGGTACCCGCCGCCGCGCGCAGCGAGCCGGAAGTCGAGCGCACGCGCGATCCGGCGCACGGTGACTTCGCCTCCAACCTCGCCATGCGCCTCGCCAGGTCCGCGCGCCAGAATCCGCGCAAGCTGGCGCAGGCGCTGGTCGCGGCGATTCCGCCCCATGAGTCCATCCTGAAGGTCGAGGTCGCGGGCGCCGGCTTCATCAACTTCTTCCTCGCCCCCGGCGCCTACCACGGGCAGGTGCTCGACATCCTGCGCGAAGGCCGGGCCTACGGCCGGTCCGATGCGGGCGCCGGCCAGCGCCTGATGGTGGAATTCGTCTCGGCCAACCCGACCGGCCCGCTGCACGTGGGTCACGGCCGGCACGCCGCCTACGGCGCCACGCTCGCCAACCTGTTCGAGGCGGTGGGGTACGAGGTCGCCCGCGAGTACTACATCAACGATGCCGGCCGGCAGATGGAAATACTCGCCGCCAGCCTCTGGTTGCGATACCTGGAGCTGTGCGGCGAGCGCTTCGTGCTGCCGGCCAACGCCTACCGCGGCGACTACATCATCCCGATCGCGCGCCAGTTCCACGCGAAGGCCGGCGAGCGGTTCCGCAAGCCCGCCGCGCAGGTCTTCGAGGGCCTGCCGCCGGATGAGCCGCAGGGCGGGGACAAGGACGCCTACATCGATGCGGTGGTCCTGCGCGCTCGCACGCTGCTGGGCGATGCGTCGTTTCGCGAGGTGCAGGACTTCGTGTTGGGCGACATCCTCGCCGACATCCGCGACGACCTCGCGCAGTTCGGCGTGTACTTCGATCGCTGGTTCTCCGAACGGAGCCTCGCGGAGGATGGCTCCATCGACCGCGTCCTCGCGCAGCTCGAACGCAAAGGTCATGCCTACCGCAAGGACGGCGCGCTGTGGTTCCGCAGCACCGCCTGGGGCGATGAGAAGGACCGGGTGATGGTGCGCGAGAACGGCATCAAGACCTACTTCGCCTCGGACATCGCCTACGTCATCAACAAACTGGAGCGCGGCTTCTCCCACCTGGTTTACGTCTGGGGCGCGGACCACCACGGCTACATCATGCGCCTGAGGGCGGGGCTGGAGGCGCTGGGCGGCGACACCTCGAAGTTCGAGGTGCGGCTGGTACAGTTCGTGACCCTGTACCGCGGTGGCGAGAAGGCGCAGATGTCGACCCGCTCGGGCGAGTTCGTGACCCTGCGCGACCTGCGGCAGGAGGTGGGCAACGATGCCGCCCGCCTGTTCTACGTCATGCGCAGCAACGATCAGCACCTGGACTTCGATCTGGAGCTCGCGAAGTCGCGCTCCAACGACAATCCGGTCTACTACATCCAGTATGCCCATGCGCGGGTGGCGAGCGTGATGCGCCAGCTCGGCGAGCGGGGCCTGACCTTCACCCCGGCGGGCGCAGCGGCGCAGCTCGAATGCCTGCGCGAGCCGCAGGAGATGGGACTGATCAGGCGGCTGACGCAGTTCCAGGAGATCATCGCGGCGAGCGCCGAACAACGGGCGCCGCACACGCTGGTGCACTACCTGCGAGACCTCGCCAACGATTTCCACACCAACTACAGCGCACACCAGCTGCTCGTTCCCGACGAGGCGCTGCGAAATGCGCGACTGACGCTCGCCGTGGCGGCGCAGACGGTCATCCGCAATGGGCTCACGCTGCTGGGCGTGTCGGCGCCGGAGACCATGTAGGCGGTGGCCAGGGACTACAAGACCCGGCCGCGCCGCGGCGGCGGCGGCTTCTCCGGCTGGCTCGGCCTCGGGCTGGGACTCGCACTGGGCCTGCTGATCGCCGGACTCATCTGGGTCAAGGATCATCCGCGCGAGACGGCCGCGCCCGCCGAGAAGCCCGCGCACCACGATCGGCGCAAGGGCGCCGAGGCGGAGAGCCCCGAGGAGGAGGCACCGGCGAAGTCATACGACTTCTACGACATGCTGCCGAAGTTCGAGGTGGTGGTTCCGGAGAAGGAAAAGGACGTGAAGCCCGACCTGCGCGCGGCGCCCGAGACCCGGCCGGGCACCTACGTCCTGCAGGCAGGCTCGTACAAGAGCTTTGCCGACGCAGACCGCATCCGAGCGCAGCTCGCCCTGCAGGGCATCGAAAGCAAGGTGCAGAAGGTGTCGGTGGACGCCGATACCTGGCATCGCATCCGCATCGGCCCCATCTCCAACCTGGACGAGCTGAACCGCATGCGGCAGAAGCTGCGCAAGACGGACATCGATGTCATCGTGATCCGCGTCGGGGATTGAGCCGCCCGCCGCGCCGGGCGACCCGCCGCGCCGGGGGGTCTTTTCGATCAATTGCGGGCCTGCGTCACAGCGCATTTGACGTAAGGCATCATAACGTGTCCTCCTGATGGGCCCCTCAAGGATCCGAGTCATGCGCAGGTTGCTCCCGTTGTTGGGTCTCACCGTCCTGCTCGGCGCCTGCGGCGGCGGCGGTGGCGGCAGTTCCAGCGGCTCCATCGTCGGCAGCGGCTGGAGCGCTGGTGTCTTCCAACCGGCCTCCACCTACGCCGCGCAATGCGCCGCGCCGCGCACCGGCACCAACCCCGCCACCGGCGCGGCCTGGCCCGACAAGGCGGGAAGCGTGCTCACCGAGAACAACTGGCTGCGCTCCTGGAGCAACGATTTGTACCTGTGGTACGGGGAGATCGTCGATCGCGACCCCGGCAACTACAGCACCACTGCGGCCTATTTCGACGTGCTCAAGACCCCGCAGCTCACGGCCTCCGGTGCAGACAAGGATCGCTTTCATTTCACCTATCCCACCGACCAATGGATCGCGCTGTCGCAATCGAACCAGTCCTCCGGCTACGGTGCGCAGTGGTCCTTCATCGCCGTCAGGCCGCCGCGCAAGCTGGTGGTGGCCTACGTCGAGCCGAACTCGCCTGCCGCCGCCGCGGGACTGGCCCGCGGCGCCGAGGTGCTGTTCGTGGACGGGGTGGACCTGGTGAATGCCGGTGACCAGGCGAGCGTCGATACGCTGAACGCCGGCATCTCCCCGGCTGGCGTGGGCGAGTCGCATCAGTTCACGGTGCAGGATCCCGGCGCTCCGGCGAACCGCACGGTGACGCTGGTCTCGCAGAACATCACCGGCGCGTCGGTGATGAACGTGAAATCCCTCTCCACCGCCACCGGCAATGTCGGCTACCTGCAGTTCAACGATCATCTGGCCGGGGCGGAGCAGGGCCTGGTCGATGCGATCACCACCCTGAAGGCGGCAAACGTCACCGACCTCGTCATCGACATGCGCTACAACGGCGGCGGCTACCTCGACATCGCCAGCGAACTCGCCTACATGATCGCGGGCGATGCCGCGACCGCCGGCAAGACCTTCGAGAAGCCCACCTTCAACGACAAGTACCCGAACACGAACCCGGTGACGGGCGCAACGCTGCAGCCCGAGGGCTTCCTCGCGGCCACGCAAGGGTTCGGCGCATTGCCCGCCAACCAGGCGCTGCCCACGCTGAACCTGCCGCGCGTGTTCGTGCTCACGGGACCCGACACCTGCTCGGCCAGCGAGGCGGTGATCAACGGACTGCGTGGCGCGGACGTGGAGGTGATCCAGATCGGCGAGACCACCTGCGGCAAGCCCTATGGCTTCTATCCGCAGGACAACTGCGGCACCACGTATTTCTCCATCGAGTTCAAGGGCGAGAACGCCAAGGGCTTCGGTGACTACCCCGATGGCTTCACTCCCGCCGCGGGCGCCACGTCCGCCGGCGCACAGGTGCCTGGCTGCACCGTCGCCGATGACTTCACGCACGCGCTGGGAGACGAGGCGGAGGCACGGCTGGCGGCGGCGCTGGGATGGCGCAGCACGACGAGCTGCCCGGCGGTTGTGCTCGGAAAGGCGAAGGGCGGCGTGGACCTTGCCGCCGCGCACGGCCGGCTGGTGCGCTCACCGCTGCTGGAGAACCGCATCCTGCGGCATTGACGGCGGCGCAACGACCCCTGGTTCAGCGCAGCTGACTGTCCTTGCTGCCACGCCGGTTGTAGCCGGCGAACGCCGCGGACTGCTTGTCCTGCTCGTTCTGGCAGGCGATGCACAGGCGAACGCCCGGGATGGCCGCGCGCCGCGCCTCGGCGATGGGTTCACCGCACTCGGCGCAATGCCACAGGCTCTCGCCCTTGGGCAACTGGCTCTTGGCGCGGTCGACCGCATCCTTCACCGTTGCATCGATCTGTTCCTGCACGGCGCCTTCCGCCGCCCAACCCGTGGCCATGAACATTATATGGACGCCTCCCGATGGGCAAGGGCTTTTTGCGTGTGATGAGCGACAGGTTAGGCTGCAGGTTTATATCCGGCCTGTTTTTGCAGACCGAAGCCTGCGGGCCCTGATGGATTCCGCTGACCCGCACCTCATTTCTCCTCAGAGCTCGAAGCTCGGACGATCATTCAGGCTTGGCGGGTCACGGTCTGACCTGTTTGCCATCACACGTTGTAGTCCTTGCGCAACCTTTTAGCGTACCTTCCTCTGTTGACTGTTAATCGACCGTGTTCAAGCCTTTACGGCTCGACTCACGTACCCAGATTGATACGCCCGCTCGTGGGCCGTGAGCGCCCAGATCGTGCGTGCCATCTTGTTCGCCAGCGCCACGACGGCCACATTCTTCGGCCGACGCTTCACTAATTCGGCTAACCATTCGGGCGGTGATTTACTGTGCATCAGTACCGCGCGAGCCCCGTGGATCAGCAGCGTGCGAAGATACTTGTCGCCGCGCTTGCTGATACCGAGTAATCGCACCCGACCGCCGGTGCCGGTTTGCCGTGGCACCAACCCGAGCCAGGCCGCAAACTCGCGTCCCGACTTGAAGGCTCTCGCATCCCCCATCGTCGCCACTGCCGCCGTCGCACTCAGCAATCCCACCCCGGGGATCGCTGCGATGCGCTTCGTCGTCGGATCTTGGGCCTGCCATTGACGTAGACGCCGCTCGATCTGGCCAATTTGTTCATCGAGCGCACCGAGTCGCGCGTACTGTTCGCGCAAAGTCTCGATCACGATCGCCGGTAACCGATCCGATAATCGCCCCAAAGCACCGGGAATGTCTCGCTTGATCCCGGCTCGGCCCTGCGGCATCACTTCGCCGTACTCGCTGAGCAATCCCCTCAGACCGTTGATCTGCGCGGTGCGAAACTTCACTAACTGCTCACGCATCCGATGCAGCGCCAACACCGCTTGCTGCTCCTCGCTCTTGACCGCCACCGCCTTAATCCCCGGCTGCTGTACGGCCATCCAAATCCCGCGCGCATCGGCCGTATCGTTCTTGTTGCCGATCACAAACGGCTTGACCATCCGCCCAGACAGCAATTTCACTTCGTGACCCAGCTTCTGCAGCGTTCGCGCCCAATGTTGCGATCCACCGCACGATTCCATGCCGATCAAGCACTGCGAACGGTTGGCAAAATGCTCCAAAAACTTCTCCCGCTTGAGTTGCAGCGCCACAATCTCCCCCGTCTCGGGCTGCACCCAATGCAGCTGAAACACCCGCTTTGCGATATCCACTCCAACCACGATACGATTCATGTCGGACCCTCCGGTGCCTGTGAAGATTGAACCCTTCCACCTGGGCACTTTGATGCCGTCGGCCCGGTAGGGTCCACTTCCTTCACAACTCACCTCGTCACTTCACTCCTGAAGTGGGAGGCGTCCATACCATTTCTCCTGGTCTGGAAGGACATTCTAGGGGCGCGGAGCGGGAAATCCATGGGTTGCATCAGGCGCACCTCGCGGGCCGCAACCCGCAATGCACCATGGACGGCGCACGCGCCCGGCGGTGCCTGCGGTGCCCTTGAGCGGTTAACATTGCAGGCCTTACGCCAACCGCGCCAGGAGCCGCCATGTCGCACGTCACCGTCATCAGCGAGCACCACTTCACCCAGCAGGTCGTCTCCGGCCATCACCGTCTGACCTCCGACGAGCCGGCTTCGCGCGGCGGCGGGGACAGCGGCATGGCGCCCTACGAGCTGCTGCTGTCGAGCCTCGGCTCCTGCACGTCGATCACCTTGCGGATGTACGCCGGACGCAAGGGATGGGAGCTGGGCAAGATCACCGTGGGGTTGCGTTACACGGCGAACGAGGGAACGCGCGGCCACATCGACCGCCGCCTGTCCTTCTCGAAGCCGCTCGATGCCGGCCAGGCGGAGAAGCTCCTGGAGATCGCCGGCAAGACCCCGGTGACGCGCACCCTGCTCGGCGGGCTCGACATCGAGACGGTCATCGCGGGTTGACGGCGGGCATCAGCGTGGCGAGGTGCGGCAACGCGGCCTTGCGCACCCAGGCAAATGCCACGATGTGCTCGAGCACGCGCTGCACGTAGCCGCGCGTCTCGGCGTACGGGATGTTCTCCACCCAGATATCCGCGTCCATCGGCTGTGATGGCCGCCAGCGCGACACCGGCACCGCGCCTGCGTTGTAGGCCGCCAGCGCCAGCGGCAGGTCATCCTGGTACTTGTCCAGCACCTCTCGCAGGTGCGCGGCACCGAGCAGGATCGCCGTCGAGGGCTCGAACAGCGCATCGCGCGACTCATACGGGATCTTCCAGCGCCGGGCCAGGGCCGCGGCCGTGGCCGGCATCACCTGCAGCAGGCCGCGCGCACCGGCAGCCGACACCGCGTCCGTGCGGAACAGGCTCTCCTGGCGCATCAGCGCGTCGATCCAGTCCGGAGGCACCCGCGTCCGGTGGCTGGCCGCGGCGATCTCGGGCGCGAAGGGCCTGGGATATCGCAGCTTCACATCGTCCCAGGCGCCGAGCTGCGCGAGCAGGGCGATGGACTGCGAATACCAGCCCCAGCGCGAGGCGAGGATCGCTGCCTGCGTACGCGTGGGGACATCGGCATCCGCGATCGCCACCGCCCATTCCACGCCGGCCTCATCGGTCAGGCCACACTCGAACAGGGCACGTGCGCGCGCCAGGCCCGGCTCCGCGGACAGTTGCTTCAGGCGCTTCGCATCCGGCTCGAGCGGAACGGGATCGAGCCTGTAGTGCCGGTGGGCGCGATCGGCGGCGAGATATCCGTAGTAGTCGCGCAGCGAGGCGAGCTCGGCGTACAGCGGCTGCGCCGCGTCCTCACCTTCGTTGCGCTCCAGCGCCCGCGCCCGCCAGTAGCGCCAGCGCGGCTGTGCCGCGAGCTCCGGCGGCATCTGCGTGATCCAGTCCTGCGCCCTGCGGAAATTGCCGGCCCACAGCGCCGAGCGGACGCGCCACTCCTGCACCATCGCATCGACGGTCGCCGCCGGCACCTCGTCGAAGGCGCTCACCGCATCGAGGTTGCGCGACCAGGCCGCACCGAGCGCCGCAGCGCGCCTGAGCTGTCCCTTGGTGGCCTCAGGCAGGTCCGTCCGCTGCAGCAGGGCGGGCAGGAGGGCCGCGGCCGCGACGAAGTCCGCCACCGCGAATTTCGAGAATCCGGCGACCAGCGCGGCGGGTTCCACGCCGCGCGCCGGATCGCGCATCAGCGCTTCCAGTTCGGCCCTCGGCGTCTGCAACAGCAGGATCCATTGCAGCAACGGCTCGTTGCGCGGCGCCGGCACATCCTCCACCGCCTCGCGCGCGAGGCGCAGGTTGCCGGCCTCCAGCGCCGCCCGGGTGCGGTCCTCGGCCAGTGCCGCCGTGAACAGTCCCTGGCTGCGGGCCCAGGCGAACGCCGCCCCGCACTCGGGTGGCGCAGGCTGCGGCAGACGCCAGCGTGCGAGCACCTCCGCGCCGAGACCGGCGGTTTCCGCGGTTGCCAGCCGGCCGGCGAATCGCTGGCACTGGAGCTGCGCATCGGCGCTGCCGGCGGTGAGGGGCAGGAACAGGTCCCAGCGCGCGCGGGCGCCCAGGCTCAGCAGCCACTCGCGCCGCAGTGGCCGGACCACCGGCAGGTCCGCCCGCGATTCCACGAAGCCGGCGATGCGCGCATCCAGCGCATCATCGGGCGCGCGCTGCAGGTCGCGGCGCAGCCGCGCGGCGAGCAGGTAGTCGTAAAGCAGGTGATGCTGCAGCGCCGGCGGGTCCGGCTCATCCGGCGCGCCCGACTGCACACGCTGCCAGGCCTCGAGGAATTCGCGATGCGCGGGCGGTGGCGGTCGCGCGGGTGCCGACGACACGGGTGCCAGGGTCACGACCAGCAACACACCGAGCAGGCATCTGCATGCCGCCGGAATCACCGGTAGAGGACCCCGGCCACCTTCAGCCACCCGGCCGGGTGCCGGCCGGCGGGGTCGTGATGCGTCCAGTGGACCAGTCCACCCTTCTCGTTCCACTCGTACTCGCCCGAGAACTCCACCCGCATTCCGGGCGACAGACCCGGCACGCGCTGCGCCAGCTCGACGTTGTGCGCGATCAGCACGCTGGGACCGGCATCGACCTTCAGCAGGAAGCGCTGGTGAGGTGAGCCTCGCGTATCGTCGGCCAACACCCTCGACACCGCGCCGCTCCCGTGCACCTGCACGCCCGACTCATGGTTCTCGAAGGCGCGCGCCACCTCGCCGCGATCGGGCGCGACCAGCGTGACCGTGGGAATCCCGCTGCCGCTAGCGGCATCGGCGGAGGAGGCGGCCGGGGCCGGGGCCGGGGCGGGCGCCGACAGCGGCGCAATCCAGCCGAAATGCACGCCGGCGCGGTAGCCCACGGCCAGCACCAGCATGCCGATCAGGATGACGCGGCGGATGGAGCCCAGCCCGAAGGCGCGCCTGGGCGGCGGACCCTCGGGGCCCGGCCCGCCGCCACCTGCATTCCGGCGCCTGCGGTCCGGATCGAGGATCAATCGTCGCCCAGCTGCTTGAAATCGACGCCCAGCGCGCGCAGCTTCCTGTACAGGTGGGTGCGCTCCATGCCCACCCGCTTGGCGAGCTGTCCCACCTTGCCGTTGCAGAGCTGGAGCTGCTGCTGCAGGTAGGCGCGCTCGAAATGCTCGCGCGCCTCGCGCAGTGGCATGGCCAGCAGGTCCTGCTTCACCAGCGGCTCGTCGGCCGGGGTCTGCACCGACAGCTCGCGCTCGATGTCCTCGAGCCGGATCTCCTCGTCGCCGCCCAGCACCAGCAGCCGCTGCACCAGGCTCTTGAGTTCGCCCACGTTGCCGGGCCAAGGGTAGTTGCGCAGCCGGTTCTGCGCGGCGACGCTGAAGCGCCGCAGCGGCAGATGCTGATCATCGACCAGCCGGTCGATGTAGTAGCGCAGCAGGTCGGGCACGTCCTCGGCGAATTCGCGCAACGGCGGCACGCGCAGCGTGATGACGTTCAGGTGAGCGATGAGGTCGCGTCGCACCGGTGTCGCACCATTTTGCTGGTCGAAGCCAGGCTGCGCCGAGGCGATCCAGCGCACGTTCAGCGGCACGCGGCTGCGGCCGCCGATGCGCAGGAAGCCGCCCTGCTCGATGGCGCCGACGATGAGCTTCTGCGCCTCGGCGCTCAGGTCCTCGAGCGTGTTCACGTAGACCGAGCCGCCGGCGGCCTGCTCCAGCAGGCCAGCGTCCACCCGGCCGTCGCGCTCGCCGCCGAACAGTGCGGTGGCGGGGTCGGTGGCAAGACTTGCGGGGATGATGGGCACGAAGGGCTTGAGCGAGCGCGGGCTCAACGAGTGCAGGTAGCGTGCATACGCCTCGCGTCCGGAACCCAGCTCGCCCACCAGCAGCACCGGGGAATGGCTGGGCGCCGCCTGCTGGATCTGCTCGCGCAGCATGATGGTGGCCTTGCTCTTGCCGATGGGCGCGATCAGCGGGGTGTTCTGTCCACGGCTGGACAGGCGCTTGCGGCGGCCGGAGTCCAGCGCCCGCTCCACGGTGCGCAGCAGCTTGGTCAGCGACAGCGGCTTCTCGACGAAATCGAAGGCGCCCAGGCGCGTGGCCTCCACCGCCGTCTCCACGGTGCCGTGGCCGGACATCATCACCACGGGGCATTCCTCGGTCTCGCGCGCCGACCACTCGCGCAGCAGCGTGATGCCGTCGGTGTCGGGCATCCAGATGTCGAGCAGCACGAGGTCGGGGGTGCGCGCGGCGCGACGGGTTCGGGCCTCGCCGCCGTTGGCGGCCACCTCCACCTCGTAGCCCTCCTCGGAGAGGATTTCCTTCAGCAGGCCGCGGATGTCGGCCTCGTCATCGACGACCAGGATTCTTCCAGCGCTCATGCCCGTTCTCTCCTCAATTCGCCCTTGCGCATCTCCCGTGCCAGGAGGCTTCGCGAGCTCTCGCCCAGCGGCAGCAGGATGCGGATGCGGGCGCCGCCGGTGCGCGGATTGTCCGCTTCGATCCGTCCGCCATGTTCCTCGACGATCTTCTTGACGATGGCCAGCCCCAGGCCGGTTCCCTTCGGCTTGCTGGTGACGTAGGGGTCGAACACCGCGCCGATGAGATCCCGCTGGAACCCGGGTCCGTTGTCGGCGACCACGATGGCGGCCTGCAGCGAGCCCGACTCCTCCGCGAGGTGGGTCTGGATGTCGATACGCGCCCCCTGCCGGCCTTCCAGCGCTTCCAGCGAATTGGTCAGCAGGTTGTTGAGGATCTGGCGGATGCGCACGCGATCCGCGGCCACTTCGGGCAGCTGGGAATCGAGATTGAGCTTCAGTTCCACACCGCTGGCCTGCACCCGATACAGATCGACCACTTCGGTGACGAGTTGGTTCAAATCGAAGCGCGAGACGTGCATGTCCGGCGCCCGCGCGTACTCGCTGAAGGCGTTCACCATCTGCTTCATGGCATCCACCTGGGCCACGATGGTGTGGGTGGCCCGCTCCAGCACCTGCGCGTCCTGCTCGTTCATGCTGCCCAGGAACTTGCGGCGCATGCGCTCGGCGGAGAGCTGGATGGGGGTGAGCGGATTCTTGATCTCATGGGCCAGACGCCGCGCCACCTCACCCCAGGCGGCATCACGCTGCGCCTGCAGGAGCGTGGTGATGTCGTCGAACACCAGCACCACGCCCGGGGCGCCGCCGGTATCGCTGGGCAGGGTCGTGCACGCACACATCAGCACCCGCCTGCCCGCATCGCCCATGAGCTCGATCTGCTCGCGCCAGTCGAGATCCCCGCCCTGCAGGCGCGCCTGGATGGCGGCGAGGAACTGGCCATACAGGGGGCTCTCGCCGCCCGCCTGGTCCAGCCCCCTGCCCATGGCGGCGTCGAGATCGACGCCGAGGATGGCCCCGGCCGCCTGGTTGGCGATGCGCAGCGTGTGGTCCGGCTGCAGGGCGATGACCCCGGTGGACAGGCGCGCGAGGATGACCGCGAGACTCCCGCGCTCGGCCTCCACGGCCTGCTGGCTGCGGCGCGTCTCCTCGCGTGCGCGCGCCAGGCGCTTGGTCATGTCATTGAACGAAATGACCAGGTGGCCGAGCTCATCGCGCGAGGACAGCGGCAGGCGCGTGTCGAAGTCGCCCTTGGCCACGGCGCGCGTGCCGGCGATCAGGTCCTGCACCGGCTTGACCAGCCGCTGCGCGGTGAAGAAGGCGCCGTACACCGCCGCGATCAGCGACATCAGCACCACAAAGGTGAGGATCAGCGCGAGCGTGGATTTCAGCGGCTGGCGCAGGGTGACGAGGTTGGCGTACTGGATGTAGGAGCGCTGCACCGTGTCGGCGAGCTGCGAGAGCGGTTGCGGCACGGGATACAGCGCGATCAGCACGCGCGAGGCCGGGTTGTTCTCCGCATCCAGGAGCGCCGCCGCGCGGATGACGTAGCCGCCGCCGCTGTCGGTGTCCAGGCTCACGTAGGGACGGCCGCGGCGTACCTGCGCGAGCATCTCCTCCGGCGCCGGCAGCGGGATCACATCCATGGGGCGATCCGAACTGGTCGCCAGGATCCGCATCTGCGGACCGATCACCGAGAACTCGAGTGCGCCGGTGCCGCGGCGCTCGCGGTCGAGCGTGCCGATGAGGTCGAAGTCCGGCAGGCTCGACAGCTCGCGAGCCACCCCTTGCGTGCGCTGCAGGAACTCGCGCACGCGCAGGTCGAGCGCAGCCTTCGACAGCTCGCGCGTGTCGGACAGGCCCTGGCTGACCTCGAGCTCGAACCAGCTGTCGATGCCGCGGTTCAGGAACTGCAGGGCGAAGTAGTAGACGACGATGATGGGTCCCACCGCCAGCACGCTGAACACCGCGACCGTGCGCGCCGTCAGGCGCGAGCCCGGCACGTGCCGGCGGTATTCGCGCACCAGCCGGAACAGCTTGCCCGTGAGCAGCACGAACAGCGTGATGAGCCCGCTGATGTTGATCAGCAGGATCCAGGGGAGCCACTTGTCGAAATCAGCCGAGTTCTGCGCCGCGCGGGCGAGCAGCAGCAGCGCACCCAGCCACAGCGCGATGGCCGCGGAGGCCAGCGCGGTCGAGCCGTACCGCCGTATCATGATGGCGGAACGGCTGCCTATTCTTGCAGTGTCCACGTGTACCACTCGGTCTCGCGGTGCCAGTCGTTCACCCAGAACATGAGGATTCGCACGGTCAGGGGCACGGCGCCATAGTCCATCTTGGCGCGCACGTTCGCCTCGTAGCGCGGCCCGGACTGCACGAAGCTCTTGTCCAGCACCGGCACGTCGCGGATCTGCGCCAGACGGTTGAGCGCCTCGTCCACCGTGGCGAAGCTCTCCTGTTCGCCGCTGTTGACGTTGCGCAGCACGTAACGCGCGCTCACCGCGTTGTATTGCAGATGGTAGCGCTGCACCAGCTCGGCGACGTTGGCATCCGGCAGCAGCCGGCGCCGCCGTTCCACCAACAGCTCGACCTGCAGAGAGAGCGGCACGCCATCGGCCAGGCCCTGCCGGACGGCGGGCGTGATCGGCATCTCGAGCCGGGCATTCAGGTGATACACGCCTTCCCTCAACGAGAAGTCGGCGGAGCGCACCTCGAAGCGTCCGTCCAGTCCGTCGGCCCACGCCAGTGCGGCGCACAGCAGTGCGCAGATGCACAGCAGTGCCCGGCTCGGGCGGCGGATGGAGGGCAGTGGCTTCATCGTCGTGTCAGGGCAGCATAATAGAAGCCATCGGCCCCCGCCTCTCCGGGCAGGATCTGGACGCCATGGCCGTCCGGCTCGCCCCAGCCGGGCCAGCCGGGCCACTGCTCCACCGGCACGGTCGCGGCTGCCGGCGTTTCCCGCAGGAACGAGGCGATGACCTCGCGATTCTCGCGCCGCGTGATGGTGCAGGTCGCATAGACCAGCCGGCCGCCGGGCGCCAGCAGCGCGAACAGGGCGCGCAGCAGGCGCAACTGCGCTTGCGCGAACTTGCCGATGTCGCCGGCGCGCCGCCGCAGGCGGATGTCCGGGTGGCGGCGAATCACCCCCAGCGCCGAGCATGGCGCATCCAGCAGGATACGATCGAAGGGCTCACCGTCCCACCAGCCATCCGGCTGCGCCGCGTCCGCGCAGACCACGCGGGCGGCGATGCGGGTTCGCGCGAGGTTGTCCTCGATGCGCCGCACCCGCGCCGCATCCACCTCCACCGCCCAGAGCGATGCGAGTCCCGGCTCGCGTTCGCCGATCAGCGCCGTCTTGCCGCCGGGCGCCGCGCAGGCATCCAGCACGCGCTGGCCAGGCGCCAGCGCCAGTGGTGCGGCGACGCACTGCGCGCCGAGGTCCTGCACCGAGACGAAGCCCTCGCCGAAGCCCGGCAGCTCGCCCACATCGCAGGGCTTCTCCATCACCAGCGCGTGCGGCACCGCGGGCTGCAGGTGCGCCGCGAAGCCGGCGGCGCGCAGGCGTTCGAGGTAGCGGGCATCCGGGTCACGCTGCGCGTGGATCCGCAACCACATCGGCGCCTGCCGATCCGAGGCAGCGAGGATCTGGGTCCAGCGCACGGGCCAGTCGGCGCGCACCAGCTGCGCCATCCATTCGCAGAACGCGTGGCGCACGATCGGGCTGCGCGAGAGATCCGCATCCAGGGCCGCACGTTCGCGCAGGTAGCGGCGAAGCACTGCATTGACCAGTCCCGCGAGCTTGTGCAGGTGCAGGGTGCGACAGGTCTCCACCGCCGCATCCACCACTGCATAGTCGGGCGTACGCGCATCCTCGATCTCGAACAACGCCACCGAGAACAGCGCCCGCGCGAGGGTCGCGCGTCCCTGCAGCGGCTGCGACAGGAGCCTGCCGAGGATGGCCTCGTGCCGGAAGAATCCGCGCACGGCACCGTACGCCAGCGAGTGCACCGCCGGGCGCATCGCCGCGGGCGCGGTGCCGAGCACCGCCTCCAGCGCCGCATCCAGGGATAAATCCTTCTCCAGGATCGCGGCGAGCGCCTGGGCAGCCAGCGAGCGTGGGGATCCGGGGCGGCTCATGGGCGGCTCATGGGCGGCCCAGGCGCTCGCCGGCCAGGCTGCGCGCGTGCAGTACCTCACCGGCGGCGCTGCGCTTGCGGCCCGGCCATTGCACCTGGGTCAGTCGCAGGCTCCCCTGCCCACAGGCCACATCGATGCCCTCGGCCGTGTGCGCGATCACCCGCCCCGGCTCCGCCACCTGGGCCGTGGGGTCGAGCACCCGGCCCTCCCACAGGCGCAGCGTTTCCCCGCGGCACCCGGTCTGGGCCACGGGCCAGGGATCGAAGGCGCGGATCTGGCGGTCGATGTGCGCCGCCGGCAAAGACCAGTCGACCTCCGCCTCAGCCTTGGTGATCTTGGCGGCATGGGTCACACCCTGTGCGGGCTGCGGCGACTCGATGGCGGCGCCACGCGCCAGCAGCTCCAGCGTCTCGAGCATGAGTCGCGCCCCGAGGGCTGCGAGCCTGGCCTGCAGGCTCGCCGAGGTGTCGTGGGCGCCGATGGGGATTTCCTGGGCGAGGATCATGGGTCCTGTATCCAGGCCCTTCTCCATGCGCATGATGGTGACGCCGGTGACCTCGTCACCGGCCAGCAGCGCACGCTGGATCGGGGCGGCACCGCGCCAGCGCGGCAGGAGCGAGGCATGGATGTTGAAGCAGCCCAGCCGCGGCACGCCCAGCAGGGCTTCGGGCAGGATCAGGCCGTAGGCCACCACCACCAGCGCATCGACATTCAGTGAGCCGAGCTGCTCGCGCGCGGACAGCTCGCGCAGCTGCTCCGGCTGGAACACGGGCAATCGAAGCTCCAGCGCACGGCGCTTGACAGGACTGGGGGTCAATTCGCGTCCGCGGCCAGCGCGCCGGTCCGGCTGGGTGTAGACCCCGGCGACACGATGCCGTGAAGCGGCCAGCGCATCGAGCGCCGGCACCGCGAACTCAGGCGTTCCCGCAAACGCGAGCGTGAAGGTCTGCACGATGGATCAGCCCCAGTTCACCCACGACAGGGCCCCTCACGGGGACCTATCCGACGGGCACGGGCGCGCGCCGCTCATCGGCCGGCGCCCGCTGCTTTCTTTCTTTTTGCAGTCGCCGGCGAATGAGCTGGCGCTTCAATTCCGACAGGTAATCGACGAACAGCTTGCCATCCAGGTGGTCGATCTCGTGCTGGATGCAGACCGCGAGCAGCCCTTCGGCCGCCAGCTCGAAGGACTTGCCGTCCCGGCCGAGCGCCCGGACCACCACGGACTCCGCGCGCTGCACCTTCTCATAGATGCCGGGGACCGACAGGCACCCCTCCTCGCGGGGCTGCCGGCCCGAGGACTTGAGGATCTCGGGATTGGCGAAGTACAGGGGCTGGTCATGGGTCTCGCTGATGTCCATGACGATGACCCGCTGAGGCACGTTCACCTGCGTCGCCGCGAGGCCGATGCCCTTGGAGACATACATGGTCTCCAGCATGTCGTCCATGAGCTTTCGCACTGCAGCATCCACCCGGGCAACCGGCAGCGCGGTGTTGCGGAGACGGGGGTCTGGATACTCCAGAATGGTGAGTCGCGTCATGGAGGTTATGAGAGCAATTTCGTGTTTTCGGCTGTCAATTGTTGCTAAAGTTCCGCCGCTGCTTAACTTAATGCGCGTGGGGAAAGCTCGACGCGGCAGCAGCTTGGGACGAACGAACCTAACAAACCTTTGGACTGCATCCTGGTATCGGGCGGCTGATAAACAGTATACAGCCATCCTGAATGCGGCTGCAGAGGATCGGGCAGGTTATGAGCAAGTACAAGACTTTGATTCCCCTGTGTTTTGGACTCGCCTTCAGCGCGGGCTGCCAATCCTCCTGGAATCCCTTCCACAAGAAGGACCAGTCCTCCGCCCCCGTGCCTGTCGCGGGCGCCGAAACCGACGTGCAAGGCACGGTGGTGGGCGATGAACGGACCGCCATGGAAGCCGCTGCCGACGGCGGGGCCCGGGTTTCGACCCAGAGCGCCGAAGCGCCTGCCGCCGGCCCGGTGCTCGCCCCCGGCGCTCCGGAATCCTACGTGGTGAAGCGTGGCGACACCCTGTGGGGCATCTCGAAGATGTTCCTGCGCGACCCCTGGTACTGGCCGGAGATCTGGCACGCCAACCCGCAGATCCAGAACCCCCACCTCATCTACCCCGGCGACACCCTGCGACTGGTGTACATCGACGGCCAGCCGCACGTGACCCTGGAGCGCGGCGATGCCGCCCGGGTGCAGCCGCGGGTGCGCAGCCAGCCGCTCGAGGACGCGATCCGCGCCATTCCCTACGAGATCATCGCCGCCTTCATGTCCAAGCCCTCGGTGATCACCAAGGAGGACATCAAGAAGGCCCCCTACGTGCTGGCCTCGCGTGACAGGCACGTGGTCATGGCCGAGGGCAACACGGTCTATGCGCGGGGCTTCGATGCGCCGGCCGAGGTGGGTTCGCACTACAACATCGTGCGCGTGGGCGAGAAGCTCCGCGACCCCGATGGCGGGGATGTGATCGGCTACGATGGCATCTTCACCGCAGCGGGCAAGGTGACCCGCGGCGGCGACCCCACCACGCTCCTGCTGACGGAATCGGGCCGCGAGACGCTGGCGGGAGACAAGCTGTTCTCCGGCAGCGTGGATGTGCCGCTGGACTTCGTGCCGAGCGCGCCCAAGATCAAGGTCGACGGCCAGATCATCTCGGTCCACGACGGGGTGGAGATGATCGGCCAGTACCAGGTGGTGGTGATCAACCGCGGCGCGCGCCATGGCCTCGTGCCGGGCAACGTGCTCGGCATCTACCGCCTGGGCGAGGTGGTGCCGGACCGCGAGAAGAACCGCTTGGTGCACAATCTCACCGTGTTCGCGAAGAACGTGCGGCTGCCCGAGGAGCGCACCGGCACGTTCATGGTGTTCAAGACCTTCGATCGCATCAGCTACGGCCTGGTGATGGAGGCGAAGAACACCATCAAGGTGCTCGACAAGATCAAGAACCCGTAAGGGTTCGCGGCAGCGCAAATCTCGAGCATCACGCCGGCTTCACGCCGGCGTGATGCTTTCGGGGGCGCGTATCCTGTGCGCGCATGGAGATCACGGAAGATCTTGCCGCCTGGGTGTCGCTGTCGCGTGCTGCGGGGTTCGGCGGCGCGTTGCTGCAGCGGATGCTGGAGGCCAGCGGCTCGGCGGCGGCGCTGCTCGGACTCGCGCCGCGCGAGCTCCTCGCCCTCGGCGCGAGCGACTCGGCCGCCCGCTCCCTCGCCCGCGCCGCCCGCCTCAGCCGCAACGAGCAGCGCTGGCTGGAGGCGCCGGGGCATCTCTTGCTGCCGTTCACCGACCCGGGCTTCCCGCCCCTGCTTCGTGCCGTGCCGGGCTGCCCCATCGTGCTGTACGTGAGCGGCGATGCGTCGCGTCTGCTCGATCCCCAGCTCGCCATCGTGGGCAGCCGCAATCCCACCGCGGCCGGCAGCGAGAATGCGCACGACTTCGCAGCCCACCTCGCGCTGCAGGGCCTCACCATCACCAGCGGCCTCGCCGAAGGCATCGACTCCGCCGCCCATCGCGGCGCCCTCGATGCCGGCGGCGGCACCATCGCGGTGCTGGGCACGGGCATCGACCTCGTGTATCCGCGCTGGCACGCGGAACTCGCCGCGCGCATCAGCGCACAGGGCGCGCTGGTGAGCGAGTTCGCGCTGGGCACGCCCGGCCGCGCCGCGAATTTTCCGCAGCGCAACCGCATCATCGCGGGCCTCTCGCTCGGCACGCTCGTGGTCGAGGCCGCGCGACGCTCGGGCTCGCTCATCACCGCGCGGCTCGCCGGTGAAGCGGGCCGCGAAGTGTTCGCGCTGCCGGGCTCCATCCACAACCCGCTGGCACGCGGTTGCCATCAGCTCATCCGGGACGGCGCGAAGCTCACGCAGGACGCTGCTGACATATTGAGCGAATTGAACTTTTCACATCTGCCGGAGGGCCCGGCGCGCGCGCCGCCGGACGCGGACACGGCGGCTCCCGCCAAACCAGCCATGGACAAGGCACACGAAATCTTGTTAGATGCGCTCGGTTTTGAGCCCTCGGACCTGGATGTCCTGGTGCTCCGCACGGGGTTCAGGCCGGAAGAGGTGTCCTCGATGATGCTGAACTTGGAGCTGGAAGGCCTCGTGCGGAGCGTTCACGGGGGCCGGTACACGCGCATCTCCAGGAGCCGATGAGGTGAAAGACAACGTTCTCGACCTGCTGATCCACCTGTTCGAGAATTACCTGCAGATCGACGAAGAACCCCGCCCCGACCGCGCGGCGCTCAAGTGCGAGCTCGACAAGGCGGGCTTCGCGGAGGCCGACGTCGAGCGGGCGCTCGAATGGCTGGACAACCTCTCGCGCGAGCAGGTGGGCAAGGTCTCGCAGGCGACCAGCCGCGCCGTGCGCATCTTCAACAGCCAGGAAGCCTGGCGCCTCGACACCGATGTGCGCGGTTACCTCGTGCATCTACAGAACGTCGGCATCCTCTCCGCCGGACAGCGCGAGGTGGTCATCGACCGGCTCATGGCCCTCGAGGCCGACGAGATCGACATCCAGCAGGTGAAGTGGGTCGTGCTGATGGTCCTGTTCAGCCAGCCTGGGCAGGAATCCGCCTACGCGCAGATGGAAGACCTGGTCTTCGACGAACACACCGGCGCATTGCACTGATCCCTTGAGCACGAACCTCGTCATCGTGGAATCGCCTGCCAAGGCGAAGACCATCAAGAAGTATTTGGGCAAGGACTTCGAGGTGCTGGCCTCCTATGGCCACGTGCGCGACCTCGTGCCCAAGGGCGGCGCGGTTGACCCCGAGCGCCACTTCGCCATGAACTACCAGGTCATCGAGCGCAACCAGAAGCACGTCGATGCCATCTCCCGCGCCTTGAAGAAGGCGGACGCGCTGTTCCTCGCAACCGACCCCGACCGCGAGGGCGAGGCCATCTCCTGGCACCTGCGCGAGATCCTGAAGGAACGCGGCGAGCTCAAGGGCAAGAGCGTGCAACGCGTGGTGTTCTACGAGATCACCAGGAACGCGGTGCGGCAGGCCATGGCCGAGCCGCGCGACCTGTCGGGCGATCTCATCAACGCCCAGCAGGCGCGCCGTGCGCTCGACTACCTCGTCGGCTTCAACCTCTCACCGCTCCTGTGGAAGAAGATCCGCCCCGGCCTGTCGGCGGGCCGCGTGCAGAGCCCGGCACTGCGCATGATCGTCGAGCGCGAGGAGGCCATCGCCGCCTTCGTGCCACAGGAATACTGGACCATCGACGCCGAGGCCGAGTTCGCCGGGCAGAAGTTCCCCGCGCGGCTCACCGAATTCGACGGCCGCAAGGTCGAGCAGTTCAGCTTCACCAGCGAATCCCAGGCGCAGGCAGTGGACCGGGCCCTTCGTCAGGCGGCTTCCGGGAAGCTGCGTGTCGCGGCGGTCGAGCGCAAGCAGCGCCGCCGCAATCCCGCCCCGCCGTTCACCACCTCGACCCTGCAGCAGGAGGCCGCGCGCAAGCTGGGCTTCTCGGCACAGAAGACCATGCGCGTGGCGCAGCAGCTCTACGAGGGCGTGGACATCGGCGATGGCGCGGTCGGCCTCATCACCTACATGCGCACCGACTCGCTGAACCTCGCGCAGGAGGCCGTGTCCGAGATCCGCGAGACCATCGTGCGGCTGTACGGCAAGCAAGCGCTGGCCGACGAAGTGCGCGTCTACCGGGCGAAGTCGAAGAACGCCCAGGAGGCGCACGAGGCCATCCGCCCGACCTCCGTGGCCATCGTGCCCGGCGACATCGAACGGAGCCTGGATTCCGACCAGTTCCGCCTCTATTCGCTCATCTGGAAACGCACCATGGCCTGCCAGATGGCGCCGGCGGTGTTCGACACCGTCGCGGTGGACATGCTCGCCGGCGAGGACGGTCCCAAGCGCCACATGCTGCGCGCCACGGGCTCCACCCTGGTCACGCCGGGCTACATCGCCGTCTACCAGGAAGGGGTGGACGATGCCGTGCAGGACGACAGCGACCACGTACTGCCGCCGATGAAGGAAGGCGATGATCCGCTGCTGGTGGGCATCGTGCCGGCGCAGCACTTCACCGAACCGCCGCCGCGCTTCACCGAGGCTTCGCTCGTCAAGGCGCTGGAGGAATACGGCATCGGCCGGCCCTCCACCTACGCCTCCATCATCTCCACGCTCCGCGACCGCGGCTACGTCGAGATCGAGAACCGCCGCTTCACCGCCACCGACATCGGCAAGATCGTCAGCCGGTTCCTGACCGTCTACTTCACCACCTACGTCGACTACGACTTCACGGCCCGGATGGAGGATGACCTCGACTCGGTGTCGAACGGCGAGGCCGAGTGGATCCCGCTGCTGGAGCGGTTCTGGAAACCGTTCATCGACCTGGTGAAGAACACCGAGGCGAATGTCAGCCGCGACGAGGTGGCGCAGGCGCGTGAGCTCGGCACCGACCCGGTGTCCGGCAAGCCCATGAGCGTGCGCATGGGCCGGTTCGGTCCCTTCGTGCAGATCGGCACCAAGGACGACGAGGAGAAGCCGAAGTTCGCGGGCCTGCGGCCCGGGCAGAAGATGGACACCATCACCTTCGAGCAGGCCATCGAGCTGTTCAAGCTGCCGCGCAAGCTCGGCACCACCGACAAGGGCGAGGAGATCATCGCCAACGTCGGCCGCTTCGGGCCCTACCTCAAGTACGGCGCCAAGTACGCCTCGCTCAAGATCGACGATCCCTACACCATCGAGCCCGCGCGCGCCCTCGAGGTCATCCGCGAGAAGGAGATCGCCGATGCCAACCGGCTGATCCTCGACTTCCCCGACGCCGGCATCCAGGTGCTCAACGGCCGCTACGGTCCTTACATCACCGACAAGGCACGCAACGCCAAGATACCCAAGGACCGGGATCCCAAGACCCTGACGCTGGCGGACGTGCAGCAGCTCCTGGCCGAAGCGCCGGCGCGCACCTTCGGCCGCTGGGGCCGCAAGGGAGCGAAGGGCAAGGCGGCGAAGGGGGCGCCGGCGACCGGTGCGGCCGAGGCTTCCCCGGCGGCGGGTTCGCGAAAGCCGGCGGGCCGCAAGTCCCCGCCGAGCCGTCCGACCCACGAGACTCCGCTGGCGGCGGCCGCCAAGACCACTCCTCGAGTGGCCGCGGCCAGCAAGCCGGCCGGCCGGGCAGCAGCCTCGAAGACGCCAGCCTCGAAGCCAGCGACCAACGGCGCGACCGCGAAGAAGAAATCTGCGGCGAAGCCTGCAGCGAAATCCACGGCAAAGTCGCCGGCGACGTCCGGTGCGAAGCCTGTGGCAAAGCCTGTGGCGAAACCTGTGGCGAAACCTGTGGCAAAGCCTGTGGCAAAGCCTGCGGCGAAGCCCGCCGCGAGCAAGCGCAGCGCCGCTCGCTGAAAGCCCCGCCGCGTGGATCAACCCGCGCGGCTTCACTAGAATCCCGCAAGACCCTTCCGCCGGAGCAGCACCATGGCAGCCTCCCGCAGGTCCCCTGACGGCGCCGCACCCGACCACGCGGCGGTGCGCACCTACCTGCGTGGCCTGCTCGATCGCATCGTGGATGGCATCGAGCGCGCCGATGGCCGCGCGCGCTTTCGTCGTGACCCCTGGACCCGCGAGGAAGGCGGTGGCGGCGAGAGCTGCGTGCTCGCCGACGGCGCAGTGTTCGAGAAGGCCGGCATCGGCTTCTCGCACATCAGAGGGTCCGGGCTCCCCGCCTCGGCCTCCAGCCATCGTGCCGGCATCGCCGGTGCGCCCTTCGAGGCCATGGGTGTCTCGCTCATCATGCACCCGCGCAACCCGTACGTGCCCACCTCGCATGCCAATGTGCGCTTTCTCATCGCACGTCCTGCGGATGCGCCAACCGTGTGGTGGTTCGGCGGCGGATTCGACCTCACGCCCTGCTACCCCTACCACGAGGACGTGCTTCACTGGCACCGGACGGCAAGGTCAGCCTGCGAGCCGTTCGGCGCGGAGGTGTATCCGAAGTACAAGGACTGGTGCGACCGATACTTCTTCCTCAAGCATCGCAACGAGACCCGCGGCGTGGGCGGGCTTTTCTATGATGATTTGAGCGAGGGCGGCTTCCAGCGCTGCTTCGATTTCACCCGCAGCGTGGGGGACCACTACCTGCCCGCCTACCTGCCGCTGGTGCAAGCGCGAAAGGACACGCCGTACGGCGAGCGTGAACGGCAGTTCCAGCTCTACCGGCGCGGACGCTACGTCGAGTTCAACCTGGTGTACGACCGGGGCACGCTGTTCGGGCTGCAGTCTCAAGGGCGCACCGAGTCCATCCTCATGTCCATGCCGCCGCTGGTGCGCTGGGAATACGAGTGGCATCCGAAAGCAGGCTCGCCCGAGGCCGAGCTGTACGATCACTACCTGCGACCGCGCGATTACCTCGCCGAGCTGTAGCCTCAGGCGCCAGGCGATGAACTACCGCCACCTCTTCCACGCCGGCAACTTCGCCGACGTCGCCAAGCACATCGCGCTGCTCGATTGCCTGGATGCGTTGAAACGAAAACAGACGCCGTTCATGGTGCTGGACACGCATGCCGGCCGCGGCTGGTACGACCTGCGTTCGGCCGAGAGCCGCAAGTCACGCGAGGCGGATGCCGGCGTGCAGGCGCTGATCGCCGGCGGGTTCGATGAGCCGGCGCTGGCCTCCTATCTGAAGGCCGTCGGCGCCGCGCGCGGCGCGAAGCTCGCGCGATACCCCGGCTCGCCCGCGCTGATCGGTGAGGCGCTGCGGCCTGGTGACCGCGCCGTGTTCGTCGAGCTCGTGGCGGCGGAAGCTCGCGCCATCGAACGCGAGGTGCAGACACCCGGGCGCATGCGCACCGTGATCGGCGACGGCTATGCACAGCTCAAGGCCCTGCTGCCGCCAGCGGAACGGCGTGGCCTGGTGCTGATCGACCCGCCCTACGAGGACGCCGACGAACTGCGCCAGGTGCTGCCCGCGCTCGCGCTGGGATACGAGCGCTGGCCCACCGGCGTGTACCTGCTCTGGTATCCGATCATCAGTGCCAGGGCACGCGAGTCCCTGCACGCACGCGCCACGGCGCTGCGCATCCCGAAGATGCTGTACGCGGATATCGCGGTGCGCGCCGATGATGCCGGCGTGGGCCTGGCCGGGAGCGGCATGCTGCTGATCAACCCGCCGTTCGGCGTCGAGGAACGGCTTCGCGAGCAGTACGATGCCGTGCATCGCCACCTCGCCGCCGCCGGTGGCTATGTCGACATCGGGTGGCTGACGCCGGAGAGGTACTGAAAGACGAGTACCACCAGGGGACCCGAGGAGCGCAATATCGCGGCAAGGATGTGGACGTGACGCCGTTGGCCTTTGCCCGTGCCACCAATCGGCGGGTGCTGGGACCGCTCAACGAGTTGGCCTTCCATGCCGCCACGCGATGGGCGCACGGGGAGAATCTCGCGACCATCTCCCAACACCTGGCGAAGATCCCGATGTCGGCGCTGGGTGAGAAGCTCGGCCATTATGGCTATCCCTGCGAAATCGCCTACGATCTGCTGACCTCGGACATGAATTGATGATCGATTTGGGCCCACGCTGAAGGCTGCCACTCAGAATGAATGTCGACAGAACCGCTGCCATTGAGCTGCTGCGAACCGGCGCAATCGTGGATTTTCGTGTGGCCAGCACCCAGGTCCACGAAGGACCCGATGCCGCGGAGTTCACGGTCGAGATCAACCTCGAATTTCCTCCCGATCCGGAAACAGAGGAAAGCGACCTCAGCTGGGGTGCGTTTGGCTTTGTGTTCGTCATCGGTGTTCTCTCCTTCGCCGACGCACGTCCTCGCGAGGCTTCCGTCTTGGAATATGCGGAAGAGGACGATTTTCATGTGGGCGACCTGATCAGCAGTCTCCGATGGGAGGACGGGGCCCTGAAATTCGAGGCTGACTACATCCGCGGACGGCGCATGAAAACCTCGCTGGTATTGAGACCCGACGATTCCGGTCGCCTGACGACCACGGGTCGAGGCAAAGCAGCCCTTCACTGGCTTGATCGATTGAAGGGTCAGAAGCCGCTGCAACTCGTCTCCTAACGAGGACATGAATTTGGGTACGCGAACGCGATGGGACCTGTCCAGCCCGAGGTGGCCGCGCTCGTTTGCTACCGCCGACAGTGACCCCTGCGAAGTGAAAGCCCCGCTTGTGATGGGGCTTTGGCGCTCGATAGCCGTCAACCCGCCAACAGTCGGTAGATCTTTTCGGGATCCTTGGCGATTACCCTCAAGAAAGCTTTCGCGGGCTGATCGGGCTCCGTTCTCCCCTGCTCCCAGTCACGCAATGTGCCAAGAGGAATGTGGTATCGAGAGGCAAACTCTTCTTGAGTCAAGCCAAGTGCACGCCGCAACGTTTTGACGCGCGGCACTTTCCTGGAGCGCCGCAACTCATCGGGCGTCATAGGCTTTTCGGAACGATCGCAAGCAGCTCGGCGTTCCGCCGGCGGTGCCGCGAGGTGCGCTGGAAATTCCACCTCACCTGCTGCGGTGACCTTCACGACCTTGCCGTCAGGTCGAATTCTCGCGATAGTAGTCGTCTTGCTCATACCATTCTGCTCGTCTCGCTGAAATGATGCGCAGTCGATCGCCACGTTCCGTGTAGGTCACATGAACGAGCTGTCCGTCGCACATGCCAACCAGGTTGATACGCTCTTCGCCATAGTCCTCTCGATCGTCGAACCGTTCCACCGCAAACGGATCGCGAAATGCCTTGATCGCCTCCTGAAACGCGATGCCATGATCGAGCCAGTTAGCCTCAGCCTTTTCATCATCCCATTCAAATTCAAGGTTGATCATACTACGGGTTATCAGTAGTTCAAATTCTCACAGCCAGCCGATATTGCAGCCAGCCGATATTGTGGCGAGAAGCGCTTGCAATGAGCGATTCCCTTCATCTTTGACATATTGAAATTCAGGTCATCATCTACCCCGGCATCGGCCAGGTACCACTGTTCAACTCGGGCCTCAAGCCGAATCCGCCGGCACCCGCGAAGGAACTGCAGGATGCGGTTCGCCAGGCCGATGCCCTGCTGGTCGCCAGCCCCGAGTACGGTCACGGCATCTCCGCCGTCAAGAAGAATGTGCTCGAGTAGCTGGTCAGCCACGAAGACGTGGTTTCAAAGCCGATCGCAGTGATCAACACCTTGCCGCGCGCGCACCATGCCCGTGATGCGTTGCCCGACTGAGACAGTCTTGCATCGGTCCATCATCGCCATCTCGTTCATTGTCCTGTTCTGCGGGACCGGCCACCGGAACGAGGTCGCCTGGCAGCAACATCGCCTGCGCCAGCTCGCACACGTTGTGGACCGCCATACAGGAAATGATGGTGGCGGCGGCCGCCCCGACCGGAGGGCTTTGAGGTCGCATATTGCGACCTCAAAGCGGCTGCTTCCTCGGCGGTGAGCTGGAACATGAAATCCTCCGGAAACCGCTCGCGGTTGCGGCGGATCTGTTCGTTGAATCGCTTGGTGATGACGCCGTAGAGAGCAGCCAGATCCGTATCGAGGAGGACCTTGTGGCCGCGCAATACAGCGATGGCACGGCTGATTTCGGCGACCGGCGCCAGGGTCTTGGAGCGCGCCACGGAGCTTACCGTACGTCCTCGGGTCGAGAATTGAGGCTCCATTGTTCATGGCTTCTCACGATTCTGCGCGGGGAAAAACTGATCAATATCTGCAGTAACTGCAGTTGGCGGCGCACGTTTGCGCTGACCAGGCGCTAAGGACCGAACTGCACCTCGCGCATCACCACATCGGTGGCGCGCTGCACGTCCCGCTCGCCCTTGCCCTTCAGGATCACCGCCAGGCTCCCGTGCCCCGGCACCGGCACCAGCATGCCCTGGTAACCGCCCTCATCGAACCGCTGCGCCCGCGGCACATTCTCGTGCGCCAGCACCATCACGGTCACGGGACCGCCCGGGAGTTGCACGACCAGGTGCGGCACCTGGTGAAAACGGAACTGGCAGCTCTGCGCGTAGCTTACGCGGGAGGCGCCACTGGCGAGCCTGACGTGCGCATCGCGCAGCACCGCCGCGAGCGAGGCCGGCTCGACGCGCTGGTCGGTGGACTGCCAGGCCGCCGGCTCGTGCGCCATGTGCGCCACCACGGCGGCGGCGAGGCTCTGCCGCGCACTGCCGATCCACAGGAAGGTGCCAATGCCCACCGCACCCACGAGGCTCGCCGCCAGCGCCAGCCAGCGGGGCGCGCGCTTCGGGGTGCGCCCGCGCGGCCGCAGGGGCACGACCTGGGCCTCCGGCTTCGCGGCGACATCCACCGCCAGCGCCCTGCGCAACCTGTCCTCGAAGGAGCCCAGGTCGCGGGAAAAGGCGGCACAGGCTTCGCAGGTGCGCCGGTGTTCGCGCAGCAACGGCGAGGCGCTCTGCGGCTCGGCCAGCATCTGGCGCCGGTATTCCTCGCAGGAAATCATGTGTCGCCTTCCGGCTGGGCGGTTTCCCCCAGCAGCGTGCGCAACTGGTTGCGCGCCCGGAACAGGCGCGTGAGCACGGCCGGCTGGCTGAGCTTGAGCTCGGCGGCGATCTCCGCGGTGCTGTAACCCATCAGGACCTGCAGCAACAAGGGCTCCCGGTAGTCGTCCGGCAAGTGGAACATGGCGCGCCGGACATCCGCCAGCTCCGGCTCCTCGGGCGAGGCCAGCAGGGGCTCCTCGCGCGCCACCAGCTCGTCGATGTCCACCGTGGGCAACCGCTTGCGCTCGAACAGCCGGGCATATTCCCGCCGTACGATGGTGAGCAGCCAGGGCTTGGCCGACTTCTCATCGAGCAGCGAATCCTGCGCCCGCCAGGCCCGCAACAGGCTTTCCTGGACGACGTCCTCGGCCAGGGAGCGGTCGCGGGAGAGCCAGAATGCGAACCGCAACAAATCCGGCCGCAGGGCATTGCACAGCGCCTGGAAGCGCGCCTGCCGGCTGTTTCCGCCGGATTGCGCGTTCATGTATAACACTGGCCGTGGAAGCGCCGCAGAGGCTTCATGACCCGGGAGGGCTCCGAATGATCCGGAGCGGGAATGATAATCCGTCCGGGAGGATAATGCTGCGAGCGCGCCCGATGAACGACCAGGAGTCATGCAGCAGATGACCGGACGAGCCAGCCCCGTATTTCCCCGCACCCGCCTGCGCCGCATGCGCCGCGATGACTTCTCCCGCCGCCTGATGCGCGAGACGCGGCTCACGGTGGACAGCCTGATCTTCCCGGTGTTCGTCATCGAGGGGCGGGCGCGGCGCCAGGCGGTGGACTCCATGCCCGGCATCGAGCGTTTCAGCGTGGACGAACTGGTGCGCGAGTGCGCGGAGCTCGTGGCCTTGGGCGTTCCGGCCATCGCGCTGTTCCCGGTCACCCCGACCGAGAAGAAGTCCCTCGATGCACGCGAGGCCTGGAATCCGCAGGGCATCGCGCAGCAGGCGGTGCGCGCCGTGAAGCAGGAATTCCCTGACCTGGGCGTCATCACCGACGTCGCTCTCGATCCGTTCACCACCCATGGGCAGGACGGCATCATCGACGACACGGGCTATGTGCTGAACGATGTGACCCTGGAGGTGCTGGTGAGGCAGGCCCGCTCGCATGCGGATGCGGGCGCGGACGTGGTCGCGCCCTCCGACATGATGGACGGGCGGATCGGCGCGATCCGCTCGGCCTTCGAGGAAGCGAAGCTCCACGACACGCGCATCCTCGCCTACGCCGCCAAGTACGCCTCGAGCTTCTACGGCCCGTTCCGCGACGCGGTGGGCTCGGCCGGGCAGCTCGGCAAGGGCAGCAAGCACACCTACCAGATGGACCCGGGCAACTCGGACGAGGCGCTGCGCGAGGTGCGCATGGACATCGAGGAAGGGGCCGACATGGTGATGGTGAAGCCGGGGCTGCCGTACCTGGACATCGTGCGCCGGGTGAAGGAAACCTTCGGCATGCCCACCTTCGTCTACCAGGTCAGCGGCGAGTACTCGATGATCATGGCCGCCGCCCGCAATGGCTGGATCGACGAGCGCGCGGTCGCGCTCGAGACGCTCCTGTCGATGCGCCGCGCCGGCGCCGATGGCGTGCTGACCTATTTCGCCAAGCGAGCGGCCGGCTGGCTGCGCGACTGAGCATGCCCACCGCCGCCAAGCCGCCGGATCAGTACGGGGTCGTGGGTCATCCCGTCGCGCACAGCTGGTCGCCCTTCATCCACGGCATGTTCGCCAAGGCCTGCCGCCAGGATCTCGTCTACCGGCTGTACGACGTCGAACCCGCGCGCTTCCGCCGCGAGATCCTCGGGCTCATGACCAGCGGGGTGCGGGGGCTGAACGTCACCGTTCCGCACAAGGAAGCCGCCGCCGAACTGGTCAACACGCTCACGCCGCGCGCGACGCGCGCGCAGGCGGTCAACACCATCGCCTTGCAGCCGGACAACTCCCTGCTCGGCGACAACACCGACGGCGTCGGGCTGATCCGCGACCTCACCCAGAACCTTGGCTTGGGACTCGCGGACAAGCGCATCCTGATCCTCGGCGCCGGTGGCGCGACCCGCGGCATCCTCGCACCGCTGATCGAGCAGAAGCCCGCCGCGCTGATCATCGCCAACCGCACACTGTCGCGCGCGCAAGTCCTTGCCCGCGCCTTCCAGGACCTGTATGCCATCGACACCTGCGAGTTCCGCAGCGTCCAGGGACCCCCGTACGATCTCATCATCAACGCCACCTCCGCGAGCCTCCAGGGCCAGATGCCCGAGCTCGCCCCGGGGCTGGTCAGCGAGGACAGCGTCTGTTATGACCTCGCCTACGGCAAGGGCCACACGCCCTTCACGCTGTGGGCGAAGTCCTTGTACGCGGCGCGCGTCTGCAAGGGCTGGGGCATGCTGGTCGAGCAGGCCGCGGAGTCCTTCCTGCTGTGGCGCGGGGTGCGCCCGCAGACTCAAGGAGTGCTCGAGGCCTTGATGCGCAAGAGCTGATCGGCGCGGTGCCGCTCCTTCAACTCGATGTAGTGGGCGGCGCTGTAGACCATGAGATCGACGTCCCGGTCGGTCAGGTCCCGCAACCGCTTCGCCGGGTTGCCGACGTACAGGCCGCGTGATTCCAGCCGCTTGCCGGGCGGCACCACGCTGCCCGCGGCGACGATCACCTCGTCCTCGATCACCGCGCCATCGAGCAGCACGCTCGCCATGCCGATGAGGCAGCGGTTGCCCACGCTCACCGCGTGCAGCATGGCCTTGTGGCCCACCGTCACGTCATCGCCGATGAGCAGCGGGATGCCCCCCTCCACCGGCCCGTCGTGCACCACGTGCAGGACGCTGCCATCCTGGATGTTGGTGCGCGCGCCGATGCGGATCTCGTGGACATCGCCCCTGGCCACGACGAAGGGCCAGATCGAAGCGTCCTCGCCGAGGAACACCCGGCCGATCACCAGCGCGCACTCATCGACGAACACGCGCGCTCCCAGCACGGGCGCGATGCCCTGGTAGGTTCTGATGTTGTTCATCGCATGGTCACCAGTTCCTCCGAGCTGGTCGGATGGATGGCGATGGTGTCATCGAAGTCCCGCTTGGTCGCCCCCATGCGCACCGCCACCGCGAAGCCCTGCAGCATCTCGTCGGCCCCGAGGCCGATGATGTGGCAGCCGACGATCTTCTCCTCCTCGCCGACGCACACCAGCTTCATCAGGGTGCGCGGCTTGCGGGTGGTGAGCGCATGGTACATGGACACGAAGTCCGCGCCGTACACCTTGACGCGATCGCCGTGCATGGCGCGCGCCTGTTCCTCCGACAGTCCCACGGTGCCGATCGGCGGGTGCGTGAAGATCACCGTGGGGATGACCTCGTAGTCCAGCTTGCGGTCCTTCATGCCGCCGAACAGGCGGTCCGCCAGCCGCCGGCCGGCCGCGATGGCCACGGGCGTGAGCGCGGCGCGGCCGGTGACATCGCCCACCGCGTAGATGCCCGGCACGTTGGTGGCCTGGAAGGCATCGGTGGCGATGTAGTCGCGCGCATCCAGGTGCACGCAGGCGCGCTCGAGGTGCAGTCCGTCGTGCCGCGGGCAGCGGCCGATGGCCCAGAGCACGCAGTCGAAGCCGGCGAAGCGGCGATCGTCCGCGCTCTCTAGCGTCAAGGTCGCGCCCTCCCGGTGCAAGGCATGCGGGATCACCTGCTCCTCGATGCCGATGCCGGACTCGCGCATCTCGCGCATCAGCGCCGTGCCCAGCATGGCGTCGAAGTCGCGCAGCACGCGGGTGCGGCGGATGAATTGCCGGACCTCGCTGCCCAGGGCGTGCAGCATGCCCGCCAGCTCGCAGGCGATGTAGCCGCTGCCCACCACGGCGATGCGGCGCGGCCGGTGCGCCAGCTCGAAGAAGCCGTCCGAGCTGATGCCGGCATCGGCACCCGGGATCATCGGCAGTTCGGGGCGCCCGCCGGTGGCGATCAGGATGTTCGGTGCGCTGAAGCGCCGGCCATCGGCCTGCACCGTGTTCGCATCGATGAAGCTCGCGCGTCCGCGCACGTACTCGACCTTGCGGCTGGCGAGGTTATTCTCGTAGATGCCGTTGAGGCGCTGCACATAGGCGTCGCGCCGCTGCTTCAGCAGCGGCCAGTCGACCTCGCACGCCTGCACCTCGAAGCCGTACCCCGGCGCATCGCGCAGCGCGTCCGCGATGCCCGCGGCGTTGAACATCACCTTCTTCGGCACGCAGCCGACGTTCACGCAGGTGCCGCCCAGCCGGCCGGACTCGATGAGCGCCACCCGCGCGCCGTATCCGGCGGCGCGCTGGGCGCTCGCGATGCCGCCGCTTCCGCCGCCGATCACCAGGTAATCGACCATCTGCGTGCTCATTCGTGAACTCCGTCTCGCCCGGGGTGCGCAGAGTCAATGATATACTTTTTGGCGCATCGATCCGCTGCGCGACCACGGATGGGATCATGGTCGGTTTCATCGTCATTCTTGCACTGCTGGTCATCGTCGGCATCTACGCCGTCGGTATCTACAATGGCCTGGTCCGCCTGCGCGAGTCGGTGAAGGTGGCCTGGTCGAACATCGACGTGCTGCTCAAGCAACGGCATGACGAACTGCCCAAGCTGGTGGATGCCTGCAAGCGCTACATGCAGTACGAGCAGGAGACCCTGGAGAAGGTGATGCGTGCCCGGGGCGCACTCATCCAGGCTGCCGGGTCAGGCAATGTCGCAGCGGTCGGCGCGGCGGAGCAACAGCTTCACGCGGGCCTCGACCGTCTGTTCGCGGTGGCGGAGAACTACCCGCAACTCAAGGCCGACGAGACCTTCCGGCACCTGCAGGGGCGCATCTCCTCGCTGGAGGAATCCCTCGCCGACCGGCGCGAGTTCTACAACGACCAGGTCAACCTGAACAACATCCGCATCAAGGTGTTCCCCGACGTCATCCTCGCCAATGCCTTCGGCTTCGGTCCCGCGCAGTTGCTGGAGTTCGCCGCCGAGGAGAAGCGGGACGTGAACGTCGGCGAGCTGTTCAACACCTGAAGGCCGCGCGCACATGCGTGGGTCCGGCGCATTCGACGGCCTCGTCCTCGACCTGCTGCTCGGCGGCGGTGCGCTCGCGGGCCTGTGGTACGTCATCAGCTCGCTGCGCCAGGGACGCGCGGTCGAGGACACACCCACCTCGCGCGTGCGCTCCGCGGCGCAAGGCTACGTCGAGCTCGAAGGGCGCGGTCTCTTGCCCGAGGGCGTGCAGTCGCTCGCCCCGCTCACCGGCCTGCCCTGCACCTGGTGGTCGTTCCGCATCGAGGAATCAGAGGGCAGTCGTCGCCGCTGGTCGGTGGTGGAGTCGGGCAAGAGCCAGCTACCCTTCCTGCTCGACGATGGCACCGGCCAGTGCCTCATCGATCCGCGCGGCGCGCAGGTGTTCGGCGCATCGCGCACCGTGTGGTACGGCGCGACCCGGCGGCCGCTCGCGAAGCTGGGGCAGCCGGATTCCCTGCTCGGCCAGATGGCCGGGTTGATGCTGCGTGGCGACTACCGCTACACCGAACACAGGCTGTCGGTGGGCGGACCGCTGTACGCCATCGGATCCTTCCGCAGCGTGGGCGGCGCATCGGGGCCGGTCAACGATGAGGCGGTGGCCGCGCTGCTGCGCCAATGGAAACAGGACCAGCCCGCGCTGCTCGGACGCTTCGACCGTGATGGCGATGGCGTGCTGGATGCAGGCGAATGGGAAGAGGCGCGCCGGCAGGCGCGCGCGCAGGTGGAGCGCGAACAGCACGCTCGCGAGGACGCGCCGACCACAGCGGTACTGGCCGATCCGCGCGATGGACGCGCGTTCCTGCTCGCGCAGGACGATGCCGCGGCGCTCGCCCGCCGCTTCCGCTGGCGCTTCCTGGGCGGTGCTGCGGGCTTCGTGATCTGCCTCGCCTTGCTGACCTGGCACCTGCTGCATCCGTAAGACACGCCGGGACCGTCCGGACCTTCTGCTAAGCTCTTGCGCCCATGACCAATCCGCTTCTCGACCTCACCTCACTGCCCGCCTTCGATCGCATCCAGCCGGCCGATGCGCTGCCGGCGCTCACCCAGGTGGTGGCGGAGAACCGCGCCGCGCTCGCCAGGCTCACCTCGCAGGCGGATCCGACGTTCGAGTCACTGATCGTGCCGGTGGAGGAGCTCGGCCATCGCCTCGCGCGGGTGTGGAGCCCGGTCGGTCATCTCAACGCGGTGGCGAATTCCGATGCGATGCGCGAGGCGTACAACGCCTGCATCCCGCTGCTGACCGAGTACTCGAGCGAGCTCGGCCAGAACGCGGCGCTGTGTGCCGGCTACCGGCAGGTGCTGGATCGCGAGGGCGCCGCGCTCGAACCCGCGCAGCGCAAGCTGCTGGAGAACGCGCTGCGCGACTTCCGGCTGGCCGGTGTCGACCTGCCGCAGGACAGGAAAGCCCGCTTCCGCGCCGTGATGCAGGAACTGGCGCGCCTGTCGAGCAAGTTCTCCGAGAACGTGCTCGATGCGGCCCGCGCCTACACCCGCGCGGTGACGGAGGAATCCGAGCTCGAGGGCCTGCCGGTGAACGCCGTCGAGCGCGCCGCAGAGGATGCGCGCGAGGCCGGCCGCAAGGGCTGGCTGCTCAAGCTCGACCAGCCCACCTACATGACGGTGATGACCAGCGCGCGCAGCGAGCCGCTGCGCCGCGACATCTACGAAGCCTGGGTCACGCGCGCCTCGGATGCGGGTCCTTCGGCCGGCCGCTTCGACAACGGTCCGCTGATCGAGCAGATCCTGCCGTTGCGGCACGAGCTCGCGCAGCTCGCCGGCTTTGCCACCTTCGCCGACTTCGCGCTGGCCACGCGCATGGCCAGGAGCAGCCGGCAGGTGCTCGATTTCCTCGGCGACCTGGCGCAGCGCTGCCGCGCCGCCGCACTGCGCGACTTCGAGGAGCTGGAGGACTTCGCCGGCCGGCGGCTCGCCGCCTGGGATGTCGCCTACTACACCGAAAGCCTCAAGGAGAGCCGGTTCAAGGTGTCGCAGGAGGCGTTGCGCCCCTACTTCCCGCTGCCGAAGGTGACCGCTGGCCTGTTCAGCCTGGTGGAGCGCCTGTACGGCATCCGCGTGCGCGAGCGCACCGGCGTGAGCGTGTGGCATCCGAGCGTGCGCTTCTTCGACCTGCTGGACGGCGGCGGCCAGCCCTTTGCCGGTTTCTACCTGGACCCATATTCGCGCCAGGAGAAGCGCAGTGGCGCCTGGATGGACGAGTGCATCGTGCGCAAGGCGTTGCCCGGCGGGAATGCCGCCCCCGTCGCGCAGCTGGTGTGCAACTTCACCGCGCCGGTGAACGGCAAGCCCTCGCTCCTCACGCACGATGAGGTCACCACGCTGTTCCACGAGTTCGGCCACGGGCTGCACCACATGCTCACGCGGGTGGGTTACCCGAGCATCGCCGGCATCAACGGGGTTCCCTGGGACGCGGTCGAGCTGCCCAGCCAGTTCATGGAGAACTTCGCCTGGGCGCCCGAGGTGCTGCCGCTGATCTCCGCGCACGTGGAGGACGGCTCACCCCTGCCCGGCGCCATGCTCAAGCGCCTGCTGGGCACGCGCACCTTCGGCGCCGCGCTGGACACGGTGCGCCAGCTCGAGCTCGCCACCTTCGACTTCGAGCTGCACGCCGGCTTCGATCCGGTCAAGGGAGCGCGGGTGCAGCAGGTCCTCGACGACGTGCGCCATCGGGTCGCGGTCGTGCCCGCGGCGCCGTTCAACCGGCTGCCCTCGAGCTTCGCTCACATCTTCGCGGGCGGCTATGCGGCAGGCTACTACAGCTACAAGTGGGCCGAGGTGCTGGCGGCGGATGCCTTCGAGGCTTTCGAGGAGGCCGGCATCCTCAACGGCGAGGTGGCCCGGCGCTTCGTCGACTCCATCCTCTCGCGTGGCGGAAGCCGCGATGCCATGGAGGCCTTCGTGGAATTCCGCGGCCGCCCGCCGGACGTACGGCCGCTGTTGCGACAGACGGGGATTGCAGCATGAAACACGGGATTGCGATGTTGATGGGCCTGCTGGCGATGGCGGCACATGCCGAGACCGCCTACGTGAGCGATGACCTCATCCTCGGCGTGTACGCCGAGAAGAACCAGCAGGGTGCGCGTCTCACGACGCTGCATTCGGGCGCCGCCGTGGAGATCATGGCCAGGGAGGCAGACCAAACCCAGATCAAACTGGCCAACGGCACGCAAGGGTGGGTGAAGAGCTCCTTCCTGACCTCGCACGAGACGGCCGGCGTGCGCGTCAAGGCACTGGAGGAAGAACTCGCCCGCATGAAGTCGACCACACCGGCCATGGCCGAGGCCGCGGCACGTTCGGAGCTCGAGGGCCTGAGGCAGCAGCTGGCGGCCCGGCAGGGCGAACTCGACGCGTTGAAGTCCAAAGCGCCCGCCGCGCCGGCGGCGGCGGGTGCTCAACGTGGCTGGGGGGCGGTGATCGTCGCGTCCCTGCTGTGCCTGGCGGCCGGGTTCGCCTGGGGCTACTGGACGCTCGCGCGCCGCATCCGCGAGAAATTCGGCGGCGTGAAGGTGTTCTGAGCCTCTCCTCGCAGGCGGCGGAGACTACAGCGCGAGGCTCCCGACGCTCGTGCCACCACAGACGTAGAGCACCTGCCCGGTGACGAAGCCGTTGGCCTTGTCGAGGAAGAATCCCACGGCCCGCGCCACGTCCGCAGGTTCACCCAGGCGCCTGACGGGCACGGCCGAGGCGAGCTGGTGCTCCTTCTCGCTGCCCTTGTCGATGATGTCGTAGAACATGTCGGTGCGGATGGGACCCGGCGCCACCACGTTGACCGTGACGCCCGCGGGCCCTAGCTCCAGCGCCCAGGTGCGCGCCATGCCGAGCATGCCGGCCTTGGTGGCCGAGTACGCCGTCCGCGTGGCGAGACCCAGTGCGGCGCGCGAGGACAGCAGCACGATGCGTCCGAACGCGGCGGCCCGCATGGCCGGCAGGAATGCCTGCGCGAGCTGCACGGCCGCGCCCAGGTGCAGTTCGAGCAGCGCGTC
The DNA here is from genome assembly GCA_046347195.1 of Steroidobacteraceae bacterium. Lineage (GTDB taxonomy): Bacteria > Pseudomonadota > Gammaproteobacteria > Steroidobacterales > Steroidobacteraceae > TMP-86. The sequence continues at coordinate 245,237 of JAXMGQ010000002.1, forward strand.
GAGATCCTCGAGCTGGACATCGGGCAGCAGCGCCGGCTTGATCACCCCGGCGTTGTGCACGAAGCTGGTGATGGCGTGGCGCGCGGCGAGTTCGCGCGCCACCGCCGCCGTCGCCGCGCGATCCGCAAGATCCACCTCCACGCCCGACAGCCGGGCGTGGCGCAGCGGCGGTGGGCCGAGGGCCAGGGAGATCACCTGGTAGCCCCGCTCGAGCAGGTGCTCGCAGATGGCAAGACCGATGCCGGCGCTGCCGCCGGTGACCACGGCGATGTCGGGTGCTGGGCTCATGTGGTGCGCTTCTTCAGCTTGCGTGTGTCGACACAGTTTGCCTGCGACGGCAGGCTCGATGCCATTTCCTTGAGCGCGCCACGCTGGATCTTCTGCGAGGAGGTCAGCGGCAGCGCATCCACGAAGGCCACCCAGCCCGGCGCCTTGTAATAGGCGAGGCGGGCGAGTGCATGCGCGACGATATCCGCCGCCAGCGAGGCCCGCGCATCCGGAGCCACCGGCTCATGGGTGACGATGCAGGCGAGCACCTCATCGCCCCGCACCGCGTCGGGCGTCGCCGCCACGGCGCTGGCGCGCACCGCCGGGTGCAGGTTCAGGACGCTCTCCACTTCCACCGCCGCGATGTTCTCGCCGCTGCGGCGGATGACGTTCTTGCGGCGATCGACGAAGTACAGGTAGCCCTGCCCGTCCTGGCGCACGACATCGCCGGTGTGGAACCAGCCGCCCTCCCAGGCGCTGGCCGTGGCCGCGGGGTCCTTCAGGTACCCCGAGAAGAAGTGCCGGCGCGGTTCCGCGCCCGCGCTTCGCACCAGCAGTTCGCCGGGCTGGCCCTGCGCGACCGGCGCGCCGGCCTCGTCCACCAGGCTGATCTGCACGAAGTCCTCGGGCCGGCCGAAGCACTTGGCGCCGACATGGCGGGGCTCGCGGTTGGCGATCACCGTGGCGGCCGAGCCGGTCTCGGTCATGGCCCAGGCCTCGAGCAGCGGAAAGCCGAAGCGCTGCTCGAAGACCTCGTGGTTCGCCGGGTCCACGCCCGCCCCGAATCCGAAGCGCAGCTGGTGCTCGCGGTCCTGCGGCGAGGCAGGCGCCGCCAGCAGCATCGCCGGCATCACGCCCAGGTAATGCGCGATGGTCGCACCGCTCTCCCTGACGCTCTGCCACCAGCTGGCCGGGTGGAAGCGATCGAGTTGCACGATGCAGCCGCCGCTCCTCACCGCCATCATCGCCGACACCGCCATGGCATTCATGTGGCTCAACGGGAGCGGCGTGATGACACGCTCGCGCCCGGTGCGCACCTCGCACAGCCCGCCCACGCCCGTGTACCAGTCGCCGCATCGCAGGAAGTAGTCATTGCTGAGCTGGCAGCCCTTCGGCCTGCCGGTGGTGCCCGAGGTATAGAGCAGCGCGCATTCGCGCGCGCGCGACACGGCAGCCTCGCCGGCAGCATCGAGGCCCGCGGTGAGCCCAGCCAGCCCGTTGGCCTGCGTGTCCGGCGCCGCCGGCAGGATGCCGGGGCCGCGGGCCGCCGGCTCGGCGATGGCGACGAACCGGGAAGCGGCGGCGCCATGCTCGCGCGCGCCCTCGCGGGCGGCCGCCTCGAGCTCGGCCTCCCGGCCCGGCAGGCAGATGGCGAGGCACATCTCGCTGTGGCCGATGAGATAGCTCCACTCGGCGCTGCGCATCTCCGTGCTGATGGGCACGACGCTCGCACCCAGCGCATTGAGCGCGAACCAGTGGCAGAAGAACGCCGGGCGGTTGGCGAGCATGAGCCCCACCCGGTGCCCGGGTCCGTAGCCGGCGGCCGCGTAGCGCGAGCGGAGCGATTCGATCTGCGCGGCCGCATCGCCATAGCTGAGGGTGCCGGCGGGAATGCCATAGCCGGCCGCGGTCACCGATTCCACGAACAGGAAGGGTGCCTGCGGTTGCGCCGCCGCGCTGCGCTGGAAGGCTGCGTGGACGGTATCTGGCTTCACGGCATCCCCGGATGATCAGCCTAGATGAACAACTGCACGGCAGGCAGCGCTGCGTCGCTGTTGAGCAGGTTCACCCGCTTCAACTGCATGCGCAGCGCGCCATCGTGCACGCCCAGGTGGTGGAAGAACGTGCCGACGAAGCTGTTCTGTTCCTCGAGCCGCACCTCGGTGTAGTGGAACTGGGTGCGCAGCACGTAGCGATTGGCCGCCGGGTCATAGGTTTCCACCACCGGCACCTGCAGGAGGTGGTGGCCGCGGCTGGGGGGCTGCTGGGAAAAGGCGCGGGGACTGCCCAGCCGCTCGATGCGCAAGGTGCGCAGCAGCTTGTCCTCGTACATGTGCGAGGTCTCATTCACGCCGTCGGTCTGATCCTGGGCCAGCGGCACCCAGTAGAAGGCATCCTCCGTGAACAGCGCATTCCATTCCTCGTAGCGGCGCTGGTCGAGCAGGAAGGATTCGTTGATCACGAAGTCGATGAGGTCCTGGCGGGAAGGTGCGGCGGTCATGATGCCCTCACATGGTCGAGGTCATGTACCGCGCCCAGGCTCGGTACTGGCTGCGGATGGGCAACTCGTTGGTGCCATTGGTCACCTGGTCCGCGGGCAGCGTCTCCTTCGGATCGTGGTTGCGATGCAGGCTGACCCAGTCGTTGCCCTCCCCGTGCAGCCCTTCCTGGATGGCGCGATAGGCGTACAGGTCGTCATGCCCCACCACCGAGAAGGGTGAGTTGATCAGCCGGTTGTACATCGCCGTGCGCTGCAGGAGCACCTCCGGGGCTCCCTTGAGCCGGAATATCCAGCTCTCCACCACCGTCTTGTCCACCGCCAGGGGCTTGGCGACGCGGATCGACTGGATGGCCCCCTTGATCGTGAGGTTCGGGTAGTACACGGTGTTGTGCCGCGCCTGCGCGATGATGGCGCTGGCCCGCTCCTCGCCGTATGCGGCATTCATCGCCGACTCGTACTCCGGGATGCCGCTGTACTTGCTGTGGATGCTGAAGTTCACGCCGGTGTAGCTGTGGCCGTTGTCGAACACCCGGACGCCCATCTCGTCGAAGAACTTGTAGTCCGACATGAACGGCACGAACTGCTCGACCGCCATGGGCTTGGGTTGATCCTCCGGCTGGCCCGCCCACATCGATTTGGCGGTGCCGGCCGAGGACTCGTGCGCCACCATCGGGTGCATGGTGTCGTTGAGGTTCTCGACGAACATCTTCCAGTTGCAGTTGTGCGTGAAGCGCAGCGGCGCACCCACCACCTCGAGCTCGCCCACCGGCGAACGGTCGGCCATGTTGTCGATGGAGGACAGCGAGTCCCCGAAGTAGCTGCTGAAGTCAGGCCCGCCCGGGTTCAGCCGCGCGAAGATGAAGCCGCGATAGACCGCGACGTCCTTCACCACCGACAGTCCCTTCGCCGCGTCGGACTGCCCGAGCTGCGTGCCCTCGTATCCCTTCTTCAGCGGGATGGACTGGACCCTGCCGTCGATGTGGAACACCCAGGCATGGTAGGGGCAGCGGAAGTACTTGCCCGCACTGCCGCAGGACGCCATGGTCAGGCGCGCTCCCTTGTGGGCGCAGCGGTTCATCAGCACTCGCACCGAGCCGTCGGCCTGGCGCACCACCAGCAGCGGCCGGCCCGCGAGTTCCGTGGTGAAGAAGTCCCCGGACTTCGGCACCTGGCTGTCGTGCCCCAGGTAATTCCAGGTGTTGGCGAAGAAATGCTCCTGCTCGAGCTGGAAGATCTCCTCGCTGATATACAGGTCGCGATGCACCTGGTCCGGCTTCACCAGTGCGCGGACCGCTTGCGGATTGTCCCGGTAGCCTGCCTTCATGGATGCACCTCGATGATATCGGCGAGGGGACTGCCCCCTCCCCCGGCCAAGAGTACAGGGTCCGGCTTGAACTGACATATCCCGGGATTTTTGACAGAAGTCTCCCACAGTCCACTGGGGCGAACACCTCATGCCCGCTCCGCGTGACAGCGGCCGGAAGTTGCGCATACACTGGCTGGCGCGTCATGCATGATTTCCGCCGCAACGATTACGATGTCACCAACTCCGTGCAGGTGAGCTCCACCAGCGCGGTGACGGCGGCGGTTCGCAAGCTGTTCACTTCGGTCTGGCCGCGCGAGCCCTTCGACACCATCGAGCGCGCCTTCCAGGACTTCGACAGCTTGTTCGGCGGTCGCATGCCGGGCTACCGCGGCGTCGACACGGTGTACCACGACCGCCAGCACACCCTCGACATGACCCTCGCCATGATGCGCCTGCTCGCCGGCTACGAGCGCACGGCCGAGGAGTCAGCGCGCTTCGGTGGCGAACGCGGCGCCGTCGCGCTCGTCACCTCGCTGTTCCACGACGCCGGCTACATCCGCGAGGTGAGCGACACGCGCCACCGCAACGGCGCGGAGTTCACCCTGTATCACGTCACGCGCAGCGCCAACTTCCTCGCGAAGTACCTGCCGCTGGTGGGCCTCGCCTCCTGGGTGCCCGTGGCCACGCGCGTGGTGCATTTCACCGGCTACGAGATCCAGCTCGACCAGATCCACCTGGACGACCGGCGTGATCGCAAGATGGGACACCTGCTCGGCACCGCCGATCTCATGGCGCAGATGGCCGATCGCTGCTACCTGGAGAAGTGCCGCGACCGGCTCTATCCCGAGTTCGTGCTGGGCGGGATCGCAACCGCCGCCAGGGCCGGCGCCAATGGAGGAGTGGTGGTGCGCTACGGCTCCGGGCTCGACCTGCTGCGCCAGACGCCCGCCTTCGTGCGCGTCGCGCGGGCGCAGCGCCTGGAAGCCGCCTTCGAGCACGCCTACCGCTGCATCGAGCCGCTGTTCGGCGGCCGCAACCCCTATCTCGAGGCCATCGACCGGAACCTGCATTTCCTCGAACGGGTGCTGCGCGCCGAGCGCTGGCCCCTGCTGCGGCGGCGGCCGCCACTGTTCACCGTGAACCAGGACGAACTCTCCACCGTCCGCGGCCTGATGGTGGACCACCTGCGAACCGTCTGGGCCTGACCGGCTTTCAGGCCAGCGCCGGCGGCGGGTCGATGTTGCGCACGTAGGCGGCGTGCAGCTCGCCCAGCTTCCCGCGCAGCACGGCGAGCCCCAGGACGGGTGAGCTCTCCAGTGCTTCCAGCAGGATCTCCGGTGTGAGCTGCGCGCGGGCGCGCTCGGCGATCTGCGCGTGGCTCCAGTGCCAGGGTTCGGATGCGACTGCGGAGAGCACGCCACGATAGGGCTTGAAGAATCCGAACTCCTCGGCATGGCGCAGCAGCCAGTCATGCAGGCGCTCGAAGATGCCGCCGCGGCCGAATTCCGCGCCGATGAGCTGCACACGGTAGCCTTCCGGCAGCGCCGCACGGTCGATCAGGTCCAGATCGGTACCCCAATGATGGCGGCTGGCGCCGGGCAACGCGGACCAGAGCAGGATGGCGCGGACGCGCGCCTCCTCGTCCAGCGCACCGACATCCACCGGTTCACCATCCGCTCCCAGCACCGGACGGATGCCGTCGAATTTCTCGTTCCAGATGGTGAGCTGGCGTTCGAAGCTGCGGAAGCTGCTGGCCGGAGTGAGCTCGATGCCGGCACGCCGCGCGGCACGGTGCATCTCGAGGAAGCCGGATTCGATGCCCGCATGCAGCAGGCAACGCGGCTGGGACAGCTCCACGATATGTTCGGCGCTGCGGCCCGTCAGCTGTTCTGGGGTCATTGTCGCCGGATTCTACCCGTGGAGGAGCATAATCAGGCAAATCCCCCCTTCCGCCGCTTCGGCGGGCCAACGTATGATCGGGAGCGGGACGGGTGCACCGGCAGGTGAGCCGTCCGATTCTTGCACAGGAAAACCGGGGGGTGGCATGGCGCGCAGCTTGCGGTCGCAGTACCTGACCTTTGCCCTCGGGCTGGGGGCGCTGCTGTGCGCGCTGATCGGCACCCTGCTGCTGTACGACCATCGCATCGACACCCGCGAGATCAATACCGCCACCTACGGCGCGGTCAAGCAGAAGCTCGGGGCCGACCTCGAGCATCGCGCCCATGAGCTGAGCGAGCAGGCCAAGCCGCAGCTCGCGGCTGCGCTCGGCGCGGACGATCAACCCTCGCTGCGCCTGATCGCAACGCGCCTGCTGGACGATCATGACGTGAACCGCGTGGAGATCCGCGCGCCGGACGGCAAGCTGTTGTTCGCCAAGGATGCCGCGCGCACGCACTCCGCGATCCCGCCCCCCCTGCGCCTGGACACCCCGCTCACCTACATGGCGCCGCACGTGGGTGAGCTGCAGAACGCGACGCTCTCGGTATGGATGAGCCGCGACTCCATGGAGAGCGCGCTGCGCAGCCTGAGCGATCAGATGAACGGACAGCAGGCCGACCGGCTTCGCCAGCGCCTGTCGGTGTTCGCCGGCATCATCATCCCGCTGCTGACCCTCGCCGCCATCGGCGCCTGGCTGATCGCGCGCAGCCTCTCCCGCCCCATCCACGCGCTGGTGCGCACGGCCAACAGCATCGGCGAGGGCGACCTGTCCCGGCCTCTCGATGTCAAGCGGCGCGACGAGATCGGCCAGCTCCAGGATGCCATCGAGCGCATGCGCCTGAACCTGCGCGAGACCACCATCACCAAGAACTACCTCACCACGGTGCTCAACAGCCTGGGCGATGCGGTGCTGGTGACCTCGCCCGACGGCATCATCAAGAGCAGCAACCAGGCGGCGCAGCAGTTGCTCGGCTACCAGGAGCAGGAGCTGTCGGGCCAGCCGCTCGTTGCGATCATCGCCGAGTCGCATCGCGCCTCCTTCAACCCCGCCGAGATCGCCGGCGAGAACCGCGAGACCGTGGTGCGCACCGCCGCGGGGCAGACCATCCCCGTGTCCATGGCCGGCGCGCCGATCACCACCGAGGACCCGCAGTTCCAGGGCCACATTTACATCGCGCGCAACATCACCGAGCGCAAGCGCGCCGAGCGGCGCATCCGCTATCTCGCGCGCTACGACACGCTCACGAAAATGCCCAACCGCATGCAGTTCCAGCACCTGCTGCAACAGGCCATCGCACGGGCACGGCGCAACCAGCGCCTCGTGGCGCTGCTGTACCTCGACCTCGACCGCTTCAAGGAGGTCAACGACACCTTCGGGCATGCCGCCGGCGACCGGACTCTCGAGGTGCTGAGCGAGCGCCTGACCCGCACGCTGAGCAAGGACATGGTCATCGGCCGGCTCGCGGGCGATGAGTTCGCGATGTTCATCGACGGCCTGCCGGCGGACGTGGACAACCGCGCCTCGCTGGGGACGCTCGCGCGCTCGCTGCTCGATGAGATCGGCCGCGCGTTCTACGTCAACCAGGAGGAGGTATACCTCACCGCCAGCATCGGCATCGCCATCTGCCCGCACGATGCCGAGAACGTCATCGACCTGATCCGCAACGCCGATGCCGCCATGTACCACTCCAAGCAGAACGGCGGCAATTCCCACGCCTTCTACGTGCCGGACATGAATGCTGCCGCGGTCGAGCGCCTGATGCTCAAGAGCAAGCTGCGCCGCGCGCTCGAGCGCGACGAGCTGATCATCCTGTACCAGCCGAAGGTCGACCTGCGCGACGGGCGGGTGATCGGCGCCGAGGCGCTGCTGCGCTGGCGCCTGCCCGGCTACGGCGACATCTCTCCCTCGCAGTTCATCCCGCTGGCCGAGGAGACGAGCCTGATCCTGGACATCGGCGAATGGGTGATGAACCGCGCCTGCAGCGACTACCGGGCCTGGCAGAAGCAGGTGCCCCAACCGGGGCGCGTGTCCATCAACCTGAGCCTGCGGCAGCTCAAGCAGACGGGCTTCATCTCCCGGTTCCGCGCGGTGTTCCGCAAGCACGACGTCTCTCCCACCTGCTTCGAGCTGGAGGTCACCGAGACCACCCTGATGACCGACCCGAAGCGCACCGTGCGGCTGCTCAACGAGCTGTATTCGATGGGGCTGCACCTGGCCATCGACGACTTCGGCACCGGCTACTCCTCGCTGTCCGCCCTGCAGCAGTTCCCCATCAGCACCTTGAAGATCGACCAGTCCTTCGTTCGCGACGTGGCCGTGGACTCGGACGATGCCGCCATCGTCCGCACCATCATCGACATGGGCAAGAGCCTGGAGATGGAGGTGGTCGCCGAAGGCGTGGAGGCCCGCGAGCAGCTCGAGTTCCTGCGCAAGCATGGCTGCTTCCTCGCGCAGGGCCGGCTGTTCGGCGAGGTGCTCGAGGCCGACCGGCTGCTGGAGATCATGCTCGCGCAGCGCTCCGGAGCGGGACATTTCGCGGCGCTCTGCGCCACCCCTCGTACCGCGCTCGGCGCGGGTTGATCTCACACTGAATCTGAATTGGCTGTTGGCTGGAGCCAACCACGGTGGAGCATCCGCTTTGAAAGTGAGCGAATCATCCAGATTTGGCGCGAGACAGCCGCACGCACCCCTGCTAGACTAAACGTAGTGACGTTTAATAGACGACGCAAGGATATTCGACATGGATGTCGAGTTCGACGCAGCGAAGGACGAAACCAATCGTTCGAAACACGGCGTGTCACTGGAAATGGCCGCGCGGCTGGATTGGGAAACGATGATCACCATGCCCGATACGCGCCGTAACCACGGCGAGCCCCGGATGATTGGATTCGGCACCACGGACAAACGACTTCACTGTGTCGTCTTTGTTCATCGCGAAGATCGGGTCAGGGTCATCAGCTTGCGCAAGGCGAACCAACGTGAGATCAGGTGGTATGAAAAAACGAAGCAAGATCACTAGGCGCGCCAGACGTATGAGTCCTGGAGGCCTGATACTGCCGACAGCAGCGGAAGAGCGGGCGATTGCTCGCGGTATCGCGGCCGATGAGGATACATACGAACCGACTGAGGAGGAATTCAAGAGCATGAAGCCGTTCCGCGGTCGCCCGGCGGGTAGCGGCAGTCGCGTCAGCATCACCCTGCGACTGGACAAGAACGTCATCAGCCGATTCCGTGCAACGGGTCCCGGATGGCAGACGCGCTTGAACGAGTTGCTGGTGCGGGCGACGCAACGCGCGCGAATCTAGAGACGGCAAACTGGTTGACGAGCAAGGGATGGCGTTGCGATGGACAAAGCCGAACTGCTCCAACTGCTGGCACGCGGTGAAGATAGCCGTCATCAGTTCAAGCGCGACGCCAGTAATGTCGACGGCCTGGCTACCGAGTTGGCTGCCTTTGCCAACAGCGGAGGCGGCCGGTTGTTTCTTGGCGTGACCGATGACGGTTCAATCACGGGACTGGATGCTGCAGCGGTACGCCCGCTGAACCAGTTGCTGGGCAACGCTGCTTCTCAGCATGTACGCCCGCCCGTGCATCGAGATCAAGGCCGTGGCCTTTCCCGCTACGCAGTTGCACGCCGCCCGCTATCTGGACAGCGAGGACATCGGCGGCACGCTGTCCGAACAATTCAGAGACAGCTTCTCCTTTCTCCGCCGCAATTTGCGACATGTGCATGGCGAGCGAGGCTTCAACACGCTGGGGCAACTGGAGATTCCGGAACAGGCGCTGGAAGAGCTGCTGGTCAATGCGCTGATCCACCGCGATTACTTCACCAGCGCGTCGATCCGACTCATGGTGTTTACCGATCGAGTGGAGCTCATCAGCCCCGGGCATTTGCCTGACAGTCTGAACGTCGAGGCCATTCGCAACGGCGCCACGAACCGGCGCAACCCGACGCTGACCGAGCATGCGGTACACATCCTGCCCTATCGCGGCCTGGGCATCGGCATTCCGCGCGCCTTGCGGGACTGGCCCGCCATCGAACTGATCAACGATGTGGCCGCCAACAATACCGGCTGACGCCGGCAGGCAAAGCTCGCCAGATAAGACCGGATTCCGGAAATAAAGTGACGTCAGAATTCTCCTGGTCCCGTAGAATTCAGTCATGCTTTCGGCTCGGGATCTCACCCTGCGGCGCGGTCCCGAACCGCTGTTCGAGCAGGTCAACTTCATCATCTTCCGCGGCGATCGCGTCGGCCTGACCGGCGCCAACGGCGTGGGCAAGTCCAGCCTGTTCGCCGCCATCCGCGGTGAACTCGCGCCCGACCGCGGCGAGATCGAGGTCCCCGCCAATCTCAGCATCGCGGTGGTGGAGCAGGAGATCACTGCCGTCGACCGTCCGGCCATCGAATTCGTGCTCGACGGGGACACCGAACTGCGGCAGGTGATGGGCCGCATCGCGGAGGCCGAGGCCGACGAGAGCCGCGCGATGGAGCTTGCGGAGTTGTACGCCGAGCTCCTGGCCATCGACGGTTACCGCGCCAAGGCGCGTGCCGCGTCCATCATGCATGGCCTGGGGTTCAAGACCTCCGACGATGATCGTCTGGTCGGGGAGTTCTCCGGCGGCTGGCGGGTGCGCCTGGCCATGGCACGGGCGCTGAATTCGCGCGCTGACCTGCTGCTGCTGGACGAGCCCACCAACCATCTCGACCTCGATGCCATCGTGTGGCTGGAGGACTGGCTGCGCGGCTTTCCCGGCACGCTGCTGATGATCTCGCATGACCGGGATTTCCTGGACGCCGTGATCGGCCGGGTGCTGCACATCGAGAACCATGCCATCCGCGCCTACTCGGGCAATTACTCGCAGTTCGAGGTCAAGCGCGCCGAGGAGCTGGCGCAGCAGAAGAGCCTGCTGGCCCGCCAGCAGCGGCAGATCGCGCATATCACCTCCTACATCAACCGCTTCCGCGCCTCGGCCACCAAGGCCCGACAGGCGCAGAGCCGCATCAAGATGCTGGAGCGCATGGAGCGCATCGTGCCGGCGCACGTCGACAGCCCTTTCGAGTTCGAATTCAGAAGGCCGGCCAAGACGCCACGCCCGCTGCTGACCCTGGACGAGGCCGGCTGCGGTTATGGCGATCGCGTCATCGTCGGCGGCATCAACCTGTCCATCGGTCCGCAGGACCGCATCGCGTTGCTGGGGATCAACGGCGCCGGCAAATCCACCTTCACCAAGTTCCTCGCCGGCGAGACCGCGCCGCTGTCGGCAGCGCATCGCCTCGCCGGACCTCGCGGTGGGCTACTTCGCGCAGCAGCAGCTCGAGCAGTTGAACGCGGCGGAGAGCGCATTCTGGCATGTGCGCAATCTCGGCGGCCCCGACTACGCGCGCTGCGAGGAGCAGGCGGTGCGCGACCACCTCGGCAGCTTCGGCTTCTCCGGCGATCGCGTGTTCGAGCCCATCGGCGTGTTCTCCGGTGGCGAGAAGGCGCGGCTGACGTTGGCACTGATCGTGGCGCGCCGGCCCAACCTGCTGCTGCTGGATGAGCCCACCAATCACCTGGACATCGAGATGCGTCATGCGCTCACCGTGGCGCTGCAAAGTTTCGAGGGCGGCATGGTGGTGGTGTCGCACGACCGGCACCTGATCAAGATGGTGGCGGACTCGCTGTACCTCGTGGCCGATGGCCGGGTGCAGCCCTTCGAGGGCGATCTGGAAGATTATCAGCGCTGGCTCAAGGATCGCGGTAAACAGTCCAGGCCGCCGGAGCCCGCCGCAGCGCCGCCAAAGCCGAAGCACACGGCCGAGGGCACTGCAGCCCCGCCGAACCCTCAGCGCCAGAAGGCGACGCTGCAACGCGAACTGATCAAGCTCGAGGAAAAGCTTGCCCGGCTGCAGGCGGAACTTACGCGCCTCGATGCCTCGCTGGCCGGTCCCGGCATGCACGAGCTCTCACGCGCGGCGGAGGCGAGACAGCTCGGCGCGAAGCGGGCGGAGCTCACCGCACTGCTGGAACGGACCGAGGCGAAGTGGCTGGAAGTGGGGACGGAGCTGGACTCGGCTCGAGATTAGCCGACGATTTCCAGCGAGAGATGCCGGTGGCCACGACGTACACGGTAGGTCTCAAAATCACGGCGATCGATGGTGAAAATCTTGTTCGTCTCGAGCATTTCGGCGGCGACGACCAACGAGGCGTCGGCAAGATCCATGGGGTGATCTCGATAGGTTTCCATGAGCTCAAAGGCTCGTGGAAGAGATGAACCATCCAGATCCCAGACGGATAAGGCTCCTCGGCCGATGAAATCACGCAGCCGGTCCGAGCCGATGCTGCCGGGTTCCAGGATATGGAAAGCCTCCGTCAAGACCGGGATGGTGGTGCTGAGTGGTTCCTTGATGCCTTTGAGTACTTTTCGGCATCGCGCATGATGCTCGTCCTTTGGATCGAACAGCGCCACCAGCGGCCCCGTGTCGACCAGAATCATCGGCCGAGCTTTCTCTTCAATGCCGCCTTCACGCCTTCTCTGGAATTGGCGGAGGATGCGATCGCATATCCCCCCGGGCCAAGATCCAGCTCGTCGTATACATCGTACGGCGACTGTACAGCTTCCTGCCGCAGCAACACCTGCACAGCATGCAAGCCGCGCTTCAGAACCTCGGAGATCGGCCAGCCGGTCGCCGCTCGCACCTCTTGCAGGATCTTTTCGGTTTCTTCATCGAATCGTACGGTTCGAGTCGCCATGATCCACCTGGATGTTCTGTATTACAGATTGTAATACACGACGGTACCGATGTCAAAGCAAGAGGGATCGGCGTCAATGCGCCCTTTCGTAGGACGACGCCGACCCAAGACCACCGCCAGCCTCCACTGGGTCGACGGACCGCAAGCTCCTACCGTCCAATCATGAAAGACACTGGCACACAGCGATCGGTGGATGAGTCCCTCGAGGAAACCTTCCCGGCGAGCGATGCGCCCGCGAGCCACCTGCCGGATACACCGCCGGCCAATGCGGCGGCGAAATGGCGGGCCGCGAAGCGGGCGGCGGATGATCCGGCCGCGGACTTCGATGGCGGAGAGATCCGCGATGCCCTGGAAGACCGCGACCTCGCCGGGGACGAGGGCTGCGACAGCGCGGACGACCCTTCAGGGTGAGGCGGCGCCCGGGCGCTGCCCGAGATCTGCGCTCGCGGCCGTGATGATCTGCCCGATCGCATCGTTTGCGGCCAGCTCGAAGGCTTCGACGATCGCCCCGAGCCGGTCGGCGCTCGCAGGATGCTCGGCCTGCACCTCGTAGTGGCCGAGGCCCGCGTGGTCGGCAGCACTGCCCAGTCGTGCGGAGATGCGCACGTGGATGGTGGGCGGGGCGCCGGCGGTGCGGTACTCGGCCTGGAAGTCCTCGACGTTCAGCTCCAGCCAGTGCGTGTTGTAGAACCGCGTGGACTCCCCGCTGACATTGCGCAGCACGCCACGGCGGGCGAAGGACTGCACGGTAAGCGCCTGCAGCACATCGTCCAGCGTCCCGCTCCAGTTCGCGCCGGCATAGAACTCGAGCCGGCGGTCCGGATACAGCGCCGCAATGCGCTCGGTCTCCGAGGCCGGGCGCCATGCGCGGCTTGAGCACCGCCAGGTCCACCGGCAGGGGCGCAACGGCCGCAGCGCCCGCCGCCGCGGGCCCGCCGGCGCGTGCCGCGAGCACGTAGGTCGCCGTGGGCGGCAGCTTGCTCTGGAACAGCGAAGCGGAGCAGCCGGACAGCGCGGCCAACCCGGCCAGCGCGGCCAACCCGGCCAGCGCGGCCAAGGCGAACGACATCCCCGGGGAACGACTCATCGCGGCACCTCGACACCCCGGTAGTTCGGCTCGTAGATGAGCTGGGAGGGATTCTGCTTCAGGCTCCGCGACAGCTCGCGGATGTCCTTGGCCGCCTCGCGCCCTTCGCGCAGCAGCCGCTCAAACTCGGGCAGGCCGCGGTCGGTGAAGCGGGCCACGCCCTTCTGGTTCTGCGCGACGAACTCGTCCAGGTGCTTCGAGGTCTCGGCCATGTGTTCGGTGAGCTCGCGCGCCCGCTCCAGGATCTTCCCCACGCTCGGGGCCGCCTGGTCGCTGATGCCGCGGATGCTGGTGGACATGCGGTCCACCTCGTCGGCCGCCTCGCGCATCTGCGTGGCCATCTGGTCCATCCCCTCCAGCGTGTGCACCATCTTCGCACTGGCGAGCTGCGCGTTGCGCAGGGTCTCGGAGAAGGCCTTGAGGTTCTGCTCGTTGAGCGCGAGGTTCACCTTGCCGATCATCTCGTCCGCATGCCCGGCGAGCACCGGCAGCGCGGAGAGCAGCTTGTCGAAGTCGGAGGACTTGGAACGGATCACCGGGTAGCGCTGGCCCTGCTTCAGTTCGCGCGGCGCATCGGCGGCATGGTCCTGCTCCAGGTCGATGAACAGGAGGCCTGTCACGCCCTGCAGGCTCAGCGAGGCGAGCGTGCGGCCATCGATGGGCGCGGAGGAGTCGATGTCGGCCACCACCTGCACGCGGTTGCGTTCCTGCGGATCCACCGCCACCTTCATGACGCGGCCGACGTTGACGCCGAGGAAGCGCACGGGGCTGCCCTCGTTCAGGCCGCTGACCGAGCCCTGGAAGTAGACCTCATAGTGGTTGTACTGGCGCTTGTCCTGGTGCTCGGTGTACCAGAGCACGAAGACGACGCCCATGGCGATCACCAGCAGCACGAAGGCGCCGACGGCCAGGTAGTTCGCGTCCCTATCCATGTGCGTCCGCCTGCGGCTCGTGCGCCGCCACCGCCGCGCGTGCCCGCGGACCGTGGAAGTACTCGTGGATCCAGGGCTGCCGGCTCTTCAGCAGTCCGTCGAGGGTGTCCGTGACCATGCGCTTCTCGACGATGACGCCGATCCGGTCGCAGGTGCGGAACAGGGTATCGAGATCGTGCGTGATCATCACCACCGTCAGCTTCAGGTGCGAACGAAGATACACCAGTAGTGTATCGAAGGCGGCGGCGGAAATGGGATCCAGACCCGCGGTGGGTTCGTCCAGGAACAGGAGCTTGGGCTCCAGCGCGAGGGAGCGCGCCAGCGCGGCCCGCTTGATCATGCCGCCCGAGAGCTGCGAGGGGAACTTGTCCGCGGCCTCCATGGGCAGGCCCACCAGCCGCAGGTTCAGCTCCACGAGGTCATCGAGTTCCGCGGTGGTGAGCTGCAGGTATTCGCGCAGCGGCAGCTGGATGTTCTCGGCCACCGTGAGCGAGCTGATCAGCGCGCCGTGCTGGAAGGTGACGCCGTAGTTCTGCATCAGCTCCACCCGCTCCCCGCGGTTCAGCCGATGGATGTCCCGCCCGTACAGCTCCACGCTCCCGGCGGCGGGGATCTGCAGGCCCAGCAGCGTCCTCAGCAGCACGGACTTGCCCGTGCCCGAGCCGCCCACCACGCCGAAGATCTCGTGCTCGCGCACCTCCATGTCCAGGCCCTGGTGGACCACCTGCGGGCCGAAGCGGTTGGTCAGGCCTCGCACCCGGATGATGGGCTCGCCCACCGGCACCTCCCCCGCCGTCCCCTCGTCCCTTGCCCCCCCGCCCCTTGTCGCCTCGCCGGCCATCAGATGTCCAGCTGCACGAACAGGATGGCGAACAGGGCATCGGCCAGGATCACGAGGAAGATGGACTGCACCACCGCCACCGTCGTCAGGCGCCCGAGCTCGCGCGCCGAGTCGCGCACCTGCATGCCCCGGTACGTGCCCACCATGGCGATGAGGAAGGCGAACACCGGCGCCTTCAGCACGCCCACCCAGAAGGTGGTGGGCGCGATGGATTCCTTCATGCGCTGGGTGAACTGCGGCCAGGGGATGTCGAGCTGCAGCAGCGAGAGCAGGCCGCCACCGGCGAGGCCCATGGCATCCGCGATGATGGTGAGCAGCGGCAGCGCGATCATCAGCCCCAGGATGCGGGGCACGGTGAGCAGCTCGATGGGGTTCATGCCCATGGAACGCAGCGCATCGGTCTCCTCGTTGATCTGCATGACGCCGATCTCGGCGGCGAAGGCCGAGCCCGAGCGGCCGGCGACGATGATGGCCGTGAGCAGCACCCCCAGTTCGCGCAGCACCGCCACGGTCACGAGGTCGACGACGAAGATCTCGGCGCCGAACTTGGTGAGCTGCTGGGCGCCGAGATAGGCGACGATCACGCTGATCAGGAAGGCGATCAGCGAGACGATGGGGATGGCGGTGATGCCGGTCTCGTAGACGAAGCGCGTCACCGAGTTCAGCCGCAGGGCGCGGGGGCGCCGCAAGGCATCGCCGAACACCGCGAAGATGCGGCCGAAGAACTCCACGGCCTCCCGCGCCATGCCCACCTGCAGCACCGACCAGCGACCGAGGCTCACCACCCGCTCGATCGCCCAGCTCGTCTCCTCGGCCGGGTACCCCGGCGCATCGCGCTGCTCGCGCAGGCTGTCGAGCAGGCCCAGGAGTTCCGGCGGGCGGCCGGTATGGGAAATGCGCGTGGCGCCGCGCTCACGCAGCCGCTGCAGCACCACCCAGGCCGCCCCGAGGTCCACCTCGGTCGCCGCCGACCAGTCGCACTCCACGTCGGCGAGCGGCCGCGGGAGCTGCTCCAGGCAGGATTCGAGATTCTCGAGCGCCGGCAGCCGCCAGGGACCGGCGATGGACAGCCGGTGTCCCCGGTCCGCGCTGCTGATGGTGATCGACGCGGCAGCCGCTTGCATCGGCGTGCATGCTAGCAGTGATTGCCTGGAAGGTCCCGAGCGTCTACCGTCGAAGGCCAGACATGCACCAACACGATGCCCTGCTGCAGATCCTGATCCTGCTCGCCGCCGCGGTGAGCGTGGTGGCGCTGGTCCGCAAGCTCCACCTGCCGGGCATCATCGGCTACCTGCTGGTGGGCATGCTGCTCGGGCCGCACGCGCTGGGACTCGCCGAGAACAACGATACGACCCAGCTCCTCGCCGGCATCGGCATCGTGTTCCTGGTGTTCACGCTCGGGCTGGAATTCTCCCTGCCCCGGCTGGTGGCGATGCGCTGGGAGGTGTTCGGGGTGGGCGGCGCCCAGGTGCTCGTCACGCTGGCGGTGGTGGCGGGCTTCATGGTGCTGGCGCTGGGCATCGACCCATTCGTCGCGGCGGTGGCGGGCGGCGCGGTGGCCATGTCCTCCACGGCCATCATCGTCGCGCAGCTCACCGAGCAATCCGAGAACAACCGCACGCATGGGCGGCTCGCCGTGGCCATCTGCCTGTTCCAGGACCTGGCCTTCACCCTGCTGCTCGCGCTGGTGTCGGCACTGGGCGCCGGCGGCACGTTCGGAACCCCCGGACGCCTGCTGGGCGCGGTGGCGGGCGCCGCGGTCGCGCTGCTCATCGTGCTGGCGGCGGGCCGCTGGCTGCTGAGGCCCCTGTTCATGGCCATCGCGGCCGCCAACTCCACCGAACTGTTCGCCCTCGCCGTGCTGCTGGTCGCGCTGGCCTCCGCCTGGGCGACGCAGGCGGTGGGCCTGTCGCTGGCGCTCGGGGCCTTCATGGCCGGCATGATGCTGGCCGAGACCGAGTTCCGCCACCAGGTCGAGGCGACCATCCGCTCCTATCGCGACGTGCTGATCGGCCTGTTCTTCGTCACCATCGGCATGCTGCTCGACATCGACCTGCTGCTGCGGCAGCTGCCGCTGGTCACGCTGATCCTGCTCGCCATGATCCTGGTCAAGACCGCGGTCGTGGCGCTGGTGGCGAAGCCCGTCACCGGAAGCTGGTTCAAGTCGACGCGCACCGGCGTGGTGATCTCGCAGGGCGGGGAGTTCGGCTTCGCGCTGCTGACGCTGATGCTGCAACGGAGCCTGCTCGACCCGCAGATCGTGCAACCGCTGCTCGCCGCGACGGTCGTGAGCATGGTGATCTCGCCGCTGATCATCCGTCACAACCGCCGCATCACGCGGCTGGTGCTGCGCGAGAGCGGGCCGCGGCACGACATGGGCCGGGAGGCCGAGGCGACACGCGCGCTCGCCGGGCGCGACCACGTGGTCCTGTGCGGCTTCGGCCGCGTCGGCCAGAACATCGCCCGCGTGCTCGAGCAGACGGGCTTCGAGTACATCGCGCTGGACCTCGACCCGGTGCGGATCCGCGCCGGCCGCCAGGCCGGTGAACCGGTGATCTACGGCGATGCCAAGCAGGCCGAGGTGCTCGAGAACGTGGGCCTGGCGCAGGCTAGCTGCGTGGTGATCACCTTCGCGAGCCCCGCCGTATCGCTGCAGATCCTCGCCGCGGCGCGCAAGCTGCGCAAGGACGTGCCGGTGCTGGTGCGCACGCAGGACGATGCGCGGCTCGCGGACCTGCAGAAGGCAGGCGCCACCGAGGTGGTGCCTGAAACCTTCGAGGCGAGCCTGATGCTGCTGTCGCACCTGCTGGTGCTGCTGAAGGTTCCGGTCTCGCGGGTGATCAGGACGGTGGACAACATCAGGAGCCAGCGTTACCGGCTGCTGCACCACACCTTCCGGGGCGAGGATCCCGCGTTCCGGGAGGCCCCTGATGCGTTCCGCGAGGAGCTCTCCAGCGTCATCCTGCCGCCCGATGGCTGGGCCGTGGGCCGCACGCTGGCCGATGTGCGGGCGCGCGGCGCCAAGGCCTCGGTGAACGCCGTGCGCCGTGAAGGCATCGTCGGGCGCGACCCCTCCCCGCAGATGGTGTTCAAGGAAGGCGATGTGGTGGTGCTGTACGGCACCCCGGCGGCGCTGGAGCAGACCGAAGCCGTCCTGCTGATGGGCTGACTGCCCCCGGCAGCAGCGGACTGTGACGCAGGTCTCGACTCGCACGTCGGGCGGGGCAATGCGGCCACCCGCCCCCTTTACACGGGCGTGCGCCTGCCCGCATATTGAGGCCGCTGTTCCAAGGGCAAACCCGCCGAAAGGCGGGGACGCAAAGCCACCGGTCTACAGGGCTTCCGCAAGGGGTCCCACGATAGCGGGGTTGCCAGTCGATTCGCACGAGTCTTGCCCCCCGACAGCGAAGTATTCCTGACCAACCCATTACTTCCGGGGGGAAGCGCATGGTTTCGAAGGTCGATCGTCCGTCACGCGCGGACACATCAGGCGTCTTTCGTCGTCCACGCATGATCCTGCGCGCCAAGCGCGCCGAGGACATCCCAGCCATCCTGCAGAACAGGAAGTCCTATCCCTCGCCCCTGCGCCCGATGGGCGCGGACTACTCGCAGACGCGCTGCGTGGGCGGGGACGGCGGCACGACGCTCGACACGCAGAATCTCAACCGCATCATCGAGATCGAGGGCAACCTGGTGCGCGCGCAGGCCGGCGTGCGGGTAGGCGATTTGGTGCGGACCCTGGCCGAGCGCGGGCTGGAGCTGCCGCTGACGCCGGAGATCGCCAACATCTCCCTGGGCGCCATCGCCACGACCACGCTGCCGCAGGCTTCCCTCGCGGACGGCATGGCACAGATGTCCTCCTGCGTCTCGGCGATCAGCCTGGTCTCACCGCAAGGCAAGGTGATGACGGTCACCGAGCGTGAGCCTGACATGATGCGCGTGCTGCGCTCGAGCTTCGGCCTGCTGGGGGTGGCCTGCGAGGTCGTGCTGAAGCTGCGCGACATGGTGCCGGTGAAGATCGCCTACCAGAGCCACAGCGTGCGGGAATTCGCCGCGCGATTCTCCTCCATCGTGTCGGAGCCAGGCGCGATCCGGCTGCAGCTCTTCCCCTTCAGCGACCGGATCACCGTGGAGCGCCGCGTCCCCGACGAGGAGGCGAGCATCAGCCGCTCGGGAATCTGGCAGATCCGCAATTCGGTGATGAAGAACGTGCTGCCCGCCTTTGGCTCGAGCGTCGGCGGCGTGCTGGCGGTGCCGGGCCTGAAACACCTGGTGCTCTCGGGCATGCAGCGCGCGGCCACCGCGACGCTGGACCGCGCCGCACGCGGGGTCGTCATGTACGCGCACGAGTGGATGCGCGAGCTGCCGCGCGAGTCCTGGAAGGCGCGGCACACCTACAGCCTGTGGTCCTTCCCGCAGCAGGATTACCCACGGCTGCTCGCCGAATACTTCGCCTTCTGCAACGCCTATTACCGGCAGCATCGTTACCGCAGCAACCTGGTGCACAACGGCTCGCGGCTGCACCGCGACCGCGGCTCGCTGTTCTCGCTGAGCTACGACGGTCCGTCCTTCACGCTCGAGCCCTCCTCCACGGGGGATGCGGGCTGGGACGACTTCCTGATCGACTTCAACGAGTTCGCCTCCGCCGCCGGCGGATCACCTTCGTTCAACCAGACGCGGGCCCTGCAGCCACAGCACGTGGCCAAGGCCTTCGGTGACCGGCTGAAGCTGTTCCGCTCGCTGCGCAAGCGCACCGACCCGATCAACCGGCTGCAGCACAGCTACTTCGCCAACCTCATCGGCTGAACCCCGCCGCGGGCGTCGGCTCCCGGCGTCCGCGGCATCCACCACCATGCGCGTGACACCGTGCGTGCGCAATTCCGCCTCCGGCAGTTGGTACGGATGCGAAGATCTTCCGCCGTCGATGCGTTGATCCGATAGGCATGGTTCTCTCCTGTCGCTGATCCGATACGCCTGCTGTGGGCGACAGCGTGCATCCGCGCTTGCCTTGCCTGCAGTGTCATTCGCACGGGAATTTCCAGGCTCGCGCGCGCTTTCGCACGCACCGCAGCGCGTGGCGCCGGGGTGGCGCCAACAGCGCCGGATCGTCCCCGATCACCGACAGGGGTCTTTACCCGACGACAGGTTGCGCGTGCCTCTCTCCGGTCGCCTACTGCGCGGCGTCGATTGTCGACCTCATGAACAGGAGAGACGAAATGAAGAAACTGATCGCTTCATGCGCGCTGCTCGGCGCGGGGTTCGCGCACGCGCAGGGCGCCACCTACACGCTGGCCGATGTGCAGGCACATGCCACGGCAAATGATTGCTGGATGATCCTCAACACCAGCAAGGTGTACGATTTCACCAACTTCATCAGCAGCCATCCCGGTGGAAATTCGATGGTCGCCTACTGCGGCAAGGATGGCACCGCGGCCTTCGCGAACATCGGGCACTCCAGCAGTGCGGTGGCGATGGAAGCGCAGTACCTCATCGGCACGCTGACCAGCGCCACGGCGGCTGTCAGCGTCACACTGTCGCCGGCGAATGCCTCGCTGGCCGTGGGTGGCACGGTGCAGTTCACGCCGACCGTGAAGAACTCCACCGCGGGTGTCGCCTGGACGGTGACGCCGGCCACGTTGGGCAGCATCAGCGCCAATGGATTGTTCACGGCGCTGACGGCCGGCCAGGGCACCGTGTCGGCGGCCTCGGTACAGGATGGCACCAAGTCGGCGAGCGCCGTGGTGACGGTGAACGCGACCCCGCCCAGCAGCGGCGGCGGTGGTTCCAGCGCCATCACGGTGAGCGTGAACCCCTCGGCGGTCACGCTGAGCACCGGATCGCATGCGCGCTTCCGTGCGCACGTGGGCAACTCGAGCCAGGGCGTCACCTGGAGCGTGAGCGGCGCGATCGGCACCATCGACAAGCGCGGTGTGCTGAGCGCAGCCACGACACCGGCCACCGGCACGGTGACGGCCACCTCGGTGGAGGATCCCACCAAGACGGCCACGGTGCAGGTGACCCTCACCGCGGCGACCTGCAGCCCGGCGCGCATCACGCATGACGGTCGTGACGGATCGGAGGACTGAGGAGCAATGGCGCGAGGGCCGGGCGGGCAACCGCCCGGCCTCACCGCCCCGGCACACAGCCCGGGCTCACAGCCCGGAGACGATCTTCGCCTTGATGGCTTCGAACTCGGAATCGGAGATGAGTTTCGCCTCGAGCATCTCGCGCGCCTGCCGCAGGCGCCGCGTCGCTTCCGACTCCGGGCCCGCCTCGATACCCGGGCCGTTTCCCGGCGCGGCGCCAGACCCGGAGAAGGCCTGCGGACCGAATTGCACGCCGCCGGATTTTGCGCGCAACTCCTCGAGCTCGCGGATGCGCCGCTTCTCGCGCCAAGCCTGGTCGTGCTGCTGGCAGATCCGGTACAGCGACTGCGCCTGGTCCTTGCGCAGGCCGGTGTAGGTCCACACGCGGTTCACCTCGGAGGTGATGTTGAGGTCGGCGCTGGACTGCGCGATGACGGTGAGATCGGCGCCGAAGATGCCGGCGCGGATGCGGGTTTCCTTCAGGTCCTGCCAGCGGATGTCGGCGGTGTCGTAGCCGCCGATGAACTTGCGGGTGAGGGCGATGAAACGCCCGGTGGTCGCCACCAGCACCACGCGCCGGTGCTTCATGGCGAACAGCCGGCGCTGCGTGGCCCAGGCTTCGACGCTCTCCCCGATGGTCAGCAAGCCATTGATCGTGTCCAGGGCGCGCTGCAGGCGCGCATCGTCGGCGGGGGTCTGGCTCATGGCGTGAAGAGTGCGCCCGCCATCGGGGGCGGTCAATGCGCGGACCGCGCCACCGCGTCCCGGCGCAAGGACAGCAAGAAGGTCACATCGGGTGCGGTGTTCACCGCAATGTCCTCGCTGAAGCCCAGCTGCACCACCCATCGGCGGGCAAGCCGGTGTGACAGTCCGAGGCTGCCGATGGCCGCGGGTCCCAGGAACCTGATCCCGGTGTCGTGCAACCGTGCGGACTGCGCCTCGAGCTGCGCCTGCAGCTGCCACCGGGAAGAGACTGCCCATGCCACGGCGGTGCGGCCGAAGGCCGAGAGACGGCGCGCCTGCCCGCCGAACAGCTCATCGCCGAAGGGCCGCAGCAGGCCCACCTCGGCGCCCAGGCGCCAACGCCCGGCACGCCAGTCGGCGTGCAGCCACAGGGCGGCATCCCAGGCCCCGTTTCCCGTGAACGCCCGGGCACTGCCGGTGGGCGCCTCGAGGCCTGCCCACAGGGCGACGCTGGATCGCGCATCCTGCCGCCAGTACCAGCCGGCTTCGGCCGCCACGTCTCCAAGGCCCTCATGGGAGCGTGTCAGGCTGACCTGCTGGCGACCTTGGTAGCGGTACTCGAACTGGTCATGCGCAACAAAGGGTCTCTGTCCGCGAGGCAACCCGAACCATCCATGCCAGCGGTCGATGATCGAATCCAGGGACCCGCCGGAGTCGCGCACCAAGGGCACGCTGATGCGGCCGCGCCAGCGCCCTCGAAGCGGTGCATCCCAGGACAGGCGCAGCAGCAGGGCCTCTCCGTCCACGTGCAGGCGCTCGCCGTCGCGCGATTCGATGTCCACGGTGTTCTCGGCGGCCAGGCTCGCCTGCCAGCGCGGGGCATCGTCCTGGCGGGCATCGGCGGGCATCGGGAGGTACAGCCCCCGAAGCAGCGGATTCTCGTCCTTCGCCGTCAGCCACAGGGGCAGCCCGGCCGTGCCCTCCGGCATCGAAGGGCCGGCCCCCACGGGACTGGCGAGCAACAGGGCGGTGATCAGGCTCAGGGCGCGATGGCGGGGCATCGCGCCCTTATATCATTCAGCCTTCCGCATGGCGGTGGCGCATGTAGACGGCGCCCGCCACGAAAGCCGCGCCCACGATCACACCCGTCCACATCTCGGCGCTGCCGCAGAAGGCAGCCGGATCGATGAACTCGAAGATGGAGGACGGCGTCAGCAGGGTCTGGTTCTCGAAGGCGGTGTGGCGCGTGAAGCCCGCCTCGCCGCGGAAGGCCACCGGCATGTAGTTCGTGAGATGGTAGGTCAGCGCCTGCCACAGCAGGCGGGTGTTGAAGAGCTGCTTCTCCACGTAACAGGCGGCGAGCGGCAGCAGCAGCGCCCACAAGGTGACGGCGCGCTTCGCCCACGAGGAGACGAACAGGAACCAGCCGCTCACCGGCAGGAACCACAGCGCGCTGGTCAGGATGGCGTACACGCCGAGCATCTGCAGCTGCAGCCAGTCGCGCGGGTTCCACAGGGCGAAGGTCAGCGTCGAGCCGCCCCTCACCGACAGGATGAAGGTGGCGCCGAGCGCGGTGATGTCCGCGGCGAGAAGATAGATGGCCGGGATCACCAGCAGCGCCATCGCGAGCTTGGACAGCACCGTCTCGGTGTCGGACACCGGCAGGGACTTCCAGAACAGCACGCTGCGATCCTTGCGATCCGCGTACAGGCAGTCGAGCAGGTACCAGGAGGTGTACACGCTCATGATGACGAACAGGCCAGCGCCGATGCCGCCCATGAGCAGCGGCCCGAGCACCCGAAGCTGCTCGGATGACAGGTGCCGCGGCAGGTCGTCGATGTCGATGTGGCCGAACAGGCAGATGAACAGCAGCACCCCGCCGGCGATGGCGGGCAGCAGCCAGATGGCGCGGTTTTCCCAGATCTCGCGGCGGAACAGCCACAGGAAGGTGTTGGTGTTCATGCGGCACCTCGGGACAGCTTGGCGACGAACAGGTCGGCGATGGTGGGGGTGTGCACCTCGCCCAATCCCGCCAGCGCCGGGTCCTGCGGGTTGTCGTAATACAGGATGTTCCGGCCCATCAGCGGCCGCACGTAGAAGGGGTGGGCGGCCTTCGCCGCCTCCAGCCGGTCGGCATTCACGGCGATGGCGACGTAGCGCGAGGCGATGTCCTCCACCGGCGTATCGAGCACGATGCGGCCGCGGTCGATGAACATGACATGGGTGAGCAGGTTCTCCACCTCCTCCACCTGGTGCGTGGTCACGAGGATGGTGCGTGTCTCGTCCATGTAGTCGTTCACCAGCGCATCGTAGAACGCGCGCCGCGCCAGGATGTCGAGTCCGAGCGTGGGCTCATCGAGCACGAGGAGCCGCGCATCCACCGCCATGGCGAGGGCCAGGTGCACCTGCGTCTTCATGCCCTTGGAGAGCTCGCGGATGCGCGAGTCGAGCCTGATCTGCGTCTTCGACAGCAGCGCCATCGCGCGCTCGCGCCGGAACTTCGGATGGACTCCGCCGACGAAGTCCAGGCTCTGCGACACCTTCAGCCAGCCCGGCAGGACCGACACGTCGGCGATGAAACAAGTGTCCTGCATGATCTTCGCGCGGGCCTCGAACGGGTCCTGGCCGAACACCCGCAACTCGCCGGTGTACGGGGTCAGTCCCAGGATGGCACGCAGGGCGGTGGTCTTGCCGGCGCCATTCGGTCCGATGAGCCCGACGATGCGGCCGGGCTCGATCGCGAAATTCACATCGTCGAGCGCGGTGAACTTGCCGAAACGCTTGCCAAGACCCTTGGCGGTGATCAGGGCGGTCATGGGTTGCTCATTCACTCTTGTTGTCCGGGCCGCGCGGCGGTGAGGCCGGCGGGGTGGCGGCGGGCTTGCGCGCGAACAGCTCGTCGGCGGTGAACCCCAGGCGGTTGATGACGGCGAGCACCTGCGGCCATTCATCGTTCAGGAAGCGCTCGCGCTCCCCGGCCATGAGCTGGCGCCGGGCGCCATCGCTCACGAACATGCCCAGGCCGCGGCGCTTCTCCACCAGGCCCTCATCGACGAGCTGCTGATACCCCTTCAAC